>NZ_BOPC01000013.1 GCF_016863555.1 Micromonospora qiuiae | reverse complement strand
GGGGTGGGGGTGGGGGTGTGTTGAGATGGGGGTGATGAGTGATGGAGAAAGCGGCGGGTCGGACGAGCGGCTCAGCTACGAACAGGCCCGCGCCGAACTCGCGTCGGTGGTGGAGCGGCTGGAGACCGGCGGCACGTCGCTGGAGGAGTCGCTCGCGCTCTGGGAGCGCGGGGAGACGCTGGCGGCGATCTGCCAACGCTGGCTCGACGGCGCCCGGGCCCGACTCGACGCCGCACGGCAGGAAACGGCCGCTGAGCCCGGCAAGAGGGCGACGGGCTGAGCCCGGGCACGAGCGCAACGAACTACACCCCGGGCACGAGCGCAACGAGCTACACCCCGGGCACGAGCGAGACGGGCTGAGTCGGCCAGGAGAGCGACGGGTCGAGCCCAACAGGCACGCGACGCCCCAACAGGCAGGCGACGGGTCGAGCCCAACAGGCAGGCGACGGGTTGAGCCCGGCACGAGTTGCGGCCCGTGCCGGGTATCGCACGCCGGGGGCGAAAACCGCTCAGTCGAAGAGGTTGTACAGCTCTGGCGGCGCCTCGACGACCTGGTCGGCTGAGGGCTTCTGCGCGGCCGTCGCGTTGCCGTAGTCGCGGTACGTGACCCGGATCTCCTGGGCCGCCGCCTCGCCGACGGCGGGGATCTGGAGGACCAACTCGGTGAGGCGTCCCTGCGCGTCGGTCGACGCGGTGAACGGCACCGAGTTCGCCTGCGCGCCGAGCGCGGTGATCAGCCCCTGGTCGAGCGAGCCGGCCTCGGCGGCCTTCGACACGTCGATGGTGCCGGCGTACGCGCCGTTGCCGGTACGGCGTACCTCGGTGACGGCCTGGGTGAGCACCTGGCTGCCGGCCGGGTCGACCTGGTCGAAGTCGAAGCCCAGGCTGCGGTTGCCGCGGATCCGGTGTTGGTCGAGATGCTGGTACTTGCCGAGGTTGAGCTTGTCGCGACCGGGCACCCCGGCCGCCGCCGCACCGCTGAGGTCCAGCTTGACCCAGCTGTCCGGCCTGGCGTGGATGAGGTCGAGGGTCATCGCCAGGTCGTCGCCCGCATCGCCGATGTTCACCCGCAGCTCGGCGCTCTGGCTCGGCTGGTGCACCTGCCCCTCGGCGGTGGATCCGACGCCGGACATCCGGAACCGGAAGTTGCCCTTGCTGATCTCCCGCGTGGAATCGAGCAACGCCTGCTTGGCGTCGGCGTCGGAAGCGGCGGCGTCCGTGGCGGCAGCGGTGACCGTGGCGGATGGTGTGGCAGTGGCCCCGGCACTACCGCCGCCGGTGGCGGTGCAGGCGGCGGCTGTGGGCGTGAGCAGCGTGGCGGCCATCAGGGCGGCGCTCATTCGTCGTACGCTCATCGATGTCTCCCAGCAGGGTCAACCCGACGCGGCACGCGCCGGAGGTTCACCTCTTTCTGTTCCCTGCCGGCGGCTCGCGCAATCACCGGAGCCTCGGCGGCACGTCGCCGCAGTGCGGCGTCACGGACGCGAAACGGGGGCGAGCCCAGCCCGCCCCCGTTCGCGTACCGCCGTCCGGCCTACTTGAACATCTCGTAGATCTGCTCGTTGGCCTCGATGACCTGGTCCGCCGACGGCTTCTGGGCAGGGGTCGCGGCGCCGTAGTCGGCGTAGGTGACCTTGATTTCCTGCGCCTTGACCTCGCCGACCGCGGGCACGGAGATGACCAGCTCGGTCAGCCGGCCCTCAGCGTCCAGCTTCGCGGTGAACGGGATCTCCTTGGCCTGGTCGCCCAGCGTCTTGAGCATGTCCTCGTCGGCAGCGACCGACTCCTTCACCGCGGTGAGGTCGACCTTGCCGCTGTACGCGCCCTCGCCGGTCTTCTGCACGTCGGTGACGCCCTTGAACATCGCCGCCGCGTCGGCCGGGTCGGTGCCGTCCTTCAGCAGGTCGAGGTTCTTGTTCCCGGCGGCCTTGGTGGCGTCGAGGTGCTGGTACTTGTCCTTGAACGCTTCCATGCCCGGGATCCCGGCGAACAGGTCACCCAGGTCGACCTTCACCCAGGTGTCCGGCTGGATCTGGATGAGATCGAATTCCATGGCGAAGCCTTCGGCGCTCACCTTCATGGCCATCTGGGCACTGTTACTGGGCTTGTGGAACACGCCCGTGCCGTTCATCGAGTCGGCCGCGATCGTGAAGGTGAAGTTGCCCTCGGCCAGGCCCTTGGTGGAGGCGACCAGCGCCTCCTTGGGGTCGGCGGGGACGTCCGACGCGGACGAGGACCCGGTGGGCGAGTCGGTGGTGCCGGAGTTGCAGGCGGCTACGCCGGGAACGAGCAGCGCGGCGGCGATGACCCCCACGCTCCAGCGTCGAATGTTCACAGATTGTCTCTCTTCAACCAGGAAAACCGCCCGGCCGATGTGTCGGCCGGGCATCGAACTCGGGGAGCGTAGCGGATCGGCCCGACATTCGTGGAACGCTCAGTCGACGGCCGTGGCCATCTCCCGCAACTCGTTGTCGCGGGCGTCACCGATCACGATCACGGTGCGGCCCGGCTGGAGCAGCACCAGTGCCTGCTCGTTGCCGCGCGCGGTGTACCGCTGCCAGGTGCTGGCACCGAGGTCGGTCTGCCCCTGGGGCTGCCCCTCGTCGGTCAACTCGGTGGGCAGCAGCCGCTCCGGCGGTACGTCGCTCTGCACCATCTGGAGCCCTCGCCCCTCCGGTGTGACATACCCCACGCGCAGGATCGCGCCCCCGTCGGCCGATCGGTAGCTGGCCCGTACGGTCCGCCACCCCTCGCTCAGCCCGGTCGGTTCGCTCACCGGAAACGCCCCGGCCGACCGCGCCTGCTCGAAAGCTGGCGTCGGGTCGACGGTGTTCGGCTGGTCTCCGCCGAGAAACCCGCGGTAGAAGGCGAGTAACAGGACGATCGGGACCATCAGCACCAGCAACGAGATGGCCATGTCCCGCGGCGACCGCTCGGACCGCACGGCGGGCGGGGCCGGCGGCGCGGCCGGGTGGGGTTGTTTGTCGGGTACGTCCGGTCCGCCCGCCCGGTCGACGGCCGGCTGGTCGCTGGTCGACGGCGAATCTACGGGTGCCCGGTCGGCGGGCTGTGCGGGTTCCACCCCACCATTCTGGCAGCCGCCCGACCGGCGGTATCCGGCCCATCACCGCCCCGCTCCGCTCCCGCATCCGCCATCGTGTGAGGATCAGGAGCACAGCCGGCAGTGGCCATACCCAGGCCCTCCGGCCCGGTCGACCCCGCAACGCCGCGAGGAGGAGCCGTTTCGATGACGACCACCAGGAGCCCACAGAATCTCGACCGCAATCTCGCCCTCGACCTGGTCCGGGTCACCGAGGCGGCGGCCATGGCCGCCGGCCGGTGGGTCGGCCGGGGCGACAAGGAGGGCGGCGACGGCGCCGCCGTCGACGCCATGCGCAAGCTGATCAACTCGGTTCCCATGCGGGGCGTGGTGGTGATCGGCGAGGGCGAGAAGGACAACGCGCCGATGCTCTTCAACGGCGAGGAGGTCGGTGACGGCAGCGGTCCGGAGGTGGATGTCGCGGTCGACCCGATCGACGGCACCACGCTGATGAGCAAGGGCATGCCGAACGCCCTGGCCGTGCTGGCCGTCGCCGAGCGGGGTGCGATGTTCGACCCGAGCGCCGTGTTCTACATGGAGAAGCTCGCCGTCGGTCCGATCTACGCCGACGTCGTGGACATCAACGCCGGGGTCGCCGAGAACCTGCGCCGGATCGCCAGGGTCAAGGGCACCGACGTGTCCGAGGTGACGGTCTGCGTCCTCGACCGGAGCCGGCACGACGACCTGGTCGACCAGATCCGCCGGGCCGGTGCGGGTATCCGGTTCATCTCCGACGGCGACATCGCCGGTGCCATCGCCGCCGCCCGCGGCGAGACCGACATCGACGTGTTGATGGGCATCGGTGGTACGCCGGAGGGCATAACCGCCGCCTGTGCCCTCAAGTGCATGGGTGGGATGATGCAGGCCAAGCTCTGGCCACGCGACGACGCCGAGCGGGAGAAGGCGATCGCTGCCGGGCACGACCTGGACCGGGTGCTCACCACCGACGACCTGGTGACCGGCGACAACTGCTTCTTCGTGGCCACCGGCATCACCTCCGGGGATCTGCTGCGCGGCGTGCGTTACCGGGCTGGCGGCGCATACACCCAGTCGATCGTGATGCGCTCCAGGAGCGGCACGATCCGGGTGATCGACTCGTACCACCGGTTGGAGAAGCTGGCGCTCTACTCGGCGGTGGACTTCGACGGGCGCCCACTGGCTGAGCAGACGTGATGGTGTGAGTGCGGCTGCGACGGCGACCGCGCCGAGGCTGTCGGCGCGCCGCCGGGCCGCCGCGGTGGGACTGGCGACGATCGGCGGGATCGCCGTGGCCGTCCAGTCGCGGATCAACGGGGAGTTGGGCGCGCGACTGGGCGACGGTCTCGCTGCGGCGGTCGTCTCGTTCGGGCTGGGCCTGCTGGTGTTGTCGGTGCTGGTTCCCGCCACCCGTGGCGGGCGACGCGGGCTGCGCGCACTGCGCGACGCGCTCACCAGCGGCGCGCTGCGGCCCTGGCAGTGTCTCGGCGGCGCGTGCGGAGCGTTCCTGGTGTTCACCCAGGGCACCACGGTCGGCGCCCTCGGTGTGGCCGTGTTCACCGTGGCGGTGGTCGCCGGACAGTCGGGCAGCAGTCTGGCCGTCGACCGGGCCGGCATCGGCTCCGGCGGCCGGCAACCGGTGACCGCCGCCCGGCTGGGAGCGGCGGCGCTGACCGTGGTCGCGGTCCTGCTGGCCGTCGGCGACCGGCTCAGCCAGCCGGCGGCTGTCGGCCTGGCCGTGCTGCCCCTGTTGGCCGGCGTCGGAGTGGCCTGGCAGCAGGCGGTGAACGGACGGGTCCGGATGCTCTCCGGCAGCACCCTGACCGCCACGCTGGTCAATTTCACCGTCGGCACGGTCGTGCTGCTGGCCGCGTTCGCCGCCAGCCTCGCCCTGCGCGGTGGACCGCCCGGGAGCCTGCCCAGCGAACCCTGGCTCTACCTCGGTGGATTGATCGGTGTCGCGTTCATCGCGGTGGCCGCGGCCGTGGTTCACCTCACCGGCGTACTCCTGCTCGGCCTGGCCACCATCGCCGGCCAGGTGATCGGCGCGGTGCTGCTGGACGAGCTGCTTCCCACAGCGGCCTCACGCCCGGATCTGACCACCCTCCTCGGGGCCCTGCTCACCCTCGTCGCCGTGACGATCGCCGCGCTCGGTGGTCGGGTCGCGGGACCGGGCGACCGGTAGGGCCCGCGACCGCGGCGGGGGCGATCCGACGTGGGGCTCAGGGCATGGTCATCGGCGACTCGGAGCGGTAGGGCCCGCCGAGGTCGGGCCGCCGGCGGCGGAAGATGATCGCCGCCACGATGCCGCCCAGCAACCCGAACAGGTGCCCCTGCCAGGAGATCCGTTCGTCAGTCGGCAGTACGCCGACCAGTTGGCCACCGTAGAGGAGACCGACCAGCAGGAAGACGGCGAAATTCCACCAGCTCCGCTCGAAGATGCCCCGGGTCAGCAGGATGCCGAGATAGCCGAAGATCACCCCGCTGGCCCCCACGACGATCGTGTTGGGTGACCCGGTGAACCACACACCCAGACCGCTGACCAGCACGATCACCAGGGTGGACCAGAGGAAACGGCGGGCTCCCGCAGCCAGCACGAAGGTGCCGAGCAGGATCAGCGGAATGCTGTTGCTGTAGAGGTGGTCGAAGCCGTGGTGCAGGAACGGCGAGAAGAAGACGCCGTCCAGGCCGTCGATGCGCTGCGGAATGATGCCGGCGGCGCCGTCGAACCCGGCGCCGAGCCACTGGTCGAGGCCCTCGATCAGGAAAAGCACCGGCACCACCGCGCACATGGCGACGAAGGCCCGGCCGATGGACGCGTAGAAGCCCTCGGTGCCGAACTGGTGCGGGTCGCCGCTTCCCGGGTGCAGGGTCACCCGTCAAGAGCTATCAGCAAACGACGACAGCCGCCACTTTTCGCCCCGCCAAAGCGGTCCACCGCCCGTCCGGGGCATTCTTGGGCCGGGTCCGACGCAGTTGCGGCTGACCGCGACGACGGGCGGGAGCCCGGTCACCCGGTGGCTCCCGCCCGTCGTGGCGGTCAGGTCAGTACCATCCCTTGTTCTGCGAATGCGTCCAGGCATTGCAGGGGGTGCCGTACCGGCCCTCGATGTAGCCGAGCCCCCACTTGATCTGGGTCGCCGGGTTGGTCTGCCAGTCGTCGCCGACCGAGGCCATCTTGCTGCCCGGCAGCGCCTGTGGAATGCCGTACGCACCGGAGGACCGGTTGTGGGCCTTCGGGTTCCAGCCGCTCTCCTTGTTCCACAGCCGGTCCAGGCAGGGGAACTGGTCGATCTTGAAACCCGCGTCGATCATCAGTGCACAGCCGGTCTTACGGTGACCGCCGTACTCCTTGCAGGAGGCTGGAACCGGGCCGTTGTACGGCTTGAGGGCCCGCTCTGCGGCCTCCTTGGCCGCCTTCTCCTCAGCGGCCTTCTTGCGCGCCGCCTCCTCGGCCTTCCGGGCCCTTTCGACGGCGGCACGGGCCCGCTTCCGGACCTCGGCGGCCTGCTGCCGCGCGGCCCGTACCTGGCGGGAGACCTGCTGCTCCTGCCGGTAGTCGACGTCGATTTCGGTGACGGTACCAGCCACCTGCGCCCCGAGACCGGGGCGCTGCGACTGGCGGTCCTCGCTGAGGTAGAAACCGCCGGCCACGCCCACGGAGAGCAGCGCTACAGCAGCGCCGCGGGCGGCGAACCGGCTCCACGGCCGACTCACGAAGTGATCCCTTCGTCGGGGTCAGGGACGCGGCGCGACCAGAGCCTGCACTGGGCCGAAGCGCGCCGCGGGCACCCGTGACCGGCGGGTTACCGGTCACCGTCGACGCACCGGTCCGTCTCCCCGGCGAGCCGCCCGTCCCCTTCAGGGGTGAACGATCACCAGCGATACGCAAGGTGCGTGGGAGCCCGTGGGACACAATCGCGCACAGTGAGGCTGATGGGAAACACTCGGGATCAATTGTGATGTGGGTCACTCAAAAACTACGCCCAAATAGGCATGAGACGGGCATCGCTACGGGATGTCCTCCAGTAGATCCGTCACCATCGCGGCGATCGGCGACCGCTCCGAACGGCTCAGCGTGACGTGCGCGAAGAGCTGATGGCCCTTCAGCGCTTCGATCACCGCAGTCACACCGTCGTGCCGGCCGACCCGGAGATTGTCCCGCTGCGCGACGTCGTGGGTCAGCACCACCCGAGAGCCCTGACCGATCCGGGAGAGCACGGTCAGCAGGACCCCGCGTTCGAGCGACTGTGCCTCGTCGACGATGACGAAGGCGTCGTGCAGGCTCCGGCCGCGGATGTGGGTCAGCGGCAGCACCTCGAGCAGCCCGCGCGCGACGACCTCCTCGATCACGTTCTCGTGCACCACCGCGCCGAGCGTGTCGAAGACCGCCTGGGCCCAGGGCGACATCTTCTCCGACTCCGAGCCGGGCAGGTAACCCAGTTCCTGGCCACCGACGGCGTACAGCGGACGGAAGACGATCACCTTCTTGTGCCGGCGGCGCTCCATCACCGCCTCCAGCCCGGCAGAGAGGGCGAGGGCCGACTTTCCGGTGCCGGCCCGGCCGCCGAGCGAGACGATGCCGATCGACTCGTCGAGCAGCAGATCGAGGGCGATCCGCTGCTCGGCGGAGCGCCCGTGCACGCCGAACGCCTCACGATCGCCACGCACCAGCCGGACGGTCTTGTCCGGTAGCACCCGACCGAGCGCCGAACCCCGGGTCGAGTGCAACACCAGGCCCGTGTGGCAGGGCAGCCCGGCCGCCGCGTCCACGTCGATGGTCTCGCCGCCGTAGAGCCGGGCGATCGCGTCCTCGCCCAGGTCCAGCTCGGCCATCCCGGTCCAGGTCGGGTCACTCGCCTGGCCGTGCCGGTACTCGTCCGCGCGCAGCCCGATCGAGGCGGCCTTCACCCGCAACGGCATGTCCTTGCTGACCAGCGTCACCTCCCGTCCCTCGGCGGCGAGGTTCAGCGCGACGGAGAGGATCCGGGCATCGTTGGACTCGTTGCGTAGCCCCGGCGGCAGCACTCCGTCGTCGGTGTGGTTGAGCTCCACCCGCAGCGTGCCGCCGTCATCGTTGGCGGGTATCGGCCGATCCAGCCGGCCGTGGCGCACCCGCAACTCGTCCAACATGCGCAGTGACTGCCGGGCGAACCAGCCCAGCTCGGGGTGATGTCGCTTGCCCTCCAGTTCCGAGATCACCACCAGGGGGAGCACCACCTCGTGCTCGGCGAAGCGGTGGAACGCCGCCGGATCACTGAGCAGGACGGAGGTGTCCAGGACGAAGGATTGGCCCGCTGGTCGGGGCTCCCTGGTGTCGGCCGACCCGGTGGCCCCGGCACGGCGGCTCCGGGTGGTGCGGCGGGTCGTGGCAGTCGCGGCCGGCCCCTGGTCGGCACCGGCGGTCGTACGGCGAGTCGTCACAGGCCTGCTCCGGCGGATGGGCACCCGGCCACCCGCGGTCCGCCTCCTCCGGTGCCCGGCGGACACGGGGTCGGATGCGGGCCCCGTGCGCGAGGTCGCAGGCCGGGCGGGCCGGCTGGCCCGGGACAATCCCGCGCCATGCCTAGACGCTAGCCGTCCGCAACCCGTCCGGCTAGTGCCCGCCGGTGAACCGGCCGGGATGCATGCCCCCTGCGCGCATCCCGGCCGGTGAGGCCACCGTCACCGGTCCGACCGTGGCCCCGGCGGCGCCCGCCCGTCGCAAGACGGTGCACCGCGTCTGCACGGGCCGAGGCCCGTCGACCGGTCTCAGCCGGTCCGTCGAACGAGGGTGCCGGTCGGGTGCCGCCCGGTGACCGAGGCGGCCGGCTCTGCGAACGACGACCCGGTGTACGTGGTGCCCGCGCGGACCACCGTGGCAGCGACCCGGGTGGCGGGGGGCGTGGTGACGGCGAGGGCGGAGGCGATCGCGGCCTGGGCCTCCCGGCGGCGTCGGTTCCACGCTCCGCGGTCACCGTCGAAGTAGCCCTGCCGATAGCCGAAGCGGTAACCGATCCGGTAGCTGAGCTGCCCGTGCAGCCGCCCGGCGGCGTAGCTCGTAGCGGCGAGCACGAGGACCAGGAAGATCGCGAGGAAGGGGCTCATCCGGCGGCTCCGATCCCTCGCGCGCGCCTCATCGCTCCTCCGGCTCGATCGTGGTGGGGTCGGCGACGAGCAGCCGGTCTAGGTCGTCGGTGCCGATCTCCTCCACCAACTCGACACTGATCCGGCAACCGTCCAGGACTACTTCGGCCATCGACGACCGACGTATCTCCCCACCGGCGTCGTAGACCCGGACGCTGAGTTCCGGGCAGCCGAGGTGGGTCCGCCAGGCGTTCCATTCGGCCCGGTCGCCGACGCTCAACGAGAGGTAGCGACAGCCCCGAGCAAGGTAGAGGCGCCAGGGGGCGCTCAACCCGGCCGCGACGCCCTCTGCGACCAGACCAAAGGCCTGGGCGCGGGTAGCCAGTTCGGTCACCAGGCCCTCCTCGAACCGGGCGCGTGACGCTGACGATGAGCAATCGTCTCATGCACGTGACACACCGTAGGTTGTCCCATGCACGTGACAGTATCAGCTTTCCCTTTGTTTGCCTCTACACCTACGCACATCTATCCTGCCCAGGTGGCACCCCTCAACAACACTGCTACATCGGTAACCCGACAGCCGATCCCGGCGTCACGCAAGCGTGACAACCGCGTGCCGAGGCCCTCTGGTCAGGCCAGCCGGTCGTACGGTCGCGAGGTGACCGAGACGACCAACGCGCGGAAAGTCGCCTTCGCCACCTTCGTCCGGCGGGCCCTTGACGAGGCCCGCGCGACCCGGGCCTGGAGCGGCACCGAGGTGGCCCGGCGCACCGGCGTCTCGCGCCAGACGATCAACCGCTGGGTACGTGGCGACTGGGCCAGCGACCCGGCCGCCGAGCGGGTGGTGTCGTTCTGCGAGGGCCTCGGGCTCGACCCCGCCGCGGCCTTCGCGGCACTGGGCTGGGAGCGGAAGACCTCCCGCCGGGAGGCTCCGGTTCCGCCACCGATGGATCCCGACGTCGAGGCGTTGCTGCGCCGGCTGGTCGACCCCGAGGTCTCGGACGCGGAGAAGTTCCACATCCGCGAAACCATTCGTTACCTCGCATACCGCCCCACTCTTCCGACGAATGTCCGAAAACGAGGGGACGCGGCCGGCTAGTTCCTCAGATGGCGAAAGAACGGCAGGTCAGGATCAATCGTTTCGCTACGGGGCCGGAACGGGCGCGCTAGCGTCCGTATTCGTACTGCTTGGGCTCGTCGTCGGCGGGGGGACGGGACAAGGCCGAACCCAGCCCTGCGGGACAGAAGGAGGGTCTCTCATGACCCTGAAGTGGTTGACAGTCGTGGTCGCAACGGTCTCGTTGACGCTGTGCGCCACCGGAAACGCGGTGACCCTGGCCCTGAACGGCGGGCAGTTACCCCTGCTCGTGAACCTCCTTGCGCTCGTCACCGCCGGCACCTCGATCATCCTGGCCGTGCTCGCCGAGCTGCACGACCGGCTCAACGACCGGCTCACCGCGCTCACCGAGTTCCTGGTGGAGCGGCTCCGCGAGATCGAGGCGCACACCGGCGACAGAAACACCGGTTTCGTCGAGGGTTACCTGCTCAGCCACGGTCAGGAGGCGGCCGTGGTGCCGTTCGGCCGCCGGGGACGGGGGGCCGCGGAACGCTGACCCCCACCCGCTGCACGCAACTTCCACGCCGGGATTGACCCGCGGCACCCGGGGTACGCTGTCGCGCGTGCCACCGTTGAATCTGGGCAATTCCCAGCCGAAGGTCCCGCTGAACGCCGACCTGGCCTGGCGAACCACTGCCGACCGGGCGACCGAGACAATCCTCTTCTTCGACTTCGACGGCACGCTCGCGCCGGTCGCTGACGATCCGACGCAGGTACAGCCCGCGCCGAAGGTGTTGGCCGCCATCGAGGCACTTGCGCGGGTGGTACGGCGGGTCGCGATCGTCTCCGCCCGGCCGGTGGAGTTCCTCCGGGAACACTTCGACGGGCTGCCCGGCGTCGACCTCTACGGGCTCTACGGCCTGGAGCACAGCCACTCCGGCGGTCCCACCGTGACCGAGCCCGCCGCCCTGCCGTGGGTGCCCACCATGGCCGAACTCGCCGACCTGGCCCGCGCCGAACTGCCGCCGGGCACCCTCGTCGAGTACAAGCGACTCTCCGTGGCCCTGCACTGGCGCACCGCACCGCACCTCGCCGCCACCGTCGAGGAGTGGGGGCACGCCCAGGCCGAACGCCTCGGCCTGCGGGTACAGGTCGGGCGAATGGTGCTGGAGGTCAAGCCGCCGGTCGACCGGGACAAGGGCATGGTGATCGACGAGCTGGTGCAGGGGGTGGGCGGAGCCTGGTACTTCGGCGACGACGTCTCCGACATCAAGGCGTTCGCCGCGCTGCGGGCCCGGGCCGCCGCCGATCCGGACTTCCTGGGCGTCTGCGTCGCCGTCGCCAACCCGGAGACCGGGCACGAGGTGGCCGAGGCCGCCGATCTCACCATCGACTCTCCGGCCGCGCTGGGCGACTTCCTCACCGCAGCCGCCCATCACCTCCGCTGAGGAAAGGGGCTGTTCAGACCCCGTAACGGCGTTGGCGGGTCGCGTACGAGCGCAGCGCGCGGAGGAAGTCGACCCGGCGGAAGTCCGGCCAGTTCAGCTCGCAGAAGTAGAACTCCGAATGCGCCGACTGCCAGAGCATGAAGCCCGAGAGGCGTTGCTCCCCGCTGGTCCGGATGATCAGATCCGGATCCGGCAGGCCCCGGGTGTACAGGTGCTCCGAGATGTCGTCGACGTCCAGCGACCCGGCCAGCTCCTCCAGCGTGCCGCCGTTCGCCGCCTGCTCCAGCAGCAGCGAGCGCACCGCGTCGATGATCTCCCGCCGGCCGCCGTACCCGACCGCGATGTTCACCTGGGCGCTGCCGGAGCGGCCCCGGGTCCGTTCCTCGGCGGCTTTGAGGGCCGCGGCGAGACCCGCCGGCAGGACGTCGAGCGCACCCACCATGCGCAGCCGCCAGGGATTGTTCTCCTCGGCCAGTTCGGTGGTCAGATCTTCGATGATCTTGAGCAGCGGATCCAGCTCCGCTGCCGGCCGGGACAGGTTGTCGGTGGAGAGCAACCAGAGCGTCACGTGCCCCACGCCGGCGGCGTCGCACCAGCGCAGCAGCTCCTTGATCCGCTCGGCGCCCATGCGGTGCCCGTCGTTCGGGTCGACAAAACCCATCTCCCGGGCCCACCTGCGGTTGCCGTCGCACATCACGCCCACGTGGCGGGGCACCGGGCGGCCCGCGAGCTTGGCCGCCAGCCGCCGCTCGTACACGGAGTAGAGAAGTTTCCGCAGAGTCATCACTTGCAGAGTAGCGAGCCCGCACGCGGATCAGTGTGCCGGTGGCCGATGCCGCGCCGAGAGGCCGAGGGCAATCAGTCCCAGCGTCCTTGCATTCAGCAGACCGTCGCCCAGGCCCAGTTCGACCATTGTGTCGAAGACCCGCTCGTCTCGGCGGGCCGCCAGCACCGCCGCGTCGACGATCCGGACATGCCGGGCCAGCCAGGCCGCCATCGAGCTGTGCCGCAGGTGGGTGCCGAGCCGGCGGCGCAGCGCCAGCGCGTACCACCGGGCGGCCTGCTCGGGTGCGCTGGTCGCGGCGACGCCGGCCAGGGCGCCGGAGCGCAGCGCATAGAAGATCCCCTCACCGGTGAACGGATTGATCAGCGACAGCGCGTCGCCAGCGAGGAGTACGCGACCGCGCCCAGGCAGCGGCCGGAAGGTGGACAACGGCAGGTGATGGGCCCGCAGCCCGGTCACCCTCGCCGATCCGGTACCGGGTAGCAGGGCGGCGAGCCGGTCGAGCAGATGCTCCCGGCTCAACGCCTCACCCCGCAACACCTCGCCGTAACCGACGTTCGCGCGGCCGTCACCGATCGGGAAGGACCAGGCGTACGCTGGCCAACGGGCGGCCGAGGTGACGATGAGCTGGACCGGTGGACCGGGCGGTGCGGGTGCGTATCCCCGGATCGCCAGCGCCAGGTGACGATCGGGATTGGCCCGCTGGCCCAACGCTCGGCGGACGACGGAGCCAGCGCCGTCCGCGCCGACGAGCACCCGCGCGGAAATCTCGCCGTCGAGCACCACCCGATCGGGCCGCGTCTCGACCCGCCGTACCGTACGGCGGCGCAGCAGCGCACCGGCGTCGACCGCCGCCGCCACCAGCCGGGCGTCGAAGACCTTCCGCGGCACCGTGTACGCGGGCCTCGGCAGCACCCGGGCCACCGCGCCGCCACGCGGGGCGATCAACCGCAGCGCCGGCACCGGCGGGTGGCCGGCCACGGCGTCGGCCACTCCAAGTTCGGCGAGTACGTCCAGGGCGTGCGCGGCGATCCCGTCACCGCACGCCTTGTCCCGCGGAAAGTCGGCGCGGTCCAGCAACAGCACCTCGGCCCCCGCTCGGCGGGCCGCCAACGCCGCGGCCGCCCCGGCCGGCCCCGCCCCGACCACCACCACGTCGAACTCGTCGCGCACAGTCCCTCCTCCCGTATCCCCGACAGCCCCTCTTTGCTCTGCTTCAACCCGCGCACCGTCATGGTCGCGAATTTGTTGCGCCGGTTGAAGCAGAGCAGAGCGTGTTGTGGTGGGAGGCCGCGGCGGTGACCGCGAGCGGTGTGGTGAGCGCCCGGACGGCGGACGGCCGCCGGACCTCGGTCTCGGCGGCCGTCCTCATGGAATCCGATGATGCCCGGACCGGGCGCGGATCACACCCCCCGCTGCGGCTGCTCCGCGTCGAGTCGGGCCCGCAGGGCGTCCAACTCGGCCCACAGTACGCCGGGCAGCTTGTCGCCGAACTTCTCGAACCACTCGGTGACGAGCGGCAGTTCGTCCCGCCACTCGTCCGGGTCGACCTTGAGGGCGATCCGGACATCCTCCGGGGTCATGTCCAGGCCCTCGACGTCGAGGGAGTCCGGCGCGGGGACCATCCCGATGGGGGTCTCCACCGCTTCCGCCCGGCCCTCGATACGCTCGATGATCCACTTGAGCACCCGGGCATTCTCGCCGAAGCCGGGCCAGAGGAAGTTGCCCTCCGGGTCCTTACGGAACCAGTTGACGTAGTAGATCCTCGGCAGCTTCGACTCGTCGCCGTCGGCGCCCTTGCCCATCTCGATCCAGTGCCGGAAGTAGTCACCGGCGTGGTAGCCGATGAACGGCAACATCGCCATCGGGTCGCGGCGGACGACGCCCACCGCGCCGGAGGCGGCAGCGGTGGTCTCCGAGGAGAGCGTGGCACCCAGGTAGACACCGTGCGCCCAGTCCCGGGCCTCGGTCACCAGCGGGACGGTGTCGCGGCGCCGGCCGCCGAACAGGATCGCGTCGATCGGCACCCCGTTGGGGTCGTAGTAGTCCTCGGCGAGGATCGGGCACTGCGTGATCGGGGTGCAGAACCGGCTGTTGGCGTGCGAGGAAAGCTCGTCGCTCTCCGGCGTCCAGTCCCGGCCCTTCCAGTCGATGAGGTGGGCGGGCGGGTCACCCATGCCCTCCCACCAGACGTCTCCGTCGTCGGTGAGGCCGACGTTGGTGAAGATGGAGTTGCCCCGGTCCAGCGTCCGCATCGCGTTGGCGTTGCTCTTCCAACCGGTGCCCGGCGCGACGCCGAACAGGCCGTACTCGGGGTTGATCGCGTACAGCCGGCCGTCCGGGCCGAACCGCATCCAGGCGATGTCGTCACCGATCGTCTCGACCTTCCAGCCCGGGATGGTCGGCTCAAGCATGGCCAGGTTGGTCTTGCCGCAGGCCGAAGGGAACGCTCCGGCGATGTGGTAGACCCGCCCCTCCGGAGAGGTGATCTTGAGAATCAGCATGTGCTCGGCGAGCCAGCCCTCGTCGCGCCCCATCACGCTGGCGATCCGCAGCGAGTAGCACTTCTTGCCGAGCAGCGAGTTGCCACCGTAGCCGGAGCCGAAGGACCAGATCTCCCGGGTCTCCGGGAAGTGCGAGATGTACTTGGTGTCGTTGCACGGCCAGGCCACGTCCTGCTGCCCGGGGGCCAGCGGCGCGCCGATCGAGTGCAGCGCGTGCACGAAATCCGCGTCGTCGCCCATCGCCTCAAGGATCTTGGCGCCCATCCGCGTCATGATCCGCATGGAGGCGACCACGTACGCACTGTCGGTGATCTCCACGCCGAACATCGGGTTTTCGGCCTCGACGGGGCCCATGACGAACGGAATGACGTACATCGTCCGCCCACGCATCGAACCGCGGTACAAATCCGTCAGGATGCGCTTCATCTCGGCCGGCGCCATCCAGTTGTTGGTGGGTCCGGCGTCCGCTTCATCGACGGAGCAGATGAATGTACGCTCCTCGACCCGCGCGACGTCCGTCGGATCCGTTCGCGAGTAGAACGAGTTGGGCTTCTTTTCGGGGTTCAGACGGACGAGGGTGCCGGCCTCGACCAGCTCGTCGGTGAGCCGACGCCATTCCTGATCGGACCCGTCCACCCAGACAACCTGCTCAGGGGTGGTCAGTTCAGCGACCTCACGGACCCAGGCGAGCAGTTTGGGGTGGGAAGTCGGGGCCTGATCGATCCCCCGAACGGTGGCCGGAGCAACCATGACACATCTCCTTGTGGTCGACGCTGACCGGTCTATGGAGTGCACGAGTATCGGCGGCGCACTGCGTCGCCTTCGTGGGAACCTGGGATTGGGCTCAGCGTAAACCGGTTGACCTCGTCAGTCAGTGGGACCGGTTGTGAATAACTGCACAAGGTGCGGCCACGCTGCGGCTTCACGGGCCTTTACCCGCTTTCGCGCGCAGTTTCACGCAAATCCTGCGGCGATCTCTGCTCGGGCGGCTCCGGGGGCCCGGGCCGGCCCTCCGCGACCAGCCGACCAGAAGGACAAGCAACTCCGGAGCCGACAGTCGGCGGTTAGGCTCCGTTCGTGCTCGTTCGTCTCGCCGCCCCGGCGGACCCCGCTGGCCGTTGCTACCCGTCCGGATGGCCCTCAACCGGTACGCTCGCACGGTGGCCGCCACGATGACCGGGGAGTCCGAGTCCCCGCCGACCCGCACGGGTCTGGTGCGATCGCTGCTCGACCGGTTCGGTCATCTCGTACGGGAGTTGAGCAAGTTCGCCACCGTGGGCGGGGTCGCCTTCATCCTCGACTTCGTCCTGTTCAACTACCTCATCGGCCCGCAGGGCGTCGAGCAGATCACCGCCAAGACCATCTCCACGGTGGCCGCGGCGACCTTCGCCTTCCTGGGCAACCGGTTCTGGACCTGGCGGCACCGGAAGCGCTCCAACCCGGCCCGTGAGTACGCCCTGTTCTTCGTCTTCAACGCCGTCGGCCTGGGCATCGCGGTGGCGTGCCTGGCCATCAGCCGGTACGGGCTCGGCAGCCTCTGGCCGGAGATCTTCCAGAACCGGCTCGCCGACAACATAGCCAGCTACATCGTCGGCACCGGGCTCGGGACGATGTTCCGCTTCTGGTCGTACCGGCGGTTCGTCTTCGTGGAACCGGGAACTCCAAGCGTCGCGGAAGTGCACCCGGATCTACGGGCGTGAGCTGTCGCCCACAGACCCGGACGGAACCGGCCGATCTCAGTCCACTGCCCTAAGGTGTTTCGCATGCCTCTCGCCCGACTGCTGCCTGAGCGCTGGCAGAAGTTCCTCCACGAGGCGTTCAAATTCGGCCTGGTCGGCGGCATCAACACGGTCATCAATTACGCCGTGTTCAACGCACTCGCACTCACCGTTTTCGTCGACGGTCAGCTAAAGGCGACGGTGGTTGCCACCCTGGTGGCGACCATCACGTCGTATCTGATGAATCGGCACTGGACCTACCGCGATCGCCCGAAATCTGCGCTACGTCGAGAATATGCCCTTTTCTTCTTTTTCAACGGGGTGGGCCTGCTGATCGAGGTCGGCGTACTCGCCGCCGCCAAGTACGGGCTGGGCGTGACCGGACTGTTGGCGTTGAACATCGCCAAGACCGGCGGCGTGGTGCTGGCGACCCTGTTCCGCTTCTGGTCGTACCGGACCTTCGTCTTCCAGCCCGCAGCGCCCCCCGAGGCCGCCGAGACGTGGCAGGGCCTGCCGCGCGACGAGTGGGACACGATGGCCGAGATGGACCCGGTCGCCGAACTCGCCGAGTCCGTCACAGAGTTGGAGGAAGAGGAGCCACCGGCGGGGCAACCGGGAACCAGTCCCCGCCCGCTCCAGCCACGGGCCCGGTCGCTGAGCACCCAGGCCGATCTGACCGCGGCGCTGAACGGGGATTTCGAAGCCGAACTGGCCGAGCTCCACGTCGCCCCGGCACCACGCCGCTTCCGTCGCCGCTGACCCGATCACCCGAACGCCCGGCCGATCACCCGAACGCCCGGCCGATCACCCGAACGCCCGGCCGAACACCCGAAAGCCCACAACGCCCGAACGCCCGGCCGAACACCCGAAAGCCCACAACGCCCGGCCGAACGCCCGCCGCTCGGTCGGCGGGCGTTCGAATTTCACCCCGACGAAGGGCCGGCGGCCTGATCAGGCGTCGGCGCTCCGGTCGCGCTCGGCGAGGATCTCGCGCAACTCGCCGTCGCCCAGCGAGTGCTTGTCGTGGAACGCCTCGACAAGCTCGTAGAGCTTCGTCTGGACCCGGTCCACCTTCGGCACGTCGACCAGCACGGACTGTCCCCGCTCACCGGCCGACTCGATGGTCAGGGTGCCGTAGCCCAGCAGACGCCCGACGAAACGCTGGTTCATCGAGTGGTCGTTGACCCGGCTGAGCGGAATGTCCCGCCGTTCCCGGGAGAAGACCCCGTGCTGGAGCACCACCCGCTCGTTGGTGAACAGGTAGTGCGTGGTGCGCCAGGCGATGTAGGGCCAAGCGCTCAGGCACAGCACCGCCAGCACGGACAGGCCGCCGATCACGGCGAGCGTTATCGAGCCGCCACCGCCGGAGGGGAGAAACAGGACACCGGCCGCCACCGCGGCGATGGCGAGCACCAGCACCGCCACCGGCCGGATCAGGGCCTTCCAGTGTGGGTGCAGGTGCAGCACGACATGCTCGTCCTCGGTGAGCACGTCCTCGGGAAACGCCACGGAAACCTCCTCGCAGAACCGGACGCGCAGACGCTAACCCCCCACCGCAACTCCCCACATCCACCACCCGGCCACGCGCCACCCCCCAACCCCGCGCGATCTTGCACTTTTGGTCGCCGTTTCACACCTTAAGACCCGATTCGCCCCGACAAAAACTGCATGATCGCGTGGGGGGTGGGGGGTGGGGGTCAGCGGAGGTGGAGGAGGTCGGCGGCGGAGAGGGAGTGGGTGGTGGGCGGGCTGGTGGGGGTGGGAGGGGGGGTGGTCAGGAGTAGGTGGCCGTCCTGGTCGATGGTAGTGGCGGTGCCGGTGAGGGTGGTGCCATCGGGAAGCAGGGCGCGGACCTCGCGGCCGACGGTGGCGCACACCGCCAGGTACGCGTCACGCAGGCCGCTGGCCGTCGCATCGCCACCGGCGGCCCGCCAGCGGGCGTACCAGTCGGCGAGCGAGCGGAGCAGGGCGCGCAGCAGCGGATCCCGATCGGTGGCCGTGGCACCGGCAAGGTGCAGCGAGGTGGCCGGCAGGCCGGTCGGGTATTCCGGCAACTCGTCGGCACGCAGCGTGACGTTCAGCCCGATACCGAGCACGACCGCGGGCGGGTCGCCGGGTGTGGGGCCGGGCACCGCCTCGGCGAGGATCCCGGCGCACTTGGACCCGCCGATGAGCAGATCGTTCGGCCACTTCAGGGCGGCTTCCAGCTCGGCCAGCCGGGTCACCGCCTCGACCAGCGCCACACCGGCCAGCAACGGCAGCCAGCCGTACCTCACGGATGCTGCGGGCAGCCAGCCGCGGTCCGGCACGGCCTGTCCGGGCCGGAGCAGCACGCTGGTCGCGATGCCGGCCCGCGGCGGCGACTGCCAGGCCCGCCCGCGCCGCCCCCGCCCCGCGGTCTGCCGCTCGGCGACCACGACCAGGCCCTCCGGCTCTCCGGCCTGGGCCGCCGCAGCGACATCGGCGTTGGTGGAGCCGGTCTCGGTGCGCAGTTCCAGGCGCGACCACGGGCCGTACGGCGCGACCAGCGCCCGGCGCAGCCGCGCCGCCGACAGCGGCGGGCGATCCAGATCGGTGTACGGCGAACGTGGCATTCCGCCAGCCTACGGCTGCGTGACTCAGGCACACCGCACACCGTCGGTGACCTGAACCATCTCGCCCGGCACCGCTGCACCAACTTCGGCCTGGAGAAGACCCGCCCCTACGGCGACGGCGTGCTCACCGGCTACGGCACCATCGACGGCCGGCAGGTCTGCAGACTGGATGAACCGCCGGGCATCCTGGGCGTCAACAGACCGGGTTGGCCGCCACGCAGAGCCGATCGGCCGCGACGGCGGCGAGCCGGCGCAACTCGGACTCGGTGCCGTCGCGGCCGAGCCTCAGCACCGTGACCAGGTCGCCGACCCGCAGCACAGCGGTCGTCTCAGGGCGTGCCGTTCCCCGGCTCCCCCCGGTGTCCAGGTTGCGGGTTTCCGTGACGGTTTGCCGGATCAGCATCGCCTCGTCGCCGGCGAAGTCGCGGTCGGTCACCTCCCACCGGTGGTCCGCCTCGGCCCGCGCGATCCGGCCCCCCCACTGGGCCTCGCCCTCCGATCGCCACCTCGCGCACGGTGCGAGCATCGCGTCGAGCCGCATGAAGAAGCCAGCGACTCTCTCCGGTGCGAGCCGGTAGACATCCTGGCTGAACACCACGTCGGCGGGCCCCGGTTCCGTCCTCGCAGACGTCCGCAGCAGGGTCTGCGAACGCGAGTACCGGGACGTTTCCCAATAGGTTGTCCGCCCTTGCGACTCAAGACAGACCAGCAGCATCTGGTCGATCCGCACCGGCTCACCGAGACCCGCCTGGCCGAGCGGCGGATCGGTCTTCGCGGCGATGTCTCCCGGCTGCACCAGCGCCTCTTGTGGAATCGCGGCGGGTGCCGGAGACGACGCCTGCGACTGTAGCGAGGAGGTGGGCGGCGCCACGAGACGCATCCCCACGATCATCGGCCCGCCGGCCAGGAGCAGCACTGCGATCGCCGCGCCCACCATGGCCCGGCGTCGCCGGCGGCGGGCCCGCGCACGCAGCACCGCAGGTTCCGGCCAGCGGACATCGCGCAGATCGTTGTGGAGTCGCTCGACGAACGTCATCTCGTCATGCACCGGAAGCCTCCTCCAGGTCAGTGACGGCGAGCAGCCCGGCGAGCGCGGCGCGCCCCCGGAAGAGGCGGGCCTTGACCGTGCCAACGGGGGCTGAGGTCTGCCGCGCCACCTCGGCGACCGGCATGCCGACCAGGTAGTACAGCGCGATGGCGACCCGCTGTTCCTCGGGCAGGCGGCGCAGGGCGGCGACCACCTCGACGGTTTCCGTGCCCGGTGGGGGGACGCTCTCCACAGCTCCGTGCCGCAGGTAGGCCCGAGCCCGACTGCGCAGGCTGCGCCAACGGCTCACCGCGAGCCGGCTGGCCACCACCCGTACCCACGCCTCGGGGTCGTCGTAGTCCCCTACGGTGGACCATCGTTGCCACGCCCGTACGTACGCCTCCTGGACGACGTCCTGGGCTTCGGCGAGGTCCCCGGTCAGCACGTAGACGAAGCCGAGCACGCGTTGCCGGCTGCCCCGGTAGAACTCGTCGAACCCGTCGACCTCCGGCACCTGCCACCTCCCTGCGGGTCGTAGGGGACACGCACCAGGGGGTGGGCGCGGTTGCCGGAGCACCCAAACTATCGACATCGCGCGAACCCGTCGGGGCCGGATGGCCCCGGGTCACCAGGTGACGCCGGCCTCCGACAGCAGCGGGCCGGCCAGCATCAGACCGCCGACGACCAGCACAGCAAGGTTGACCAGGCCGAAGAGGGTGACCCAGAAGAACGCCGGAAACCCGGTGATGCCGGCCAGTTGGTCGGCGTCGGAGGCGGGCATCCCACGCTGGGTACGCAGCCGCTGCAGCTCGACCACCGGACGTACGCCGCCGAGGAGCAGGAACCACACACTCGTCCAGGCGAAGGCGGCCTGCACCTGCGGGCTGGCGTACCACGAGACGGCGAGCACCACCCCGCCGGTGACCAGCAACGACAGCACGCCGAACAGATTGCGGATCATGACCAGCATGGCCAGCAACAGGACCACCGCGATCCAGAGCAGCAGCGTGATCCGATTGCTGGCGAGCAGCCACGCCCCGCCGAGGCCGATCAGGGGTGGCGCGATGTAGCCGGCGAGCAGAGTGAGCACCATGCCCGGGCCGGTGGGACGGCCGGCGGAGAGCGTCAGCCCCGAGGTGTCCGAGTGCAGCCGGATGCCGCGCAGTTTGCGTCCGGTGAGCAGCGCGGCCAGGGCGTGACCGCCCTCGTGGGCGATGGTGATCGCGTTGCGCGCGACCCGCCACGGCAACCGGGTGGAGACCACCAGCAGCGCGACGAGGCCGGTGAGCAGCACCAGCAGCGGGGGCGGGTCGGGCTGCGCGCCGAGCAGGCGGTCCCAGAACTCCGTCATGCCCTCGATCGACACCATGGGGCGCGAGCCTACCGTTCGCATTCCGGCCCCGGTCCCCCAGCGGGCGGCCATTCCTGCGCTGATCACCAGGTGGGCCGGCACCACAGTCGATACGTCTAAAGTTTTCCTGGCATCCATTGATTCGTCGGCGGCCCACCTTCAAAGATGGCTGTCAATCGACACCCGTCTCAGGAGGACGTCATGGGTCGTACCAGATCATCGTTGCGCAGGCTGACCGCCGCCGCGCTCACCGTGCTCGCGACCGCTGCCGCCGGGCTCGTCGCCACCGCGACCCCGGCCGCCGCGGCCACCGTTCCCGGCATCGACGTCTCGCGCTACCAGGGCACCATCAACTGGACGAGCGTCCGCAACGCCGGCATCCAGTTCGCCTTCATCAAGGCCACCGAGGGTACGAGCTACAAGGACCCGAACTTCAACGCGAACTACGTCAACGCGTACAACGCGGGAGTGATCCGCGGCGCGTACCACTTCGCCCGGCCCAACATCTCCTCCGGCGCGGTCCAGGCAAACTACCTGGCGTCCAACGGCGGCGCCTGGTCGGCCGACAGCCGCACCCTGCCGGCGGCGCTGGACCTGGAGGCCAACCCGTACAGCGGCGGGTACTGCTACGGCCTGAGCACCACCGCGATGCGCAACTGGGTGCAGGACTTCCTCAACACCTACCGGTCGCGCACCGGCCGCTACGCAGTCATCTACACCACCACCAGCTTCTGGAACCAGTGCACCGGAAGCTGGACCGGCCCATGGAACAACCACCCGCTCTGGGTCGCCCGCTGGTCCTCCTCGGTGGGCGCCCTGCCGGCTGGCGCCCCGTTCTGGAGCTTCTGGCAGTACACCGACTCCGGTAGCGTCGCCGGCATCAGCGGCGCGGTCGACCGCAACTACTGGAACGGCGACCGCAGCCGGCTGATCGCCCTGGCCAACAACACCTGACGTACGGCGGCGGGTCGGCGTCCCTGCTCGTAGCAGGCCGCCGGCCCGCCGCCGCTCACAGCTCTTGCCGGCGGTGCCCACCCGCAGCCTCCGCCAGCGCGGTCACTCTCAGACTCGCCGCCGGGCAGCGAGCCCGGCCGGCACGCTCATGCCGCCACGACGAGTAGCGGTGCCCCGGCGGGTCACACTCCAGCCGACGAACGCGGCTCCGGCCAGCGTCAGAACACTGACCAGCGTGGCCAGCACGGCGGCACCAGCGGCAGTGACCAGCAGTACGACGTTACCCAGCACCACGAGCGTCCACAGTGCCAGACGGGGCCGGGCATCCCATTCTCGGTAACCCATTTCGGGCCTCCCTTCCGTCGTCGGAGATCAAGTACCCCGAAACGGAGGAGGGCATGCCTCGGATCAATCCTGACGGTCCGGCACGAACTCCCGGAAGGCCGTCTCGAAGTTCGGCAGCTGCGCTGCCCACTCGCTGTCCGGCACTTCCCAGCGCAGCGCGAAACCCCGGTTGCTGGCGGTCACGAAACCCCGGTTACGGACCCGGATCTTGACCCCGTTGCGGGTCTGGTACCAGTCCCAGTCGGCGCAGGTCCGCCACTTGCAGTCCAGCGGCGAGATGTCGATCAGCCGGTAATCCTGCACGCCACGGACGTTCTTCCGGCCCGGTTCGAGCTGCCGCCAAGTCGCGGCGGCGTCCCGCTGCGGCCGGTCGGTGCGGTCGATGGTCAGTTCGCTGACGCCGTTCGGGTCCCGGTACTTGACCCAGGTGCCACCGGCGCTGCGCCGCCAGCCGTCCGGCACCGCCACCTTGAAGCCCACCGGGTCGCTACGCATCGTCCACCCTTGCGGCAGGCCACCGGCGGCGGCCTCGGACGGGCTGGGCGAAGCGGACGGGCTGGGCGGAGCGGCGCTGGTGGGTGGTGGTGGGGCGGGTGCCTCGGAGGTCGCCGCAGGGCTCGCCTCGGAGGTGCCGGCCGTGCCCTGCGGGGTCTCCCCCTCGTTTCCGTCGCCACTGCTGAGCAGCGGCACGATCACCACCAGACCTACCAACAGCAGGGCGACCAGGGCACCCACGAGGACGGCGCGACGGGTCTTCTCCGATCGCAGCTGGCCGGCTCTGAAGACGGAGCCGCGAGCCGGTGCCGGGCTCACCGGCGCCGCGGGCAGCAGCGAGGTCCGCTGAGGTACGGCCCGAGCGACGTCCTTCGCCGGTGGCGGCGAGTCCCCCCGCTCACCCGACACGTCGTGGCCCGGCACGTCCTCGTCGCCGTCCTTCTCCCCGGCGGCGGAGTCCTTGCTTGCAGCAGTGGGCGAGGTGTCCTGCTCGCCCGCCGGGGCGGCTGTCTCCACGGCGTCCACCTTCGCCGTCGGCGCGGCATCCGGCTCGACGGTGGGCGCGTCCACCCTGGTCGTCGGGGCGGTGACCGCATCCGGGGCGGCGCTGTCCACCTTCGCCGTCGGCGTCGTGTCCGAGCCGGACGGGGCATCGGTCGAGCGGTCCTGCGCGGAGCCGGCAACGCCAGCGGCGAGGGCGGACAGCGGGGGCGTACGGGGCGCGGGCGGAGTGACCGGGGCGGACGGCGTGGCCGTCCGCTCCCCGGCCGGTCGTGGCCCCGGCACCAGTGGCGGGCGCGGCTCACGCGGACCGTTCGGCCCCGGCCGGCGTACGCCGTCGAGCAGCGAGATGCCGCGTGCCCGCCGGCCGCTCGCCTTGCGCAGCATGCGCTCGGCGGACTCGGCGGTGATGCGCTCCTGGGGATCCTTGCGGAGCAGCCCGGCGAGCACCTGCTTGAGGGGGCCGGCGTTGCGCGCCGGCGGCACCGGTTCGGTGGCGAGCGCGGCCAGGGTGGCGATCGCTGACGGGCGCGCGTACGGCGACTTGCCCTCCACCGCGGCGTAGAGCGTGGCGCCCAGCGACCACAGGTCGGCTTCGGGCCCGAACGTGCCGTCCCGGGCGCGTTCCGGAGCGATGTACGCGGGCGAGCCGAGCACCATGCCGGTGCGGGTGACGTTCGGGTCGCCGGGGATCGTCGCCAGGCCGAAGTCGGTCAGCACCACCCGGCCGTCGTTGCCGAGCAGCACGTTGCCGGGCTTGACGTCGCGGTGCATGATGCCAGCCTTGTGCGCGGCCTTCAGCGCGTTCAGCACGCCCAGCCCGATCTCCACCGCCCGCGCCGGGGACACCGGCCCGTCCGCCGCGAGAGTGTCCTGCAGGGACCGGGACGCCACGTACTCCATGACGATCCACGGGTCGCCGTCGGTGCGGAGCACGTCGAAGATGCGTACCACATTGATGTTGTTGAGACGGGCGATGGCCCGGGCCTCGCGCAGCGAACGCTCGCGCATCTCGCGGCGCTCGTCGTCGGTCAGACCCGGCGGCGGTACGAGTTCCTTGATCGCGACGTCGCGGTGCAGCACCTCGTCGCGGGCCTTCCAAACCCGGCCCATGCCGCCCTGACCGAGCGGCGAGATGAGCCGGTACCGGTCGGCGACGAGTTGGGGGGAGGAAGCGTCAGACATCGCTGAGACGGTACCCGGCAACGCTGAAGGTCACACCGCCGGCACGCCACTGTGCGACGAAGATCAAGGCCATGCCGCGTACGCTGAGGACATGCCTGTGGATGAGCCGCTGTTCCGGATCGTGCGCGGCGCCCCGACGGCCGAGGAGGTGGCCGCGCTGGTCGGCGCGCTCCTCGCGCGATCCCGCCCGGCAGCCCCGCCGTCCCCGGCTCCGGCTTCGGCCTGGGCGCGCAGTGGCCGCCCGGCGGGCACGGGCCACCTGCCCGGTCCTGGCGCATGGCGCGCCTCCGGGCTGCCGAACTGACCCCGAAGCGCCCGGCGGCGCCCCGACGCGCCGGGTCCCGGCTTGGCGGCTGGGGCTCCCGAGGGCGGCGGGCACCCACTAACCTCACTCAGGGGAACGAAGCCGTGACAGTTTGGGAGGGCCGATGATCCCCGAGGAGGATCGACCAGCGTCCTGGTTACGCGGTTCCGGCGGCATCGATGCGGATATCCGGCAGCTGCGGGAGTTCGCCGACCGGCTACACGCCGAGGTGGAGAAAAACTACGCGACCCACCTGCCGTACATCGCCAACGACATGCTCGCCAAGGTGCCCGACCCGGCAGACGCGTTCATCGAGTTGGTGCACTTCATGCGGGCGCACTGGGAGACCCAGCAGGCCGCCGCGAACGCCGTCTGGGGCCTCGGCCACACCACCGGCCACCTGGCCGCTGCCGCAGGCCAGGTCGCCGAGCGGTACGGCACGGCGGACGCGTTCTCCGCCGCGCGGGTGACCGACGTCGAGCAGGCACTCAACCGGGCCGGGGCCGCCTCCATGCGACCCGGGCCATCGCCGTCGCTCACCGACCCCACCGGACCCGACAACGTGAACCCGGTGGTGCTGCCATGAGAGAACCCGGCGTCGGCCGCAGCGGCGGCCTCACCGACTGGTACCTCATGAACGTCGCCGACATGTGGGCCTGCCTCCAGGACCACCAGACCGATCACCACTGGCGGCACGTGGCCGGTTGGCGCAAGGTCTGCGACCTGGCCGGCCAACACCTCGACCGGCTCCGGACATACCGCGACGGCCTGGCAAAGGCCTGGCCGCCAGAGACCAACGCCGCAGCCCGCGTGTACCTCGCCGAGTTGGACGACCTGATCGAGCAGGTACAACACACGCACGATGCCGCCGCCGCCAACCAGAGCGCACTGTCGGCCGCCACCCAGGCGCTCACCAGCACCCGCAGCGAACTGAAGAAGATCTACGACGAGTACGCCAGCAAGCTCCAACAGAAGCGAGCATGGGAAGAGTCAGCAGCCGACCCGAAGGCCGCCGCCGGCAGCAGGACGAGCCAGCCGCCGGTCACCGACACCGACCTGGAACGCCTGAACATCCAGGCACGCGGCATCATGTACGGACTCAGCGGAGAACTCCAGCAAGCCCAAGTGATGCTCCGCCAACCCCCACCGCCACAGCGAGCCCAACCAGCCAGAGATCAGCCGCCGTTCGAAGGAAATCTTCCCACAGCCGCGGTCCCGATCATTCCCCCTATCGTGCCCGTGCCACTAACTGCGCCCCGCAGCGCTCAATCACCTAGCAGCCTGCCCTCGCCGACGCGGCCGGTACCAATGTCCAGCGCTCCCAAGGCGGGCCCAATTCTGGGTATGGCCACCCCCGGCCCAGCGCCCGCCCCTCCCAATCCCACAAATCTCGTGGGATCGCCCACCTCGCCGCCGTCAGGCCTAGGTACGCCGTCGGCACCGCTGCCCCCCGGGCTACCACGACCCGCTATCCCAAACCCCGGGCATATCCAAGCTGGCCAGGTCGGCCGGCCAAGCGGTGAAAGGCCAAACCCGCGATCGATGCCATATGGAGGCGTGATCGGCGGAGACCCAGGTTCCAACCTAAGCCGCCCCGCAGCGAGCGGCGACCAGCCCCGACGGGTCAATCCAATCGGTGGGGTAATCGGCGGTGGTGGAGCCGGCACCGCCCCGACGGGCGCAGCTGGTTCACGCCCGGCCGGGGGCAAGGGATTTAACGGAACCCAAAAGTTCCCAATTGCCAGCACGCCACCGCCCCAAATGGGAATCTCGAACGCGAGCGGGATAGGCGGCGCGCCCGCTCGGCCCGGCGACAACAAAAAAGATTACGAAGAGCTGCGCCAGTGGGACCCGGACAATCCCTGGGAGACGGATCGAGGAGTGAGCCCGGTGGTTCAACCACCCGACGACGAGGGGCCAATCGACCCCGGCCCCGCTATCGGCATTAATCGGTGATGATTTACGCCACAAGGGTGTGGGCTAGCTTTATCTGCACCTCGCTACTCATTCCGACTCCCACCTTGTCTTTGCAGGCTAATGCGTTGATCGCACCAGCAATAGCAACGGAGGCCAGCAAGATTCGTAATAAGCAATGGCATCTCGATTTTCTCGGGATCAGCAGCGCCCACGCGATCAGCAGAGGCGATGGGGTAGTCGTTGCCGTAGTGGATACGGGAGTCGATCCACACCCAGACCTTCGGAGTAACCTGCTTTCAGGCGCTAATGTCATCCCTGGTGAAAGCGGCGACGGCCGACAGGATCGAGACGGCCATGGCACTGGAATGGGCGGGCTCATAGCCGCCCATGGCCAAACGCCAGACAAAGGAGCACTGGGCGTTGCACCAGAGGCGAAGATACTGCCGGTTCGCTTCAAAATAGATGGCCCTCATGGAGAGGCAGGCGGACTTGCTCAATCTATCGGCTACGCGACCCAGAATGGGGCTCGTGTAATTAGCATTTCGTCCACTGGCGCTCCTGGCGCCGAGGTTCAACAGGCAGTTCAGGCGGCAGCTCAAGCGGACATCGTGCTTGTCGCAGCAGCTGGAAACCAACCGGATGACCAGCACATCGGGTTCCCTGCAGCCTATCCGAATGTGATTGCCGTTGGCGGCATTAACCGAGACGGAAGACATGCCGACGTTTCAGTAATCGGACAAGAGATTGACATTGTAGCGCCAGCAGTTGAGATTTACAGCACTGGCATCAACGGCGGATATCGAGTTGGCACGGGTACGTCTGGGGCTGCGGCGATTGTGGCGGGGGCGGCGGCGTTGATTCGGGCGAAGTATCCGTACCTTCCGGCGGACGAGGTGGCGCATCGGTTGACCGCTACTGCGATCGACAAAGGGCCGCCTGGCCGCGACGACCAGTACGGGTACGGGGTGATCGACCTGGTGGCGGCGCTGACGGCAGACGTACCGCCGAGGGGTTTTGAATCGGTGCCGGCGACCGCGCCGGACGACGGTGGCCCGACCACGGCGGCGGATGGGCCGCGGGCCGACCAAGAGAGCAGTGCCGCGACGGTGCGTGGCCTGGTGACCCTCGGCGTGTTGCTGGCGGCTGGCGGTGCCTGGGGGTTGTTTGCTCGTCGCCGGCGCAGATCCGATGATCCGCCACCGCGGATCAGCCGCTGAGGCGCCCAGGCGGAGGCGGCATCCCCGATCGGAGCAGCTGGCACGGGCCCGATCAGGGGCGGGAGGCCATCTTCCTTTTGGACGATATTTCACTGTGACATATTTATTTCTGTATGACATAACGCTCTCAAGAAAGACGGGCCCACGGGGTTACCGCCCGTGACGGACGACGAGATCCAGGCGGTAGTGGGCGCGTGGCGCGCTAGGCAACCGGTAACCTCGGCGGCGTGTCTGATGCCCTGCCGCTCCGTCTGGTGCTCGCCTCGGCGAGTCCTGCCCGCCGCAAGACCCTCCAGGCCGCCGGCATCGAGCCGGAGGTGCTGGTCAGCGGGGTCGACGAATCGCTCGTGGTGACCGAGCAGGCCGAGGAACTCTGCCTGGAACTGGCCCGGCTCAAGGCGCAGGCGGTGCTGACCCGGTTGCGGCCCACCGACGACCAGCGCACGCTCGTGTTGGGATGTGACTCGGTGCTCGCCTTCGACGGCGAGATTCTCGGCAAACCCGAGGATGCCGGCGACGCTACCCGGCGGTGGGAACGGATGCGCGGCCGCAACGGCGTGCTGCACAGCGGCCACTGTCTCATCGACGTGGAGGGCGGGCGTCGGGCCGAGGCGGTGGCCTCCACGGTCGTGCACTTCGCCGACATCAGCGACCACGAGATCGCAACATACGTCGGCACGGGCGAGCCGCTCGCGGTGGCCGGCGCGTTCACCATCGACGGGCTCGGCGGGGCCTTTGTGGAGCGGATCGAGGGCGACCCGGGCACCGTCGTCGGGCTTTCCCTACCGCTGCTGCGGCGGCTGCTCGCCGACTTGGATCTGCGGATCACGGATCTGTGGACGAAGGTCGCGCCGGGCAACCAGTTGATCGAGCCGCTCGGTTAACGTCCAAGCATGACGCTCAAGTCGATCCCGCTCACCGACGAGTTGCACACGTACCTCGTCGCGCACGGCGCGCCGCCGGACGCTGTGGTCCGCGACCTGGCCGAGGAGACGCTGGCCCTCCTACCCGCGCAGGCTTCCATGCAGATCGCACCGGAGCAGGCCGCCTTCCTGACGTTCCTGACCCGGCTGCTCGGCACACGGGAGGCGGTGGAGGTGGGCACCTTCACCGGTCTCTCCTCGCTGGCGATCTCCCGTGGGCTCGCCGAAGGCGGCCGGCTGACCTGCTTCGACATCTCGGAGGAGTACACCAACGTTGCGCGCCGGTACTGGGCGCGCGCCGGTGTGGACGACCGGATCGAGCTGCGCATCGGGCCGGCCGGAGAGCGACTGCGGGAGTTGCCGAACGAGCGGTACCTGGACTTCGCGTTCATCGACGCCGACAAGATCGGCTATCCGATCTACTGGGACGAGCTGGTGCCGCGGATGCGCCCGGGTGGCGTGATCGCTGTCGACAACGTGCTGCGGCATGGCCGGGTGATCGCGCCGCAGAGCGCCGACGACCGGGCGGTAGCCGCGTTCAACGACGATGTCCTGGCCGACGTGCGGGTCGACGCGGTCATGTTGCCGATCGCGGACGGCCTGACCCTCGCGCGGGTGCACTGACCGGTCGCACGCCAGCGGGTTAATAAGGGGCCCCTCCTATACCGCAGGCGTTAATAAGGGGCCCCTCCTTACACTTCAGCGGACGCTGCGGGCGAACTGGCGGGCGGCCCAGAAGACGCCGGCGGCGGCCAGCACGGTGATGATGGTCAAGCCCTGCCAGACCCGGTCGTTGCCGATGTCCCCGTTGAACAATGCCCGGGTGCCGTCGACCGCCCAGGAGAACGGGTTCCACCTGGCGATGCCCTGCAACCAGCCGGGCGCGAAGGCGAGCGGCAGCAGGATGCCGGAGAGCAGCAGCACCGGCTGGGCCACCGTGTTCATCAGCGGGGCGAGCGCGTCCTCGCTCTTGACCTTCAGCGCGACGCCGTAGGAGACCGCCGAGGTCATCAGCGCGATCAGGGCGAGCATGAGGTACGCGAGCAGCAGGTCACCGATGAAGACGCGCAGGTCGAACAGGAGCGCGAGCACGGTGATGATGACCGCCTGGGCCAGCAGCGACACCACGTCGCGCAGTGAGCGGCCGAGCAGCAGGGCGAGCCGGCTGACCGGAGTGACCCGGGAGCGTTCGATGACCCCGGCGCGCAGCTCGGCGATCAGACCGAAGCCCTGGAACAGGCCGCCGAAGATGGCCAGCAGCACCAACAGGCCGGGCACGAAGATTTTGTACGCCTCTGCCTGGGTCGGCGCGTTCAGTGCGGGCTTGAGCAGCGGGGCGAACAGCAGTAGATACATCACCGGCTGGAAGACGCCGACGAAAACCCACACGGGGTTGCGCAGCAGCAGGTGCAGCTGCCGCTGGAAGATCAGCCAGGTGTCACGGGCGAGCTTCATGGGATCTCCTGGGCGGTGTCAGGACTCGCGCAGCGAGCGGCCGGTCTTGGTGAGGAAAACGTCGTCGAGGCTCGGGCGGTGCAGCTCGATCGACTTGAGGTCGAGCCCGGCCCCGTCGATGCGACGCAGGATCCGGGGGATGGCGGTGGCGCCGTCGTCGACGAAGAGACGCAGTGCGCCCTCGTCGAGGGGCTCCAGCCGGTTGACGTACTCCTCGCCCTCGAGCAGCTTTCCGACCGCGTTGGCGGCGGTGAGGTCGAGGCCGACCTGCACCACGTCGCCGGAGATCTCCCGCTTCAGCTCGGCCGGCGTGCCCTCGGCGACCACCTCGCCGTGATCCATGATCGCGATCCGGTCACAGAGCGCGTCCGCCTCGTCCAGGTAGTGCGTGGTGATGAAAACCGTCATCCCGTCGGTACGCAGCCGCCGGATCTCGTCCCACATGTGGGCCCGGCTCTGCGGGTCGAGCCCGGTGGTGGGCTCGTCCAGAAAGACGATCTTCGGCTCGTGGATGATGCCGAGTGCGATCTCGACGCGGCGTCGTTGCCCACCGGAGTACGTCTTGCACTTGCGGTCGGCGAACTCGGTGAGCTGGAACGCCTCCAGCGCCCGGGCGGCCCGCCGCTGCGCCTCAGCCTTGGCGATGCCGTACATCCGGGCCTGGAGGACCAGTTCCTCCCGCGCGGTGGACTCGTCCCAGGTGCTGCCGCCCTGGGCGACGTAGCCGATCCGGCGGCGCACCTCACCGGGATTTTTGAGCAGGTCGGCCCCGGCGATGGTGGCCTGACCACCGTCCGGCTCGATGAGCGTCGCCAGCATCCGCAGGGTGGTGGTCTTGCCGGCGCCGTTCGGGCCGAGGAACCCGAAGATCTCGCCCGCCGACACGTCGAGGTCGACGCCGCGTACCGCCTCCACCGTCTTCGTCTCCCGACCGGCACGGCTGCGGAACGACTTCCGCAGCCCTCTGGTCTCGATCATTTGCACTCCCCGTTCGAAGCCACCGTCGGCCATCTCATCACCGTCACCCGACCACACACGTACGACAAGGTTTCGCCTGGCGGGCCCGACGGGCAGGTGCGCCATCGCACACTGAGCGATCGTTAGGGCCACCAGGGTGAGCTATAAACTCCCGGTCAGTAACCACCGGGAGGAGTCACCAAGGTGCGCAAGGTACTCATCGCCAACCGGGGCGAAATCGCCGTCCGCATCATCCGCGCCTGCCAGGATGCCGGCCTGGGCAGCGTCGCGGTGTACGCGGACTCCGACCGGGAGGCCCTGCACGCCATGCTCGCCGACGAAGCGTACGCCCTGGGCGGTGAGACCGCTGCGGACACCTACCTACGCATCGACAAGCTTATCGACATCGCCACCCGGTCCGGCGCCGACGCGCTGCACCCCGGCTACGGTTTCCTCGCCGAGAACGCCGACTTCGCCCAAGCCGTCATCGACGCGCGGCTGACCTGGATCGGCCCCACCCCGCAGGCCATCCGCGACCTCGGTGACAAGGTCACCGCCCGGCACATCGCCCAGCGGGCCGGCGCTCCGCTGGTGCCCGGCACCCCGGATCCGGTCGGCAGCCCCGACGAGGTGATGGCCTTCGCCGTCGACCACGGTCTGCCGGTGGCGATCAAGGCGGCGTTCGGCGGGGGCGGGCGGGGCCTGAAGGTGGCCCGCAGCATGGAGGAGATCCCGCAGCTGTTCGAGTCGGCCACCCGGGAAGCGGTCGCCGCGTTCGGCCGGGGTGAGTGCTTCGTCGAGCGGTACCTCGACCGGCCGCGCCACGTCGAGGCGCAGGTCCTGGCCGACCAGCACGGCAACGTGATCGTGGTGGGCACCCGGGACTGCTCGTTGCAGCGCCGGCACCAGAAGCTGGTCGAGGAGGCGCCGGCGCCGTTCCTCTCCGACGCCCAACGGGCCCAGATCCACGAGAGCGCCAAGGCGATCTGCCGGGAGGCCGGTTACCACGGCGCCGGCACGGTCGAATACCTGGTCGGCAACGACGGCACCATCTCCTTCCTGGAGGTCAACACCCGACTCCAGGTGGAACACCCGGTCACCGAGGAGACCGCCGGCATCGACCTGGTACGCGAGCAGTTCCGCATCGCCGACGGCGAGAAGCTGCGGTTCACCGGGGACCCGGTGCCGCGCGGGCACTCCATCGAGTTCCGGATCAACGGCGAGGACCCGGGGCGCAACTTCCTGCCCGCCCCCGGCACGGTCACCGCGCTGCGGCTGCCCACCGGTCCGGGCGTGCGGGTGGACACCGGCGTCTCGGCCGGCGACGTGATCGGCGGCAACTTCGATTCCCTGCTGGCCAAGGTGATCGTCACCGGGGAGACCCGTACCGAGGCGTTGGAACGGGCCCGCCGGGCGCTGGACGAGCTGGTGGTCGAAGGGATGGCGACCGCGCTGCCGTTCCACCGCCTGGTGGTGCGCGACCCGGCCTTCACCGCCGAGCCGTTCGCCGTGCACACCCGTTGGATCGAGACCGAGTTCGACAACACCGTGCCGCCGTTCAGCGGCACCGCCGGTGCCGAGGTGGTCGCGGCCGAGCGGGAGACCGTCGTGGTCGAGGTGGGCGGCAAGCGGCTGGAGGTGACCCTTCCCGCCGGCCTCGGCGCGGCTCCGACCGCCAGCGCACCTGCCGCGAAGAAGCCCACCCGCCGAGGCGGCGGCACCATGGCCAGCGGGCCGGCGGGCGGTGCGGCTCTCACCTCCCCGATGCAGGGCACCATCGTCAAGATCGCGATCGCCGAGGGTGACACCGTCGCCGAGGGCGACCTGGTCGTGGTCCTGGAGGCGATGAAGATGGAGCAGCCCCTGCACGCCCACAAGGCGGGCACGGTCAGCGGCCTGTCGGCCGAGGTCGGCGCGGTCATCACCGCCGGCGCCATCATCTGCACCATCGACGGGTGAGGTGAAAGGAAGGGGCCCTTCTTAACGCCTCGTGTATTGAAAGGGGCCCCTTCTAACCGGTCACCGGGCGGAGGGTCTCGGCGGCGACTGCGCGGACGGCGGCGGTGAGCGCGATGAGCATCGGCGAGTCGAGATGCCAGTGCTGCCAGTAGAGCGGGATGTCCACCACCCGGCCGGGTGCGATGTCCACGCAACTGCCGACGGCCACGTCGTCCTCGGCGATCTGCTCCGGCACCAGCCCCCAACCGAGGCCGAGCCGGATCGCCGCGCTGAACGCGGGCACCGACGGCACGTAGTGCACCGGCGGATCGAGGACGCGTCCAGCCACCGTACGCAGAAAGCGGTGTTGCAGGCGGTCCTTGCGGTCGAAGACCACCACCGGCGCGGCGGCGAGCGCCGCCCGGGTGAGCCCGTCGGCGAACCACCGGTCCACCACCGGCGGGGCGGCCAGGGCCCGGTAGCGCATCGCGCCGAGCGTTCGTGCCCGGCAGCCCTGCACCGGTTCGCGCTGTGCAGTCACCGCGGCCATCACCGTGCCGGCACGCAACAGTTCGGCGCTGTGGTCCTGGTCGTCCTGCCGGAGGTCGAAGGAGAACCCGGGCTCGGCCGGCAGCCGGGCCAGCGCCGCGGGGAACCAGGTCGCGAGCGAGTCGGCGTTGACCACAACGGCGACCCGGGTACGACCGGGGTCGACGCCCGCCCCTCGCGCCTCGGCCAACGCCTCCCGTTCGAGCAGGGCGAGCTGACCGGCGAGGCGGAGCAGCGGGCGGCCGGCCTCGGTGGCGTCGCAGGGCCGATGCCGCCGGACGAGCACCTGGCCGACGGTCTCCTCCAGCGCCTTGATCCGCTGGCTGACCGCCGACGGGGTCACGTGCAACAGCCGCGCCGCCGCCTCGAAGCTGCCCTCGGCAACGATCGCGGCAAGCGTACGAAGCTGGATGGAATCCAGGCCATTCATGAAGCGGACCTTAATCATCTGAAGAATCTTTAGCTGGACCGGCGCTGGCACGTGCTCCTACCGTCGGTGCGTGCTCACCTCAGCCATCGCCGGTTTCTCGCTGGCCATCGCCCTGATCGTCGCCATCGGCGCGCAGAACGCCTTCGTGCTCCGCCAAGGCCTGCGTCGCGAGCACCTGGTGCCGGTCGTGCTGACCTGCGCGGCTTCGGACGCACTGCTGATCGGCCTCGGTATCGCCGGGGTGGGCTCGGTGGTGACCGGGCGCCCCGACCTGCTCACCGCGATCCGGTGGGGCGGTGCGGCGTTCCTGCTCGCGTACGCGGCGTTGGCCGCCCGCCGCGCGCTGCGCCCCGGCACGCTGACACCCACCGAACGACCGCCGGCCCGGCTCGGCGCCACGCTGGCGGCCTGTCTGGCCTTCACCTATCTCAATCCGCACGTGTATCTGGACACCGTGCTGCTGCTCGGCAGCCTGGCCCAGCAGCACCAGCATCGCTGGGTGTTCGGTCTCGGCGCGGCGGCGGCCAGCGTGGTCTGGTTCACCGCGCTGGGTGCCGGTGCGTACCGGCTCGCTCCGCTGCTCGCCCGGGCTCGGGTCTGGCGGGTCCTCGACGGCGTGATCGCGGTGGTGATGGTGCTGGTGGCGGTCGCACTGCTGCTCGAATGAGAGCGACTGAGCGGGTGTTTTCGCTTACCACGGACAACGCCGGGGACCGACGACAGGAATGATGGCCGAGTGCGGTTCCTCAACGGCGCGACTCCCGCGTACGACCTGACCTACAACGACGTCTTCATGGCACCGGCCCGCTCGGAGGTGAGTTCGCGGTTGGATGTCGACCTGGCCACCGGCGACGGCACGGGCAGCACGATCCCGATCGTGGTGGCGAACATGACGGCGGTCGCCGGGCGGCGGATGGCCGAGACCGTGGCCCGGCGCGGCGGCATCGCGGTCATTCCCCAGGACATCCCGATCGAGGTGGTGGCCGAGGTAGTCGCGTGGGTCAAGCAGCGGCACCTGGTGTACGACACCGCCATCGCGCTCGGGCCGACCGACACCGTCGGCGACGCGATCCACCTGTTGCCCAAGCGGGCACACGGCGCGGTGATCGTGATCGACGACGCCGGTCGCCCGATGGGGGTGGTCACCGACGCCGACACCGTCGGGGTGGACCGCTTCGCCCAACTGCGCGACGTGATGTCCACCGAGCTGCACACCGTGCCGGCGGACGCGGACCCGCGTACCGGCTTCGATCGGCTCTCCGCCGGCCGGCGGCGGCTGGCCCCGGTGGTCGACGGCGAGGGTCGACTGGTCGGCGTGCTCACCCGGCAGGGTGCGCTGCGGGCAACGCTCTACACACCGGCGGTGGACGGCCAGGGCCGGCTGCGGATCGCGGCGGCGGTGGGCATCAACGGTGACGTGGCGGGCAAGGCCGCCGCGCTGCTGGAGGCGGGGGTGGACACCCTGGTCGTGGACACCGCGCACGGTCACCAGGAACGGATGATCTCCGCGCTCCGGACCGTCCGCGGGCTCGACCCGGGTGTCCCGGTGGCCGCCGGCAACGTGGTCACCGCCGGTGGCGTACGCGACCTGGTCGAGGCGGGCGCGGACATCATCAAGGTCGGCGTCGGTCCGGGCGCGATGTGCACCACCCGGATGATGACGGGGGTGGGTCGCCCGCAGTTCTCGGCGGTGCTCGACTGCGCGGCGGCGGCCCGGCGGCTGGGCCGCCACGTCTGGGCCGACGGCGGCGTGCGGCACCCCCGCGATGTGGCACTGGCGCTGGCCGCCGGGGCGTCCAACGTGATGATCGGCTCCTGGTTCGCCGGCACCTACGAGTCGCCCGGCGACCTCTACAACGACGAGGACGGCCGGCGGTACAAGGAGAGCTTCGGCATGGCCTCGGCGCGAGCGGTCAGCGCGCGGACCGCCGAGGACAGCCCGTACGACCGGGCACGCAAGGCGATCTTCGAGGAGGGCATCTCGTCGGCCCGGATGTACCTGGACCCGACCCGCCCCGGCGTGGAGGACCTGATCGACGAAATCATCTCCGGCGTACGGAGCGCCTTCACCTACGCTGGCGCGCGGAACCTGGACGAGTTCCACGAGCGGGTGCTGATCGGCGTGCAGAGCACCGCCGGCTACACCGAGGGGATGCCGCTGCCGACCAGTTGGTGACCCGCGGCTCGGCACGGAGCGGCCTGGAGCGGAAATTCGTTCGGCCCCTGATTGTCAGGAGGCTAATGTGCGAACATGACTTTGATTCAGCTGGCGGACGTGCCGCTCGGTCGGCTGTTGGTGGTCGCCGGCCACCTCACCGGCCAACGGTGGAATCGCTACCTCGCCGACGAGCACGGTCTCACCCAGGCCGGCATGGCCACCCTGCTGGCCCTCGCCGAGCATGGTGAGCTGCCACACCGGCGAGTGGCCGAGGTGTGCTTCGTCCGCCCGGCCACTCTCACCGGCATCGTGGACACCCTCGAACGGGACGGCCTGGTGGAGCGACATCGCGACGACACGGACCGACGTAGTGTCAACCTCACGCTGACGACGGCCGGTCGGGAGCGGGTGGCCGCGCTCACCGCCGCGATCCGGTCCGGGCAACCGCTCACCTCGGTCGACGCCGATCCGGCGAAGGCAGCCGTCATCCGGCAGTTCCTGTTGGAGGTCATCGGCAGCGACGAGGCATCCGGCGGGGCGGCGGGAGGCCCGACGTGCTGATCCGGTTGCTGCGCGGTCACCTGCGGCCGTACCAACGACTGCTGGCGGCCGTGGTGCTGCTCCAGTTCGTCGGCACCATGGCCTCGCTCTACCTGCCCAGCCTCAACGCCGACATCATCGACCTCGGCGTCGCCCGGGGTGACACCGGCTACATCACCCGCACCGGCGGGTGGATGCTCGCGGTGAGCGTGGTGCAGATCGTCTGCGCAATCGTGGCGGTCCGTCTCGGCGCACGGATCGCCATGGGCTTCGGCCGGGACGTACGGGCAGCGGTCTTCGGACACGTGAACACCTTCTCGGCGCGGGAGGTCGCCCGTTTCGGCGCCCCGTCGCTGATCACCCGGAACACCAATGACGTGCAGCAGGTGCAGATGCTCGTGCTGATGAGCTGCACCATGCTGGTCGCCGCTCCGATCATGAGCATCGGCGGTGTGGTGATGGCGCTGCGGGAGGATGTCGGGCTCTCCTGGTTGATGCTGGTCTGCGTACCGGTGCTGGCGATCCTGCTGGGCCTGGTCATCCGGCGGATGGTGCCCGGCTTCCGGCTCATGCAGACCCGCATCGACGCGATCAACCGGGTGCTCCGGGAGCAGATCACCGGGATCCGGGTGGTTCGGGCTTTCGTCCGGGAGCCGTACGAGGTGAGACGCTTCGCCGCAGCGAACGCCGACCTGACCGCGACCGCCCTCCGCACCGGCCGACTGATGGCGTTGATCTTCCCCGTGGTGATGCTGGTGCTCAACGTCTCCAGCGTGGCGGTGCTCTGGTTCGGCGCGGAACGGGTGGACGCCGGAGCGATCCAGGTCGGCGCGCTCACCGCCTTCCTGCAATACCTGATGCAGATCCTGATGGCCGTCATGATGGCCACCTTCATGCTGATGATGGTGCCCCGCGCGGCGGTCTGCGCCGAACGGATCGTGGAGGTGCTCGACACCGCCTCCTCGGTGGTGCCCGCCCCGGCGCCGATCACCGAGGTGTCGACCCGGGCCGAGTTGGAGCTGCGGAACGTGCGGTTCCAGTACCCGGGCGCCGCCGAACCGGTGCTGAAAGACGTTTCGTTCCGGGTCACACCCGGCACCACCACGGCGATCGTCGGCAGCACCGGCGCGGGCAAGACGACCCTGCTCAACCTGATCCCCCGGCTGGTCGACGTCACCGCCGGCGCGGTGCTCGTCGACGGCGTCGACGTGCGGGAACTCGCGCCGGACGAGCTGTGGCGCCGGATCGGGCTGGTGCCGCAGCGGCCGTACCTGTTCACGGGGACGGTGGCGACCAACCTGCGCTACGGCAACCCGGACGCCACCGACGAGGAACTGTGGGCGGCGTTGGAGATCGCCCAGGCCCGGGACTTCGTCGAGGCCATGCCGGAGGGCCTGGACACACCCATCACCCAGGGCGGTACGAACGTCTCCGGCGGCCAGCGGCAGCGGCTGGCGATCGCACGAGCCCTGGTCCGTCGGCCGGAGATCTACCTGTTCGACGACTCGTTCTCCGCGCTCGACCTCGGCACCGACGCCCGGCTGCGAGCGGCCCTACGGCCGGTCACCGCCACCGCAGCGGTGGTGATCGTCGCCCAACGGGTCTCCACGATCGTCGGTGCCGACCAGATCATCGTCCTGGAGAACGGCGGCGTGGTCGGGATGGGCCGGCATGACGACCTGCTGACCAACTGTCCGACATACGCGGAGATCGTGGCGTCCCAGCAGACCACGGAGGTGCCGGCATGAGTGAACGCCAGCGAACGAATCATCAACTCAGCGTGCTTGTGCCTCAGGCCGGCACGCAGCGAAGCGGAGAGCCGGCATGAGTGAGCAACGAGTTCGCGGCGTACCGGCCCAGCCGTCGGCTCCGGACGGGCCCACGCCGAAGCGACTGCCGGCCGGCGGCCAGCGCGGCGGGCCACCGTGGATGGGCGCGGGGATGCCTGCGGAACGTTCCCTGAACTTCGGGCCGACCGCCCGCCGGCTGCTGCGCCGGCTACGCCCGCAACGTCTGCACCTGGGTGCGGTCATCGGGCTCGCGGTGGTCAGCGTCGGGCTCACCGTGATCGGACCCAAGGTGCTCGGGTACGCCACCGATCTGATCTTCACCGGGGTGATCGGCCAACAGCTCCCATCGGGCACCAGCGCCGACGATGCCGTCGCCGCGGCCCGAGCGGCCGGCAACCACAACTTCGCCGACATGCTCGCCCGGATGGACGTGGTGCCCGGGGCAGGGATCGACTTCCCGGCCCTGGGTCGGGTGCTGCTGCTGGCGCTGGGCCTCTACCTGGCGGCCAGCCTGCTGATGTGGTGGCAGGGCTGGCTGCTCACCGGGGTGGTCCAGCGGACCGTGTTCCAGCTGCGGGCGGAGGTGGAGGAGAAGCTCAACCGGCTACCGCTGCCTTATTTCGATCGGCAGCCGCGCGGTGAGCTGCTCAGCCGGGTCACCAACGACATCGACAACATCTCGCAGAGCCTCCAGCAAACCCTGAGCCAACTGCTCACCTCGCTGCTCACCGTGGTCGGTGTGCTCGGCATGATGTTCTGGATCTCGCCGCTGCTCGCCGTGGTCGCGTTGGTCGCGGTGCCGCTGTCGGTCGTGGTGACCGGGCAGATCGCCAAGCGGTCGCAGCGGAAGTTCATCGCGCAGTGGACCCACACCGGGGAGCTGAACGCGCAGATCGAGGAGGCGTTCACCGGCCACGACCTGATCAAGGTCTTCGGCCGGCGGCGCGAGGTGGAGGCGGCCTTCCACGCCAAGAACGAGCAGCTGTTCCAGGCCAGCTTCGGCGCCCAGTTCATCTCCGGGATCATCATGCCGGCGATGCTCTTCATCGGGAACCTCAGCTACGTGGCGATCGCGGTGGTCGGCGGGCTGCGGGTCGCCTCCGGCGCGATGAGCCTCGGCGACGTGCAGGCGTTCATCCAGTACTCCCGTCAGTTCACCCAGCCGCTCACCCAGGTCGCTTCGATGGCCAACCTGCTTCAGTCCGGGGTGGCCTCGGCGGAGCGGGTCTTCGCGGTGCTGGACGCCGACGAGCAGATCCCGGACCCGGCCGCACCGGTACGCTTCACCGACCCACACGGCCGGGTCGAATTCGAACGCGTCTCGTTCCGGTACGACCCGGACAAGCCGCTGATCGAGGAGCTGTCCCTGGTGGCCGAGCCCGGTCACACCGTGGCCATCGTCGGGCCGACCGGCGCCGGCAAGACCACCCTGGTCAACCTGATCATGCGCTTCTACGAGCTGGACGCCGGCCGGATCACGCTCGACGGGGTGGACATCACCGAGTTGCGCCGCGACGACCTGCGCGGCCGGATCGGCATGGTGCTCCAGGACACCTGGCTGTTCGGCGGCACCATCCGCGACAACATCGCCTACGGCCGGCCCGACGCGACGGAGGAGGAGATCCTCGCCGCCGCTCGGGCCACCTTCGTGGACCGCTTCGTACGCAGCCTGCCGGACGGCTACGACACGGTGATCGACGAGGAGGGCAGCAACGTCAGCGCCGGCGAGAAACAGCTCATCACCATCGCCCGGGCGTTCCTCGCCGAACCCGCACTGCTGATCCTCGACGAGGCGACCAGCTCGGTGGACACCCGTACCGAGGTGCTGCTCCAACGGGCAATGGCGGCGCTGCGATCGGAGCGGACCAGCTTCGTCATCGCGCACCGGCTCTCCACGATCCGCGACGCCGACCTGATCCTGATGATGGAGCACGGCCGCATCGTCGAGCAGGGCACCCACGAGCAACTGCTCGCCGCGCACGGCCCGTATCACCGGCTCTACCAGTCCCAGTTCCATCAGGCGGCCGGGGGCGACGACCCGATGCCCGTTGCGGCGGCGTCCACCGCAGGCTGATCGCCGCGTTGCCGGGCGCCCTGCTCCCGGGGAAGGCCGCAGGCCCTGTCTTCGGGAAGGCCGGGCCGCTGACACGGGACCTGTCAGCGGCCCGGCGGCGGCCTGCGGCGTCAGGAACGGGGGACCCGACGCGGGCCGCACGCCGACAACGGTACGCCGCTGCAGCGCCATCCGGCGACCACGACCCGCCACTAATCAACTTCGATGTACGCAGGTCGGGCCGTCCGCTCGCGGCCGCATGGCGAGCTGTCGCTGCTCACGTCCGTCGGGGATCATTACGGTGATGTCGGACACGTCCTCAGGGCAATCCCAGACCGGGCGGCGGCAGCCGGTAGGGGAGGTCCCCGGGGTGATTTTCCGTGCTCGTCCCGGATCCGTCTGGGGTGCCGCTGGGGCCAGGCTGAGGCATGCCTGGAACCCGGAACCACGGTGTACTGGCCCTCGGCGGGATCGCCCTCGCGGCACTGCTCGCCGTCATCGGTCACACCGGCGTGGACGACCTGGACCCACTGCGCCTGACCGTCAGCGACTACGCCGTCTCCGAGTCCGGCGGGTTGATCCATGTGGCGATGCTGCTGCTCGCCGCAGCCTCGGCCGTGCTCATCCCGGCCCTGAACAGGCTCGGCCGCCCCTACTGTGGTGCGCCCGCAGGCACGGCCGTCACGGTCGGTCGCCGCGGTCGGGTGGCCGAGTGGCTGCTGGCGATCTGGGCGGGCGGTCTGCTGGTGTCGGGGCTGGTGCCGACCAACCCGCCCGGCACCGGCATGGGCACTGCCGCCTACGTGCACCGGTACGCCTCGGTGGCTGCCTTTCTGGCGCTGCCGATCGCCGGCTGGCTGCTCGCCGACCGACTCTCCCCCGGCATCCGCGCCCGCCGCTGGCTGCGCGCCCTGACCCTGGCCAGCCTGCTGCTGGCCGTGGCGATGGTCTGGTCCGCCTACCCCGGCGACCGAGCCCTCTACGGCCTCATCGAACGCGCCCTCATCCTCACCGAGGTAACCCTCCTGACCCTCCTCGCCACCCTCCCCACCCCCCTCCCCACCCCCCGCCGCCCCCTCCCCGCTTCCCGCGATCATGCAGTTTTGGTCGCCGCAAAAGCCGCGAATCGGGACGAACCAGCGACCACAACTGCATGATCGACGAAGAGGTGGGGGTGGCGGGGAGCGTGGCGGGTGGGGAGGGTGAGGGGTGGGGGGTGGGGTTATTCGAGTTCGTGGAGCATGAGCTGGCGGGCGGCCTCGGTGACGGAGCCGGAGAGGCTCGGGTAGATGGTGATGGTCTGGGCCAGCTCGTTGACGGTGAGGTTGTTCTCCACCGCCATGGTGATCGGCAGGATCAGCTCGCTGGCCTTCGGGGCGACCACCACGCCACCGATGACCTGGCCACTGGCGGGGCGGCAGAAGAGCTTGACGAAGCCGTCGGCCACCTCGTCCATCTTCGCTCGGGCGTTGCCGGCCAACGGCAGCATCACCTGCCGGGCGGGGATTTTGCCGGCGTCCACCTCGTTCTGGGAGACGCCCACGGTGGCCAGTTCCGGGTCGGTGAAGACGTTCGCCGCGACCGTCCGTAGCCGCAGCGGCCGGACCGCCTCGCCGAGCGCGTGCCACATGGCGATCCGGCCCTGCATGGCGGCGACGCTGGCCAGCGGCAGCACCCCGGTGCAGTCACCGGCCGCGTAGATGCCGGGCACGTTGGTACGGGAGACCCGGTCGACCGTGACGTAGCCGCCCCGGGCCAGCTCGACGCCGTACTCGGCCAGCCCCAGCTCGCCGGTGTTCGGGATCGAACCGACCGCGATCAGCGCGTGCGAGCCGTACACCTTGCGCCCGTCGGAGAGCTCGACCTCGACGCCGTCGGAGGTGCGGCGGACGCCCTCGGCGCGGGAGTTGTTCAGGATGGTCATGCCCCGGGAGCGGAAAACCCGCTCGATCGCCTGCGCGGCGTCGGCGTCCTCGTGCGGCATCACCCGGTCCCGGCTGGAGACCAGGGTCACCTCGATCCCCATCGCCAGGTACGCGCTGGCGAACTCGGCACCGGTCACGCCGGAACCCACCACGATCAGGTGCTGCGGCAGCTCAGGCAGGTCGTACACCTGCCGCCAGGTCAGGATGCGTTCGCCGTCGGGCACCGCGGTGGGCAGCTGGCGCGGGGTCGCGCCGGTGGCGATCAGCACCGTCGAGGCGTCGATCGCGTACGCCGCCTCCTCGCCGCCGGGCGTGACGATCACGCGGTGGGTGTGGCCGAGGGTGTCCTCGCCCATCCGAGCCTGGCCGGAGACGAACGTGACCCCCGCCTTGAGCAGCTTGGCGTGGATGTCGGCGGACTGGGCCAGGGCGAGGCGCTTGACCCGCTCGTGGACCGCGCGGGCGTCGACGGTGACGGCGTCCAGGCCGCCGGAGTGCACCCCGAACACCTCGGTGTCGCGGTACCCGGTGACCACCTCCGAGCTGGCGATGAAGGTCTTCGACGGTACGCAGTCGGAGAGCACGCAGGCACCGCCGGCGCCGTCGGCCTCCACCACGGTGACGTCGGCGTCCATCTGGGCGGCGACCAGTGCCGCCTCGTAGCCCGCCGGCCCCCCGCCGATGATCACGATCCGGCTCACCACGACCGCCCCTCGTCCATGCTCACAGTGATTTTCTTCTTCTCGACACGTGCGACACGCACCGCCGTATTCTCCCCCACGCGCCAGCCGGGCTATCGTCATCGCCGTGCGTCATTACGCCGCCTACGGCTCGAACCTGGACCCCGCCCGAATGCGGGCATACTGCCCGCATTCGCCAATGGTGGGCATCGGCTGGCTGGAAGGATGGCGCCTCACCTTCGCCGGTGAGGACGTCATCGGCTGGGAGGGTGCGGTCAGCACGGTGGTCGAGTCGCCCGGCGACCGGGTGTTCGTCGCGCTCTACGACATCCACCCCTACGACGCGGCCCAGCTGGACGAGATCGAGGGCGTGACCTCCGGCACCTACCGGAAGCTGACCGTCCGCGTGTCGACTCTGGATGGCGACGTGACCGCCTGGGTCTACGTCTTCGACGGCTACGAGGGCGGGTTGCCCACCTCGTGGTACCTGTCGGAGATCGCGAACGCCGCCGAGAAGGCGGGCGCGCCGGACGACTACGTCCTCGAGCTGCGGTCCCGCCCCACCGGCACCGCGTCGGCGTAGTACGTCTTCCACGCCCCCAGTCTGCTATCGGCCGCCGTCGGACCGGGCCCCGGCCCCGAAGCCCGGGTGGTCCGTACCCGTTTCGGGCGGTTCGTCAGCCCTGGGTGTGCGCCCGCGTCACGGCCAGTAGTTCCAGCAGCTCGGCGCAGTCGCCGGGACCAAGCGCCCCGAACGCGGGTGAGACGAGCCGGTCGGTCACCGCCTCGGCCCACAGCCGGCGCCGGACCAGCGGTCCGACCGGTGGGTACGGCGGCGGCCACCCACAGGCGACCGCGCCGCTCTCGCCCTCCGGGCCGGCCAGCACCGCCTCCAGCGGACTCATCCCGCTGGCCCGCACGGCGACCAGATGGGCGCCGGTGAAATGCTCCCGGAGCAGGCGCAGCCCGGCGGCGGCCCGGGCACCGGGGTGCTGCGCCTGCGGCGGCATGGCCCGCCACGCCGCGAACAGCGGCATCCCGCTGGCGTCGGCTGCCGCGACCGCCCGTTCGACCAGCGTGGCGAGCCGGTCGACGCCGGGCAGCGCGGACAGGTTCTCGTCGCCCCAGCGGCAGCACTCGGCCAGGCTGGCGGCGGCCACCTCGAAGGGCCGTGCGGTGCGGACGGCGGCGTCCCAGCCGTCGGCGACCGCGTCGGGGGCGATGAAGCCGAGCGCGGCGGCCACCGTCTCGGCTCGGACGTCGCCCAGCGCGCCGGCCCGGCCGGTGATGTAGAACGCCCAGCCCGAGATGCCGAGCAACCGGGCCCGGTTCAGGGTGGTGGGACACCGGTTGTAGGCCTCTCCGAGCGCCAGCACCGCCGGTTTGCCGGCCGCGGCCGCCTGTTCCGGGGTCATCCCGCTCCGCCCGAACGCCCGCCCACGAGGAATTCGTCCGCAGCACCGTCCATGAGGGATCCGGCGGTAGGTCCGTCCACGAGAATCAGTCTGCCGCCCCGTCGCCGCCGCCGGCATCCCCCTCCTCGGCTGCCAACGCCTCCATCGCGGCCTCGACCTCACCGGTACGGCGCCGGGCGGCACTGGCGGCCCGCTCGGCCGCCCGGCGGGCCAACCGCGCTCGGCTCAGTTCCTGCTCGGCGATGGCTCGGTGACGCTCCAGCTCGGCCAGTTCCGTCTCGACGGCGTCCAGGGCGGCGCTCCCGTCCCGCTCGGTCGCCGCCGCGCCGGCCAGCTCCGCCTCGGCCCGTTCCTGGTCGGTACGCGCCCGTGCCAGTTCCTTCTCCAGTGCCGTACGGCGGCGGGCCAGTTCCGCCCGCGCCGCCCGCCGCGCCTGCTCGGCCCGCAACGCGCCCCGGTCCGGCCGGCGCTCGCGGGCCGTGGCGGCCGGCGGCTCCTCACCGCCGGTCACCAGGCGCAGCTGGGGCCTGGGCACCTCGCCGAACCCGGCGTAGTGCACGGACCGCAGCAGCCGGCCGGCACGCACCTGCTCGGCCACCTCCGCGTCGGAGAGCGCGGCGTTCAGCGTCGACTCGACCTCGCCCAGCGGCAGCTTTCCGCCCGCGGGCGCCCCTTCGACCCCGGCGGCGAGCCGGCGTACCTCGGCGACGAGCGCGCCGACCGCGGCCCGCCGCTGCCCCGACAGTTCCCGCAGGCGCGAGCCGCGCAGTTCGCGTTGGGCGTCGCGCAGAGCATCGGCCAGCTGCACCAGGTCGGCCACCAGTTCGGGGCGTTCGATGGCGAGCAGGTTGACCAGCCAGGCGGCCACCGTGGGCCGGCGCAACCGGGCGATCTGCCGAGCGGACCCGGGGTCGCCGGCGCGACGCGCCTCGGCGGCGGCGGTGTCCCGGGCGGCGACGAACCGGTCCGGCGGCGTTCGGTAGAGCCGCTCGACGAGGTCGCGCGGGAGGTCGGGCATCGGTTCAGCCGTCGATCCGGCTGCCCGGCTCCAGCCGTTGGTACGCGCTGCCGGACAGGGCGGTGTACTGCCGGTCGAGCACCGCGTACCCGTTGTCGTTGAGCAGCGCGTCGTGCAGGGCGAAGACCCGGCGCGGGGACACCGCGCGGATGAAGTCGACCACCTCGGAGAACTTCGACCAGGGCGCGTGGATCGGCGCGAAGAGGGTGTCGACCTGAACGTCGTCCGGGACGAACAGGGCGTCGCCGGGGTGGTAGACGACATCGTTGATCAGGTAACCGAGGTTCTCCACCACCGGGATGTCGGGGTGGATCACCGCGTGCCGGCCGCCGTAGGCGCGTACCGGGACGCCGGCGGCGGTGAACGACTCCCCCGGCACGACCGGACGCAGCATCTCGGCCGCGTCCCCCAGGGTGTCGGCGAGCGCGGCCGGGGCGTGGATGACGAACGGGCGCCGCGTCAACTGCCGGTTGACCGCTTCGACATCGACGTGGTCGGGGTGCTCGTGGGTGATCAGCACCGCGTCGACCCCGTCCAGCGCCACCGCCGGTTCGCTGAACATTCCCGGATCGACGACCAGCACCCCTCCGTCGTGCTCGACCCGCAGGCACGAGTGGGCGTACTTGGTGAGCCGCATCGTGATGCCTCCCATATCGAATCGTGACGTCCTGAGCGCAGTCTGCCGGAACCCGTGGGGTGGCGCGGGCCGTCCGAGCTATCACCGATGCGGGAAAAATGAAAGGGGAACGGGGATGAGCGTGCGAAGATCGCGGCGATCTCCGGCGGTGGCGGTGGCGGTCGTCCTGCTGCTGCTCGCCGGCTGCGGGAGCGGCAGCGGCAGCGACAGTACGACGGCGACCGACGCGGGGGCCGCCGCCGGGCCGGCGCACGAGGGCGGCAACGCCGCCCCGGAGGAGAGGCAGGGCGGCACCGGAGCGGCGACCGACACCCGGGTCGACCAGCGTTCGATCATCTACACCGGATCGCTCCAGGTGAAGGTGGACGATGTCGCGGCGGCCGCGCGCAGGGCCGCCGCCACGGCCACCCGGGCCGGTGGCTTCGTCGGCGCGGACCAGCGACGCAGTTCCGACGCCGACGCGGTCGCGGAGTTGCAGCTGCGGGTGCCGGCGGACCGGTTCTACGCGGTGGTGGAAGAGCTCGCGGATCTCGGCGTCCAGCAGCAGCGTGAGATCAACACTCAGGATGTCACCGAGGAGAGCATCGACCTCGATGCCCGCATCACCAGCCAGCGGGCCCGGGTGGAGAGCGCGCGGCGGCTGCTCGAGCGGGCCAGCTCGATCAGCGATCTGGTCACTCTGGAAAACGAACTGGGCCGGCGGGAGGCCGACCTCGCCTCGCTGGAGGCGAAGAAGCGGCGGCTGACCGACCTGACCGCACTGTCGGCGGTCACCGTCACCCTGGTCGGGCCGGATGCGAGCATCGCCGAGGAGAAGAACGAGATCGGCTTCCTGGTCGGGCTCCGCGGCGGTTGGAAGGTTTTCCTGACCTCGATGACCGTCCTGCTCACCGTGCTCGGGGCGGTCCTGCCGTGGCTGCTGGTGCTCGGCGTACCGCTGGGGGTGCTGTGGTGGCTGCGCCGTCGGCACGGCAAGCGTCGCCCGGAGGCCACCCCCGTCGCACCGCTCGTCACCACGCCACCGCCCGCCGCTGCGCCACCGCCCGAGGGCGGGGCGCCGACGCCGGTGCCGCACACCCGGTCGTCCTCCTGACGGGCCATTTCGGGAAACGGTGGTGGCCGTTCGCGCCGGCCGAACGGTCACCACTGGGCCGGGTCCACTGCGGACGGCAACACGTACGGCGGCGCTCCGCCATACTCGGCGTGACAGCCCGTCATGATGGGCGTCGTCGATCTCCGGGGAGGTGGCGTCCCTTGCCGAGCGACCGCATCGAGCATCCCCGGATGGAGGAGCTGGAGTCCCGGCTCATCACCTTCGCTCTCGTCGTGGCCCTGGCGGTCAGCATCGCCGACAACATCTTCATCGAGAGCCTGAACTGGGCGGCGCCGCTGATCTTCCTGACCATGCTGATCTTCCTGCGTTGGCTGAACGTCAACTTCGCGGTGATCGACTCGTCCGTGGTGTTCCTCGGCTACGCGGTGGACGACCGGGGCGAGCTACACGGGTTCAGATCCACGCTCCGCGAGCGCGACGAGTTGACCGGCCACCTCACGTACGGGGACTGCGATCCCGTCCGGGCTGCTCTCCGCAGCCTTCAAGGTGATCAGATCGAGCGCCTCGGTACGGAGGTCGGCGAGCAGAATGGACACCTCGCGGCAGACTCATGGTCGAACCACCACTTCGACCCTCCCCGTGCGAGGTCAGCTCAGGTTGGCGGAGGGGGTGGCCGCTGGGTCCGAGCGTACCTCCGCATGGCTCGTCTCCCGGAAACGCCACGGGGCCGTGGTCACCCAGGAGCGGATCTGCGATTCCGTGGCGAGCAGATCCTTGCGCAGGTCGTAGACGAGGTGGCGCGGGGAGGCCGGATCGCCCTGCCGGGTGCCACGGAACGGCAGCACCGGCAGCAGCAACGGGTAGTCGACCTGGCCGGTGCCGTTACCGACCCCGATCTCCTGCTCCAGGAAGTCGCGGATGTCGTCGCGGACCGCCTCGATGTCGGCCAACCGGGCCAGTCCCGGGTCGCCCGCGGCCAGATAGTTACCGGCCCGGTCCACCGGCGACCGTCGCCAGATCAGTTGGAAGGCCGGGCGCTTGGTGGTGAAGCCCCGGTCCCAGGGACGCGGGCTGATCGAGTACACGTCGTAGGTGTGGTGGTGGTAGACGGCGCCCTGGCCGTCCATCTCCCGCAGCAGGTCGTCGACGGCCGTCAGCCAGGGCAGCAGCTCCTCCTCCCGCAGCCGCAGCCCCTCGCTGAGGTGGTAGTCCCGGTACAGTTCGGCGCTGCCGGCGTACGGGTTCTCCGGAACCTGCTCGTGGGCCGCGTCCCGGTTGGCGTCGAGCAGGATGCGGGACAGGTGGAAGCCGGCGACCGCCACCCCGGGCGCTCGCCCCGCGACGATGTCCTCCACCAGGTGCCGGTAGATGGCGGCGGTGCCGAGATCCAGGTTGTCGTGCACCAACTGGGCCAGCTTCCCGTAGTCCGCCGGGTCGACGGCGGCGAGCAGGTCCGGCGGCAGCTCGGTGCCGCAGTGCGGAAGGACGTGCAGTTCGCGTACCGGGGCTGTGGCGTCGGCCACGATGGTGCCGCCGCCGACTCGCAGTCGACGCACGTGTGGGCCGACGGACGTGAGGTCGGCGTCGAGGTACGGGTGGCCGCAGTCGGAGCAGTCGTGTTCCCGTTGGTGCTTCAGGAACAGGCCGGTGGTGTCCGGGTCGGCCGTTGTCACGCTGGGGTGCACGACCGGTCCTCCTTTGCTGCTGGGGATGCCGGTGCAGCATCGGGCTCGGTCAGCAGGAGCCGAACCTCGTCCGGCGTCCAGTTGCCCATCGAGCCGGGCCGGCTGCTGAGGTAGGCGGCGATCCGGTACGGCGACCAGCGGTGCGCCTCGGCGAGCCCGGTGGCCAGGTGGCGCAGGTAGACCGCGGCCGGCTTGCGATGCTCGACCTCGTGACTGCGCCAGGGCGAGGTGAAGGTGAAGGCGGGCAGCCCGGCGAGCGCACCGAGGTGTAGCAGGGTCTGGTAGCAGCCCGGGCCGAGGGTCAACCGTCCGTGGCTCATCGCCTCGCTGAGGTCGATGTCGTCCCCGGGCTCCAGGCACATCTCCTGCGCGATGATGTCGGAGAACTGCGAGACGGTGAGCCGGTAGGCCCGCGCCGGCGTCCCGCCGGGGTGCTCGTGGTCGTAGAAGGCCATCCCGCCGGTCCAGGCGCGCGCCTCCAGGGCGAAGTAGATCGTGCCGGGCAGTCGGACGGCCCGGCTGTCGCTCGGCAGGCTCTTGTCCCGGCAGCCCGGATAGGTCAGCGCGCCCGCCGGGGGACGCCCGCCGACCAGGTAGTACGACAGCCGGTCGAGGCTCATGTTGGAGCCGTAGCAGACGTACCAGATGTCCGTGGGCGGTTCCGGCGAGGAGCCGGGTGTCAACGCCTCGATCAACTCCTCCACCTGATCGACGAGGTCGTCGGGGTGCGACAGGGTGGGGTTCATCGGGCACCTCCCGTGTCCGCCGGTGGCGGGGCGCCGAGAGCAGCGAGAGCGGTGTGCGCGAGAAGCCGTACGCCGTACTCGATCGACCGCTCGTCGATGTCGAAGCCGGGGTGGTGGGTGTCGCACCAGGCGGTCGCGCCGGGCGGCGCCACCCCGAGTCGGATCATCGATCCGGGCACCCGCTCGAGGTAGTAGGAGAAGTCCTCGCCACCCATGCTGACCTCGGCCTCGAAGACGTTCTCGGGACCCAGCCCGCGGGCGGCGGCGGCGCTGATCAGATCGGTGGCGTGCTTGTCGTTCACGACCGGCGGGAATCCTCGGACGTACTCCACCTCGACGTCGGCCCCGGTGCCGCTGACCAGGTCCGACACCAGCTTCGCGATGATCTCACCGGCGTCCTGCCAGGCCTCGCGGTGCAGCGAACGGACCGTCCCACGCAGGTACCCCTGGGCGGGGATGGCGTTGAACGCCACCCCGGCGTGCACCGCACCCCAGACGACGGAGACCGGCCAGCGCGGATCCATCCGCCGGGCGAGTTGGGCGGGCAGGTCGACGGCCACCCGGCCGAGCAGGTCGATCAGGTCGGTGGTCAGGTGTGGGCGGGCGGTGTGCCCGCCCGGGCCGCCGAGGCGGACCTCCAGGGTGGCCGAGGCTGCCGTCAACGGGCCGGTACGCACCCCGACCGAACCCACCGGCAGTTGCGGTGCGCAGTGCACGGCGAAAATCGACGAGACCTCGTCCAGGCCGCCCGCCTCGATCACCTCCGGGGCGCCCGAGGGCACCGCCTCCTCGGCCGGCTGGAAGATCAACCGCACTCGCCCGGGCAACCGGCCCCGATCGACGAGGCGGGCGAGCAACGGCGCGAGTCCGAGCAGGATCGTGGTGTGCGCGTCGTGACCGCAGGCGTGGCAGACGCCCGGCACGGTCGACCGGTAGTCGACGTCCTTGCCGTCGGTCATCGGCAGGGCGTCCAGATCGGCACGGAAGGCGACCAGCGGGCCATCCCCGGCGCCGATGTCACAGATCACGCCGTTGCCCTTGGGCAGCAGCCGGGGCCGCAGGCCGATCTCGGTCAGCCGCCGGTGCACCAGGGCGGTGGTCTCGAACTCCGCACCGGCCAACTCGGGATGGGCGTGGATGTGCCGACGGGTCGCGACGAGGGCTGGTACCTGCCGGGTCAACAGCTCGTCCAGGCCGTCGGGCAGTGGCTGCACGGCGGGTGAGGTCGCCGGCGAGGATGACGTCCAAGCGCCGCCGGGCGCCGTCAACGCACTCGTCACGTCGGATTCTCGATCACTAGGACTGAATGGATCACCGGGAAGAACAGCAGACAGGGTAGACCGACCATGGTAACTCTGCGCAACGTCGTTCTGGTGATGATCGGACCGCACAGCGTCACGTATGCCCTGCTGAGAGCCCTCGTCGTCGCGCAGGACAGCAGGTAGATCACGGTCAAGGCCCGCCATCCGCCGCACACCTCCTACAACGCGTAACCGGGTCCGCGGGTCAAGAATCTCCTCGGATCCCCGCAGCCTCGTTCCGAATTGTCGCATTGGTCGCACCAGCGGAACGACCTACGACAACTACCCGACCGCGCTCGGCGATCGGCGTCCGTGGACCCTCACACGACCCGCCGATTCGCAACCGCACATCGTGTGCGTCAACGGTCACTCAGAGTGCAACGGCCGCCCATTCCGACCCGATACCCGCAATCGGCCGTCACGACACAGCCGCATGCCCGCGTCCGGGTGCGAGAGCACGAGGGGCCCGTCGCGCCGGCTCGCAACACCGGCGGCACCGCGCGTTGGACTCGGTGGCGGCGCCGAAAGCCGGCATACTGGCGCATGGTCCACGGACGCCCATCACCGAAGGTGAGCGCGAGGACGCGTACTGCTGAGTAAGTTAAACGTCCCCCGCGCCGGCTTTCGCATCGGGCGTCTGAACTAGCAAGATAGGGGAGTTGTGTCCCAGCCCCCCTCGACTTCCCCCGGTGGCTTTTCTGTGACTCAGATCCCGACGTGGAGCGGCGGACCAGTCAGCATCCCCACCAACGACCGCGCGACACCCGGCACCGTCATCGGTGACCGGTACTCGTTGCGCTCCACGGTCGGCAACGGTGGCATGGGCACGGTCTGGCGGGCCACAGACACACTTCTGCGCCGCGACGTGGCGGTCAAGGAGGTCGTCCTCCCGCCGGGCCTGGCCCCGAGCGACCGCGACGCGATGTACGAACGCACCCTGCGCGAGGCCCGCGCCGCCGCCGCCCTCGCCCACCCTGCCGTTGTGCAGGTGTACGACGTGGTCACCGAGGGCGGTCGGCCGTGGATCGTGATGGAACTCCTCGACGCCCGCAGCCTCGCCGACATGGTGATCGAGGACGGTCCGATCGCCCAGCGGGTGGTCGCCAAGATCGGGATTGCCCTGCTCGGCGCGCTGGAGGTGGCTCACGCGATCGGCGTACTGCACCGCGACGTCAAGCCCGCCAACGTGCTGATCTGCTCCGACGGGCGTTGCGTGCTGACCGACTTCGGGGTGGCGCGGATGCCCACCGACGTTCAGCTCACCACGCCAGGCATGGTGCTCGGCTCACCGCACTTCATCTCGCCCGAGCGGGCCATGGGCCAGGAGTTCGGCCCGCCCAGCGATCTCTTCTCGCTCGGCGTGACGCTCTACACCGCGGTGGAGGGTCGCCCGCCCTTCGACCGGGGCGACCCGATCGAGACCATGCACGCGGTGGTCGAGGACCCGCCCGCCCCGCCGCAGCGCAGCGGCCCGCTGACCCGGGTGCTGATGGGGCTGCTGGAGAAGGACCCGGCCCGCCGGCTCGACGTGCACACCGCCCGCGCCATGCTGCGCGAACTGCTCGCCGGGCCGCTGAGCAGCAACGCCGCTGCGGTCAACTCGATGACCGACCCGTACTCGGTGATGCAGATGCCGCAGCCCGCGCCGATCACCGCGCCGCCGGCGAAGAAGCCCGAGCCGAGCGGGCAGATCGGCGGCCCTGCGATGCTCGCCCCGGGCGAGTCGCTGACCGACCGGCTCGCCGCGCTGCGCCGCGGTGAGCGCCCCGGGCAGGTCGCCCCGGTCAGCGCCGCCGCGATGGATGACACCAACGCCGACGCGCTGGCCCGACCGGCGCCGCAGAACGTCACGTCCCCCACACCAGTCGGCCGCACCTACGGCGGCACCTACGGCGGCGGGGCGGAGGCGACCCAACACATCGGCGGGGCCGAAGCCACCCAACACATCGGCGGGGCCGAAGCCACCCAGCGGATCGGCGGGGCCGAAGCGACCCAGCGCATCGGCGCCGACAGCACCCAGCGCATCGGCGCGGACGCGACCCAGCGCGTCGGGCCCGAGGTGTTCGGCTACGGCGGCGGAGCGCCGGAGGCCACCCAGCATCTCGGCGGCGGCTACGGTGCCGGCCAGTGGCCGGCGGCGCCGAGCCAGCCGTACGGTGCACAGCCACCGGCCGGCGGTGGTGGCGGCAGCAGCCCGCTCGACCGGGCGAAGGCCACCGGCGCCCGTCTGGTCGCCACGGTGAAGGGCTGGCCGCGCAAGATCCAACTCGCTGCGGCCGGCGGCCTCGTGCTGCTCCTGGTGATCGGCGTCGTGGCGCTCTCCGGCGGCGACGACGCGCCGCCCACCACCCCGGTCGCCGACCCGGCCAACACCAGCGAGGAGGGCCCCGGCGTCGAGATGCAGGAGCACTCGGCGCGCGGTGTGCGGGTGCTGGTGCCCAAGGGCTGGAAGAAGGCCGCGCCCAAGGGTGCCGTCTACGTCGACTACACCGACCCGGAGGACAGCGGCCGGCGGGTCCGCATCCTCAACGAGGAGTGGCGCGGCGACTCGGCCCGCTGGGCGCAGAGCGCGGAGAACTTCCTGCGCGACAAGGCCACCTCCTGCGCCAAGCCGTACACCCAGATCTCCATGGAGACCAAGGAACTCGCCGGCAAGCCGTCGGCCGAGTTCGAGTACACCTGCGGCGAGGGTGACGACATGCGGCACGGTGTGTGGCACGGGGTGGCCCACGACGGCCGGATGTACTCCTTCTACCTCACCGCGAACGACTCCCGGTTCGCGGAGAGCAAGCCGATCTACGACGAGATGCTGAAGTCGTTCCAGCTCACCGCCGCCGGCTGAGCCAGGGCGCGCGCATCCGGCTCAGCCAGGGCGCGCGTCCGTGGTGATCCGCCGTCGTGCTATCAAGAGGCCATGGCGGCGGACACCACTGACCTCGACATCCTCCGCGAGCGGGCCGAGCGCTGGCTCGCCGACGACCCCGACCCGGCCGACCGGGCGGAGTTGCGGGCGGTGCTCGATCGCCTCCCGGCCAGCGCAGCCGAGTTGGCCGACCGGTTCGCCGGGCCGCTGACCTTCGGCACCGCCGGGCTGCGCGGGCCGCTGCGTGCCGGCCCCAACGGGATGAACCTGGCGGTGGTCACCCAGGCCGCCGCCGGGCTGGTCGCCTGGCTCGCGGCCCAGGGCGGCACCGGCCCGCTGGTGATCGGGTACGACGCCCGGCGCGGCTCTCGCGAGTTCGCCGAGCGGACCGCCCAGGTCGCCACCGGGGCGGGACGCCCGGCGCTGCTGCTCCCCCGCCCACTGCCCACCCCGGTGCTCGCCTACGCCGTGCGGCACCTGGGCGCGGTCGCCGGAGTGATGGTGACCGCGAGCCACAACCCGCCGCAGGACAACGGCTACAAGGTCTACCTCGGTGCCGAACTCGGCGGGGCGCTGGGCGCCGGGGCGCAGATCGTGCCGCCCGCCGACGCCGGCATCGAGGCCGCCATCCGCGCCGTCGGCCCGCTCGCCGAAGTGCCGCTCGGCCCGACCGGGCAGGTGCTCGGCGACGACCTCGTCGCCGGGTACGTGGCCCGGGCGGTGCAGGTGGTGCCCGCCGGTGGTGCTCGGGACCTGAACGTGGCGTACACCCCGCTGCACGGCGTCGGGGCGACCGTCCTCACCGCCGCCTTCGCCGCCGCCGGGTTCGCCGTGCCCGGGGTGGTGCCGGACCAGGCCGAGCCCGACCCGGACTTCCCCACCGTGAGCTTCCCCAACCCCGAGGAGCCGGGAGCGGTGGACCGCCTGGTCGCACTTGCCGAATCGACCGGCGCTGACCTGGCCATCGCCAACGATCCCGACGCCGATCGCTGCGCCGTCGCGGTCCCCGACCCCGGCAACGGTCCGGTCACATCGGACGGCAGCGCCGGTGCCGGCGGTCCGCAGGCCGCGCCGGGGCGACCCGGCTGGCGGATGCTGCGCGGGGACGAGCTGGGCGTACTGCTCGCCGACCATCTGATGCGGCGTGGGGTGACCGGCCTGTACGCCACCACCATCGTCTCCTCGTCGCTGCTGCAGGCGATGTGCGCCGCGCGGGGTCTGCCGTACGACGAGACGCTGACCGGTTTCAAGTGGATCGTGCGAGCCGGCGGTGGCGCCGAGCCGCTGGTGTTCGGTTACGAGGAGGCGCTCGGCTACTGCGTCGCCCCCGAGCACGTTCGGGACAAGGACGGCATCACCGCCGCGCTGACCGTCGCCGAGTTGGCCGCCGGCCTCAAGGCACAGGGCCGCACGCTCACCGACCGGCTGGACGAGCTGGCCGCCGAGTTCGGCGTGCACCACACCGATCAGCTCTCGGTGCGCGTCGACGACCTGCGGCTGATCGCCGACGCGATGGCCCGCGTCCGCGCCGCCACCCCGACCACGCTGCTCGGCCAGCCGGTCACCGAGACCCGGGACCTGCTCCCCGAGGCGGATGTGCTGATCCTGCGTACCGGCACCGCCCGGGTGGTGATCCGCCCCTCCGGCACCGAACCGAAGCTCAAGGCGTACCTCGAAGTGGTGGAACCGGTCGCCGACGGCGACGTGGCCGCGGCGCGTTCGCACGCCACAAGCGCCGTCGCAACCCTACGCACCGAAATCGCCCACGCCCTGGGCGTGTAAGGAAGGGCCCCTTTTTAACGCCTCGTGTATAGGAAGGGCCCCCTTTTAACAAACCGGCAATAGGCGAGGTCGGGGTCCATGCCCGGTAATGCTCTGTGCCTGGGGTGGTGGATGGCGCGGGATGCGGCATGTCGGGGCGTTCCGGCCGACCGGGTGGGCACGAGTTGCGGCATGCCGCGCTATCCCGCCCGGTGAGCGGCGCGGCTTGCGGCATGTCGGGGTGTCCGGGTTCGCTGAGGCCGCAAGTCGCGGCATCTCGTGCCCAGACCCGCGACTTGCGGCGTCTTGGGCGACGGTGCCGGAAGAGAGCGCCTCAGGCAGATCGGCCGGTCGCTGCACGGGCCGGGACGTCACCATCGCTCTACTGCCGGACTCACTTGACACCCGACCAAAGGTTCTGCCGCTAACAGGCGAATATCGGCTAATCGCGGGAGGCGTTGGCTCCGCGGCGCTGACGGAGTGGATGAGTCAGCCCGCCCTCACCCCCTCCACTGTGCGTCCTCTCAGTGATCGGCCGCTGACTTTCGCTGCCAGTTCATCGACTCCGTTTCGTCGGTATGGCGGTGTCTGATCGGTCGGGATGGCGCCATCACGGCGAAACGGCGATCGGCGATCGGCGATCGGCGATGATCGAGCGCCTGGAGTCGGGCGAGTTGATAGGAGAGGCGACGCCGACCTCGTTGTGGCGGTCGCCGATGACGAGGCATAGCTCGGACGGTACGACCGGAAGATGACGCCCGCCAGAACAACACTCCGTTGCGGCTTGCTCACTCAGGGCTCTACCAAATAGCATCACCACATCAGCCATCGTCATATTCCGCTTTTAGCGGGCAATACGGTTTTTGGCGTTTCACCGCTCAACCGTATGCGTTGCATTCTGGGACGGAGGGTGTTGCACGGTGCATGCAACAAACAGTTCGACGGTGCCGCGACGGCAACTCGGCAGGCTGCTCACTCAACTTCGGATGGACGCCCAGGTCAGCATGGACGCGGCCGCTGAGGAGCTGGGCTGCTCGCGGCAGAAGATCTGGCGCATCGAACGGGGCGACACCGCCGCGCGGACCCCGGACGTCCGAGTGCTCTGCGAGCTGTACCGAGCCACCCCGGAGCAGGCGAGCGTGCTGCTCGGGCTCGCCGAGGTCGGCCGGGCGGAGGGTTGGTGGCACGCGTACGGCCGCTCCATCCCGGCCTGGTTCTCGCTCTACATGGGGTTGGAGAGCGTGGCCAGCAGCGTCCGGCACTACAACGCCGAACTGGTGCCCGGACTGTTGCAGACCCCCGGGTACGCCACCGCGCTCTTTTTGAAGAACCGGCCGGAGCTGGCGGAGGAGGAGCGGCAGAAGGCGGTGAACCTACGGATCCAGCGCCAGGGCCTGCTGGCCCGACGGCTACCGCCGGCCCCGCACCTGACCGTGATGCTCAGCGAGGCGGTGCTGCGTCGCCCGGTGCCGGACCGGCCGGTGATGGCCGACCAACTCCGGCACCTGCTCACCGTCGGCCAACGACACAACATCACGATCCGGGTGCTGCCGCTGGCGGCCGGTCCACCGCTGGCCGCCGAGGCGGGCACCTTCGTCCTGCTCGACTTTCCCGACTCGACACTGGGCACCCCCAGCGAGCCGCCGACGGTCTACGTCGAAGGGCTCACCGGCGCGCTCTACCTCGACCAGCCGGCGGAAATCGCCGCCTATGAACGGGTCTGGCGAGGGCTGGAGTCGCTCGCGTTGGATGAGCGACAATCAGTGGAACTGATCGATGCCATCCGGGGAGAGTGCTATGAGTGACCTGACCGGCGCCCGCTGGCGCACCAGCACCCGCAGCGGCACCAACGGCGGCGACTGTGTCGAGGTTGCCGACAACCTGCCCGGTGTCGTCGGCATCCGGGACAGCAAGGACCCGGCCGGACCGGCGCTCACCATCGCACCCGCCGCCTGGTCCGCCTTCGTCACCGCCGTCCGGTCCGATCAACTGCCCCGCTGACCCTGCTGACCGGCTCACCGGTAGGCGTCGCCGCCAGCGTCCCGTTGATCATGAGGTTAGCGGCAGTACGGAGATCAACCACTGCCGCTAACCTCATGATCAACGGTGAGGTGCCGGGCGCCGGCTCCGTTAGAAGCGGGGCATGCCGCCGAACTGGCGGTCGCCGGCGTCGCCGAGGCCGGGCACGATGAACTTGCTGTCGTTGAGGCCCTCGTCGATCGAGGCGGTGACCAGACGCAGAGGCAGGCCGGAACGCTCCAGCCGCTCGATGCCCGCCGGCGCGGCCAGTACGCAGAGCACGGTGATGTCGGTGCAGCCACGCTCGGCCAGCAGCCGGCAGCAGTGCTCCAGCGACCCGCCGGTGGCCAGCATCGGGTCGAGGACCAGCACCGGCAGGCCGCTCAGGTCCCGGGGCAGCGACTCCATGTAGGCGCGCGGTTCGAACGTCTCCTCGTCGCGGGCCAGCCCGACGAAACCCATCGACGACTCGGGCAGCAGCCCCAGCGCGGCGTCGGCCATGCCGAGCCCGGCCCGCAGCACCGGCACCAGCAGCGGCGGGTTGGCCAGCCGGGTGCCCTCGGTGGCGGTGACCGGGGTCTGCACCGGGTACTTCTCGACCGGGAAGGCGCGCGCCGCCTCGTACACCAGCATGGTGGTGAGTTCGTGCAGCGCCGCCCGGAACGAGGCGGCGTCGGTCCGTTCGTCCCGCATGGCGGTCAGCCGAGACTGGGCGAGCGGATGGTCAATGACGAGTACGTCCACGATCGGTCAACCTACCCCGCCCGGCCGCCGGCGCGCGGGGCCCGCCCGGACCAGCGGCGTCGCTCACCCGCGAACCGCCACAGTCCGAACCCGATCAGCACTCGCTCGGGCAACGGCAGCGACAACGACAACGACAACGACAGCGACAACGGCAGCGGCAGCGGCAGCGACCAAGATCACTGCGGGTCGGCCCGCGTAGACTTCCAGCCATGACGGCGACAGCGACGTCGGCCCGGTCGGACCTCTCCGAACTGGGACGATCCGAGACTGCTCTGCGAGCCTTCCTGCACGGCCTACCGGGCGTGGACCAGGTCGGCGCGGAGCAGCGGGCAGCCCAACTCGGCACCCGATCCATCAAGACCACCGCCAAGGCCCAGGCGATCGACCTCGCCATTCGGATGGTGGACCTGACCACGCTGGAGGGGGCGGACACCCCGGGCAAGGTGCGGGCGCTCGCCGCCAAGGCACTGCGACCGGATCCGGCCGACCCGTCCTGCCCGCACGTCGGCGCGGTCTGCGTCTATCCCTCGATGGTCCCGTACGCGGCCGAGGTGCTGCGCGCCACCGGGCCCGGACGGCCATCCGACGGACCGGGACCCGGCAGCGCCACCGGACGGCCATCCGACGGATCGGAACCGGCGGGCGGCGCCGCGCCGACCGGACTCGGCGGAGTGCACCTGGCCAGCGTGGCGACGGCGTTCCCGTCGGGTCAGGCGCCGCTGGAGGTCAAGCTCGCCGACACCCGCGCGGCGGTCGAGGCCGGGGCCGACGAGATCGACATGGTGATCAACCGAGGTGCCTTCCTGGCCGGTCGCTACGGCGAGGTGTACGACGAGATCGTGGCGATCAAGGATGCCTGCGGCGGTGCTGATGCCGGTCGCCAAGGGCGACCGCGAGCCCACCTTAAGGTGATCCTGGAGACCGGCGAGTTGGCCACCTACGACAACGTGCGCCGCGCCTCCTGGCTGGCGATGCTGGCCGGCGGCGATTTCATCAAGACCTCCACCGGCAAGGTCCCGGTCGCGGCCACCCTGCCGGTGACGCTGGTGATGCTGGAGGCGGTCCGCGACTTCCGGGCCGCCACCGGACGGCAGGTCGGCGTGAAGCCGGCCGGCGGCATCAGGACCACCAAGGACGCCATCAAGTACCTGGTCATGGTCAACGAGACCGTCGGGCCGGACTGGCTGGACCCGGACTGGTTCCGCTTCGGCGCCTCCAGTCTGCTGAACGACCTGCTGATGCAGCGCACCAAGCTGAAGACCGGCGTCTACGCCGGCCCCGACTACTTCACCCTGGACTGACCGCGATGTTCGAATACGCCCCCGCCCCCGAGTCGCGCTCGGTGGTGGACATCAAGCCGTCCTATGGCCTGTTCGTCGACGGGACGTTCGTCGACCCGACCGACGGCGGCAGCTTCAAGTCGATCAATCCGGCCTCCGAGGAAGTGCTCGCCGAGATCGCCGAGGGCGGCAGCCAGGACGTGGACCGCGCGGTCCGGGCCGCCCGGAAGGCGTACGAGCAGGTCTGGGGCCCGATGCCGGGCCGGGACCGGGCAAAGTACCTGTACCGGATCGCCCGGATCATCCAGGAGCGCTCCCGCGAGTTGGCCGTGCTGGAGTCGCTGGACAACGGCAAGCCGATCAAGGAGTCACGGGACGTCGACCTGCCGTTGGTCGCCGCGCACTTCTTCTACTACGCGGGCTGGGCGGACAAGCTCGGTTACGCCGGCTTCGGTCCCGACCCGAAGCCGCTGGGCGTGGCGGCGCAGGTCATCCCGTGGAACTTCCCGCTGCTCATGCTGGCCTGGAAGATCGCTCCGGCGTTGGCGACCGGCAACACGGTGGTGCTGAAACCGGCCGAGACCACCCCGCTGACCGCGCTGCTCTTCGCCGAGATCTGCCAGCAGGCCGACCTGCCGGCCGGCGTGGTCAACATCGTCACCGGGGCGGGCGAGACCGGCCGGGCGCTGGTCGAGCACCCGGGTGTGGACAAGATTGCCTTCACCGGCTCCACCGAGGTCGGCCGGGCCATCGCCCGCGCGGTCGCCGGCAGCCGCAAGAAGCTCACCCTGGAGTTGGGCGGCAAGGCCGCCAACATCGTCTTCGACGACGCCCCGGTCGACCAGGCGGTCGAGGGCATCGTCAACGGGATCTTCTTCAACCAGGGGCACGTCTGCTGCGCCGGCTCCCGGCTGCTGGTCCAGGAGTCCGTCGCCGAGACGGTGCTGGAGTCGCTCAAGCGGCGGATGGCCCGGCTGCGGGTCGGTGACCCGCTGGACAAGAACACCGACATCGGTGCGATCAACTCCGCCGCCCAGCTGGCCCGGATCCGGGAGCTGACCGACGCTGGCGCCGCCGAGGGTGCGCAGCAGTGGTCGCCGCCGTGCGAACTGCCCGAGCGGGGCTTCTGGTTCGCGCCGACCATCTTCACCGGGGTCACCCAGGCGCACCGGATCGCCCGGGAGGAGATCTTCGGCCCGGTGCTCTCCGTGCTGACCTTCCGCACCCCGGCCGAGGCCGTGGAGAAGGCGAACAACACGCCGTACGGGTTGTCGGCCGGGATCTGGACCGAGAAGGGCTCCCGGATCCTGTGGATGGCCGACCGGCTGCGCGCCGGAGTGGTCTGGGCCAACACGTTCAACAAGTTCGACCCGACCTCGCCCTTCGGGGGCTACAAGGAGTCGGGCTACGGTCGCGAGGGCGGCCGGCACGGGCTGGAGGCGTACCTCAATGTCTGAGCGGGTCGCGGTACGCAAGACGTACAAGCTCTTCATCGGCGGGAAGTTCCCGCGCAGCGAGTCGGGACGGTCGTATCTCGTGCAGGACTCCAACGTGTCGCTGGCCTCCCGCAAGGACGCGCGGGACGCGGTAATCGCCGCCCGCGCCGCCGTGCGGGGGTGGGCCGGGGCGACCGCGTACAACCGGGGTCAGATCCTCTACCGGGTGGCGGAGATGCTGGAGGGCCGGCGCGAGCAGTTCGTCGCCCTCGGTGTGCCCGGCGACGAGGTGGACGCGGCGACCGACCGCTGGGTCTGGTACGCGGGCTGGTCCGACAAGCTGCCGCAGGTGTACGGCGGCGCGAACCCGGTGGCCGGGCCGTACTTCAATCTTTCCGCGCCCGAGCCGACCGGCGTGGTGGCGGTGGTGGCCCCCGAGGCGCCGGCGCTGCTCGGCCTGGTCAGCGTGATCGCCCCGGCGATCGTCAGCGGCAACACGGTGGTGGTGTCCGCCTCGCCGGCGGCTCCCCTCGCCGCGGTGACCCTGGCCGAGGTGCTGGCCACCTCGGACCTGCCCGGCGGGGTGGTGAACATCCTGACCGGCCGCCACGCCGAGACCGTGCCGACGTTGGCCGCGCACATGGACGTCAACGCGATCGACCTGACCGGGGTGACCGATCCCGAGCTGGCTGCCGACCTGGAGGTCAAGGCGGCAGAGAACCTCAAGCGGGTGCTCCGGCCGGCGGATCACGACTGGTCGGGGGACCCGGGGTTGGGCCGGATGACGTGGCTGCTGGAGACGAAGACCGTGTGGCACCCGAAGGGCGTCTGAGTTATGCCCGTCACCGTGGATCCACACTTCGAGACGATTCGTCTCGAACCCGGCCGGGTAGGCTAGCGTTTGACATTTAACAGACCGAGCTTAAATGATCATGATGTCAGTGGAGCCCGACATGTCGCACGCACAGGTCCCGCAGCTGCGGATGCGCCTTTGCTCACGGCGTCACGTCGACCTGATGCGTGTCACCACCGCGCTCTGTCGCGCCTGATTTGCGCGACGCCCCAGATCGGCACCTTGGGACAAGCCGAGCGGCTCGCCGCCCGCCAGCTGCAGATCATCGATCTCGTGATCGACGCTGGCGGGTCCTGTTTTCTGCGCTCCGACTCCGTCCGGTCAGATCCGGACCGGTGACCTCGCCCCTGTAGCCCGCAGCGACACGGCCGCCCACCCGGCCTGAAGGAGATACGTCATGACCACCTCCGACTCGGACACCACTGCAGCCGAGCCCACACCAGCGACCTGGTCCTTCGAGACGCTGCAGGTGCACGCGGGCGCCGCTCCGGACCCGGCCACCGGCGCCCGGGCAACCCCGATCTACCAGACCACCTCGTTCGCCTTCCGCGACGCCGACCACGCTGCGGGCCTGTTCGCACTGGCCGAGACGGGCTACATCTACACCCGGATCAACAACCCGACCCAGGATGTCCTGGAGCAGCGGGTCGCCGCCCTCGAAGGCGGTGTCGCGGCCCTGGCCGTGGCCTCCGGCCAGTCCGCGGAGACCCTGGCGATCCTCAACCTGGCCCGCAGCGGTGACCACATCGTGTCCAGCGCGAGCCTGTACGGCGGCACCTACAACCTGTTCCGCCACACCCTGCCGAAGTTCGGCATCGAGGTGAGTTTCGTCGAGGACCCCGACGACCTCGACGCCTGGCGGGCGGCGGTCCGGCCGAACACCAAGGCCTTCTTCGGCGAGTCCATCGGCAACCCCCGCAGCAACATCCTCGACATCCGGGCGGTCGCCGATCTTGCCCACGAGGTCGGCGTCCCGCTGCTCGTGGACAACACCGTCGCCACGCCCTACCTGCTGCGCCCGCTGGAACACGGCGCGGACGTGGTGATCCACTCCGCGACCAAGTACCTCGGCGGTCACGGCACCGCCATCGGTGGTGTGGTCGTCGACGGTGGCAGCTTCGACTTCTCCGCGCACCCCGAGCGGTTCCCTGAGTTCGTCGAGCCCGACCCCACGTACAACGGACTGCGGTACTGGCCGGCGCTGGGGCCCGGCGCGTACGCGATCAAGATGCGGGTCCAACTGCTGCGGGATCTCGGTCCGGCGATCTCCCCGTTCTCGGCCTTCCTGCTGTTGCAGGGCATCGAGACCCTGTCGCTGCGGATGGAACGGCACGCCGCCAACGCCCAGGCCGTCGCCGAGTGGCTGGAGCAGCGCGACGACGTCGTGAGCGTCAACTACGCCGGCCTGCCCTCCAGCCCGTGGTACGACCGTGCCCGCCAGTACCTCCCCCGCGGGGCCAGCGCCCTGCTCACCTTCGAGCTGAGCGGTGGGGTCGAGGCCGGCATCGCCTTCGTGGACGCGCTGAAGCTGCACTCCCACGTCGCCAACATCGGCGACGTGCGATCGCTGGTGATCCACCCGGCGTCGACCACCCACGCGCAGCTCACCGACGACGCGCGGCGGGCCGCCGGGGTGGGCCCCGGGATGATCCGGCTCGCTGTCGGAATCGAGCACATCGACGACATCCTGGCCGACCTGGAGGCCGGGTTCATCGCCGCCAAGGATGCCTGATCCGGCGATGACCCTCATCCCACTGCGTGCCGAGGCCGGGCAGCCGCCCGGCCTCGACACGGGTGTGTCCGGTCGGCGATCCGCCCAGATCGGCGAGCTGACTCTGGAGTCCGGGCGGGTGCTGCCCGACGTACGGATGGCTTATCAGACCTGGGGCACGCTGAACTCCGCCGGCGACAATGCGGTGCTGGTGCTGCACGCCCTCACCGGGGACTCGCACGTGGTCGGCCCGGCCGGTCCGGACCAGCCGACGCCCGGCTGGTGGGACGGGCTGATCGGCCCCGGCGCGCCGTTGGACGACCGCCGGTACTTCGTCGTCGCGGCGAACGTCCTCGGCGGCTGCCGTGGCAGCACCGGGCCGGCCACGCCCGCGCCGGACGGCAAGCCGTGGGGGTCGCGCTTCCCGCGCCTGACCCCTCGGGACCAGGTACGGGCCGAGGCCGCGCTGGCCGATCTGATCGGGATCAAGTCGTTCGCCGCGGTCATCGGCGGCTCGATGGGCGGCATGCGGGCACTGGAATGGGCGATCATGTACCCGGAGCGGGTCCGCCGGTGTGTCGCCATCGCCACCACGCCGTACTTCTCCGGCGATCAGATCGCCTGGAGCGTGCCGCAGCTCGCCGCCATCCGAACAGATCCGAACTTTCGAGGTGGCGACTACTACGACGGGCCGCCGCCCCTGGCCGGAATGGCGGTCGCCCGGCAGATCGCCCACGTCACGTACCGCTCGGCGCGCGAGCTGAACGAGCGGTTCGGTCGCGCCCCGCAGCCCGGGGAGCAGCCGGCCGAGGGAGGCCGGTTCGCGGTGCAGTCGTACCTGGACCACCACGGTGACAAGCTTGGCCGGCGGTTCGACCCGAACTCCTACCTGGTGCTCACCGAATCGATGAACGCCCACGACATCGGGCGTGGGCGGGGTGGGGTGGACGCGGCCCTGGCGAGGATCCGGGCCGAACTCACCGTGGCCGTGGTCGACTCCGACCGACTGTTCCCGCCGGAGCAGGGTGCGTTGCTCGCCGCCGCACCGACCGCCCGGCCCCTGATCACCATTCGGTCCGACTTCGGTCACGACGGCTTCCTGATCGAGGCCGAGCAGGTCGCGGCGGTGGTCCGGGGAGCCTTGGGAGGCGTCTACTACGGGAGGTAGGATCAGGGGGTGACTCGGCTTGGTGATCTCGAACGCGCGGTGATGGACGTGCTGTGGGACTCCGTCCCCGCCACGTCGAACGGCGCCACTGTGCGCGAGGTGGCCGACGCCCTCGCCGGGCGGGAACTGGCGTACACCACCGTGATGACGGTGCTGGACCGGCTCGCCGGCAAGGGCATGGTGCAGCGTGAGCGAGAGGGCCGCGCCTGGCGCTACCGGCCCGCCGCGAGCCGTGAGGCGCACATCGCCCAGCTCATGCTCGCCGCGCTGGATCTCGGCGGCAGCCGGGACGCGGCACTGATCCGGTTCGCCCGCTCGGTCACCGGCACAGAGGCGGACGTGCTCCGGGCCGCCCTGGCCGACGAGGCGGCGGAGCGGTAGGGGCGACGCCATGGCCCACACTCTGCACTTCGCCGCGTCGATGCTGGCGTGCTGGTTGATAGCGCAGGTGCTGGCCCGTTCCACCTGGACGTGGCGCAGCCCCCGGGTGGCGATCCTCTGCTGGCAGGCGGTCGGCCTGGGTGCCGGCCTCTCCGCGGTGGGCCTGCCGATGTCGCTCGGGCTGGCCCCGTACCAACGGGGCACCGGCAGCGCCCTGCTCGCGCTCGCCGACGACCTGTGGCACAGCACCCTGCCGGCCGGTCTGGGCGCCGTGCACCTGGGGCTGGTGGGCGTCGGTTTCGGCATCGGGGCGGTGCTGCTCACCACCACGGTACGCAGCATCCACGGTGCGGTACGCGCCCAGCGCCGGCACCGCGACCTGCTCACCCTGGTGGCTCGACGGGATCCCACCGTGCCCGGCGCGCTGGTGCTCGACCATCCGGGTGCGGCCGCGTACTGCCTGCCCGGGGTGCGGCCCCGGGTGGTGGTCAGCGCGGGCGCGCTCGACCTGCTCAGCCGAGCCGAACTGGAGGCGGTGCTCACCCACGAGCGGGCACACGCGCAGGAGCGGCACGACCTGGTGCTGCTGCCGTTCACCGCGCTGTGCCGGGCACTGCCCTGGCTGGGCTGGGTCAGGAAGGCGCACGATCGGGTCTCGCTGCTGGTCGAGATGCGCGCCGACGACAAGGCCCGGGAACTGCACGCCGATGCACCGTTGGCCGGGGCGCTGCAGCGCTTCGCCACCGCCGGCAACCGGATCACTCCGGCGGGCGCGCTCGGCATGGGCGACCGGGACCTGGCCGTACGAATGCAGCGGCTGATGGTCAACGAACGCCCGCCGCGCCTGCTCGGTGCCGTCGCGCTCGCGGTGACCACCACCGCTGCCGCCCTGCCGATCTCCCTGTTCCTGAGCTGAGCCACCCTGAACTGACCCTGATCTTCCCGGGATCGGGCCGCGCGACACCCTATAGGTAGGTTGCCTACCGGTAGCCTCCCTACTAAATCAGGCCCCCACCCCAGGAGAGCTGGCCATGGACACCCTGCTCCTCGCCCGCCTGCAATTCGCCGCGACCGCCTCGGTTCATTTCCTCTTCGTGGCCGTCACCCTCGGCCTGGTCACCCTCCTCGTCGGACTGCAGACCGCCTGGGTGGTCACCGGCAATCCCCGCTGGGAGCGGCTGACCCGGTTCTGGGGCCAGCTCTACGTGATCAACTATGTGCTCGGCATCGCCACCGGCATCGTGATGGAATTCCAGTTCGGGCTGAACTGGAGCGGTCTGTCGCGCTACGTGGGCAACGTCTTCGGCGCCCCGCTGGCGATCGAGACCCTGGTCGCGTTCTTCCTGGAGTCGACCTTCCTCGGCATGTGGATCTTCGGCTGGCACCGGCTGCGCCGAGGCGTACACCTCGCGCTGCTGTACGGCGTGGCGCTCACCGCGTACGCCTCGGCGTTCTGGATCATGGTGGCCAACTCCTGGTTGCAAAACCCGGTCGGCTACGAGGTACGCGACGGCGTCGCCCACCTGACCGACTTCTCCGCGCTGCTGACCAACCCGGCCCTGGGCATGGCGCTCGGGCACGTGGTGTCGGCGGCCCTGCTCACCGGCGGGCTGCTGATGGCCGGGATCAGCGCCTGGCACCTGCTCCGACGCACCCCCGATCACGACCTGTTCCGGACCTCGCTGCGGATCGGCGTGGTCACCGCCACGCTGGCGATCAGCCTGGTGCAGGGCTTCGGCTTCGCGCAGTTCGGGCCGGTCCTTTCGGTGCAGCCGACCAAGTTCGGTGGCACGAGCCCGGAGGCCGAGGCGCTGATCGCCGAGTGGAGCGCCCGGTTCGGGCCCGGCGACTACCTGCCGCCCACACTGGCCAACGTCGGGCTCGGATTCATGATCCTCATCGGCCTCGGCCTCGGCCTGCTCTGGCTGCTGCTGCCGCTGCTCTGGCGGGACTGGATCATCCGGCTCCGGTTTCCGCTGTGGCTGCTCATGCTGGCCGTACCGCTGCCCTTCGTGGCGCTGATCCTGGGCTGGATCTCCCGCGAGGTCGGCCGCCAGCCCTGGGTGGCGTACGGGCTGCTGCCGGTGGACCAGGCCGTCTCCCCGATCAGCGGATGGCTGATGGCCGTCTCACTGATCGGCTTCACCCTGCTGCTCGGCACCCTCGCCGTCACCAACTGGGTGTTGCTGGCCCGGCACGCCGCCCGGGGCACCGCCGACCCTGCCCTCGGCCGCCCACCGGCGCAGCCCGCCGCCGACGACAGCCGCCCCGAACCCGCCTTCGCCTGAGGAGACCGCCATGGAACTCGCCTGGTACGCCCTGCTCGGCCTCTTCTTCGCCGGATACCTGGTGCTCGGCGGCTACGACTACGGCGTCGGGCTGCTGCTCGCGCGCGGCGCCGATCCCGCCCGGCGGCGGGCGGCCCTCAACGCGGTCGGGCCGTTCTTCCTCGGCAACGAGGTGTGGCTGGTGGCCGCCGTGGGCATCCTGTTCGGCGCATTCCCTCTGTTGGAGGGGGAACTGCTCGCCGGCAGCTATCCGGCCGTGCTGGGTGCGCTGGCCGGGGTGATCCTGGTGACCGCCGGGGTGCAGCTGCGCAGCCGGCCGGCCAGCCGGTGGGCCCGGGCCGGTTGGGACCGGGCGATCACGGTGGGCAGCCTGCTCGCCGCGCTCGGCTGGGGCACCGTGCTCGCCGGGCTTCTCCAGGGCGTACCGCTGCACGCCGACGGCCACGTGGCCGGGGTGGCGCACCTGTTCACTCCGTTCGCCGCCGCCACCGCGCTGGCCGTGGTCGCCCTGGTCGCCGCGCACGGTGCGGCCTTCCTCGCCCTGCGACTGCCGGCCACCGAGGGCGACCGGCTCCGGCCGCTGGCCCGCCGGCTGATCGTTGTCGCGATCATCGCGGTCGCCGCGGCCGCCGCCGTCGGCCTGCTCTCCGATCGGGTACGCGGCGCCGCGCAACGCCCCGCGGTCGGCGTACTGCTGGGGGTGTCGCTGGTCGCGGCCCTGCTGCTGGCACGGGCGGCGCTCGGCCGGCGGCGGCACGGGGTGGCCTTCGCCGCCACCGCCGCCGCCCTCGCGCTGCCGGTCGTGCTGGTCGGCGCGACCCTGTGGCCGTACGTGCTGGTGTCGACCGTCGACCCGGCAGCGTCCCTGACGGTGGCCGACGCGGCGGCGAGCGCCCCGACACTACGCCTGCTGGGTTGGCTGGCGCTGCCGCTGCTGCCGGCCCTACTAGGCTTCCAGGCGATGTGCTGGTGGATTTTCCGGGGACGGACAGACAGTAGAGCGCCGGTGTACTGGTGAACCGCCGCCCCTTCGACCCGCGGCTGCTACGCCGGGTCCCCGCGGCCCGACGTGACCTCGTCCTGCTCGCGCTGCTCGGTCTGCTCGCCGCCGGGCTGATCGTCGCGCAGGCCACCGCTCTGGCGACGCTGCTGGCCACGGCGTTCGCCGGGCGGCTCGACCGGGCCGCGCTGGCCGGCTTCGTGGCCGCCGTGGCGGCCCGGTCGGTGCTGGTCTGGGCGCAGGGCGCGGTGTCGGCACGGCTGGCCGCCACGGTCAAGGCCGCGCTCCGGGCCGACCTGCTCGGCGCGGTGGCCCGGCACGGGCCGGGCTGGGTCGCCGGGCAGCGGGCCGGGCAACTGGCCACCCTCGCCGGTCGCGGGTTGGACGCCCTGGACGCGTACTTCACCGGATACCTGCCGCAGCTCGTGCTGAGCGTCACCGTGCCGCTCGCCGTGCTGGGCCGGATCTTCCTCGCCGACTGGAGCTCGGCGGTGATCATCGCGCTGACCCTGCCGCTCATCCCGGTCTTCGGGGCGCTGCTCGGCTGGCAGGCCCAGGCCGCCACCGAACGCCAGTGGCGGCGGCTGTCCCTGCTGGGTGGGCACTTCCTGGACATGGTGGCCGGGCTGCCCACGTTGCGGGCCTTCGGCCGCGCCCGGTCCCAGACCGAGGCGGTACGCCGGATGGCCGACGGTCACCGGGTATCCACCATGAAGACGCTGCGCATCGCGTTCCTCTCCGCGCTGGTGCTGGAACTCGTCGCCACCCTGTCGGTGGCGCTGGTCGCGGTGCCGGTGGGCGTCCGGCTGCTCGGCGGCGGGCTGACCCTGCAGACCGCGCTGCTGGTGCTGCTGCTCACCCCGGAGGCGTACCTGCCGCTGCGGGCGGCCGGCAGTCGGTTCCACGCCAGCATGGAGGGGCTCACCGCACTGGACGAGGCGCTCACCCTCTCCGGCTCCGCGCCGGCACCGACCGGCCGCACCGGGGCGCTGCCCGACGGGCGCGGCGAGATCCGGTTCGAGTCGGTGACCGTCGCGTACGAGCGCACCACCGCACTGCGGGACGTCACGCTCACGATCCGGCCGGGCGAGCGGATCGCGGTCATCGGCCCGAGCGGTGCCGGCAAGAGCACGCTGCTGAACCTGCTGCTCGGCTTCGTGGCACCGACCAGCGGCCGGGTCACCGTCGGCGGGGTCGATCTCGCCGACGCCGAACTGGAGGGCTGGCGCCGGCAGGTGGCCTGGGTGCCGCAGCGGGCGCACCTGTTCGCCACGTCGCTGGCCGACAACATCCGGCTCGGCACCCCCGACGCCGAACCGGCCCAGATCGCCGCCGCGGTCCGGGACGCCGCCCTCGACGACGTGGTCGCCGCGCTGCCCGAGGGGCTGGACACCAGGCTGGGCGAGCGCGGGCATGGCCTGTCCAGCGGGCAACGGCAGCGGGTGGCCCTGGCCCGGGCGTTCCTACGGGACGCGCCGGTGGTCCTGCTCGACGAACCGACCGCGCGCCTCGACGCCGCCGCCGAGGAGGCGGTGCTGTCGGCCACCCACCGACTGGTCACCGGCCGCACCGCGCTGCTGGTCGCGCACCGGCCCGCGCTGCTCAAGGGCGTCGACCGCGTCCTGCGGGTCGCCGACGGTCGGGTCACCGAACTCGCGCCGGCCGGGGAGGTCCGATGAGCGGTCCCTCACCCGAGCTGACGGTGCTGCGTTTGGCCCGGCCGTACCTGAAACGGCTGGTCGGCGCCGGACTGCTCGCCGCCGCCACCGAGTTCGCCGGGCTGGCCCTGATGGCCACCGCGACCTGGCTGCTGATGACCGCCGCCGGTCAACCGCCGCTGGACCGCCTCACCGTGGCGATCGTCGCGGTGCGGGCGCTCGCCGTCGGCCGGGGCGTGCTGCGCTACACCGAACGGCTCGCCGGTCACGACGCGGTGCTCCGCCTCGTCACCGACGTACGCACCCGGGTCTTCGCCACGCTGGCCGAACGACGCGGCGCGCCGCCACGCACCGGTGACGCGCTGAGTCGGCTGGTCTCCGACGTGGAGGCGGTGCAGGACCTGCTGCTGCGCGTACTCGTCCCGGGCGCGGCGGCCGGGCTGGTGAGCGTACTGGCGGTCGGCCTGACCGCGCTCGTCTCCCCGCCGGCCGCGCTCGTTCTCACCGGTGGGTTGCTACTGGCCGGGGTGGCACTGCCGGTACTGGCCACCCTCCTCACCCGGCGGGCCGGTGCGGAGGTGGCCCCGCTGCGTGGCGCACTCGCCGCCGACGCCGTCGACCTGACCCACGGCGCCGCCGATCTGGCCGCCTTCGGCGCCACCGGCGATGCGCTCGGCGCCGCCGGTCGGCGGGCCCGCCGGCTGGCTCGGCTGGAGCGCCGGCTCGCCGCGCTCGGTTTCGCCGTCGATGCCGCCGGGGTCCTGGTGGCCGGGGTGACCGCCGGTGCGGTGGTGCTCGTCGCGCTTCGCGCCGGATTGGACGGGGTGCTGGTCGGCGTCCTGGCGGTCGGCACGCTGGCCGCGGTGGAGATCGCCCTCGCGCTGGTCGGTGCCGCTCGGCAGTGGACCGGGCTGCGCACCGGCCTGGTCAGGATCGCCCGGCTCGTGGCTCCCGGCCCGCAGACCGGGCCGGAGACCGCCCCGCAGGCCGGGCCGCAGGCGGGTCGGGCAGTGGTTGCGGGCGACGTGGCGGCGGGCGACGTGGTTGCCGGCGCGCCGGACGTGCGGTTCGAGCGGGTCACCGTCCGGTACCGGGCCGGTGCCCCCGCCGCGCTGGACGACTTCGACCTCGACCTGCCGCCCGGCCACCGGGTGGCGGTCGTCGGGCCCAGCGGCGCGGGCAAGAGCAGCCTGGCCGCCGTCCTGACCGGCGCGGTACATCCCGACAGTGGCCGGGTGACCCTGGACGGACGGGACGTGTCGAGTTTCCCGCCCGACGTGTTGCCGCGGCTGGTCGGCGGGCTGCTCGCCGAGGCGTACGTCTTCCACGCCTCGGTCCGGGACAACCTGCTGCTCGGCCGTGCCGGCGCCGACGAGGCGGCGCTCACCGGGGCGGCGGACGCGGCCGGGTTGGCGGACTGGGTCCGGGACCAGCCGGAGGGCTGGGGCACCGTGGTCGGCGAGCAGGGCGGGCAGCTCTCCGGCGGCCAGCGACAGCGGCTCGCGCTGGCCCGGGCGCTGCTCGCGGCGCCCGCGGTGCTGGTGCTGGACGAGCCGACCGAGGGCCTCGACCCGGTCGCCGCCGACGAGGTGCTCGCCGGCGCCCTCGCCGCTGTGCCGGCCGGGCACTCGGTGCTGCTGATCTCCCATCGGCTCAGCGGTCTCGCCGAGCTGGACGAGATCGTGGTACTGGACGCCGGTCGAATCGTCCAACGCGGCCGGCACGCCGATCTGGTCGCGACTGCCGGCTGGTACCGCGACCAGTGGCTGCTCCAGCAGGCCGCCGAGCACGGCTACCTGGCACTCTCCACCCGCTCCGCCTAGAACGGATCTTCGTGCGGGAGCGCCCCTCCGGGGGCACTTTCGCACCAAGATCCGGGGCAACCCCTGGTGAATCCGCTTGCGCTGGGTGGCAGGGTGGGACGCATGCCGGTCCGGGATGACGTGTTGGTCGACGAGCACCTGCGGCAGTTGGCCGGCCGACTACGTGGGCCACGCCGGGTGCGGGCGGATCTCATGACCGAGGCGCGGCACGGGCTGCTGGACGCCGTCGAGGCGTACCGGGATGGTGGTCTGCCCGCCCACGAGGCCGCCCGGCGCGCGGTCGCCGATTTCGGTACGCCGGAGCAACTCGCCCCGGCGTACCAGGCCGAGTTGGCGGTGGCGGCGCTACGCGGACTGTCGCTGCGGATCCTCGCTTTCGCCGGCGCCACCGCGCTCGCCGGCGACCTGACCTGGCAGGGGTCGAGCTGGAGCGGCGAGGGTCCGCCACCGCCCGCGGGCTACCTGCTGGTGTCGCAGTCGGTGGAGTGGATCTGGGCGATGGCGTTCCTGCTCGGCGCGGCCGGTCTGGTGCTCGTGGCGGCGACCGCGCGCTCGCCCCGACCCGCGCTCACCACGCTCGCCCACGCGGTGGGCGGTCTGTTGACCGCTGCCGCCGTGCTGGGCGCGTTGACCGGTGCGGCACTGTTCGGCTGGTCGATCCTGCTCTGGGACGCGGCGCTCACCTGGCCACCGATGATCGTCGGCATGCTCGCCGCCGGAGCCGCCCATGTCTGGCTGGGCCGGGCGGCGCACACCTGGCTGCTCGCCGTCCGCTGAGCAACGTCGATCAGCCCGCCGGCACGGCCGAGTGATCAGCGCCGATCAGCCCGCCCGACGCGGATGAGTGAGCAACGCCGATCAGCCTGCCGGCGCGGACGAGGGCCCCGAGTCGAGGAAACGGGCGACGGTCGCGCTGAACTCACGCCATCCCGACCGCTGATCGGCCAGCGCGCGTCGGCCCGCGTCGGTCAGCTCGTAGGTGCGCCGTTCACGGCCGTTGACCGTGCTCCAGGCGCTGGCCACGTGGCCGGCCCGCTCCAGCCGCCGCAGGGCCGGGTAGACCGTGCCGGTGGCCAGGTCGAGCCGGCCGTCGCTGCGGGCCCGCAACGCCTCGATGATGGCGTAGCCGTGCAGGGCGCCCCGCTCGAGCACGGCGAGCAGCAGTGCGTCGAGGTGTCCGTGCAGCGCCTGGGCGTTCATAGGTAGACAAGCTACCTGTCAAGGGGCGACGCCGCCACCGGGGCCGGCCCCCGTTACCCAGCGCAGCCAACTAGGGTATGTGCCCAGAGTCACCCACCGGCACCGCGCCAGTGGGTGGGCAAGCCCGACGCACACGGAGGTCACCGTGGCCCGCCAGTCGCCTGAACGGCCGGACGCCGACGAGCCAGAGCTCGATGACACGAGCGGTCCCGCCGAGCCGGACGCCGCCGCGTCGGCCGACGCGGCCCGCGCGCTCTGGGACGAGCTGCGGATCGACCCGGTGGAGATCGCCCTGCCCGCCGGCACCGGTTACACCCTGCGGGCGTACCGCCCGGCCCGTGAGCTGACTCCGACCGATGTGGCCGAACGCGACGCCGACGACCCCTTCCTGGCCCGCCGTCAGGTGGTGGAGGCCGAGGACGACGAGGACGGCGAAGTGGTGATCCTCGACGATGAGGTCGCCCGGGAGTTCGCCGAGAGCGACGACGAGGAGAAGCCCGCCGGACGCGGCGCGGGTGACGCCGAAAAGGGCGACGCCGAGGAGAGCGACGCCGACGAAGATGACGCCGACACGAAGGCGGCCGACGAGGCCGGCGACGAGGAAGTGCCGGTATTCCTGAGCCACCGGGGCCGACTGCTGTTGTTCAAGACCCCCGAGTCGCTGGTGAGCTTCGTCCGTTCCGGCGCACCCAACGATCTGTCTCAGCTGGACAGTTGGAATGAATTGTCCGAACGGGTGGAACCGGCCGACATCGCGCCGCGCGACGAGGACGTCTACGAGCTCGATCTCGTGGTGGAAAACCTCCGCGGCGGGCACGACAGCTGGGATCCGACGCTGCTCATCGAGGCTGGCGAGGTGGCCCGCGACGTGGCGTACGCGTTGCGCCTGCCCGCCGTGCTCGACATGCTCTCCAGCGGCTCCAGCCTCGATGATCTGGACGAGGCGCTGCGGGCGTCGATCAATGGCGGGATCGGCGGATTCATGGGTCGTCGTCGATTGAAGAAAATCGGGGCACAAACCGCAAGTCTGGGCTGGCGGACCATTGTCGGGAAGATCTCTGCGGTCGTGGACTGGCGCGACTGACCCGCACCAGGGAGCATCAGTCTCTGGCAGAGGAAGCCCTGTGTCCCGGAGGGAGGACGATCGCCGTGGCGCTCGTGCGCGTGTACTGCGGTCTGGCCTCGGCGGATCCGGCCGACCGATCGGCTCCGGCCGGTTCGGCGCTGACGTCCGCTGTGGTCGACGACGCAGGCCGTCTGCTGCATGTCTGCGAGGTCGGCGACGACCCGGCGGGCTACGCCCGGCTGGTCACGCTGCTCGTGGAACGCTCCGGCGGGCCGAGCGGCGCGGCGATAGCCGCCGACAGCGACGATCACAGCGTCACTTCTCTGCTCAGCGCCGCCGGGCGCCCCTTGGCGATCGCCGACGACGACTCGGTCGACGACTTCGCCGAACGGTTCGCTGATGACGATTCGATCGAGGAGATGCAGTCGCCGCCGGCCGTACGCCGGGCCGTGGGCCTGGCCCGCGCGCTACAGGCGGGCGCGCTGTCGGCGGTGACCCTACCGGCGCCCCGGGACCTCGCCGGCTACAAGCAGGTGCTCGCGGCGCATGCGGCGCTGACCAGCGGGCGGCACGCCGCCGCGGTCGCGCTCCGCGAGGTGCTCCGCGAGCTCTACCCGGCCGCGCTGCGCGCCTATCCCGACCCCGCCGACCTGATTCCGCTGGCCGTGCTGGACGTCCTCCCCGACCCGGGAATGCTCACCGATGCCGCCCGCGGCCGCGACGCCGCGGTCACCGCCGACGCCGTCGCCGCTCAGCTCGCGGCCGACGGCTTGGGCGACGCCGACGCGATCGACGAGGCCGTGACCGCCCTGCGAGTGGCGATCGCCGAAACCCCCCGTCGGTCCGCGGTCAACCGGGCCCTCACCTCTGCTGCGGCCGAGACGATCCGACAGGCGGTCGCCTCCGTACGCGCCTGTGACGCCGGCTGCCAGGCGCTGGTCGGCGCGTTGCACGCCCGCACCGCGCCGGTGCAGTTGCCCGGCCGGCGGGCCGTCGACCGGCACGGTGAGCCAGCCGGTGAGCTGTCGACCGCCGGTCCCGGGACCGGTCTGCGTGCGGTGCGTCCCGCCGGGCCCGAGCCGAGCGGTGGGCGCCGCAGCCGACCCGAGCCGGTGCCGGGAAGCGGGACGCCTCCGTCGCCCCGACCGATGGGTCCGCCGCCGGTGGCGCCCGCCCCGGTCACCCCGCCGCCGGTCGCACCCGCTCCGGTGGCGCCGGCCGCGGCCGCCGGTCCGCCCGTCTCGGCGCCGCCGTCGCGACCCGAGCCCCTCCCGTCGCGGATCGACGGCCCGACCAACCGGCCGATCTCCGCGCCACCGCCGCCTCCGCCCGGGATCACCCCGATCGCGCCCGCGCAGCGCGGCTCGGTGCCGCCCGCCGAGGCGGGCGAACCGTTCCGGCCGACCCTCACCACCGCGGCGATCAACAGCGCCCGCGCCGAACGCCAACGCACCGTCATACCGTCGCGACCGAAGACGAACGGTGAACCACCGGCACCGACGGGCGGCTTCAGCGCCACCGACCTGAGCATCCCGATGCCGACGTCCCGGCCCGGCCAGGAGCTACCCGCGCCCGGTTCCCGGGCGAACTGGCCGCTGGTCAACAACCCGGAGAGTCCGGCCGAGAGCCCGGCGAACAACCCGCCCGCCGGTCCCTACGAGGGCGCCCGGCGGGCGGCCGCCGACTCACCGGCCGACGATCCCACCGCCGAGCGCAGGGTGACCCCGCCGTGGCTCGCTGACGACCTACCGCCGGAGCCGCCGGTGCTGCGGCTGGTCGAGCCCCCGCCGCTGGCCGACCGGGCACTGCGCACCGGGGCGGAATCGCAGTTGGACACCCCGCCGCTGCGCCTGGTGAATCGGGAGGGCACAGAGCGCAGTGACCGGCCCGCCGAGCGGCTGGACGTCACGCCGCCGTCACGCCGGCCGGAGCCGCCGGTCGAGCGCCGACCGCCACCGGTCTCCGACGAGGGTGACGGCGACCTGCTGATCTTCGCCCAGGCCAGGTCGGCCTGGTTCGTCGGGCACGGGGAGGACTCGGATCTGGACTGGTCGTCCCTGGCCGACAGCGGCTGGCAGGCCGCCGAGCAGGCGGCCCGCCCGGCGGTGGGGGCCGAGACCCCAGCCGGTCTGCCCAAGCGTGTGCCGCAGGCCAATCTCGTGCCCGGGTCTCCGCTGCGCGAGGAACGTCCACTGCGCATCGTTCGGGACGCGGCCAGCCTGGCCGAGAACACCACCGGCTACTTCCGCGGCTGGCGCCGGGGGCAGGAGATCGGCGGGTTCGCGGTCGGTGGCCGCCCGGGGCGGGAGTCGGCCGGCGGCTGGGACTTCAGCCGGGACACCGGTGACCGCGACGACGATCGGGAGTATGAATACCGCTCTGCCGGCTACCGCTCCTGACGGCCCCCGCACCCCCGCTCACCTGCGTGTTTAGGCCCACACCCCGATAATTTGACGCCGGGTCGCAGGGGCCGGGAGCATACCCGCGGAACGACCGGCGGCAGGTCGCCGGGCGGGAAGGCGAGTCATGGCAACACCGGCAAGCGGCCCATCCGTGCTCACCCGGCGGGGGGTTCTGGCCGCTGCCGCGGGCACCCTGCTGCTGGGTGCCTGCGGGCGCGACGGGAAGCCCGAGGCCGCCGCCGTCCGGGCCGGCGGCGGGCCGGAGCTGGTCATCGGGGCGACGCTGGAGCTGAGCGGCCCCGGAGCCGCTCTGGGGGTGGCCCAGGAGCGCGCGCTGGCCATCAGCGCGGAGGCCGTGAACGCCAAGGGTGTCATGGTCGGCAACATCCGCCGGACGGTACGGCTCGAAGTGCTGGACAATCGCAGCGATCCCCGGCTGGCCGCCCGGCAGGCCACCGAGCTGGGTCGGCGCGACGACGTGCACGCCCTGCTCGGCGGCACGCTCGCGGAGACCTCGATGTCGGTCATCGGGGTGGCACAGGAGCTGCGGCTGCCCTTCGTGTCGTTGGCGTTCGGCGATGCGATCACGGTTCCACTTGCCCAGCGGGCCTTCATCTACAAGGTCACTCCCGAGGCCGGAGACGTGGCCCGCCGGCTGGCCCAGGTGATCGACACCGAAGGGCTGCGCCGGGTCGTGCTGCTGGCCGAGGAGGGGCTGCACGGCGACTCCGGAGCCCGGGCCATGACCGGGGCCCTGCGCACCGCCGGGGTCGCGCTCGCCGGAACGGTACGGCTGCCCCGGTCGAAGGACGGCGTCGCGCGGGCCGCTGAGGAGGCCGTGGCGGCGCGAACGGACGGAGTGGTGGTGTGGGCCACCGCGCCGAACTCCGGCGCCGCCGCACGGGCGCTACGCAGCGCCGGATTCACCGGCCGGCTGTTCTTCGACGCCGGGGCAGTCGCCGAGGAGACGCTGGAGAGCCACAACGCCCCCGCCGTCGAGGGTGCCTACGCCATCCATCCGGCCTCGTTGGGCGGTTCCACTCTGGCCAACAGCAGCGCCACCGGGCGGGCGTACCGCGAACTCGTCTCGCAGTACGTCCGCCGGCACGGTGCCTACAACGGCTTCGCGCCGTACGCCTCGGACGCCCTGCTGATCATCACCACCGCCGCCAAGCTCGCAGCCAGCGTGGACCGGGGCCGGCTGCGGGCCTACCTGCAGAACCAGATCACCGACGGGATGGCGGGGTTGTATTCCTTCACCCCGATCCGGCACAGCGGCATGGAGCGCCACTCCCTCGGTGTGTACCGAGTGGACGGTGGCGCCTGGAACCGGCTCAGCTGACCCGCCGGGACACCACGGACAGCGACCAGCGCCCGGTGTCGACAGCAGCGTCACCGGGCACGGCACCGATCGTCAGGCCGGGGCGACGGCGCGGGAGCGACGCATGGTGAGCACGTACTCGACCAGCGAGATCAGCACGTGCTTCGTCGACTCCCGGTTCCGGGCGTCACAGGCCACCACCGGAACGTCGCTGGAGATCGCGAGCGCGTCCCGGACGTCCTGCGGATCGTGGTATTGCATGCCGTCGAAGCAGTTGATGGCCACCAGGTACGGCAGCCGCCGATGTTCGAAGAAATCGATCGCCGCGAAGCAGTCGGCCAGACGACGGGTATCCACCAGCACGACCGCGCCGATCGCGCCCCGGACCAGTTCATCCCACATGAACCAGAACCGAGTCTGACCCGGCGTACCGAACAGGTACAGGATCAGGTCACGATCGATCGAAATGCGGCCGAAGTCCATGGCCACCGTGGTCGTCGTCTTTCCCGGCACCTGTCGGGTGTCGTCAACGCCGACCCCGGCTGAGGTCATTATGGCCTCGGTCGTCAGCGGCGTGATCTCCGAGACCGAGCCGACCAGAGTCGTCTTGCCGACGCCGAATCCACCGGCGATAACGATCTTCGCCGACGTCACGCGCCCGCTTGGGGTCGGCGGGCGGTGCGACATGTCAGAGCCTGCGAAGTCCACTCAGCACCCTCTCCAGCAGTTCAGTGCCCACCGCGTCGTCCGAGTCGTCCAGAATGGTCGGCTCGTGGACCGCGACCAGGCCGTCCGTCGCCATGTCGGCGATGAGCACCCGGGCCACGCCGAGCGGAAGCTGCAACCGCGCCGCAATCTCAGCGAGCGACTGCACCCGTCCGTCACAGAGCGCGGCGATGTACTGGTGCTCACGGCCATGACCACCGTTGCCTGTGGCAGCGGCCCGACCGCGCACCGTTGTCTCGACGAGCGCCTCCAGGGCGATGTCGAGGCGGGGACGGGTACGACCGCGGGTCACGGCGTATGGACGGACCAGAGCGCCGGTCGGCTCGTCACGATCGGTCATGTCGCCGCTCACCTCCTTCGTACCCGGCACCGGATTCCACCGGTGCAATCCATCGTGTGCAGTGTTCTCGACCTACTCGTCTCACCGGATGGCGCGACGATCAGCCCATCATCCCGACAGCCGTACGTGGCTGTGGAGTCAGGGCATCGCCCACCCGGTCGACGAGTAGAGCCATTTCATAACCAACCTGCCCGACGTCGCAGCTGCGTGCGGCGAGCACCGCGAACGACGAGCCGTCCGATATCGACATCAGGAACAGGAAGCCGTTGTCCATCTCGACCACGGTCTGCAGCACCGCGCCTCCTTCGAAGCAGCGGGCCGCGCCCTGGGTAAGGCTGACCAGCCCGGAGGCGATCGCCGCCAGCTGGTCCGCCCGGTCCCGCGGAAGGTCGCGTGACGACGCCAGGAGCAGGCCGTCCGCAGAGACGGCGACCGCATGCGCGACACCGGGCACCCGATCGGCGAAGTTGGCCAGCAGCCAACCGAGATCCTGCGTACTAGTCATCCTTCTTGCTCCTTCTGCCCGCTCCCGGCCACCGGGCCTGAGCCAGACTGCGAGGATTGCTGCCCGCCCGAAGTCTCCTCCGGGCCGGTCGGGTTGCTGTCCGAGGAGTGGCTGCTGCTACGCCCTCGCTGGACACCCCGGTGGTAGGCGGAGAGCAGGCCGCGCACCGACTCCGGGTTACGCCGCTGCACCGAGGTGGTCGGCTTTTCTACCGCACCCGGAACGAGCTGGGCCATCGGCGTACGCTTCGGCAGCCCGGTCGGGGTGGTTCCCGCAGCCGACACCTGACTGGCGGCGCTGGCCGCCCGCCAGCCGTCGTCGGCGGCAGTCTGCCACACACTCTCCTGCGGCGACGAGCGGTACGAGGAGCTGCTCTCGGCGGCGCCTGGGCGGGCACCACCGCTTGCCGCCGCGTACCCGCCGGACGCCCCCGCGGCCGTCGGAGTCTCTGCCATCGGCTCGTTACCTGTCGTCCCACTCGGACTCTGCTGTACGGCCGGCCGACCGGCGTTGTCGACCGTGGAAAGCTGCTGGGTCACGCCGTTCGCCGCCGGCTGCCGGGCACCCGCCGACTCTTCGGGGCCGGGGCGGCGGGTGCGGAACCACGCCGACTCCAGCTCCCGGAAAATCGGCAGCTCCATCGTCTCATCCGCGTACCGCTGTCGGTTCTGGGCCTGCGGCATGGTCGGCTGGGCGGGTCGGGCGGGTGCGGCCGGGCGCTGCACTCGCGGCAGCTCGGTGGTCATGTCCAGCGCGGCGGCCAGCCGCTCGGGCACGGGCGGCGTGGCCGGCTCCCCGGCGACCGGTGGCCACGCCGGCGGTGCCGCGGCGTACGTGTTCGCCGGCCCGGCGGTGGGTGCCGCCGAGACGGGCCGCTGCGGCAGCGGACCACCGGGCGGCGTCGAGACCGGCGAACCCGACATCGGCGCCGCCGAGATCGGAGCGGACGACACGGGCTGGCCGGAGACCGGAGCGGCCGAGACGGGCGGGGCGGAGTAGGGCGTACCCGAGATCGGGGGCGACGAAGAGGCCGAAGGCGCGTACGGCCCGGCCTCGGGGCTGCTCGGCAACTGACGAGGGATGGTCGGGTGCTGGTCGGTGACGGCCGGTTCGTCAGCGGCCCGGCGCTGCGGCAGCGGATCGGTCGGCTGGCCGTTGGAGCTGCGCGGGGTGAAGCCGCTCCCGCCGCTGACCCCGCTGGCGCCGGTCAGGTCCGACCAGGCGGGCAGGTTTGCCGCGCCCGCCGCCTGGGCCGGCGTGCCGGAACCGTTGCGGCTGGCCGGATCGAAGGATCGGCCGCCCAGGGTCACCTGGTTGCCCGAGCCACCGGGACGCGGGGCGGGCGTCGCTGGCGCAGCCGTCCCGCCACCCAGCGCAGGCAGCGCACCGAACGCCGGGTTCGGCCCGGACACCGGCGCCGGTGCGGCAGACAGCGCGGGCGGCTGCTGCCCCCGACCGGAGAGCGCCCGGGGCACCAGCACCGTGGGCGGCAGCGCGACCTCGGCCACCGTGCCCCGATCGCTGCTGCCCTGACGCAGCTCGACCTTGACGGCGTGCCGGGACGCCAGCCGGGCGACCACGACCAGACCCATCATCCGGGAGACGGCGACGTCCACCTGCGGCGGCGTGGCCAGCCGCTCGTTCAGGTCGGCCAACTGCTCGGGACTGATGCCGATGCCCCGGTCCTCGACGTACAGCGAGGCGCGGTCACCGACCCGGCGGGCCTCGACCAGCACCTGCGAGTCCGGCGGCGAGAAGGCGGTGGCGTTGTCGAACAGCTCGGCGACGAGGTGGACCAGGTCGTTGACTGCGTGCGCGGCGACCTCTATGTCCCGGTCGATCACTCCGAACTCGATCCGGGTGTAGTGCTCTACCTCGGACTGGGCGGCACGGAGCACGTCGATCAGCGCGGCCGGCTCCCGCTGCACCCGGGTCGAGTCCGCGCCGGCAAGAACCAGGAGGTTCTCGTCGTTGCGCCGCATCCGGGTGGCGAGGTGGTCCAGCTGGAACAGCTCGGCCAGTCGGTCCGGGTCCTCCTCGCCGCGCTCCAGCCGGTCGAGGTGCCCGATCAGCCGGTCGACCAGGATCTGGGAACGGCGGGCCAGGTTGACGAACATGGTCGCGACGGACGCCCGCAGCGCGGCCTGCTCGGCGGCGGTGCGGACCGCCTCCAGGTGGACCGCGTTGAACGCCTCGGTCACCTGGCCGAACTCGTCCTTGCTGCGCACCGGCAGCGGCTCGGCGATCTGGTTGGCCAACTGCACCGGGGAGAGCTGCCCGGTCACCTGCGGGTCACGCAGCCGGGCCACCGCGTGGGGCAGCCCGTACTGGGCGATGGAGAGCGCGCCCAGGCGGAGCTCGCGCAGCGAACGGGCCATCGAGCGGGCGACCAGGTAGGCCAGGAAGATGGCCAGCAGCAACATGGTCAGCAGCAGGCCGGTCTCCAGGAAGACCTGACGCTGCACGCCGGAGCGGATCTCGCCGGCCTGCGCCACGATGTCCGAGTCGAACTTCGACTCGACCGTCCGGATCAACTTGGCGTTTGCCACCAGCGCCGCGTCCCACTGCTCCGGTCGGAACGAGATGCCGGAGAGGTTCTCGGAGGTGTCGGCGTTGACCTGACTGATGTAGATGGTGGCCTGCCGGCGGTCACCGCCGCCGATGGTCTGGGCGTGGAACTCCGACTCGGCCTCGGTGGCCACCGCGTTGAAGCTCTGCTGCGCCTGCTGCTGGCCGGTCTCACTGGAGATGTAGTCGGTCCGCAGGGTGGCACTCATGCCGCCTTGGATCAGGGCACGGTGCACCACCACCCGGCGGATGGAGAGCCACTCCTTCTCTCTGGACACGGCGGCAGCGGCCCGCATCCGGTCGCTGAGTTCGCTGTCTCCGGCCAGCTGGCTGGCCGAATCCCGGACGGTGAGCAACTGGTTGATCAGTTCGTCGTACGACTGAAGGGCGTCGGTGATCTTGAACTTGCCGTTCAGCACCTGGCTCCGGGTGCCCGGTAGGTCACCTAGGCGCTCGTTGATCTGGTTGAGCAACGTCTCCAGGCTTTCGGGCAGGTCACTCAGGTCACTCCGCTGCTGTGAGTAGGGGGCCTTGGCGTCGTCCACCCGCGCCGACACCTCTGTGTAGAGGGCGGAGTAGCGCTTCTTCTCCTCCGACTCGGCCTGGCCCGACTGCGGCGTCACGCCGAGCAGCAACACGGCCGCGGTCCGCTCGTCCTGGAGGCCGTCCACCAGCGCGCCGGAGTGCCCGATGAGCTCGGCGAGATCGCCGGCCCGGTTGGCGTTGCTCAGCGAATCCAGGTGGTCGATCAGGCCGCTGGTGCCCACGACAACCGTGGCGATGGTCGGCACGATCATGATGAGACCGAGCTTGGACCAGATCGGCATGTCGCGGAGCCGACCAGCCGGCCGGCGCAGACGCGACAGGAAAGAGCCTGCCGTCTTCGGCCGTTTGCTCACGTCACCGCCCTCGTGATTGCAGCGTCCGCGTTGCCTCGGGCAACGCCTAGCAGCCGACCCCGCGGGGCCGGACCATCCGAGATTCCATCACGCCGTCCGGGAAAGAGAAAGCCCAGGTTGTCCCCAACCGGAGGTGTGATGAGATGTTGATGCAATTTGCTCGCGGTCCGTCTGTCCGGAGTCACTGAAAGTTATGGAATTCCCTCGCAGAGTCGTGCTACTTGCCGGCCCCTCCGGCTCCGGAAAGTCGTACATAGCTCGACAAACTGGGTTACCAGTCCTTTGCCTGGACGATTTTTACAAGAACGGGGATGACCCAACGTTACCGCGACGGAACGGTCAGATCGACTGGGAGTCACCCGGCTCGTGGGATGCGGCGACCGCTGTCGAGGTCATTACCCAACTTGTCCGGAATGGCCGGGCAGACGTGCCGGTCTATGCGATCAACCAGGATCGCCGGGTCGCCACCCGACTGTTCGAACTGGCCGACTCGCCACTTTTTGTGGCCGAAGGGATATTCGCCGCCGAGATTGTCGAGGAATGCCGGCATCGGGGCCTGCTCGCCGGGGCGTACGCCCTGCGGCGACCGCGCGGCGCGACCTTTCTCCGCCGGCTGGCCCGCGACCTCGCCGAGCAGCGTAAGGGGCCCGGGGTGCTGCTCCGTCGCGGCCTGACGCTGTTGCGCGCGGAGCCGGCGGTGCTGCGCCGGCAGACCGGCCTGGGCGCGGAGGCGGCCCGTGGCCGGGACGTGCTGCGCCGGGTGGCGGGCCTGCTCGCCGCCGGGCACCCACAGGCCCGCTGAGTTCTCCCCGCCCACGCGCCGCTGCCGCGTCGCCCTCACGCCAGCAGCTTCGCGTACGCGGGCTTTATCACCTCGTCGATGATCTGCAGCCGCTGGTCGAACGGGATGAAAGCGCTCTTCATCGCGTTGATGGTGAACCACTGCACCTCGCGCCAGCCGTAGCCGAACGCCTCGCAGAGCAGGGCCATCTCCCGGGACATCGACGTGCCGCTCATCAGTCGGTTGTCGGTGTTGACGGTGACCCGGAACCGCAGATCGCGCAGCAGCCCGATGGGGTGCTCGGCGATCGAGGCGACGGCGCCGGTCTGCACGTTGGACGACGGGCAGAGTTCCAGCGGGATCCGCTTGTCCCGCACGTACGCGGCCAGCCGGCCGAGCACCGGCTCGGGACCGCCAGTGATGTCGTCGACGATGCGTACGCCGTGGCCGAGGCGGTCTGCCCCGCACCACTGGATCGCCTGCCAGATGGAGGGCAGCCCGAACGCCTCGCCGGCGTGGATGGTGAAGTGGAAGTTCTCCCGCTGGAGGTACTCGAAGGCATCCAGGTGCCGGGTGGGCGGAAAACCTGCCTCCGCGCCCGCGATGTCGAAGCCCACCACGCCGTGGTCGCGGTGCCGTACGGCCAACTCGGCGATCTCCTGCGACCGGGCCGCGTGCCGCATCGCGGTGAGCAGCGTGCCGACCCGGATCGGGGTACCAGCCTCGGCGGCGAGCGCGCTGCCCTCCACGAAGCCGGCCAGCACCGCCTCGACCACCTCGTCCAGGGTCAGGTCCCGCTCCAGGTGCTGCTCCGGGGCGAACCGCACTTCGGCGTAGACCACCCCGTCGGCGGCGAGGTCCAGGGCGCACTCGCGGGCCACCCGGCGCAACGCGGAGGCGGTCTGCATCACGGCCACGGTGTGGGCGAACGTCTCCAGGTAGCGCTCCAGCGACCCGGAGTCGGCCGCCGCCACGAACCACCCGCCCAGCGCCACCGGGTCGGTGGTGGGCAGTTCGTGACCGACCTCGGCGGCCAGGTCGACGATGGTCGCGGGCCGCAGGCCGCCGTCCAGGTGGTCGTGCAGCAGCGCCTTGGGCGCCTTGACGATGTCCTCGTAGCGGATCCTCGCGACCATGACCAGACCCTAGTCCGCGGCGATGCACTCGGTACGCTCGGGCACGTGGAACCGGCCTGCGACCTGCTGCGGTGATGGAGCGTCGAGTCGTCGACCGGCTGCGCTGCCCGGTCTGCGCCGAGCCCCTGGCCGAGGTCGCCGCCGGTGCGGCCCGCGCGCTGCGGTGCCCGCGCCGGCACAGCTTCGACATCGCCCGTCAGGGCTACGTCAATCTGCTCGCCGGCCGTGCCCCGCACGGCGGAGACACCGCCGAGATGGTCGCCGCCCGAGCGGACTTCCTGGCCGCCGGCCACTACGACATCATTTCCGCCGCGCTCGCCACCGCCGCCCGCAGCGCCCTGCCCGCCGGGGCGGCGGACGCACCCCACCAGTCCCTCCCACGCGGCCTTTGCTCTGCTTCAGCCCACGCAACGGAAACCGGGCGAGACCGTTGCGCTGAGGTAAGCAGAGCAAAGGGCACGCGAGACGGAGTGACCGGCGGCCGGAGACACGGCGACACCCGAGAACACGGCGGCCCCGCTGGGTCGTACCCCCTGGTGGTGGAGACCGGCGCGGGGACCGGTCGGCACCTCGCGGCGGTGCTGGCGGCGCTGCCGGGCGCGGTCGGTCTCGCCCTGGACGTCTCCAAGCCGGCGTTGCGCCGAGCCGCGCGGATCCACCCGCGCGTCACCGCGGCGCTGGCCGACACCTGGCAGCGGTTGCCGCTGGCGGACGCCTCCACGGCGCTGCTGCTCAACGTCTTCGCGCCCCGCAACGGCGCCGAGTTCCACCGGGTCCTCGACCCGGCCGGCCGGCTGCTGGTGGTGACCCCGGCCGCCGACCACCTCACCGAACTCGTCGACGCCCTCGGCCTGCTCCGGGTCGACCCGGCCAAGGCGGACCGGGTCGCGATCAGCCTCGGCGGGCACTTCACCGAGGAATCGGCCGCCGTGCACCGGCAGGAGCTGATCCTCTCCGGAGCGGAGGTCGCCACGCTGGTCGGCATGGGCCCGAGCGCATGGCACGCCGACCCGGCGGGACTGGCCGCCCGGATCGCCGCGCTGGGCGAGCCGGTGCGGGTGACCATGGCGGTACGCCTCGGCGTGCATCGCCCAAACCACTGACCCGCCGCCACGACCACCGCCACCAGGCAGGCCGCCGTCAGGTGGAGAGATCCACCTCTTCCCAGCCGGGCGGCTCGTCGTGGTACGGCCCGCGCAGGATCACCGCCCACTCCAGCGCCCACCGGCGCTGACCGATCGCGTTCGCGTCCACCAGACCGGGCAGCGTCCGGCCCGACCGGTCCACCTCCAGGTACGCCCAGTCCAGGCAGTAATGCAGGTCGAGCAGAGCGGCGGCATCCGCCGGGTGCTGCGGCGCGGCCAGGATCCGCGAGCGCCACTGCCGGAAGGTCTCCCCCTCGGCGATGTTGGGCAGGCGCTCGACCAGCCGCTCGTCCACCGGCATGGTGGGGTCCAGTTGCTTGGCCAGGCCGAGCACCCAGGCCAGCGAGAACAGCGCGTCATGGTGCAGGACGAAGGAACGGTGGTCGCCCTTGGCGCCGGTGACGAACTGGAACTCCGGCGGGGTGACCATCTCCACCAGATGCGAGGCGAGCAGCCAACTCATCGCCGCCTGGGGCGGCATGCCGAAACACCGGGCCAGGATGAGGTGCAGCACCGCTATCCGGGCCTCGATCTCCGCGGTGGGTCGCAGCTCGATCCGGTCGCCGGGCTCCCAGACCAGCGGGAACTGCGGCGGCGGCAACGGCAGACGCAGCCGGGACAGTTCCTCCAGGCTCGCCTCACGCACTTCCCGAGGATCGGGGGCGGGAACGATCACGGCAACATCCCTGTCTGCTCACGACGGCGCGACGCCGCCTGTCCCCCCTTGGCCTGCGAGGGTAGTCGTCTCGTCGGCTCGGCACCATGGGTGCCCGACCAGGGTCGCGTTACTCGACGCGATCGATCACCAACGGCAACGGAGCCGGGGGACGCTCCGCGACGGTGACCGCCCGAGCTGCCTCCGCCAGGGCCGGCGGGAACTTCTCCGGCTGCTCGGCGCGCAACTCGTAGAGCGGCTCCCCGGCCCTGACCGGGTCACCGGGGCGTTTGTGCAGCACCACGCCGGCGGAAACACTGACCGGATCCTCCTTGCGCGCCCGGCCCGCGCCGAGCCGCCACGCGGCCACCCCCATGGCGTACGCGTCGACCGCCGCGACGTATCCGTCCCGGTCGGCGCGCACCACCTCGACCTCGTTCGCCTCGGGCATCGGCGCGTCCGGGTCACCGCCCTGCGCCCGGATCATCGACCGCCAGACGTCCATGGCCCGGCCGTCGCGCAGCGCGGCGGCGGGGTCGGCGTCGGGCAACCCGGCCACGTCGAGCATCTCCCGGGCCAGCGCCAGGGTCAGCTCCACCACGTCGGCGGGACCTCCGCCGGCCAGCACCTCCACGGACTCGGTGACCTCCACCCCGTTGCCGATGGCGCGGCCGAGCGGGGTCGACATGTCGGTGAGCAGGGCGACAGTCCGCACGCCGTGCGCGCCACCCAGCTCCACCATGGTCCGGGCCAGCTCGCGGGCGTCGTCGACCGACTTCATGAACGCGCCGGAGCCGACCTTCACGTCCAGCACCAGCGCGCCGGTGCCCTCGGCGATCTTCTTGCTCATGATCGAACTGGCGATCAGCGGGATCGCCTCGACGGTGCCGGTGACGTCGCGCAGCGCGTACAGCTTGCGGTCGGCCGGGGCGAGCCCGGACCCGGCGGCGCAGATCACCGCGCCGATCTCGCGCAGCTGGGAGGCGAACTCCTCATTGCTCAGCGCAGCGCGCCAGCCCGGAATCGACTCCAGCTTGTCCAGCGTGCCGCCGGTGTGCCCGAGCCCGCGACCGGACAACTGCGGCACCGCCGCGCCGCAGGCGGCCACCAGCGGGGTGAGCGGCAGGGTGATCTTGTCACCGACTCCGCCGGTCGAGTGCTTGTCCACAGTCGGCCGAGGCACGGCGGAGAGGTCGAGCCGCTCGCCGCTGGCGATCATCGCCGCCGTCCACCGGGCGATCTCCGGCGCGGTCATCCCGTTCAGCAGGATCGCCATGGCCAGCGCCGACATCTGCTCGTCGGCCACCACCCCCCGGGTGTACGCGTCCACCACCCAGTCGATCTGCGCGTCCGACAGCACCCCCCCGTCCCGCTTCACCCGAATGACATCAACAGCAGTAAAAGCACTCACCCTTGAAGCCCAATCAGTATTCGAGTCGACCGTCGTCCCACCCCGCCGCAGGCACGACGTCATGTCCCGGGACCAACGCACGGACCGCGCCCGCGACGGGCCGGGGCCGACCGCAACCCCAGCTCAACCCCAGCGAACCGGTATCTCCGCAGGCGGCTCGCCCTCTCCGGCCCAGAAGATCGTGCCGGACGCGTCCACCACCACGACCCGGGGCGTACGCGCCAGCCCCCAGGCGATCGCCTCGGCCGGATCGTGCCAGCTGGGCCCCTCCTCCAGCACCCCGGTCTCGGCGCCCGCGTCGTTGCCGGCCGAGCGTTCCCAGTAGGCCGTCCAGACCTGCTGCCCCGCCGACAGGTCGGGGTGCACGAAGACGGTGCCGCGTCCGCGCCAGGCGGCCAGCCGGTCGGGCACCACCGGCACCGGTTGCTCGCCGGTGACCGCCTCGAGGTCGGCCACGTCGAAGGCGTGCGGCAGCAGCTCGGCCATCCGCAGCGGGCCGCCCCTGGCCTCGACGAGGCACTCCGGCCCGCCCTGTTCCCAGAGCAGTTGCCGGCAGCGCCCGCACGGCATCAGCGGCTCGCCGGTGGCGTCCACGCAGGAGAGCGCGACGATCCGGCCACCGCCGGTGGCGTGCAGCGAGGAAACCACGCCGCACTCGGCGCAGAGCACCACGCCGTACGCGGCGTTCTCCACGTTGCAGCCGACCACGATGCGGCCGTCGTCGACCAGCGCCGCCGCCCCCACTGGGAACTTCGAATACGGCACGTACGCGTGCCGCATCACCTCGATGGCGGCGGCCCGCAACCGTTCCCAGTCGATTTCCATGGTTCGCTCCCTGGATCAGCCCTTGATGTACGGCTTGCCGTCGGCGGCCGGCGCCCGGACCCGTCCGACCAGCCCGGCCACTGCCAGGATCGTCGCAAGGTAGGGCAGCATGGCCAGGAACTGGCCGGGGATGATGCTGTTGATCGCGCCCAGGTAGGTGGCCAACTGGTCGGCGAAGCCGAAGAAGAGCGCGGCGAGCAGTGCCCCGGTCGGGCTCCACCGGCCGAAGATCAGCGCGGCCAGGGCGATGAAGCCCTTACCACCGATCATGTTCTTGGTGAACGAGAAGAGCGCCAGCGTGTACGACGCACCGCCGATGCCGGCGACCGCGCCGGCCATGATCACGTTGCGGTAGCGCAGCCCGAGCACCTTCACGCCGAGGGTGTCCGCCGCCGTGGGGTGCTCGCCGACCGAGCGGGTCCGCAGCCCCCACCGGGTCCGGAACAGCCCGATGTGGATCACGAGGACCAGCAGCAGGGCGAGGTAGAGGAAGATGTTGCCCCGGAACAGCGCCGGTCCGAGCACCGGGATGTCCGACAGCAGCGGGATCTCCCAGTTGCTGAAGCGGGGGGCGCTGTTGTAGCGCGCGGCGTCGGTCTGCATCAGCCGCTCGTAGAGGAAGCCGGTGATGCCGAGCGCCAGCAGGTTCAGCACGATGCCCATGACCACCTGGTCGACCAGGTAGCGGATGGAGAAGACGGCCAGCAGCAGCGAGATGAACGACCCGCCGATCGCGGCGGCGACCAGGCCCACCCAGACGTTGCCGGAGATGCTGCCGAAGAGCGCGCCGCTGAACGCGCCCATCAGCAACTGCCCCTCGATGGCCACGTTCACCACGCCGGAGCGCTCACAGAGCACTCCGGCCAGCGCACCGAAGATCAGCGGCAGGGCGAGCAGGAAGGTGCCCCGCACGATGTTGACCAGCGGCATGAAGTTCTGCCCGGCCGGGGCGTCGGAGACCTGCCAGCACAGGAACGACAGCACGAAGCCGACCAGGCCCATGGCGAGCAGCGGGATGAACCAGCGCTTCGGCGGCCCGGCCAGCATCGCGCCACCGGCGGCGAGGGTGATCAGGCCGAAGAGGACCGCGCCGAAGGTGCCGTGGATCTCCAGCGCCGCCCCGGCGGCGTCCTCGCTGAGCGTGAAGCGGGCGGTCGCGTCGGTGGCGAGCGCGCCGAACAGCACCGTGGCGAGCAGGCCGAGCGCCACCAGCACCAGACCGACCTTGCGGGTCCGGGTCCAGAAGCCCTCGTCGACGGGTGCGACCGCGACGTCGGGAACAGCCGTGGTGGACATGCCTCACCAGCCCTTCGCGAGGCTCGTCTGCAGCCGGGCGGCCCGCGCCGCCCGGAGCTGGAAGATCGCCTTCACCAGGGCTGGCGCGGCGATGAAGATGACGATGAGCGCCTGGAGCACGGTGACCAGTTCCAGCGAGATGCTCGCGTACGACTGCATCCGGTTGCCGCCGGCCTGCAACGCGCCGAAGAGCAGCGCGGCCATCGCCACGCCCCACGGTTTCACCCGGCCCAGCAGGGCGACCAGGATGCCGTCGAAGCCGATCTGGGCGACCACCAGCGGGGTCAGTGCGGCGGCGGTGGTGCCCAGCACCATCTGGGAGCCGCCGAGCCCGGCCAGGGCCCCGGCGAAGACCATGATCAGGACGTACGTCCGGGTGACGCTGATGCCCGCGGTCCGGGCGGCGTCCGGGTTGGCGCCCACCGCCCGCAGCTCGAAGCCGAGCGTGGAGCGGTTGAGCAGCCAGGCGACCGCCCAGGTGGCCAGCACCGCCAGGATGATGCCGGCGTGCGCCCGCAGCGGGTCGTCGAACAGCCGGGGCAACTGGGCGGAGGCGTCCACCCGCCGGCTGATCGCGTCGGTCCGTCTCGGGTCCTGCACCCCGTTCTGCACGATCAGCCAGGTCAGGAAGTAGACCGCGATGTAGTTCAGCATGATCGTGTTGATCACCTCGTGGGCGCCGGTGCGCGCCTTGAGGATGCCGGGGATGAAGCCCCAGACGGCCCCGCCGACGGCACCGGCCAACACCGCGACCAGCAGGTGCAGCCCGGGCGGCAGCGGCAGCAGGAAACCGACCAGCGCGGCCAGGATGACGCCCATGATGGCCTGCCCCTGGGCGCCGATGTTGAACAGGCCGCCACGGAAGGCCAGCGCCACCGACAGGCCGGTGAAGACCAGCGGCGCGGTGTAGGTGAGCGTCTCAGAGATCGGGCTCAGCGCGGCGGTGAGGGTGGTCGCGCCCGGGTCGAAGACGGAACCCTTGAACAGGTTGGCGTACGCCTTGCTGACCAGCGCCCAGCTGGCATCGAGCGCGTCCGTCGGGCGGGCGGTGAAGTAGGCGTAGGTGGCCAGCACCTTCGGATCAGAGATGATCATCAGAACGGCGCCGACGACCATCGCGAGCACCAGCGACAGCAGGGTCACGGTGAACGTGTTGGCGGCCCAGAGGTTCTCCAGGAACAGCCGCCCCAGCGTGGGGCGCCGCTCCTGGGTGGGTGTGGCCGTGCTGGCCGGCTCCGCGCGTTCGGTGTTGCCGAGCGCTGTCCGGGCGGCCTGTTCCTCGCTCGCCGGCTCCTTGTCCGGGGAGCCCGGCTGGGGGTGGGTGGTCATGCCTTCTCGTCCTCGCTACCTGGACCCTCGGGGGCCGGTGCCTCGCCGTCGCTGGTGGCCGGCGCGTCGCGGTCGGGGGTGATGCCCGCCATCAGCAGGCCGATCTCCTCGCGCGGGGTGTCCGGGCCGACGATGCCGATGATCCGCCCGCGGTACATCACCGCGATCCGGTCGGCCAGCCCGATCACCTCGTCGAGTTCGCTGGAGACCACCAGCACGGCGGTGCCGATGTCGCGCTCGTGGACGACCTGGCTGTGGATGAACTCGATCGAGCCGACGTCCACCCCTCGGGTGGGCTGGGCGGCGATGAAGAGCTTCAGCGGCCGGGACAGTTCCCGCGCCACGATCACTTTCTGCTGGTTGCCGCCGGAGAGGGTGCCGACCGGCGCCTGTGCCGACGAGGTGCGTACGTCGAACTGCTCGATCCGCTCCGCCGCCGACTTCGTGATGGCGTCCGGCCGCAGCGACAGCCCTCGACCGAACGGCGGCCGGTCGTAGATGTCGAGCACCAGGTTCTCCGCGACGGAGAACTCCTTGACCAGGCCGTCCACGCTGCGGTCCTCCGGCACGTAGCCGACGCCCGCCCGGAGCACCTTCTTGGTCGACCAGCCGTCGATCGACCGGCCTTCGAGGGTGATCGTGCCGGCGAGCACCGGGCGCAGCCCCATGATCGCCTCGATCAGCTCGGTCTGGCCGTTGCCCTGCACGCCCGCGATGCCGAGCACCTCGCCCGCGCGTACGGTCAGGTCGACGCCGTCCACCGCGCGGCACTGCCGTTCGTCGTCGACGACCAGGCCGGAGACTTCCAGGACCGGCTCGCCCGGGGTGGCGGGGGCCTTGTCCACGGTGAGCCGGACGGTACGGCCGACCATCAGCGCGGCCAACTCGTCGCGGCTGGCCTCCGGCGACGCCGTACCCACGGTTTTGCCGCGCCGGATCACCGTGATCCGGTCGGCGATCGCCTTGACCTCGCCGAGCTTGTGGGTGATGAAGACGATCGACTTGCCGGCGGCCTTGAGCGACCGCATCACGGTCAGCAGTTCCTCGGTCTCCTGCGGGGTGAGCACCGCCGTGGGCTCGTCCAGGATGAGCAGGTCGACGTCGCGGGTGAGCGCCTTGACGATCTCCACCCGCTGCTGGACGCCGACCGGCAGGTCCTCGATCACCGCGTCCGGGTCGACCCGCAGGTTGTACCGCTGCGAGACCTCGGCGACCTCGCGCCGGGCGCGGCGACGGTCCAGGAAGCCGGCGATGCCGCCGCGCACCTGCTCGGCGCCGAGCATGACGTTCTCGGTGACGGTGAAAACCGGTACGAGCATGAAGTGCTGGTGCACCATGCCGATGCCGGCCGCGATCGCGTCGGAGGGACCGCGCAGCTTCAACGGCTTCCCGTCGACCAGGATCTCGCCCTCGTCGGGCTGGTAGAGCCCGTAGAGCACGTTCATCAGGGTCGACTTGCCGGCGCCGTTCTCGCCGAGCAGGGCATGAATCTCTCCAGGCTCCACCGTCAGGTCGATGTGGTCGTTGGCGACCAGATCACCGAACCGCTTGGTGATGCCGCGCAGTTCGAGTCTCAGCGCAACCTCCCGGGGTGCGAAGCGATGGTGCAGCGTAGCCGCTGGAGAGCTGGTCGCGGCGGGGCCGGCGACCGGTGGCGCGGACCGGCCGCTCCGGCACGTGGGTGTCCCCCGCGCCGGAACGGCCGGATCAATCTGTGGCGTGCTCTGCCGGCCACCCCCGGTTCACCGCGGGTGGCCGGCGATGATCACTTCGGCTGAGCGGGCGACTCGACCTTGACGGTGCCGGCGGCGATGTCCGCCTTCAGCTTGTCGAGCTCGGCCTTCAGCTCGGCCGGGACCTTGCTGTCGTACTCGTGGAACGGGGCGAGCGAGACGCCGTCGTTGGCCAGCGTTCCGACGAAGCCCTGCTCGGCGTTGAGCTTCTCGTCACCGGCGGCCTTGAGCACGGCCTCCTTGACCGCGCCCGGGATGTTCTTGACCACGGTGGTGAGGATGGCCGGGCAGTTCGGGGTGCTCTCGCAGCCGTCGACGTCCACCCAGATGGTGTGGTACTTGCCGCCGGAGGCCTGGGCCGCACCGGTGGTGCCGAGGCCGGCGCCGCCAGCGACCGGCATGATGATGTCCGCGCCCTGGGCGACCAGCGCGTCGCTGACCTTCTTGCCCTCGTCCTGCTTCTCGAACGAGTTGGTGAAGGAGCCGTTCTGGGTGTCCTTGTTCCAGCCGAGGGCCTGCACCTTGGCGCTCTTGGCCTGGTTGTAGTGCGCGACGCCGTCGACGAAGCCGTCCATGAAGATGGTCACCGGCGGGATCTTCATGCCGCCGTAGGTGCCCACCTTGCCGCTCTGGCTCATGCCGGCGGCGACGTAGCCGGCGAGGAAGCCGGCCTGGGCGGTGTCGAACTCCATCGGGTAGACGTTGGCCACCCCGGGGTTGGCGTCGACGATGCCGAACTGCTGGTCCGGGTTCGCCTCGGCGATCTTCTTGGTCGACTCGAGCATCAGGCCGCCGACGGCCAGGATGAAGTCGCACTTCTGGTTGACGTACTGGGTGAGGTTCGGCTCGTAGTCCGCCTCGGCCCGGGACGCGGTGTGCTTGATCTCGATGTTGCTGTTCTCCGCCTCGGCGTCCTGGAGGCCCTTCCAGGCCGAGGCGTTGAACGACTTGTCGTCGATGCCGCCGACGTCGGTGACCATGCAGGCGGTGTACTTCTCGCCGCCGGAGCCGGCGTTGTTGTCCTCATCCGGGGCCTCGCCACAGGCGGCGGCGCTCAGCACGAGCCCACCCGCCGCGATGATCGAGGCGATCCGCATCCCACGCACCGAGCGCAAGACGACTCCCTTCCATTGCTCACCGCGTCGTGCGCGATGGCAGCCATTGAACCGGCCTGCGCTGTTGCCGCCGGCGTCCCACGTTACGGACGCAGAGCGTACGCCCGCACCCACCTGCCGGCCGACAATCGTGCACGACTGTTGGAGGCCTGTTACCCGTACGTAATGCTGGGGTGTGGCAGATCACGCACCGTGCCGGCAGGCGGGCGGACGAGTGCCGGGAAAGTCTGTTTTCCAGGCGTGGGCAGGCGGCCCGGCGATCATCGCCAGAAGACCGCCACGGCTGCGTTGAGCAGGGTCAACCCCGCGATCGCGAGGAAGTGCCCCCGGTTGACCTCGGCCCGCTTCCGGGAGAAGAAGACCATAACGAAGATAAGCAGGGCGAGCACCAGCTTCGTCACAAGTTTGGCCGGTGCCGGCTCGTCGCCGTCGCGCAGCGGCGCGGACAGCCCGATGCCGGACAGCACCTGGATCACCGCACCCCAGAGCATCGCGGCGTTGATCCGGAGCTTTCCGGTGAGGTATTGGGCGATCGTGCCGCCGAGCAGCAGCGCGAACCCGATCAGATGGACATAGAGGAGGATGAGTCGAAGCGTTTCCACCCGACCATCCTGCCCTACCAACGACGGTTTGTAGTAGTCGCGTTCGCTCAGCCCTTGGTGCCGCCCGCGGTCAGGCCGGACACCAGGTGCTTCTGGGCGAAGAAGAAGACCAGCCCGGCCGGGACGGTGACCAGCACGGCCGCGGCGGTCAGGTACTCCCACTGCGGGTTGAACTGCGGCACGAACTGCTGGAGCCCGTACGCCAGAGTGAACCGGTTGTCGGTCTGGATGAACGCCGACGCGTACGCCACCTCACCCCACGCGGTGAGGAAGGTGTAGAAGGCGGTGACCGCCACGGCCGGCCGGGCCAGCGGCAGCACCACCCGCCAGAAGATGGCGAACGGCCCACACCCGTCCAGCGCCGCCGCCTCGTCCAGCGAGGTCGGGATGGAGTCAAAGTAACCCTTCAACATCCAGGCACAGAACGGCACCGCGATGGTCAGGTACGAGATGATCAGCGCCGGCATGGTGTTGATCAGCCCGAGCCGGGCCATGATCGTGTAGATCGGCACGATCAGGATCGCCACCGGGAACATCTGGGTGACCAGGAAGACCATCATCAGCGGCCGGCGGCCCGGGAAGTTGAACCGGGACACCGCGTAGCCGGTGGTGGCCGACAGGAAGATGCCGATGATCATGGTGAAGGCCGCGACGATCACGGAGTTGAGGAACCAGCGCGGAAAGTTCGTCTCGGTCAGCACATAGCTGTAGTTGGCCAGGGTGGTATCCCGGAACAGGGTCAACTGGCTGCTCTGGATCGCGTACCCGGGCTTCAACGACGAGAGCAGCACCCAGGCGATCGGCCCGATCGCGATCAGCGAGGCCAGGATCAGCGTGCCGTGCAACAGCACCGACTTCGCCGGGCTGCGCCGGCTGCGCGTCGAGTGGTTGGCCTTTCCCATCACCACACCTCGCCTTGCTTGCGCAGCGCCCGCCGGTAGAACACCGAGAACACCAGCAGGATCGACAGGATCAGTACGCCGTACGTCGAGGCCAACGAGTAGTTGCGGATGCCCTCGAAGGCGGCCCGGTAGGCACCGGTCACCAGGATCTCGCTCTGCCCGGCCGGCTGCCCCTCGGTCACCAGGAAGATGATCGGGAACATGTTGAACGTCCAGATGGTGCCGAGCAGGATCACGGTCATGCTGACCGGACGCAGGCCGGGCAGAGTGATGTTGCGGAACCGCTGCCACGCCGAGGCGCCGTCGATCTCGGCCGCCTCGTAGAGCTCGCCGGGGATGGTCTGCATGCCACCGAGCAGCGCCACCATCATGAACGGCACGCCCAGCCAGACGTTGGTGACGATGGCGGTGAACAGTGCGGTCCAGCGGTCGGCGAACCAGGAGACCGGGTCGATGCCGATGGCGGAGAGCAGCGCGTTGGCCAAACCGAAGCGCTCGTTGAAGATGAACTTCCAGGCGAACGCGCTGACGAAGGCCGGCACCGCCCAGGGCAGCACCAGCAGCACCCGGTACAGCCCACGGGCCCGCATCGGACGGTTGAGCATGCTGGCCAGGCCGAGACCCAGACCGAAGTGACAGGCCACGCAGGCGAACGTCCAGATCAGCGTTACCCCGGTCCACTGCCAGAACTCACCGACCTCGCCGGTGAGCACCCGGACGTAGTTGTCGAGCCCGACGAACTCCCACTTGTTGGGGTTCTCGGTGCAGACCTCGCCGCCGGTGATCGACCTGGTGCAGATCTCGGCGACCTGGTTGGCCTCGGTCAGGTTGGTGAAGGAGAGCCAGATCCCGCGGAACAGCGGGTAGAAGATAAGTACCGCCAGGACGATGACGACGGGCAGCACCATCGCCCAGGCGTACCAGTGCCTGTCCCAGCTGTGGCGCAGCCGGGACGGACGAGCGGACCGACCTGGCGGCGTCGACGACGGCGCCGGATCGGCTGTGACGGTGGTCATCAGCAGCTCCACTGCTCAAGGGCCGGTGGGATCGCGCGGCCGTCGCGGTCACGCGACCCCACCGGGATGCCGAAAGGTCACCGGCCGACGCCGGCGTCGACGATCCGGTCAGAGCCCGTAACCGGGCACGACCTCTGCCTTGTACTTCTTGGCCACGGCGTCCAGCGCGGCCTTCGGGTCCTTGTTCTGGATCAGGACCTCGGTGGCCAACTGGTCGAGCGGGCCGAAGAACTGCCCGGCCTCGGGGATCCACGGCCGACCCACGGCGGCCTCGTTGACCGCCTGGAACGCGGCGACCACGGCGTTGTTCTTGACCGCGTCGACCTGGTAGGCGGAGCTGCGGGTGGGCAGCAGGCCGAGCTTCTCCGACAGGAACGCCTGCGACTCGGCGGAGCTCATGAACTTGACGAACGCGACGGCCGCGTCGACCTTCTCCTGCGGCATGCCGGACCAGATCACGTAGTTGTGGCCGCCGACCGGGCCACCGGCGCGGGCCGAGCCGGCCGGCACCGGGGCGACGCCCAGGTTCTCCACGCCACCGAAGTCCGGCGCGGACTTGACGTTGTTGACCTCCCACGGGCCGTTGATGATCATGGCGACCTTCTGCTCCTTGAACAGGGTCATCATGGTGCCGTAGGCGTCGTTGGCGGAGGGCTTGGCAGCGGCGCCGCTGTCGACCAGATCCTTGGCGATCTTCAGCCCGGCCGCGTTCTGCTCCGAGTTGACGACGATCTTCTTACCCTCGGTGTCGACCAGGTCGCCGCCCTCGCCGTACATGAAGGGCAGCAGGAAGTAGCCGGCCGGGTTGAGGTAGACACCCTCGGCGCCGGTCTTCTCCTTGATGGTCTGCGATGCGGTCTTCAGCTCGGCCCAGGTCTTCGGCGGCTCGCCGACGCCGGCCTTGCCCAACAGTTCCTTGTTGTACATCAGCGCGAGGCTGTCGGTGACCTGCGGAACGCCGTAGGTCTTGCCGTCGTACCGGTTGGAGGCGAGCGGAGTCGCCAGGAAGTCGGACTCGTCGGCGAGGAGTTCGGAGCCATCCAGCGCGTACAGGTAGCCCAGCGAGGCGAACTCGGGGACCCAGGCCACCTCGGCCCGCAGGATGTCCGGGGCGCCGGTCTTGGCCTGCGCGGCGGTCTTGAACTTGTTCTGGGCCTCACCGAACGGGACCGACTGGTAGTTGATCTTCACGTTCGGATAGGTCTGGTTGAACTTGGCGATCAGTTCCTTGAACGCCGGGCCCTCGTTCTGCGGATCGGAGGTGTCCCACCAGGTCAGTTCTGCGGTGAGGGCGGCGGGATCCGCCTTGGGCTGCTCCTCGGACGCCTTGTCCTCGCCGCCACAGGCGGCGACGGAGAGGGCGAGGGTGGCAGCGGCGAGTACGGCGATCCCCCTGGCTGTGCGGCGCATGTTCGCTCCTAAGTTGCCTGCCGGGTAACGGCGGGACAGTAGCAAGAAGTTTCGAAACTAGAAACCCTTTGCGAACCCCTTGCCGTAACCGTGGCCCATCCGCAACACCGGCAACGGACAACTGCGGCCTCCTGGGCATTCCACGCCGCACCATGGGCCACTCACCGACCCCCTACCGGCCTGCTCACGGCACCGGCCGGGGCGGATGTCGAGGGACGTCTCCACGGCCCGCTGCTCGATCCTGCAAGTTCTTTCCAGCCACTGCGCAAGAAGTTGTCAGTGAGCTACAGTGCCGCCATGCGCGCTCGCCTGTCCGACATCGCCCAGCAGGCCGACGTCAGCGAAGCCACCGTCTCCCGGGTGCTCAACGATCGTCCCGGCGTGGCACCCGAGACCCGGCAGGCCGTGCTGACCGCCCTGGACGTGCTCGGTTACGAGCGCCCCGCCCGGCTGCGCAAGCGCAGCGCCGGGTTGGTGGGTCTGGTGGTGCCGGAACTGGACAACCCGATCTTTCCCGCCTTCGCGCAGATCATCGAGTCGGCCCTGGCACCGACCGGCTACACCCCGGTGCTGTGCACCCAGACCCCCGGCGGGGTACGCGAGGACGAGTACGTCGAGATGCTGCTCGACCGCCAGGTCTCCGGCATCGTCTTCGTCTCCGGCCTGCACGCCGACACCGCCGCCGACCACGACCGGTACCGGGCACTGATCGCCCGGCCGCTGCCCATCGTCATGATCAACGGGTACGCACCCGGTCTTCCGGCACCTTTCGTCTCCTGCGACGACCGGGAGGCGGCGGAGCTGGCGGTGGCCCACCTGGCGGCGCTGGGGCACCGGCGGATCGGCCTGATCACCGGCCCGGACCGGTTCGTGCCGGTGCAGCGCAAGGTCAACGGCTACAAGACGGCGATGCAACGCCTCGCCGGGGTGAGCGACGAGGAGTTGACCGAGCTGACCGAGCTCTCACTGTTCGGCGTGGAGGGCGGCGAAGCGGCGGCCGGCCGGCTCATCGAACGCGGCGCGACCGGCATCGTCTGCGGCTCCGACCTGATGGCACTCGGCGCGATCCGGGCCGCCCGGCAGCGCGGCCTTTCCGTTCCGGAGGACCTGTCGGTGGTCGGCTACGACGACTCCCCGCTGATGGCCTTCACCGACCCGCCGCTGACCACCATGCGTCAGCCGGTGGCCGCCATGGCCGTGGCCGCCGTCCGAGCCCTGGTCGACGAGATCAACGGCCACGGCGCCCCGCACTCGGAGTACCTGTTCCGGCCGGAGCTGGTGGTCCGGGGCTCGACCGCGGTGGTGCGGCAGGACGGCGCGGAGCGCCCCGGGCGGCAGCGCCCCACCCCGCCCGCGCTCGCGGTACCGGCCTGACGCCGGACGCACCGGAGCCTCCACCGCCCTCCTTGCGCAAGGATTGCTTGACTCTTGCAGCATCGGCCCGGCATCCTTCTCAGACGCCCGCGCGTCCCACCGTTGCCACGCCGGGTGCCGCTGTCCCGCGCCACAGAACGAGGTTCACCGATGACCGTCAGCACCCCCTCGCCGCTGACCTCCGACGCCGACTGGTGGCGGTCCGCCGTCGTCTACCAGGTCTACGTCCGCAGCTTCGCCGACTCCAACGGCGACGGCATCGGTGACCTGAACGGCATCCGCGAGCGCCTGCCCTACCTACGCGACCTGGGGGTGGACGCGCTCTGGCTGACCCCCTTCTACACCTCGCCGATGGTGGACGGCGGCTACGACGTCGCCGACTACCGCGACGTCGACCCGATGTTCGGCACCCTCGGCGACTTCGAGGCGATGGTGACCGAGGCCCACGCGCTCGGCCTGCGGATCATCGTCGACATCGTGCCCAACCACACCTCCGACCGGCACCCCTGGTTCACTGCGGCGCTGGCCGCCGGCCCCGGTTCGGCCGAGCGGGCCCGTTACCTCTTCGCCGACGGCAAGGGCGAGAACGGTGAGCAGCCGCCCAACGACTGGGAGAGCATCTTCGGCGGCCCGGCCTGGACCCGGCTACCCGACGGCCAGTGGTACCTGCACCTGTTCGACCCGGCCCAGCCCGACCTGAACTGGCGTCATCCGGAGGTGCGGGCCGAGTTCGAGGACATCCTCCGGTTCTGGCTCGACCGCGGCGTCGACGGGTTCCGCATCGACGTTGCCCACGGCATGATCAAGGCCGAGGGGTTGCCGGACGTCGGCTTCAACTCGATGACCACCGGACGACGCCAGTCGGAACTGCTCGGCAAGGGCCGGCTGCCGTACTTCGACCAGGACGAGGTGCACGACATCTACCGCAGTTGGCGGCCCATCCTGGACAGCTACCCGGGTGGCCGGATGGCGGTGGCCGAGGCGTGGGCCGAGACCCCGCAGCGGCTGGCCCGCTACATCGGCCCGGACGAACTGCACCAGGCGTTCAGCTTCGACTTCCTCGACGCCACCTGGTCGACCGACTCCTTCCGCAAGGTGATCGACACCGCGCTCGCCGAGGCGACCATCGTCGGCGCACCGACCACCTGGGTGCTCTCCAACCACGACCGGCAACGGCACGTCACCCGCTACGGCGACGGGGAGGTCGGGCTGCGCCGAGCCCGCGCCGCCGCGCTGCTGATGCTCGCCCTGCCCGGCTGCGCCTACCTCTACCAGGGTGAGGAACTGGGGCTGCCCGAGGTGCTCGACCTCCCCGACGAGCTGCGGCAGGATCCAGCCTTCCTGCGTACCGGCGAGAGCCGCGACGGCTGCCGGGTGCCCATCCCGTGGAGCGGCGAACTGGCCCCGTACGGCTTCGGGCCGGCCGGCAGTGAGCTGAGCTGGCTGCCGGCCCCCGCCACCTGGCGTGCCCTGTCGGTGGCCGCCCAGACCGACGAGCCCGGCTCGACCCTGGAGCTGTACCGTGCGGCGCTGCGGATCCGTCGCACCCACCCGGCGCTTGCCGTCCTCGGCGGCATCACCTGGCTGGAGTCCGACCCGGGGGTGCTCGCCTTCCGCCGCGCCGCCCGCGACGCCGCGCTGACCTGCGTGGTCAACATCGGCGAGACCCCGGTCATGGTCGCCGGGTACGGCGAGCCCGTCGTGGCCAGCGCGGCGCTGACCGAGCAGGACGGCGCTCACCTGCTCCCAGTCGACGCCGCCGCCTGGTTCACCCGCCACACCGGTTAGCGCGTCACCGATCGGCCATCCGGCAGTGTCCTGCGCCGCCAGACGACGGTGGCGCTGCACCCTGAAGCGGCGGCCCTGCGGCCTGAAGCGACAGCGCTACCCCTGAGGCGGTGGGCGGCGCGGATTGCGGTATGTCGGGCTGTCCGGCTGCCCAGCGCGGACGCGGATTGCGGCATGTCGGCGTATCCGGGCCGATGGGCGAGGCGAGTTGCGGCATGTCGGCCCATCCGGGCCGGTTGAAGCCGCTAGTTGCGGCATCTCGCGGCGAACTCACCCCGGTGTTCGAGGCATTGGGCGCAGGCACGCGAGTTGCGGCATTTTGCGCAGGCCCGCCAGTCTGCGGCCGCGTGCCCAGTGGACGTCGGGGTTTCCTGGGCGACGGATGCCAGCGCTGGTCGCAAATCTCACCGGTCGACCACCTGTCGATCGGCCTCGCCGCCGAGCTGGTCGGCTCAGTCGGTTGCGCCAGGCAGGCGAGCGGCTAGGCGGCGGAAGCCGGCGCGCAGCTCGGCCTCGCTCGGCGCGGGCAGCGGCCCCGCCGGCTGGTCACGATCGGCTGCCGCGGTCAGCTCCTCGTCGATGACGTCCTCGAAGTCGCCGTACAGGTCGGCCTGGTCCACCTGGACCGCCTCGTCCTCGGCGGCGAGCTGCGCAGCGGCTATCTCACCGCGGATCTGCTCCACCGAGACCGCCGGCACCAGCGGCTCCACCACCGCCATCAGCTGTTCCTCGGCCACCACCGCCTCGGCCAGCGCCAGCGCGTGCGGTCGCTCGTACGGGCCGCAGACCACCGGCTCCCACTCGTCGGCGTCGCCGAGCGGCCCGAACGTGATGATCCACGGCAGGTCCAGCATCGGCGAGTCGTCCGGCAGGTCCAACGTCACGAGTGCCCCCACGCGCTCATCATCGTGGCCGCCCACCCGGCCCGGGCGCGGGTTCGCCGCATCCCACCGATCGAGGTGCTCCGCCGGCCACCACCCCCGTTCGAGGGGCCGATGACCCGGCGCGGGGCAGCGCAAACGGCCATCATCGCCGCGACGGAGAAGGCCGCTACGGCGGGACCCGGGCCAGCCAGGGCCGGCGGAACCTGCGGACTCAGCCGGGCCGGGCAGCGTCGAGGGCGGCCCGGACCAGGGACACCGCCATCTCCGGTGCCACCTGCAGCCGGGCTGCCTCGGCCGCGTACCCGGCGGCGAGCCGCTGCAACCGGTCCACCGCGTCGTCGCGTCCGGGAGCTACGAAGGTGCCGTGCCGGCCACGGGTCTCCAGCAGCCCCGCCGACTCCAGCTCGCGGTACGCCCGAGCCACCGTGTTCACCGCCAGCCCCAGCTCGGCCGCGAGCCGCCGTACCGTCGGCAGCTTCGCGCCGACCGGCAGCCGTCCGTCCCCCACCATCTCCGCGAGCTGCCCGCGCACCTGCTCGTACGGCGGCACCGGCGAACCCGGCTCGATCGAGATCTCCACGCCTCTCCGTTACCTTTCAGTGCGCTCTAGTGAGCGTGTGATCGGTAGTCCTACCTTGCGGTGGGACGGTCCCGGTCTGATCGGCGTTCGCCGTGCCGGGTTGACGCTTCACAGCCACCAGCCTGCCGGGGCGGGTCTTACGGTCGGCTCCACGTCCGGCCACCGGGCCACTCCCGGCGGGCTCCACCTCAGCCGCGAGAGCGGCGAGGTTGCGTGCGGCGTTAAGGTCGCGGTCGAGGTTCATGCCGCAGGTGGTGCAGGTGTAGGTGCGTTCGGACAGGGCGAGTTTGGTTTTCACCGCGCCGCAGCCTGAGCAGGTTTTCGATGACGGGTACCAGCGGTCGGCCACGATCAGCCGGCCGCCGTTCCATTGCGGTTTGTACGCCAATTGGCGGCGAAGTTCGCCGAAGCCGGCGTCGGCGATGTGCCGGGCCAGCCTGCGGTGGCGCAGCATCCCGGCCACATTCAAGTCTTCGACCACGATCGTGGCGTGGGTGCGGGCGAGGCGGGTGGTGAGCTTGTGCAGGCCGTCACGACGCAGATTGCTCACCCGGGCATGCGCGCGGCCCAACCGGGCGCACGCGCGGTGCCAGCGGTTCGACGGGCGCTGCCCGGTACGCCGGTCAGGGCCGGTCTTGCGGGACAGGGCCCGGCCCAGACGCCGCAACCGGGCCTGCGCGGCGGCCAGGTGACGCGGGTTGTCGACCAGCTCACCGGTGGACAACACCGCCAAGTGCGTGATGCCGACATCCACACCCACCACCGAGCCAGGGCACGCTGGTACCCGGTCGGCCCGGTCCACCTCGACGCAGAACGCCACATGCCACCGGCCGCCTTCACGACGCACCGTGGCCGACATGATCCGGGCAGTGCCGTTGTCAAGGCGTCGAGCCAGCTTCCGCGCCGACTCGTGGAGCTTCAACCGCCCCAGCCGGGGCAACACCACATGCTTACGGTCCGGCTCCACCCGGATCGGTCCAGTGGTGAACCGTACGCTCGGTCGGCGACGCGACTTGAACCGAGGAAACCCGACCAGCCGGCCAGCCCGCTTGCCGGTGCGGGAATCGGACCAGTTCCTCAACCCTCGGGCGAGAGCATCCAGACCGGTGTTGAACGCCTCCTTCGAGCACTCCCGCCACCACGGCGCGACCTCGTCCTTCGCGGCGTTCCACGCCTTACGCAGCGCCGGCAGCGACCAACCGATCGCGGGCGTCAGATCGACCTCGGCGACCCCGTAGGTGCGTTCGGCCGCCCGCTGGTTCATCACCGCCACCACCCGGGCCAGCGCCCAGTTATGGGCAACCCGAGCCGCCCCGGCATGGGCCAACGCCGCGCGCTCCTGCGCCGGTGTGAGGTCCAACGCGTAGCGATACGCCTGGATCGTCTTCACGCGGAGCTGTCCCCGGTGACAACCTCGACCGCCCGGCGGACGCGGTCCGCAGCGGCACGCCGGCCGTACAGACGGACACACAACGACTGCTCAACCACGATCGTGCCCAGGATCCCGTAACAGGGCGAGGAACTTCTCACGGTGACCGGTGAACGCGGATCTAACCTCGGTCACCACCCGATCCACCGCAATACCCTGCCCCGTCGCCCGCACAGCGACACGCGCCACCTGCCGGTCAAGCTCCGCCCTCTGGTCAGCCGACGACACACAGGCGTACACCACCGTCTGCCCCACAGTCGGGGCCGAACCGGCTAATGGCTCTCCGACCATAATCAGCCGCCCGAGACGGTACGTGGGAACGGGAAGCTTCCCAGCCGCGTACTGCCGCCGCGCAGTCACATACGCGACGCCCTGGGATGCCGCCCACTCCTTCAAATTCACCCGACCACTCTGCACCCCATAGAGCGCTAAACAACGCTGACACGCCAGCAGCAGACACCCCTTCCGCCGGTTCAGCCGGCTCCGCCCGGGGTGCCCGGACCGGTTTCCACGTCGGGGTCGGCCGGCCGGCGCGCCGCCAGATCCACCACCTGCCCGCGCCGGCTGGTCGCCGTCAGCGCCGCGCCGAAGAGCACCAACTGGTTGAGCAGATACAGGTAGACCAGCAGACCCACAGCGGTCGCCACCACCGTGTACGCCGGGTTGTGCTCGACCCGTCCCACCCAGAACCGGCCGACCGTGTTGAGCAGGGTGATGCCGACCGCGACGAGCAGCACCACCGGCCGCAGCCGGACCCGGCTCATCCGCAACCGCGGCACCGCCACCAGCAACAGGGTGGCCAGCACCGCGTTGACCAGGACACTGAGCACGGCGCTGATCGTGGTCAGCGCGATCGAGCCGGTGCTGCCCAGCAGGAAGCGCAGCAGCGACTCCAACGCGTCCACCGCCGCCACCGAGGCGCCGAGCAGCATGAAGACCATGAGCAGCACGCCGAGGTCGACCAACCGGCGGACGACCAGGTTGCCGGGATGCTGATCGAGACCGTGGATCAGCCGCTGCGAGGACCGGATGGCCTCCACCCAACCGATCCCGGTCAGCACCAGGATGAGCAGACCGACCACACCAACGGTGCCGCTGCTCTCGGCGACGTGCGCCGGATCGAGGAAGGGCAGGTTCTCCCGGAGGAAATCCTCCGCCGCCGCCCGGACCTCGTCGTTCTCCTCAAGGATCGCGCCGAAGACCGCGTAGCCGACCAGGGCCAGCGCGAAGACGGCGAAGAACCCGTAGTAGGCGATCGCGGCGGCCAGCCGACCGCCCTGCAGATCGGTGTAGAGCACCCCGGCCCGCCACAGGTGGCTGAAGGCCGGAAACCGGCGGCGGGCAGCGCTCAGTCGACGGTCGATGGCGGCCTCGGCCCGGCCCAGAAGGTTCACATCGTCATCCTTACCGATGCCTCCTCGGCTCGCCCGTACCTGACGCGGGCCGGTCGGCCGGTCAACCGCCCAGCCGGAAATGCCGGCGCGGCTGCCACCGGGCCTGCCCGCTGTGCGAGAAGAGGGTGAAGCACTCCACCTCGAACATCGCGGAGAAGCCGGCCAGGTCCTCGTACACCCGGTCCAGCGCCTCCGGCGCCACGTCCTGGGCCACCGTCACGTGCGGATGGTAGGGGAAGCGCAGCTCCCGGCGGAGCTGCGGCGCGGCGTTGATCGCGGCGGCCAGCAGCTCGCACTCGCTGATCCCGGCGGCCACCGCGACGAAGACCACCTGGGTCACCGGCCGGAAGGTGCCGGTGCCTCGCAGATGCAGGGTGAACGGCAGGTGAGCGGCGGCGACCCGGGCGAGGTGCCGCTCCACAGCGGGCAACACGGCCACCGGGATCTCGGTCGGCCCGAGCAGGGTGACGTGGGCCGGCACCGTGTTGGGGTCGCCGGCCTCCAGCCGACGCCGGGTCAGCAGGCTGCCCCACGGTTCGGGAATGTCGACCGCGATGCCGATCTGGACGGTGTCGCCGGCCTCTGCCGGTGCCCCGTTCCCCTGATCCACGCCTCGCGCCACCCCTTCGGCCGCCGACTCGTCCCCACCGCCCGCACTGGTACGGACGGCTACTCGCCGCGCACCGGCAGGAAGAAGCCCACCCGCTCGTACGTCCGCAGCAGTGTCGGCACCGCCACCCGGCGGGCCTTCTCGGCCCCGGCGGCGAGCAGCTTGTCCAGCTGGGCCGGATCCTCCAGGTAGGAGCGGGTGCGCTCCTGGATCGGTACGACGAACTCCCGGACCACCTCGGCGAGGTCCTTCTTCAGGTCGCCGTAGCCCTTGCCGTCGTACGCGGCGACCAGGTCGTCGATGCCGCGCCCGCTCAGTGCCGAGTAGATGGTCAGCAGGTTGGCGATGCCGGGCTTGGTCTCCGTGTCGAAGACGATCTCCCGGCCGGTGTCGGTGACCGCCGAGCGGATCTTCTTTGCCGTACGGGCCGGGTCCTCCAGCAGGTCGACGATGCCGCCCGGCGACGAGGACGATTTCGACATCTTCGCCGTCGGATCCTGCAGATCGGTGATCTTCGCAGTGTCCTTGACGATGTGCGGGGCGGGCACCGTGAAGGTCGGCCCGAACAGCGAGTTGAACCGCTGCGCCAGGTCGCGGGAGAGTTCCAGGTGCTGGCGCTGGTCCTCACCCACCGGGACCGCGTTGGCCTGGTAGAGCAGGATGTCGGCGGCCTGCAGGATCGGGTACGTGAACAGGCCCACGCTGGCCCGCTCGTTGCCCTGCTTCTGCGACTTGTCCTTGAACTGGGTCATCCGGCTGGCCTCGCCGAACCCCGTGATGCAGCCCAGCACCCAGGCCAGCTGCGCGTGCTCAGGCACCTGCGACTGCACGAACAGGGTGCAGCGCTCCGGGTCCAGCCCGACCGCGAGCAGTTGCGCGGCGGCCACCCGGGACCGCTGGTGCAGCACCTTCGGGTCGTGCCCAGCGGTGATGGCGTGCAGGTCGACCACACAGTAGAACGCGTCGTGCGACTCCTGCAACGCCACCCAGTGCCGCACCGCACCCAGGTAGTTGCCGAGGTGGAACGAGTCGGCCGTCGGCTGGATGCCGGAGAAGACGCGCGGCCGGGCGGGAACGTCGGACATGCCGGCAATTCTGTCAGCACCCTCCGTCGTACGTCATGACGGGCTGGTGGGTCGGGCCCGATCGGTGCCGTCGGCGGTCTCCCGCCGCTGCTCCGGCAGGCGGGCGGCGGTCACCGCGAGCCGGGCCACCCGCCGCCCCTCCAGGGTCAGCACCCGCAGCAGTGCGTCGCCCGAACGCCCGGCGGGCTCGGCGGGCACCGCAACCTCGTCGCCCGGCGCGGGCAGCCGCCCCAGCCGGGCCATCACGAACCCGCCCACCGTCTCGTACGGCCCGCTGGGCAGCGGCACGCCGGTGCGCTCGGCGAAGTCGGCGAGGTTGAGCCGGCCGTCCACCACCGCCGGGAGTCCGGTGAGCGGGGGCTCGGGCGGGTCGGCGTACTCGTCGTAGATCTCCCCGACCAGCTCCTCGATCAGGTCCTCGCAGGTCACGATGCCGGCGGTGCCGCCGTACTCGTCGACCACGACGGCCAGGTGGTGTCCCTCCCGCCGCATCTCGGTCAGCGCAGCGAGCACCCGCTTGCTGGCCGGCAGCCGTTTCACGTCGCGGATCAACTGGCCGACCCGGATCCCCGGATCGTGGTCCGGACGCAGCAGTACGTCACGCAGGTGCACGACGCCGACCACGTCGTCGTGGGTGCCGTCGATCACCGGATATCGGCTGTGCGTGTCCGCCCGGACCAGCGGCTCGGCCTCGGCGAGGGTCAGCGTCGCGGAGAGGAACACCACCTCGGTGCGGGGCATCATCACCTCGCGGACCAGGCTCGCCCCGGCCACCAGCACCTCGTCGATGATGCGACGCCCCACCGGGTCGAGCACCGTGTTCGCGGCCACCAGATCCCGCAGTTCCGCCGCGCTGATCCGCTCACGGCCGGTCGCCGTTCCCGCACCGAGCAGGTCGGTGACGAGCCGCAGCGCGCCGTCGGCCGCCCGGACCACCACCCGGGCCACGGCTCGGGCCAGCGGCCCTGGCTCGCGGCGGGGCCGATCCGGCTCCCGCCGCCGGGATCCGCGCCGACGCGCTGCCCGCATGACAGTGATGGTAGCCAGCGGCCCCGCCGTAGGGTGGTAGCACCACGAGGCCGACCCGACGGGTCCGGCGGGAGGAGAGCGACGTGAAACTGCTCGTCACCGGTGGCGCCGGCTTCATCGGCAGCGTGGTGACCCGGATGCTGCTCGACGCCGGTCACGAGGTGGTCGTCCTGGACGATCTGCGGACCGGCCACCGGGAAGCCCTCGCCCCCGACGCGATCCACGTCGAGGTCGGCCTCCACGACGCGGCCCGGGTGCTCACCCCGCAGGCCGGCTTCGACGGCGTGCTGCACTTCGCCGCGCTGATCGCCGCCGGTGAGTCGATGGTCGCCCCCGAGCGGTACTGGCACAACAACACCGTCGGCTCGCTGGCGCTGATCGACGCGGTCCGCGCCGCCGGCGTACCCCGGCTGGTCTTCTCCTCCACCGCCGCCGTCTACGGCGACCCGACCGAACTGCCCATCCCGGAGACCGCCCACAGGGCCCCGACCAACACCTACGGGGCGACCAAACTCGCCGTCGACATGGCGCTCACCTCCGAGGCGATCGGCCACGGCCTGGCCGCCGTCTCGCTGCGCTACTTCAACGTCGCCGGGGCGTACCTCGACGGCGACACCGCCCTCGGCGAGCGGCACGACCCGGAGACCCACCTCATTCCGATCGCGTTGGAGGTTGCCGCCGGACGGCGGGAGAAGCTGCAACTCTTCGGCGATGACTACCCGACCGTCGACGGCACCTGCGTCCGCGACTACATCCACGTCGCCGACCTGGCCCGCGCCCACCTGCTCGCCCTCGGCGTGGCCACCGCCGGCCAGCACCGCGTCTACAACCTCGGCAACGGCAACGGCTTCACCAACCGCCAGGTGGTCGAGGTGGTCCGCGAGGTCACCGGCCACCCGGTGCCGGTCGAGACGGCACCCCGCCGCGAGGGCGACCCCGCCGAACTGGTCGCCTCCGCCGCGCTGGCCCGCGCCGAGCTGGGCTGGACACCGGACAAACCCACCCTGCACGACATGGTCGCCGACGCCTGGGCTTTCTACCGCACCCACCTGCTGGACCGGCCGTGACCGGCCGTCGCGACGTCGCCGCCCGCGCCGCCGCCGGCTTCCAGACGGTGTACGCGACCCGGCCCGCCGGCCGCTGGGCGGCTCCCGGTCGGGTCAACCTGATCGGTGAGCACACCGACTACAACGACGGGTTCGTGCTGCCGTTCGCGCTGCCGCTGCGCACCGTCGTCGCCGCCGCGCCGCACCCGGCCGACCGCTGGGCCGTCTGGTCCGAGCTGACCGGCGAGACGGTCGACTTCGGTCCCGACGAGGTGGCCGCCCCCGGCCGGGTCACCGGCTGGGCCGCGTACGTGGCCGGGGTGGTGTGGGCGTTGCGCGAGGCCGGCCACCCGGTGCCGGGTGCCCGCCTGGCCGTCGCCTCCGACGTGCCGCTGGGTGCCGGGCTGTCCTCCTCGGCCGCGCTGGAGGCGGCCGTGCTCGCCGCGCTGGTCGACCTCGGCGGCCTCGACCTGCCCGCCGAGCACCGGCCCCGGCTGGCCCAGCGGGCCGAGAACCGCTACGTCGGCGCGCCCACCGGGATCATGGATCAGTCGGCGGCGATCCGCTGCCGGGCCGGACACGCCCTCTTCCTCGACTGCCGCACCGAACAGGTGACGCACATTCCGTTCGCGCTGGACGCCGACGGGCTGGCCGTACTGGTGGTCGACAGCCGTGCCCCGCACCGGCACGCCGACGGCGAGTACGCGGCCCGCCGCGCCTCGTGCGAGCAGGCGGCGGCGCTGCTCGGCGTGACCGCCCTGCGGGACGTGCCGGCGGAGAAGCTCGACGACGCGCTCGCCCGACTGGCCGACGAGGAGACCCGCCGCCGGGTCCGGCACGTGGTCACCGAGAACCAGCGGGTGCTGGACACCGTCGCTCTGCTCCGCGCCGGACGGCCCCGCCAGATCGGAGGGCTGCTCACCGCTTCACACGCCTCCATGCGGGACGATTTCGCCATCACCGTGCCCCAGGTGGACACCGCCGTCGAGGCCGCGCTCGCCGCCGGGGCGCTCGGCGCCCGGATGACCGGCGGCGGCTTCGGCGGCTGCGTGCTCGCCCTGGTCGAGGCGGCTCAGGCCGACCAGGTGGCTGCCGCCGTCACCGCCGCCTACGCCGACCGCTCCTTCACCCCACCCACCCACAGCACCGTCACCCCCGCCCCCGGCGCCACCCGCCTCGACTGAGCCACCCCCACCCCCACCCCCACGATCTTGCAGTTTCTGTCGGGACAAATGCCCACGGAGGCGGCAAAAAGGCGACCGGAAGTGCAAGATCGCGGAGAGGAGGAGAAGAGGGGTCAGGCGGCTTCGACGATCATGCCGGCGCCGACGGTGCGGTTGGTGGTCTCATCGATGATGACGAAGCCGCCGGTGGTGCGATTGCGGCGGTACTCGTCGGCGAGCAGCGGAACGGTGGTGCGGAGCCGGACCCGGCCGATCTCGTTGAGACGCAGCTCGGTCGCGGACTCGTCCCGGTGCAGCGAGTTGATGTCGAGGCGGTAGTGCAGGCCGCGGACGATCGCCCGCGCCGCCCGGGTGGTGTGCTTGATCGCGTACTTGCCGCCGATCTGCAACGGGCGGGTCTCGTCCATCCAGCAGACCATCGCCTCGATGTCCTGCGCCACCGTCGGCGCGTTGTTCGGCCGGCAGATCATGTCGCCCCGGGAGATGTCGATCTCGTCTTCCAGGCGTACCGTCACCGACATCGGCGGGAACGCCTCCGCCACCGGCCCGTCAGCGGTCTCCACCGCCTTGATCCGGCTGGTGAAGCCCGACGGCAGCACCATCACCTCGTCGCCCGGCTTGAGCACGCCGGAGGCCACCTGACCGGCATAGCCCCGGTAGTCCGTGACCACGGTCGACTGCGGACGGATCACGTACTGCACCGGGAAGCGGACGTCGACCAGGTTACGGTCGCTGGCGATGTGCACCCGCTCCAGGTGGTGCAGCAACGCCGGGCCCTCGTACCAGGGCATGTTCGGTGAACGGGTGACGATGTTGTCGCCCCGCAGCGCGGAGATCGGCACCACGGTCAGATCCGGCACGTCGAGCTTCGCGGCGAACGCGGTGAACTCGTCGGCGATCCGCTCGAAGACCTCCTGCGAGAAGTCGACGAGATCCATCTTGTTGACGCAGAGCACCAGGTGCGGCACCCGCAGCAGCGAGCAGAGGAAGGCGTGCCGCCGGGACTGCTCGACCAGGCCCTTGCGCGCGTCCACAAGGATCATCGCCAGGTCCGCGGTGGAGGCACCGGTGACCATGTTCCGGGTGTACTGAATGTGCCCGGGCGTGTCGGCGATGATGAACTTGCGCCGGGGCGTGGCGAAGTAGCGGTACGCCACGTCGATGGTGATGCCCTGCTCCCGCTCGGCCCGCAGGCCGTCGGTGAGCAGCGCCAGGTTGGTGTACTCGTCGCCGCGGGCCGCGCTGACCGCCTCCACGGCGGCCAACTGGTCGGTGAAGAGCGACTTCGTGTCGTACAGCAGCCGGCCGATCAGGGTCGACTTGCCGTCATCCACACTGCCGGCGGTCGCGAAGCGCAGCAGGTCCATCGGGCGGGCCTCCGGCCCGGCCTGGTCACCCGGTCGCGCGTCCGAAGCGTCTCCCGGCGCGAACGTCTCGGTGGTCATCAGAAGTAGCCCTCCCGTTTGCGGTCCTCCATCGCGGCCTCACTGACCCGGTCGTCACCCCGCGTCGCCCCGCGCTCGGTGATCCGGGTCGCGGCGACCTCCTCGATGACCTTCTCGACCGTGTCGGCGTCCGAGCGGACCGCCGCTGTGCAGGAAGCGTCTCCCACCGTGCGGTACCGCACCCGGGCCTTGAACCGCTCCTCACCGGCGCGGGCCGGCAGGAACTCGTTGACCGCGTAGAGCATCCCGTCCCGCTCCACCACCTCGCGCTCGTGCGCGTAGTAGATCGACGGGATCTCGATCCGTTCCCGGGCGATGTAGTGCCAGACGTCCAGCTCCGTCCAGTTGGACAGCGGGAAGACCCGGATCGACTCGCCCGGGTGGTGCCGACCGTTGTAGAGCGACCACAGCTCAGGCCGTTGGTTCTTCGGATCCCACTGGCCGAACTCGTCGCGGAAACTGAACACCCGCTCCTTGGCGCGGGCCTTCTCCTCGTCCCGGCGGGCACCACCGAAGAGCGCATCGAACCGGCGCTTCTCCACCGCCTCCAGCAGCACCGGCGTCTGGATCCGGTTACGCATCCCGTCGGCCGACTCCCGGACCAGCCCGCTGGCCAGCGCCTCCGGCACACTGGCCACCACCAGTTGCAGGCCCAGCTCAGCCACCCGCCGGTCGCGGTAGTCCAGCACCTCGGGAAAGTTGTGGCCAGTGTCGACGTGCATCACCGGAAAGGGAATCTGAGCCGGCGCGAACGCCTTCTGCGCCAGCCGGAGCATGACGATCGAATCCTTGCCGCCGGAGAAGAGCAGGACCGGCCGCTCCATCTCGGCGACGACCTCGCGCATCACGAAAATGCTCTCTGCCTCGAGCGCGTCGAGGTGCGTGACCTGGTAGGCCGGGGTGACGGTCATGACGATGACTCGATTCGCTCGCTCATCCGATTTCCAGACCTTTCCGGTCGGACATGCCAGGAACTAGCGTCAGGCTACCCGCAATGCCGATGCAGCGCTGCAAGTAACCGGCTGGCGAGATCCTTGCGGCACACCAGCAGGTCCGGCAGACGTGGATCCGCCTGGTTGTATTTCAGCGCAGAACCGTCGATACGGGAAGCATGCAGTCCGGTGGCCGTCGCCACAGCCACCGGCGCGGCCGAATCCCACTCGTACTGTCCGCCGGCATGCACGTACGCGTCCACCTCGCCGGTGACCACCGCGGCGATCTTCGCCCCGGCCGAACCCATCGGCACCAACCGCGCCCCGACCTCCTCGGCGAAGTCGGTCAGGAACGCCGGCGGGCGGCTCCGGCTGGCCGCCAAGCGGAGCTGCCCGGCACCCCCGGCGGTCGCCGTCTCCTCGGGCATCGGAGGGTACGCCGGCGGCACGTCCGTACCCAGCACCCGGTGCCGCACCGGCAACGCGACCGCGCCCGCGACCAGACCGTGCGACATCGGCGCGTTACGCGCCCAGAGCGCGACGTGCACCGCCCAGTCCGCGCGCCCTTCCTCACTGAACTCCCGCGTGCCGTCCAACGGATCGATGATCCACACTCGGTCGGCGGTCAATCGGGAAAGCGCACCGCTGCCCACCTCCGCCGACCGCGCCAGCCGAGAATCCTCGTCCTCTTCGGAGAGCACCGCGTCCCCCGGGCGCCACCTCGCCAGCTCGGTCCGGATCAGGTCGTGCGAGACCTTGTCCCCCGCCGACCTCAACGCACCCGCATCGGCGAATCCCATCTCCGCCCGCAGGTTCAACAACGCCTGACCAGCACGGTCGGCCAGCCACCGGGCGAACGCACCGTCGATCATCGGTGGACTGCTCATGCTCCGCGCTCCCGTCACCCGCCGTGATAGAGGTTCTGTGTCGGCTCCACACCCCGGATGACCACGGACTCCACCACATCAGCGGCCCGGTCCACCAGGAAATCCAACTCCTTGCGCTCCACTGCGCCGAAGTTTGACAGGACGTAGTCCGCAGGATCCTGCCGGCCTGGCGGTCGACCGATCCCGAACCGCACCCGTACATAATCCTTCGTGCCCAGCGACTTCGACATCGACCGCAGGCCGTTGTGCCCGCCCTCGCCCCCGCCGCACTTGACCCGCAACTGACCGTAACCGATGTCCAGCTCGTCGTGCACCGCGACCACCCGAGCCGGCGGCACTTTGTAGAACTGCGCCAAGCCGACCACCGGGCCGCCGGAGAGGTTCATGTAGGTCAACGGCTTGACCAACACCAGCTTCGGACCGCCGAAGCCGAGGCGCACCTCGGCGACCTCCGCCACCGCCCGCCTGTGCCGGCCGAACTTCCCTCCCAGCCGACCCGCCAACAGGTCCGCCACCATGAACCCGACGTTGTGCCGGTTGCCCGCGTACTCCCGACCCGGATTGCCCAGGCCGACCACCAGCCACGGCCCGGTCTCGTCCGTCACCGTCCGTCCCCTCTGCTACCTGTTCCGATACGCAAACAGGCGCCCCCGGCAACCGGGGACGCCTGTCGCACAGCCTGCGGACCGCTCAGGCCTCGCTCCGCGTTTCCGCAGTCTCCTCGCCACCCGCGGCGGCCGGCTCGCCGGCGTCGGCGCCCTCGGAGGACTCGGCGGTCCCCTCGCCGACCCCGGCCTCGACCTCCTCGTCGGCCGTCTCGACCTCGGGGAGCGTCGCCTCGAGCTGCTCGGCGGTCGGCGCGGCGGTGACCGTCGCGACCGGCAGCTCCGGGTCGGCGGCCAGCTCGACGCCGGCGGGCAGCTCGACGTCGGCGGCAGTCACCTGGACGCCCGCCTCGGCGCCCTCGATCGACGCCTCCAAGCGATCCGGCACCTTGGTCGCGTCGGCGGTCACCGAAAGAGTGTCGTGGTCGTGCACGATCAGGGTGTCCCTCGCCGCCTCACCGGTCAGCTGCACCGGCACATCGACGGTGACCTTCTCGCCCCGGCGCACCAGCAGCAGGTCGACGTGCTCGAAGGTGTCCCGGATCGGGTCGCGCTGGATCGCCTTCGGCAGGGCCAGCACCTGGGTGCCGTCGCTGACCTCGATCGCGAAGAGCTGGTTCGCGCCGCCCTTGCGGATGGCCGCCGCGAACTCGAGGGCCGGCAGCGCGATGTGCTTGGGCTTCTCGCCATGGCCGTACAGCACGGCGGGCACCTTGCCGGCCCGGCGGGTACGACGGGCACCACCCTTGCCGAACTCGGTGCGGGGCTCGGCGCTGATCTTTACCTCGGACACGGGGAAACTCCTGATGCTTCGCTGCGGCAGCTTGTCGTCTGGCGGTGCTGGGCGGGGGGCTCGCAGGGGCTCATGCGTCAGCAGACTGCCCGGAGCACCGCGTCGATCACGGTGCTCCGTGCGGCGCTTCTCAGCGGCCCGCAGGGCACCCTCGCCGTGGCAACCGCACCAGTCTAGCCGAGCGGATTCCTGGGTCTGCGGCAGTCCCCGCACCCGCCCGCCCAGACTGCGCGGCGGACCGGCCACGCCGGCCGGCCCGCCGGCTACGGCAGCGCTGCGCTCAGCTCAGCTCAGCCCACCGAAGAGGGTGGTCACCGAACCGTCGTCGAACACCTCTCGGATGGCCCTGGCCAGCAACGGCGCGATGGACAGCACGGTGAGCTTGTCGAGCTGCTTCTCCGGCGGCAGCGGCAGCGTGTTGGTCACCACCACCTCGCTGACCGGGCTGTTCTTCAACCGCTCGGTCGCCGGGTCGGAGAGCAGTGCGTGGGTGGACGCCACGATCACGTCCGCCGCACCGGACTCCCGCAGGATGTCCGCCGCCCGACAGATCGTGCCACCCGTGTCGATCATGTCGTCGACGATCAGGCAGACCCGACCCTCCACCTCGCCTACCACCCGGTTCGCCACCACCTGGTTCGGCTTCAACGGATCCCGCGTCTTGTGAATGAACGCCAGCGGACAGCCGCCCAGCCGGTCGGTCCACCGCTCGGCCACCCGCACCCGACCCGAGTCCGGGGCAACCACGGTCATCGGCCGGCCCGCGTACTTGCGTTGCACGTACTCGGCCAGGATGTCCATCGCGAAAAGGTGGTCCACCGGGCCGTCGAAGAAGCCCTGGATCTGCGCGGTGTGCAGGTCCACGGTGAGGATCCGGTTCGCCCCCGCGGTCTTCAACAGGTCCGCGATCAACCGGGCCGAGATCGGCTCCCGGCCGCGGTGCTTCTTGTCCTGTCGGGAGTACGGATAGAACGGCAGGACGACCGTGATCCGCTTGGCCGAACCGCGCTTCAGCGCGTCGACCATGATCAAGGTCTCCATGATCCAGGTGTTCACCCCGTGCGTGACCGACTGCACCACGAAGGCGTCCGAACCACGTACCGATTCCTTGAACCGGACGAAGATCTCGCCGTTGGCGAAGTCGTACGCGTCGGCCGGCGTCGGCGCAACGCCGAGCACCTCGCCGATCTCCCTGGCCAGCTCCGGAAACCCACGTCCGGAGAAGAGCATCAGGCTCTTGCGGTTTTCGGCGACGATGCTGCCCATGGGCCCGTCTGCTCCCGTTTTGGTCGGTGGTACCCGGTGCCTGGTAGTGGTGCCCGGGGACTATTCGGTTGCAGTATCTCCCGCCTCGGCTGCCGCTCCCATCGGCTCGGCGGCGCCGTGGATTGCCTCACCTTCACTTGCGGCCGACCCCTGGGACGACGCACTCTGCGACGCCCGCTCGGCCGCCTCCGCCGAGCGCGTGCCCGGTCGCTTCTGCGCCACCCAGCCGTCGATGTTGCGCTGCGGGGCCCGAGTCACCCCGAGCGCACCAGGCGGAACGTCCTTGCTGATCGCACTGCCCGCCGCCACGTACGCCCCGGCGCCCACCTCGACCGGCGCGATCAAGCTCGTGTCACAGCCCACGAACGCGGCCTCGCCGACCACCGTGCGGTGCTTGTTCACCCCGTCGTAGTTCACGAAGATCGTCGCCGCGCCGATGTTCGCCCGCGCCCCGATCGTCGCGTCACCGACATACGACAGGTGCGGCACCTTGGCACCCGCACCCAGCTCGGAGTTCTTCACCTCGACGAACGTGCCGACCTTCGACTTCTCCGCCAGCCGTGCGTCCGGCCGCAGGTACGCGTACGGTCCGACGCTGGCGCCCGGACCGATCTCGGCGCCCACCGCGTGACTGCGCAGCACCGTGGCGCCGGCATGCACCACCGTGTCGATCAGCGTCACGTCGGGCCCCACCACCGCGCCGCTGCCGACCACCGAGCCGCCGCGCAGCTGGGTGTTCTGGTCCACCACCGCGTCCCGGTCCAGGGCCACCGTCACGTCGATCCACGTCGTGTCCGGGTCGAGCAGGCTCACCCCGGCACGCATCCAGCGCTCGTTGACCCGGTCCCGCAGCAGCCGGCGCAGCGCCGCCAGCTCCACCCGGTCGTTGCAGCCGAGGGTCTCGGTGTGGTCGTCCGCCAGGTGCACCGCCACCGGCTCGCCAACCGAGACCAGCAGACCGAACACGTCGGTCAGGTACTCCTCGCCTTGGTCGTTGTCCGTGGAGAGCTTGCCCAGCACGTCGCGCAACCGCGCCGCGTCGAACGCGTAGATGCCCGCGTTGATCTCACGGATCGCCAACTGCTCCGGGCTGGCGTCGCGCTGCTCGACGATCTGTCGCAGTCGGCCCGCGGCGTCCCGCACGATGCGGCCGAGCCCGGTCGGATCCGGCACCTGCGCGGCCAGCACGGTCGCCGCCGCGCCCTCGCCCTCGTGCGCCGCGACCAACGCGGTGACCGTCTCCGGCCGCAGCAGCGGCACGTCGCCATTGAGCACCACCACGGTGCCGGTCGCCTCCGGTGCCGCCTCCAGCGCGATCCGCACCGCGTGCCCGGTGCCGAGCTGCTCGGCCTGGAACACCGCGGTGGCCTCCGGCGCAACCTCGGCCAGATGCGCCCGGACCTGGTCCGCGCCGTGCCCGACCACCACCATCGTGCGCTGCGCCGCCAGCGGCTCTGCCGCACCGAGCGCGTGACCGAGCAGCGTCCGGCCGAGCAGTGGATGCAACACCTTGGGCAACGAGGACTTCATCCGCTTGCCCTCACCGGCGGCAAGCACGACGACGGTGCGGGGGTGGGGCTCGGACACGACGTGGCTCCCGTCGGAACACGGACACTCTCTCGCGGCCATGCTAACCAGACATCAGCCGCCGATAAGCGGAAGCTCCCGGGAGAGGACTCGAACCCCTACAATCAGGACCAAAACCTGACGTCCTGCCATTAGACGACCCGGGATGGACTAAAACGGGCAAAACGCTAACGCTAGCCAGCTCCTACAGCTTAGCGTCCCGCGTCCGCGACACCATCACTCATACCCTTCATGATCCCCTCGATCTTCCAATACAACCGCCGCGACCGTGGAACCTCGACGCTGAGGCACCCTCGGTACGCCTCTCCAGTGTTGTGCCAGACGGTGGTGGGGGGGTGCCGCTTCAACGTGGCGGGCTGGAAGGTCTCGGCGGACACCCCGATCTGCTCCGCCCACCAGTTGACTGCCTCCTCGACATCCGCGCTCTCGTGAATCGCGACGCGATAGCGCAACCCCTCCCGGCGCTCGCCCAACGCTTCCACGAATCGCACGAAGAGTCCGATCAACGCCGGGTCACTGTTGACGAAGCGGACCCGGCAGTCATGCGGTCGCCAGGGCTTGGCCTTGGCACCCTCCGCCCAGTAGAGAGCTGCCCCGACCAGCACCAGTTCGCGGTACCGCAGATCTTTCACCCAGGCCGCCGTGGCCTCGACCGTCGTCGCCCGAGCGGCGTCGCGCGCCCGCCGATGCTGCTCCCATTGCGCGTCGGTCATGACCTTCGAGTGGGCGCGGCGGCGCTGCCGTTCCTCTTCCTCGTCCCGGTGCAGCGGCATGTGCCGTACCCACAGGTAGGCGGTCGACCGGCTCACCGCCAGCCGGCGGGCGATCTCCGGCACGGAGAGCCCTGTCGCGCGGAGCCGCTCCGCCTCGGCGCGCAGGTCGTCCTTGGCGTTGGGCCGCCGGGTCCACTCCGGCGCCGGCACCCCGCGCAGCAACTCGTACACCCGGTTGCGGCCGAGACCGGTGCGGGCTCGGATCTCGCGCACCGAAAGCTGTTCCTCGGTGCGCAGCCGGCGCACCTCGGCGGCGTCGAAATCGGTCATGCGGCGCAGCTTAGGACGAGCGTACGACGGTGTTGGCATCGCTCTGAGTCGCTGTCTGATGTGATCTACAGGTCCGTAAGTTACGGTGACGTAGCCGTAGATTCACGTTCCACCGTCCCCTGCGAGGTGACATGTCCACCGCTCTCATCGATGCACATCCAACCGGCCCGAAACCCCTCACCCAGGGCACCCAGTCCCGCGGCATCCTGATCGCGTTGTGGGCCTTCGTGGCGATCCCGTTCGCCGCGCTGATCGCCGCCGTGCCAGTTGCCTGGGGTGGCTGGTTGAGCTGGATCGATGTGGGCATCGCCGCCTTCTGGTACGTGCTGGCGGGCCTCGGCATCACCGTCGGCTACCACCGCTACTTCACCCACGGCTCGTTCAAGGCGAAGCGGTGGCTGCGCGTCGCCCTGGCCGTCTCCGGCTCGCTCGCCGTGCAGGGCGACATCATCCAGTGGGTCGCCGACCACCGCCGCCACCACGCCTTCTCGGATCTGGAGGGCGACCCGCATTCGCCGTGGCGTTTCGGCGCCAGCCTCGGCGGTCTGACCAAGGGGCTCTTCCACGCGCACGTCGGCTGGCTTTTCGGCCGCGAGTTGTCCAACCGGGAACGCTTCGCCCCGGACCTGCTGGCCGACCCGGACATCCGGCGGATGGACAAGCTCTTTCCCCTGCTGGCGGCCACCTCGGTGCTCGGCCCGGCGCTGATGGGTGGGCTGCTGACCTGGTCCTGGCAGGGTGCGCTGACCGCGCTGTTCTGGGCCGGTCTGGTCCGCATCTCGCTGCTGCATCACGTGACCTGGTCGATCAACTCGGTCTGCCACGTCTACGGGGAGCGGCCGTTCATGATGCGTCACGGTGACCGGGCCGCCAACTTCTGGCCGCTCGCGCTGGTGTCGTTCGGGGAGAGCTGGCACAACCTGCACCACGCCGACCCGACCAGCGCCCGGCACGGTGTGCTGCGCGGTCAGATCGACATCTCGGCCCGGGTGATCTGGCTGTTCGAGAAGGTCGGCGCGGCCTGGGACGTCCGCTGGCCGAAGCCGGAACGAATCGCGGCAAAGCTGGCGAAGCCGGCAACGTGACCGGCGACCGGCCCCCTGCCGGCAAGTTACCTGGCAGTATGTTCAGGTGACCGGGCAGAAGGCAGCAGGCAGGATCCCACAGCAGGGCCTCACCGAGCGCCGTCGAGGTGACGAGTTGGCCGAGAATCCCAGCGAGGACGGCGGCAAGCGCCGACGACGCACGGCCGCCGCATCCGCATCGGCCAAGCCGACCTCTCGGATACGCATGTCGGCGGCCCAGCGCCGCGAGCAACTGATCTCCATCGGTCGGCAGATCTTCGCCGAGCGGGGCTTCGACGCCACCTCGATAGAGGAGGTGGCGTCCCGGGCCAAGGTGTCCAAGCCGGTGGTCTACGAGCACTTCGGCGGCAAGGAGGGGCTCTACGCGGTGGTGGTGGACCGGGAGGTCCGATCCCTGCTGGATCGGATCACCACGGCGCTGACCGCGGGCCATCCGCGTGAGCTGTTGGAGCAGGCGGCGTTGGCCCTGCTCGGGTACATCGAGGAGGAGACGAGCGGCTTCCGGGTGCTGGTGCGGGAGTCACCGGTGCTCTCCGCCACCGGCAACTTCAGCAGTGTCATGAACGACGTCGCCCACCAGGTGGAGCACATCCTGGGCGCGGAGTTCTCCAGCCGGGGGTACGACCCGAAGCTGGCCGAACTGTACGCGCAGGCGCTGGTGGGCATGGTCGCGCTGACCGGCCGCTGGTGGCTGGAGGTCCGCAAGCCACGCAAGGAGACGGTGGCGGCGCATCTGGTGAACATCTCCTGGAACGGGCTGTCGCACCTGGAGGCGAAGCCGGGGCTGATCACCGTCGGACGTTGACCGGTCGGGCACGTCGTCGTGGGCCGCCGAGGCGGTCAGCGGCGGCGGTGGATTTCGGCGACCGGGTGGTGGCGGTGGTCGCGTGCCGCCTCTTCGTGCTCCTCCGGGCCGACCTTGTCGTACGCCCCGGTGCCGATCAGGATCAGCCCGAAGACCATCGAGACGATCACGGTCGACATGGAGAAGTTCAGGAAGTTGGCGCTGGTCTGTAGCACCGACATCATCAGGATGCTGGTGACCAGGAAGATGACGCCGGCGGTCAGGTTCATGTAGTGGCCGAGATTGCCGCGCCGGGACGCGCCGATGACGAGCACGAGCCCGAAGACCACGGAGACCAGCGAGAAGGCCAGGTTGGTGCGGAGCCCGAGGGCCCAGGCGCCGTCCCGGGCGAACAGCGGCTCATTCCAGGTCAGGACGGTGCCCCAGACCCCGAAGACGAGGATGTAGAGGCCGATCAGGCCGGCAAGCGCCCGGTAGATGGGCCGCGCGGGGTGGTTCACCGGAAGCTTCGCCATGACTTTCTCCAGGCCAATGGGAACAATCACCACAATTGTCCCCCATCCGGAGTCACCACGACCGGTTTTCGCCGGAGACCGATCCGCGCAGGGATCAAGCCTGACCGCCCGGAGCGGGTCGGGCTCCGGCGAAAACCCCAGCTCGTCGAGCATGGCCAGCCCAGGCACGGGCACCGTGTCCCAGCAGAAGCCCCGACAAGCCCTCAGAGGACGAGCCGAGCCTTCTGCCACGCCTCGTGCTCCTCGTCGCTGCCGACCTTGCCGTACATGCCGGCCATCAGCAGCACCAGGCTGACCATCATGAGCACGATGACCGTGGTGACGCTCATGTTGAAGAAGTTGGCCTCGGTCCGGATGAAGCTGAGCCCGGCCAGGCTGACCACCATGATCAGGTACGCCGTCCACTGGTTGATCAGCACGTCGAGGTTGCGGCCGATCGCCGTGCCGACCAGCACGAGGCCGCCGACGAGAACGCTGAACACCGCGAAGCCGAGGTTCGTGCCCTGCCCCAGGACCTGGGCGTCGCCTCGGCCGAGGAAGGGTTCGCCGCTGCCGGTGAAGAAACCGAGCACACCGAAGACCACCAGGTACAGACCGGCCAGCCCGCCGATCGCCCGGTAGATCGGCTGCGCGGGGTGGTTGACGGGGGTATGCATGTCTGTGTCTCCAACGCCGTTGGGTGAGGGTCGTCGCCGATTCTCCCGCACCCCGCGATATGACGCCGCACACGGGTCCCCGGAATGGCCGCAGGTCGCGGCGTCGCGCCCGGTCCTAGGCCGGAATCTCCTCGGCCAGCTCCAGCCATGCCTGTTCGACCTGTTCCCGCTCGGCGCGTACCTGACTGAGCTGGGCGTCCAACTCCGCGACCCGGGTGTAGTCGGTGGCGCATGCGGCGAGCTGGTCGAGCAGTGCCGCTTCCTTCTGCTCCAGCTTGCCGACCTGCCGCTCCAGCCGGGCCAGTTCCTTGCGGGCCTGTCGGGCCTCGGCGGCGCTCATCCCGGTGCCGCCTGTCGCGGTGCCGGGTGCGGTGCCGGCCGGTGCGGCGCTGCGGGCGGGCCCCGGCTGGCCGGCGCTCCGCGCCAGGTACTCCTCGACCCCACCGGGCAGGTGCACCAGCCGACCGTCGCCGAACATCCCGTACGTCGAGTCGGTCACCCGCTCGATGAGGTAGCGGTCGTGGCTGGCCACCACGATGGTGCCGGGCCAGGAGTCGAGCAGGTCCTCCAGGGCGGCGAGGGTGTCGGTGTCGAGGTCGTTGGTGGGCTCGTCGAGCAGTAGCACATTCGGCTCGCCAGCGAGCAGCCGCAGCATCTGCAGCCGGCGGCGCTCACCGCCGGACAGGTCACCGACGGGGGTCCAGAGCCGCCGGTCGTCGAAGCCGAACACCTCGGCGAGTTGAGCAGCGGAGATCTCCCGGTCACCGAGGCGCACCCGCCGGGCCACCTCCTCGACGGCCTCCAGGACACGCAGTTCGCCGGGCAGTTCGGCGAGTTCCTGGGAGAGGAAGGCGGGCCGCACGGTGGCGCCGGTGATCAGCCGTCCACCGTCGGGACGGGTGACGCCGGCGAGCATCCGCAACAGGGTGGTCTTGCCGGCACCGTTGGCGCCGAGGATGGCCACCCGGTCGCCGGGACCGACCTGCCAGGTGACGTCGTCGAGGATGGTCTTGGGACCGGCGTGCAGGCGGACCTGCTGGAGGTCGTACACCTGTTTGCCGAGCCGGGCGGTGGCCAGCCGTTGCAGCGACATGGTGTCGCGCGGCGGCGGCACGTCGGCGATGAGCGCGTTGGCCGCGTCGATGCGGAACTTCGGCTTCGACGTACGGGCCGGCGGGCCCCGGCGCAGCCAGGCGATCTCCTTGCGGAGCAGGTTCTGGCGGCGGGCCTCGGTGGCTGCGGCGATCCGTTCGCGTTCGGCGCGGGCGAGGATCCAGGCGGCGTAGCCGCCCTCGTAGGCCCGCACGGTTTGATCGGCGACCTCCCAGGTGGTGGTGCAGACGGCGTCGAGGAACCACCGGTCGTGGGTGACCACCACCAGGGCGCCCTTGCGGCCGAGCAGGTGCCGGGCCAGCCAGTCGACGCCGCCGACGTCCAGGTGGTTGGTGGGCTCGTCGAGGATGAGCAGGTCGGCGGTGCGGACCAGCAGGGCCGCGAGGGCCACCCGACGGCGCTCGCCGCCGGACATCGGCCCGACCGGCGCGTCGAGGCCGAGGTGCGGCATGCCGAGCCCGTCGAGGATGGCCCGGACACCGGCGTCGCCGGCCCACTCGTGCTCGGCGCCCATGTCCTCGGCGAGCCAGGCGGTGCCGAGGACCACGTCGCGGACGGTCGCCTGCGGGCTCAGGGTGAGGTTCTGCGGCAGCCAGGCGACCCGCAGGTCGCGGCGGTGCGTGACGCGCCCGTCGTCGGGTTCCTCGGTGCGGGTGAGCAACCGCAGCAGCGTCGACTTGCCGGCACCGTTGAGCCCGACCACGCCGATCCGGTCGGCGTCGTCGAGGCCGAGCGAGACGTCGGTGAGCAGTGGCCCGGCGGCGCCATAGCCCTTGGACACCCGGTCCAGGTTGACGATGTTGGCCACGCCCCACCTCCCATGATCAAGGCGTCCCGGTGCCGTGAGGGCACCTGGGGACGCCTGGAACCAGCGTACGCGGAGCGCCGCCCGCGTGATCGGGTCAGGTGATCCGGGCCCCGGGAACCGGGCCGTGGGCGGTGCGGGCCTGCCGGCACACCTCGGCGGCTTCCAGTTCGGCGGCGACGCGTTCGGCGTCGGCGGCGTCGGCGGTGAGGAAGACGCAGGTGGGGCCGGAGCCGGAGACGATGCCGGCCAGTGCCCCGGCCGCCTCGCCGGCCTTGAGGGTGGCCGCCAGCGCGGGACGCATGGCCAGGGCGGCGTCCTGCAGGTCGTTGCCGAGGGTGGTGGCGAGCACCCGGGGGTCACGTTGCCGCAGGGCGGCGAGCAGCGCGTCGGTGCTGCCGAGCGGCGGCCCGGCGGCGCCGGTCTCGCGGAGCCGATCGAGTTCGCGGTACGCCTGCGGGGTGGACAGCCCACCGTCGGCGATGGCGACCACCCAGTGCCAGGAGGTGGGGCGGGCCAGGACGGGGCTGACCGCCTCACCTCGACCGGTGCCCAGGGCGGTGCCGCCGTGGATCAGGAAGGGCACGTCCGAGCCGAGGTCGGCGGCGATGCCGGCCAGTTCGTCGCGGGACAGTCCGGTGCCCCAGAGAGCGTCGCAGGCAACCAGGGCGGCGGCGGCGTCGGCGCTGCCGCCGGCGAGCCCACCGGCGAGCGGGATCTGCTTGCGCAGGTGCAGCCGGGCGTGCGGCATGACGCCGGCGTACCCGGCGAGGGCGTGGGCGGCCCGGAGGACCAGGTTGGAGTCGTCCAGGGCGAGTTCCCCGGTGCCTTCGCCCTCCATGGTGAGGGTGAGCGTGTCACCCCGTCGGGCGGTCAGCTCGTCGTAGATCGAGATCGCGTGGTAGACGGTGTTCAGCTCGTGGTAGCCGTCCCGGCGCAACGGGCCGACTCCCAGGTGCAGGTTGACCTTGGCGGGCACCCGTACCCGGACCGGGCCGCTGGCCCCGCGCGGCTCGTCGTCCTCCGGATGCCAGGCTTCGGTCACGGGGTGATGTCCCGGACGGGCAACCGCAGGTCGAACGGCTTGGTCACGATCAGCTCCTCGGCGGAGTCGGCGACCAGCTCGTACCGGCCGTCGACGAGGTCGTACGCGTACACGTGCACCGGATTCTGCTCGATCCGCCAGTAGTGTGGGATGCCGGCGTCGGCGTAGTCGGCGGGCTTCTCCAACCGGTCCCGCCGCCGGGTGCCCGGCGAGACGACCTCGACGGCGAGCACCACCTGCTCGGCGTCGAAATAGTGGCTCTCGGCGACAACCGGACGCTTGAGCAGCACCACGTCCGGCTCGAAGGTGTTGCGATGACTGATCGCCACCCCGACCGCAGTGGCCGGGGAGACATCGAACGGCACATTTTGCCGGAACCACGTCCACAGCAGGTTGCTGATGGTCTGGTGAGCGTAGGTGGGGGAAGGGACCACGACCAGGACTCCGTCACGCAGCTCGACGCGGGGGGCGTCGTCGGGAAGGGCCAGCACGTCCTCGATGGTGTAGCTGGCCAGGCGCTGCCGGACCGGGTCCGGGCTCCACATGCCGGACGCGTCGGGCTCGATCGGCTGGGCGGTCACTCGTACACCTCCTCGGCGGGCACGGCCTCAGCCTACTGCGCGCCGCTGGTGGCGCTCGGGGCCGACGCGGCCACGGCGGCGAACTGCTCGACGGTGAGTGACTCGCCGCGCGCGCCGGGGTCGATCCCGGCGGCGGTGAGCGCCGTGGCGGCCCGGTCGGCGCCGCCGGCCCAGCCGGCCAGGGCAGCGCGCAGTGTCTTGCGGCGCTGCGCGAAGGCCGCGTCCACCACGGCGAAGACCTGTTCCCGGGACACGTCCGCGCGGGGCGGGTCGTGGCGGGTGAAGGCGACCAGACCGGAGTCCACGTTGGGCACCGGCCAGAACACGTTCGGTGGCACCTTCCCGGCGGCGCGGGCGCGGGCGTACCAGGCGAGCTTGACCGACGGCACGCCGTACACCTTCGAGCCGGGGCCGGCGACCAGCCGGTCGGCGACCTCCTTCTGCACCATCACCAGCCCGTGCCGGAGGGTGGGTAGTTCGGCGAGCAGGTGCAGCACCACCGGCACGGCGACGTTGTAGGGCAGGTTCGCGACCAGCGCGGTGGGCGGCGGGGCGGCCAGGTCGGCGGCGGTGATCCGCAGCGCGTCGGCGTGGTGCACGGTGAGCCGGTCGGCGGCCGGGCCGGCGTGCCGGGCGGCGGTGTCGGGCAGCGCGCCGGCCAGCGCCGCGTCGATCTCCACGGCGTGCACGTGGGCGACGGCCGGGAGCAGGGCGAGGGTGAGCGAGCCGAGACCGGGGCCGACCTCCAGCGCCACGTCGTCGCCGGTGAGCCCGGCGGTGGTGACGATCCGTCGCACGGTGTTCGGGTCGTGCACGAAGTTCTGGCCGAGCTTCTTGGTGGGGGCGACACCGAGCCGGGCGGCGAGGTCCCGGATCTCCGCCGGGCCGAGGAGACCGGTCACCTCGGTAGCGTATGCGGCCGGCCTGCGGTGTTAAGAAGGGGCCCTTTTACTGCACGAGGCGTTAAGAAGGGGCCCTTCCTTTCACCAGGGGCCGAAGGCTCGCTCGCCGGTGGCGGAGATGTTGGCGCACAGCTCGTCCAGGTCGGCACCGATGGTGGCGGCCAGCGCCCGGACGGTCAGCGGGATGAGGTACGACGCGTTCGGCCGTCCCCGGTGCGGCACCGGCGTGAGGTACGGCGCGTCGGTCTCCACCAGGAGCTGGTCGAGCGGGGTCAGCGCGGCGGCCTCACGCAGCGCCCCGGCGCTGGCGAAGGTGACGGTGCCGGCGAAACTGAGCAGGTATCCCCGGCGGACGCACTCGGCGGCGAACTCGGCGTCGCCGGAGAAGCAGTGCAGCACCACCGTGTCCGGCGCGCCCTCGGAGTCCAGGATGCGCAGGACGTCGGCGTGCGCGTCCCGGTCGTGGACGACCAGCGTCTTGCCGTACCGCTTGGCGATGGCGATGTGGGCCCGGAAGCTCTCCTCCTGCGCGGCGCGGCCGTCGTCGCGGGTGCGGTAGAAGTCCATCCCGGTCTCACCGATGCCGCGTACCCGGTCCCGGGCGGCCAGCGCCTCGATCTCGCGCAGGGCGGCGTCGAGGTCGGGCAGCCGGGGCGCCTCGTTGGGGTGCAACGCCACGGTGGCCAGCACCGCGGAGTGCTCGTCGGCCACCTCGGCGCCCCATCGGGAGGATTCGACGTCGACGCCGACCTGCACCAGCCGGTCGACGCCCACCATGGCGGCGACGTCGATGGCCGCGGCGATCGGGTCGGTGGCGGCGCTCCCGGCGGGCACGCCGACCTCGCTCACGGTGATGTCCAGGTGGGTGTGGCTGTCCAGCACCGGCTGCGGCAGCGGCTCGGGTGCGGACGGGAACTCGCCGGCGCGGCGGGCCGCGCGCTGGCTGCGGGACTCGGTCGGCTCGCTCATCTCCTCGACAGCATCACACACCGGCTGAATCCACCCGGTCGCCACCCGGGGTTCACCTCGACTACGCCCAGCCCCCTTACGGTCACCGAAAGGTGCGGTGCGCGAAGCGAGGTGACGACGTGGGGACGGCACAGCGACCGGCGCCTCGCGCTCACGACCAGGGAAGTGGGCTGAGGTGAATGTGACGTCCCGCGCGGACGGCGCGGCACCGGAGCGGACGGGCCTACGGGTGGCGTACGGCGGGACGATGTACCCGGCCGAGGAGATCGCCCGCGGCGCGGCGTACGAGCTGTTCAGCGCCGACGAGGTGGCCGGATTCGAGTGGATGCCCCGGCCGAGCTCGACGCTGCCGTGGCGACGGTTCGTCCACGTCACCGAGATCACCGCCGTGCACGGGGCGGCCGAGCAGGCCGAAGCTCCGGAGGCACCGTTGCTGGTGCCCCTGCATCGCGAACGGGGCTGGTCGGAGGTGCACCGCCTCGCCCAGCAGCCGGCCGCTGCGGATGACCCGCTGGTCGCCGCGGTACGGGCATCGGCGAGCCTGCGGCGGGGTACGCGGATGATGAAGATCCTCTCCGCTCGACAACTGGCCGGATACGTGCGGGGTTGGCTACCGCACGGGTTCTGCTATCGCGAGTACGACGTGGCGCACCTGCGTACCCCGGGGACCACGAGCGTGCTGCGTACCGATGGCGGCGACGGCCGGGACAGCGGGGACGTGACGTACGCGCTGCGGTGGCGCGCTGCCGACCCGGGCGACTACGACGTGCCGGCGGGCGCCGCGTACCGGGGACTGACCGCGATGAACGCCCGGGACCGGTTGGGACCGGCGGTGCTGGGCACGGGTTTCACGCCGAGCAGTCATCACCTGCTCCCCGAGTTCGTCACCCGCGATTTCGCCGAACTGCCGATGCCGGCCAACGCCACCCTGCTCGCGTACCCGGCCGAGGGTGTTGAGGTGATCCTCTACGCCTATCAGGCGGAGCAGCACGGCTGGCTGCGTATGGTCGGGCCGCAGTGGCGGCACCTGCTGGCGGCGGTGCCCGGCTTGTCGCCGGAGCAGGAGTACGTGCCGATCGGGAATGCGCCGCTGTCGACGCGGCTGGTCGGCACGTACGCGGGCGGGGAGTACGATGCGGTGGCCGACCCGCCCGGCGGCTTCCGCGTGCTGGCGTTGACCCGGGCCGCCCGGTATCCGGTCGAATCGGCGAGCCGGCGGCTGCGCCTGGCCACTTGGCGCGGGGTGCCGTGCCTGGTGCTTCGCGAGGAGGCGGGTTGGCTACGGCTGCGTCTGCGACGCCCGGATCCGGACGCGGTGGCCGCCCTCGGGGCACAGTGCTGCGAGCGGGGTGTCTACGAGACGTGGGCACCGGGTGCCGAGGTCACCGACGACCAGATCGTGGACCACCCGTATCTCCTCTGAGGCTGTCAACGGGTGGTGCGGCGCAGGAATATCGGTCGTCCGCTGGGGAAGGCTCGGTCTCCCGCCTTGGACAGGAGGAGACTATGCCCTTCATCACCGTCGGCACGGAGAACTCCGCGCCCATCGACCTGTATTACGAGGACCACGGCTCCGGCCAGCCGATCGTATTGATCCACGGGTTCCCGTTCAACGGGGCGACGTGGGAGAAGGTCTCCGGGCCGCTGCTCGCCGCCGGATACCGGGTGATCACGTACGACCGGCGGGGTTTCGGCAATTCGGCGCAGCCAACTGTCGGGTACGACTACGACACCTTCACCGCCGATTTCGACGTGCTGATGACGGAGCTGGACCTGCGTAACGCGATCCTGGTCGGCCACTCGATGGGCACCGGCGAGGTGACCCGCTACCTGGGCGCGTACGGCTCGGACCGGGTGGACCGGGCGGTGCTGCTGGCACCGTTGGCGCCGTACCTGAAGCAGGCGCCGGACAACCCGGAGGGTGTCGACCCGAGCCTTTTCGAGGGGTTCAAGCAGGCGATCATCAAGGATCGGTTCGCCTACCTGACTCAGTTCTGCAACAACTTCTTCAACTACGACGAGAACAAGGGCAAGTTGTTCAGCGAGGAGGCGTACCGGGCGCACTGGGACATCGGGGCGCGCGCCTCGGCGAAGGGCACCCACGACAGCGTGGACGCCTGGGGCACCGATTTCCGGGGCGACGTGTCGCGCATCGATGTGCCGGTGCTGATCGTCCAGGGCGACAAGGACAGGGTGCTGCCGTACCCGAAGACCGGGCAACGGTTGCAGCCGATGCTCTCCGACAGCCGGTTGGTCACCCTCAAGGGTGCCCCGCACGGCACCCCGTGGACCAACGCCGACGAGGTGAATCAGGCGATCATGGAGTTCATCGGATCGCCGGCCATGGCGCGGGCCTGATCGGGCAGGGCCGGACGACGGGCGCGGCCTCCGTCGAGGTCACGCCCGTCGCGCGGGTGCGGGTCAGCCGCCGAGCCGGGCCAGTTCCTCGTCCACGATCGAGGGGTCGAGCTTGCGGAACACCGGCTTGGGCGCCGCGAGCGGCCGGCCCACCTCGATCGGTACGGACTCCCACCGCGCGCCCTGGGTGTAGTCCCCGGTCAGCACCGGATAGCCCGGCCCTCCGTCGAGGTCGGTGACCTCCTCGATCACCGGCATCGGGGCGTGCACCCCGGTGCCGCCGAGCAGCTCGTGCACTTTCTGCGCGGAGTGCGGCAGGAACGGGGTGAGCAGGGTGTTGGCGTCGCTGACCACCTGGAGGGCGACGTGCAGGACGGTGCCCATCCGGGGCTTGTCCGCCTCGGCCTTGAGCTTCCACGGCGCCTGCTCGGAGAGGTACCTGTTGGCCTCGGCGACCACCTTCATCGCCTCGCCGATGGCCTGCTTCTGCCGGTGGTGGGCGATCAGGTCGCCGACCGTGGCGAAGCCGGCGCGGGCCACGGCCAGCAGCGCCTCGTCGGCCTCGGTGAGCCCGTCGGGGCCGATCGGCGGGATCGTGCCGAAGTTCTTCGCCGCCATCGAGATGGACCGGTTGACCAGGTTGCCCCAGCCGGCGACCAGCTCGTCGTTGTTGCGCCGCAGGAACTCCGCCCAGGTGAAGTCGGTGTCGTTGCTCTCCGGGCCGGCCACCGCGATGAAGTAGCGCAGCGCGTCGGCGTCGTACCGCTCGAGGAAGTCCCGGACGTAGATGACCACCCGGCGGGAGGAGGAGAATTTACGCCCCTCCATGGTCAGGAACTCGCTGGAAACCACCTCGGTGGGCAGGTTGAGCCGCCCGAGGTCACCCGGCTTGCCGTCCCGGCTGCCTTCGCCGGAGTAGCCGGCGAGCAGCGCGGGCCAGATCACCGAGTGGAAGACGATGTTGTCCTTGCCCATGAAGTAGTAGGACCGGGCATCGCCGCCGGAGGTGTCAGCGTCCGCGCCGTCCTTCGGGTGCCAGTACCGGCGCCACGCCTCCGGATCGCCGGTGCGGCGGGCCCACTCGATGGACGCGGAAAGGTAGCCGATCACCGCGTCGAACCAGACGTAGATCCGCTTGTCGGTGCGCTCGCGCCAGCCGTCGAGCGGGATCGGGACCCCCCACTCCAGGTCCCGGGTGATGGCCCGGGGGTGCAGGTCGTCCAGCAGGTTCCTGGAGAAGCGCAGCACGTTGGGGCGCCAGCCCTCGCGGGTGTCCAGCCACTGCCGCAGGACGTCGGCCAGGGCGGGCAGGTCGAGGAAGAAGTGCTCGGTCTCGACGAACTTCGGTGTCTCTCCGTTGATCTTCGACCGGGGGTTGATCAGGTCGATCGGGTCGAGCTGGTTGCCGCAGTTGTCGCACTGGTCGCCGCGGGCGCCGTCGTAGCCGCAGATCGGACAGGTGCCCTCGATGTACCGGTCGGGCAGGGTCCGGCCGGTGGACGGCGAGATGGCGCCCATGGTGGTCTTCGGCACGATGTAACCGTTGCGGTGCAGCCCCTCGAACAGCTCCTGCACCACCGCGTAGTGGTTGTGCGTGGTGGTGCGGGTGAACAGGTCGTAGGAGAGGCCGAGGCCGTGCAGATCCTCCACGATCACCCGGTTGTACCGGTCGGCCAGCTCACGCGGGGTCAGCCCCTCGGCGTCGGCCTGCACCTGGATCGGTGTGCCGTGCTCGTCGGTGCCGGAGACCATGAGCACGTCGTGGCCGGCCATCCGCATGTACCGGACGAAGACGTCGGAGGGAACGCCGAAACCGGAGACGTGGCCGATGTGGCGCGGGCCGTTGGCGTACGGCCAGGCGACCGCCGCGAGAACGTGACTCATGACCAGCAAGCCTAGTGACCCGCCCGGGGTGGCTGCGAACCAATACGGGTGCACGGTCGAGCCGGGACCGCGGCTGGTCCGATTTGTCGCCGACACGCTGCCTGAGCTGCCTGATGACCCCTGCCCGTCGGTGTCCAATGAACCGCGTGACTGGCAGCAGAGCCACCCACGGCCCCGAGGACGGCCACCCCACCGAGCAGCAGCCGGATTCGGCCGCGCCCGCGCGTACCCAGTCGGTGACGCCTCCCCACCCCCGGGCCGTGCCTGAGGGCGGCGAGGTGCCGGCCGGGCCGGAACCCGCCGCGGTCGAGCTGGAACCGACCACCGGCGCACCGGCGGACGCCCTGCCCCGCCGGGTTCCGCTCCGGCCGGCCGGCGGCCGGCACACCCAGGACGCCGGTACGCCGGACGACGACGTTTTCTGGGCGCCCATCGAGGAGGTGCACTGGGACGGTACGCCGGTGCGGCCGGAGGCGACCGGCGACGGCGGCCTGCGGTGGCGCCGTGTGTGGCGCCGGCGCCGGGCGAGGAGCAACCATCCCCCGGATCCGCTGCCGGGGCTCGCCTCGCTGGTCGGGCTGAGCCTGGTGGCGGCCTTCTTCGCCTGGGTCAGCGCCGGTCCGTTCTGGATCGCGGTCGACCATGCCACCCCGGGCACGGTCGTGGTGACGGAATGCTCCGGCGGCGGCCTGACCCAGCAATGCCGGGGCATCTTCACTGCGGCGGACGGCACCTTCCGCAGTCACGGGGTACGGATCAGTGGGGTGCCGGCCCACCGGACAGCGGCCGGGGGGAGTCTGCCGGCCCGGGTGACCGGCCCGGACGGCGGCATCGCGTACGTCGATCGCGGGTTCGGCGTCCACCTGCGTTGGCTGCTCGGCCTGCTGGCCGTGCTCGGTTGCGGCGCGGGCATCGCGCGGTGGACCGGCGCGACGCGGCTGCCCGAGCCACGCGCCCGGCGCTGGGCGGTCATCGCCTCGCTCGCCGGCCCACTCATGATCACGATCGGTTTTCTGGCCGCCGCCTGGTAGCCGGGCACCGGCGTTAAGAAGGGGCCCTTCTACTACCGGAGGCGTTAAGAAGGTGCCCTTCCTTACACCTGGTGCACGACGGCGTACACGTCGCGTCGGCGCAGGTTGAGGGCGCTCGCGACGGCGGTGATCGCGTCGCGTCGGCTGAGGCCCGCGGCCTCGTGTTCGGCCACCGCGGCGCGCAGCGCGTCGTCGTCGGGGCGGGTCGCGGGCGCGGCCGGGGCACCGGCCACCACGAGGGTGATCTCGCCGCGCGGGTCGCCCTCGGTGGCCCAGCGGGCCAGCTCGCCGAGGGGCCGACGCAGCACCTCCTCGTACGTCTTGGTCAGCTCCCGGCACAGCGCGGCGGGCCGGTCGGCGCCGAACGCGTCGGCCAGGTCGGCCAGGGCGGCGGCGACCCGGTGCGGCGCCTCGAAGAGGACCAGGGTCCGTTCCTCGGTGGCCAGCGTCCGCAGCCGGGAACGCCGTGCGCTCGACGCACGTGGCAGGAAGCCCTCGAAGCAGAACCTGTCGCAGGGCAGCCCGGACAGGGCCAGGGCGGTCGTGACGGCGCTCGGCCCGGGGGCGGCGGTGACCGGCACACCGGCGTCCAGGGCGGCCCGGACCAGCCGGTAGCCGGGGTCGGAGACGCTCGGCATGCCGCCGTCGGTGACCAGGGCGACGAGCTGTCCGGCGGCGAGCATCTCGACCAGTTCCGGTGTACGCCGCTCCTCGTTGCCCTCGAAGTAGGAGACGATCCGCCCGGGGATCATCACGTCGAGATCGCGGGCGAGCCGGCTCAGCCGCCGGGTGTCCTCGGCGGCGACCACGTCGGCGGTGCCGAGGACGTCGCGCAGCCGGGCGGAGGCGTCAGCAGGATTGCCGAGCGGCGCGCCGAGTAGCACCAGGCGACCCAAACCGACCATTTCACCCACAGGTCCGCCACTCCTTCATCGACATCCGTACCGGATTCAAGGACGACGTACGCCATCGGCCCCTTTTCCAGCCTACGATCGCCGAGTGACGAGCGCGTCGACAGCACAGAGCGCCAGCGCGGACCGGCCGGATCCGACGGTCGAGGCCGCCATTGCCGGCTCCACCGACCCGACGCCGCGTGGCGTACCGGAGATAATCCGGCGCCGGCTGGCCACCGTCGAGGATCGGCTGGACGGACACTCGTGGCATGCCACCCTGGTGGTGGTGGCGATCGCGGCGATTGTCCGCTTCGCCAACCTCAGCCATCCGTCCGGCAAGATTTTTGACGAGATCTACTACGCCCGCGACGCCTGGGCGCTGATCGACAAGGGCGTGGAGTGGAACTACAAGGACGGCGGCCCGTCGTACGTGGTCCACCCGCCACTGGGCAAGTGGTTGATCGGCCTCGGCGAGTGGGCCTTCGGCTACTTCGACGCCGAATACGGCATCTCGGTGCCCGGGCACCTCTGGACCACCTCGCCGGAGTTCGGCTGGCGCTTCTCGGCGGCGTTCATCGGCACCCTGTCGGTGCTGTTGCTGGTCCGGATCGGCCGCCGGATGTTCGGCTCGGCGTTGCTCGGCTGCGCCGCCGGTCTGCTGCTCGCCCTCGACGGCTTCCATCTGGTGCTGTCCCGCACCGCGCTGCTCGACATCTTCCTGCTCTTCTTCGTGCTGGCCGCGTTCGGCGCGCTGGTGCTCGACCGGGACGCGACCCGCCGACGCTGGGCCCGCGCCCTGGAGGCCGGCTTGGATCCCACCGCGCCGGGGCGCGCCGGTCGCCCGCCGGGCGGGTGGCGGAACTGGCCCTGGTGGCGGTTGGCGACCGGGGTGCTGCTCGGTTGCGCCTTCGCGGTGAAGTGGAGTGCGCTCTTCTTCGCCCCGGCCTTCGCGCTGCTGATGCTGCTCTGGGACGTCGGCGCCCGCCGCTCGGCCGGGGTGCCGAGGCCATGGCGGGCGACCCTGCTCGACGGGTTCCCGCAGATGGTGCTCGCCGGCGTGCTGATGCTGGTCACGTACGTGGCCACCTGGTCGGGCTGGCTGTTCAGCCAGGAGGGCTACTACCGGCTCGCCGAGCGGTACCCCGGGGCGGGTCTCAGCGACCGGCCGGTGATCGGGGCGCTGTGGAACCTGGTGCAGTACCACCAGGCCGCGCTGGGCTTCCACAGTCAGCTCGACGATCCGCACAAGTACCAGTCCTGGCCGTGGCAGTGGCTGCTGCTGGGCCGTCCGGTGGCCTTCCACTGGCACTGTGACGGCGGCGTCTGCAGCGGAACGACGCCGACCTCGGAGGTGCTGCTGCTCGGCACACCGCTGCTGTGGTGGTCGTTCCTGCCCGCGCTGGTCGCGCTGGTCTGGCTCGGCCTCGCCCGGCGGGACTGGCGGGCCGGCACGATCCTGCTGTTCGTCGGCGCGGGGTTGCTGCCCTGGTTCTGGTTCGCCCTCGACGGCCGGACGATGTTCTCCTTCTACGCCGCTCCCGCGCTGCCGTTCCTCGTGTTGGCGGTGGCCTACGTGCTCGGCGCGATCGCCGCACCGGACGGCCTGAGCGGTGCTCAACCCGTGGGAGGCGCCGACGACGAGGCCAGCCGGGACCGCCGGCTGGTCGGCGGGGTGATCGTCGGGGCGTACCTGGTGCTCGTCGTGTTCTGTTTCGCCTACTTCTATCCGATCTTCGTCGGCCAGGTCATACCGTACGACGAGTGGTCGACACGGATGTGGTTGGACGGCCGCTGGATCTGACCACGGCGACGGCCCCGGGCTGACGCCCGGGGCCGTCCGCGCAACCACACGATGAAGGGCCCACGCGCCGAGCGCATGGGCCCTTCAAAAGCACACGTGGGCCTTCTGAAGCACAAAAGGGCGCGCCCCGATCGCCTGCCACGGGGGAAGCGGGCGATTGGGGCGCGCATCAGAAGCTTAACCACCCATGACCAGCGGCACAACGGTCGGCGTGGGTCAGATTTCCGACCAGCATCGATCAAGGCAAAAATTGCCACCGACGACCACCACTGCGTGACCGGCCCGGGACGCTGCGCTCACTCCTTCTTCGGTCGAGGAGGCAACCAACCGAAGAACCGTTCCTGCAGCGTGGTCGACCCGCGAGCTCCCAGATCCTCGGCCGCGGCGGCCAGACAGGAGCCGAGGTAGACGCTGAGCATCGCCCGGTCGGTCCCGTACTCGCTCAGAAGCCGGTCACGTTTGACCTCGCAGGGCCAGTCCGCGCCACAGGATCCGCACGTCCAGTCGGGCGACACCGGGGCGTGTTCGCCCGGTGCCGCTGCGGCGCTCCTGCCCGCCTGTGACGCCGTCACACCCGGGCGATCCGCACTCGTCATCGCTTCCTCCGCCTCCACCCTGGACGGCGGGCGAGCACCCGCCGTCGGTCACACATCACCCCCACACCAAACCCAGCAGCGTCCGGAGACCCCGCGGCGTTACTTTCCCGCGGCAGCCGGTCACCACGGTCAGCGCGCTCCAGCCACCGAGCGGCATTCGTCACCGCCGACAAACTCTACGTGGCCGGTCGGCCCGGCGGACCTGACCGGTCGGTGTTGCCGGTACGCGGTAGCGTCAGGCGGTTCGCGTCCACCACCAGGTGCCCGAGGAGTACGGTGAGCCACCCCCAGCCCCCACACGGGCCGCACGATCCCTACCAGCCGAATCAACCACCCGTCTCGGGTACGCCGTACCCCCAGGGCGCTCCCTACCAGGCGAGCGGTCCCTATCCGCCCGGCGACCCATATTCGCCGGGCGGCGGCTACCCGCCGAGCGGTCCGTACCCACCCGGCGGCCCCGGTGCCCCACTCGGCCCACCGCAGCCGGTCGGTGGCGGTGGCGGCCGGAAGGTCCTGATCGTGGTGATCGTGGTGGCGGTCGTGGCGCTGCTCTGCTGCGTCGGCGGCATCGTCGCGCTCGTCGCCGCAACGAAGCAGGCCGCCGACCAGGTGTCCGAGGCGCTGCCCATGCCGACGGTCAGCTACGAACCGCCGGCACCGGCGACCAGCGCGCCTGCACCGGGCACGCCACCCTCCCCGGCCGCACCGACCACGCCGGGCAACCGCGGCGAGACGTTCGACATGAAGCCCGGTGACACCCTGGTCATCACCGACGACGACGGCACCATCGAGGTCACCGTGACGAAGTTCCGTACGGTCACCGAGGCCTGCCGATCGTTCGCACCGAAGCCCGAGAAGGGCCGCTACCTGATCGCCGAGGTGACGGCCAAGGTGACCAAGGGCACCGGTTCGATCAACCCGTTCTACTTCGAGTGGGTGGCCGACGACGGCACCACGGTCAACGGGCTGGTCGGGGCGCTTTCCGGCTGCGGGGACCCGCTCGGCTCGGGCAACGACCTGCGGACCGGCAGCAAGCGTTCCGGCACCGTGGTCTTCGATGTCGCCGACGCCAAGGGCACCCTGGAGTACCGGCACCTCTTCGAGACGGCCGGCTCCTGGAAGCCGTAGCCGGCACAGCACCGGACGCCGGGGGCGGACCGGCGCGTTTGTCCTGATTGGACATCGCTACACTCCGCCCGGTGATCAACAAGAGATGGTCGTCAGCCGTCCTGCTCGGGCTGCTGGCGGCGACCACGCTGGCCGGCCCGGTGCCGGCATCCGCCGACGACAGGGCGGAACCAATCGCCGAGCCGCCTCGCGTCCAGCTGGTACTGGACGTGAGCGGCTCGATGCGGGCCACCGACATCGACGGACGCAGCCGGATATCGGTGGCGCAGCAGGCGTTCGGCGAGGTGGTCGACGCCCTGCCCGACGAGACCCAGCTGGGCATCCGGGTGCTCGGCGCCACCTACCGGGGCAAGGACAAGCAGCAGGGCTGCCTGGACACGCAGCAGATCGTGCCGGTCGGCCCGGTGGACCGCGAGGCGGCCAAGGCGGCGGTGGCCACGCTGCGCCCGACCGGATTCACGCCGGTCGGTCTCGCCCTGCGTGAGGCCGCCAAGGACCTGGGCACCGGCAGCACCGCCCGGCGGATCGTGCTGATCACCGACGGCGAGGACACCTGCGCCCCGCCGGACCCGTGCCAGGTGGCGCGGGAACTGGCGGCGCAGGGCACCACGCTGGTGGTGGACACCCTTGGCCTGGCCCCGGACGAGAAGGTACGCAAGCAACTGCTCTGCATCGCCGCCGCCACGGGCGGCACGTACACGGCGGCGAACAGTGCCAGCGACCTGACGGATCGGCTCAAGCAGTTGGTGGACCGCGCCCGCGACACGTACGCCACGACGCCCGCTAAGGTCGACGGCACCGAGGCGTGCCCGGACGCGCCGCTGCTCGCGCCCGGTATCTACACCGATCGGGAGACCTTCTCCGAGCACCGCTGGTACCGGGTGCCGGTCCAGCCGGGACAGGAACTTCGCGCCTCGGTCAGTGTGGCGCTCGACCGTCCGGTCAACCTGGACTACGGCGTACTGCTGCGGGCCACCGCCGCCGACGGCCGGGAACTGGTGCGCGGCGTGGACGCGGGCAGCGGCCGCACCGACGTGATCTCGGCGGGCCTGCGCTGGTCGGCCGGGGCCGACGACGAGACGGACGAGCGCGACGCGGACGCCCCCACCCCCACCACCCCCGCCGTCACCACCGTCTGCCTGGTGGTCAGCAACATGTTCGCGCCGCAGCCGGGCACCGCCAAGAACCCCGGAATGCCGGTCGAACTCACCGTCGACGTGGTCGCCGCGTCGCCCACCCCGGATGGCCCGGACCTGGGCCGGGGCTGGGTGCTGCTGCTCCTGCTGACCGTGGCCGGCCTGCTCACCGGGCTCGTCGCCGGCTGGCTCACCCGCTGGTGGGTGGCGACCTGGAGGGAGAACTGAGGATGCGTACCCGCTCGGCAACCCCGCACGCCCGGCTGGCCGCCGGCCTCGCGCTGGCCCCGGCCGCACTGCTGGCCGGCGTCGCGCTGACCCCGGCCCCGGCGCTCGCCGCGCCCACCCCGACCCCTTCACCCGGTGCCGCCACCGTGACCAAGGCCGGCACGTCCTTCCTGAGCGCCACCCCGGTCGCCGCCGGCCAGCCGGTACGGGTCGGTGCATCCACCGGCGAGTACCTCTACTGGTCGTTCCCGGCCGCCGCAGGCGAGACCCACGAAATCAACGCCACGGTCTCCCTCGCCGCGAACCGCAGCGGCCGGTCGACCTGGGCCGTCGAGGTCTTCGACGGGCTGCGGCGCCGGCAGGCGTGCACGGCCGGCGCGCAGACACCGACCGCCGACGCCTCGACGAGCACCGTGGCGATCGGCTGCACCCTGCGCCGGGTCCGGCCCTGGGCCGAACCCTGGTCGGCCGACCCGCTGCCCGGCACGTACTACGTCCGCCTGACGGTGGTCGACCTGCCGGAGCCCGACCTCGGCCTGCCGATCGACGTGGACCTGCTGATCTCCACCACCGGTGATGCCGACACCTCGCCGGAGGACGGCAAGCTGGAGGCGCCGCTGGTGCCGCCGACCAACGCCGGCACGGTGCTGGACGCGGTGCCGACGCCCGCCCCGGGGGGCTCCGACGACGACGGCTGGAACCTCGACCTGACCGGCTGGTTGCCCGAGGCCGGGTCCCGCTGGGTCTGGACCACCGCCGGTGGCGTACTCGCCGCGGTGGCCGGCGTGGTCGGCTTCGCTCTGACCCGCCGCCCCGGCCGGCGGGTCGCCAGGTGACTCGCACCACCGGATGAACCCCGCCGGCAGGTCGCGCCCAGGTGCCCGGGCGTGACCTGCCGGCGGCCGGCGATCAGGCCCGATGCGGATGCGCTCTCAGCTCGACAGGCACGTGCCGACAGCACGACGCCCGGCGCGCGCATCGATCACGACTGTCCGACGGGGGCGATCTGCCGAGTGATCGACGGGTCGGTGATCTCGGCGTCCTTGGCGAGCAGCATCGCCTTGCTGAGGATGACGGCGAGCATGGCGTCCCCCTCGAACGGCAGGAACTGCTGCTCTCCCGGCCGGGCCGCGCCACGGTCCGGCACGATGCACAGGTACGCGTCGTTCGGGCTCATCAGGATGTTGCCCGACCCCAGGTGGATCCGGTACGTGCGCAGGTCCCCGTCGACGACCAGGAACCGGCCGTCGACGCGGGCCCGCCGACCCACCGCCAGGCGGGGCAGCAGCCGGGCCAGCAGGTCCCGTCGGGTCTCGGCGTTCGCCGACAGTTCCCCGAAGCTGTACGACGACCAGTACTCCCGGAACCGGCCCTGCGGGCCGCCGTCCGACCAGGTCGGGTCGTTGCCGACGCTGGCCACCCCGACGAACAGGTCCACGTCCCGCATGATCTCGCTGAACACCAGCGGCGGAACCTGGTCCAGCGGCAGCGGGTCGGCTGGCCGGGCGTCGGTCCACCGGGCACCTGTGTAGCCGCCGCCGGAGGCGTGCGACCAGTTCTGCGCGGCGTCGATCGGATAGAAGCGCACCTGATCGGTGACGAGCCGCAGGTACGACCCGCCCTCGGTGGTGTCGGCACCGTACTCGTCCCCGATTCCCTCCACCCAGTACTCGGCGCGCAGACCCCACCTGGGCAGCTCCCGGCTGGTGGGCGGGTACGAGTCGTCGACCATCAGCCGGAGCCGGTCGGTCCAGCCCCTGATCGCGGCCAGCGCATGGTACTGGTGTTGGCGCAGGATGTGCCCGGCGAACCGGTTGGAGTAGGTGCCGGTGGCCTCCTCGGCCGGGGTGAGCAGGTAGACCTCGCGGTGTGCCTGCTTGAACGGCTGGACGATGCGGTGCCGCTCCAACCACTCCCGCCAGCCGACGATCTCCGGCACCGGCCGGCCGATCGGGTGCCAGATCCGCACCTCGGCGTCGTCCTCGGCGGTCACCGGGGTGTCGTCCACCGTACGCAGCGCGCCGTCGGCCCAGCCGCAGGGCACCCCGTCGACCAGCCAGAGCAGCCGACGGGCCAGCGCGCCGACCAGCGGATGGTCGAGGTAGCGCTGCCGCCAGGTGGCCAGGCCCCAGGTGCGCTGGGCCAGGAAGAGCCCGTCCAGCCGGGCCGTCTGGGCGGCCAGCATCCCGGTGATCTCCTTGGTCAGGCCCTTCAGCTCGGCCAGCTCCGCCGCGTGGCCTCGGCGGACCGCCGCCGGTGGGCTCTTCACCTGCCGCCCGGACTCGTTGTGCCAGGTCAGGGTGGCCCCGGCGGACCCGATCAGCAGCTCCGCGCGGCACCCGCCGAGGCTCACCTCGTGCCGGCCCACCTCGGTCAGGCCGTAGTCCGGGACGGCCAGCTCCTCGATCTCGTCCCGGCCGACGCCGAGCGCCGTAGCGCGGGCGTCCAGCGCCTTGTCGATCTCCTTGCGGGTGCCCTTGTAGGTGACCCGGGCCGACAGCCGGGCGAGCTGCGCCAGCGCCGCCTCCCCGTCGAGCCGGCCGAGCACCCCGACCCCCGCGTTGGCGACCTTCGGGCAGGCCGGCCCGATCCCGGGCAGCCGACGCAGCATCGCCTCGACCAGGCCACCGATCCGGCGTACCTGCTCGGGCGTCGGGTCGGCCCGCTCGACCAGCCAGAGCAGGCCGCGCAGCAGGTCCGCGTTGATGGCGGACGGCGGCCGGTGCGGGGTACGGGAAGCGGCGGCCAGCCACCGGTCGAGCATCTGCCGCACGTCAACCGGGTCGAACCCCGCCAGCTGCCGGACCGCCTCGGTCGACCAGCCGGCCGTGGGCCGGGCCGTGGTGGCGGTGCTGGCGTGCCCGAGCAGCCGCTGCCAGGCCGGGTCGAGGGTGGGCAGCTCGGTCCGGATCTGCTCGGCCCACGGATCGTCCGGGTCGAGCTGCGGCCCGGTCAGCCCGACCACCAGTTGCCGCAGTCGTTGGCTCTCGTCGGATCGGTCGACCAGCACCGCCACCAGGTCGGCGGAGAGCGGACCGGTGGCGACTAGGCCCCGGGCCACGGTCTCCAGCGTGGTCGGCGACAACGAGTACGGCTCCTCGACGGCGTACGCGGCGAGGTCCTGAAGCTGTTCCGGCGTCAGGTCGGCGGGCAGCCGGCGGGCCAGCTGCCCGATCAGATCCAGCACCGACCAGAACCGCTTCTGGTCCCGCCGATGCACACCGATCATGGCCTGCACCAGCCGGGACACGTCCGGCCGGGACAGCGCGCGCAGCGCGGCGGACACCTCCGGATCGTCCCCACAGCGCCGGGCGTGCGTGTAGAGGTGGTCGGTCAGCGCGGTCAGGTCGTTCGCGGCGACCAGCTCGCGGGCGCGGATGCCGTACCAGGCGGTGTCGGTGCTGGTGGTCATCAGCCACCCACCAGCGGGACGAGCTTGAGGAAGGTGACCTCGGTGTCGCGGCGCAGGTCGACCTCGTCGTCCAACTCCTCCACCTGGCGGTCGCCGACCAGCACCACGAAGCCGTTACGGGTGAACGCCTCCTCGGCGAGTGCGACCTGCCGCTCCGGGTCGATCCGGCGGCGCGACCTCTCGGCCGGCTCGCCGTTGAGCGTCCGCTCGGTCGGGGTGCGCTGCACCAGCAGCCGGCGCGGCGCCGAGGCGGCGGCGTTGCACTCGGCCACCTCCTGGTGGATCCGCCGCCGGATCAGCTCGCGCAGCGTCAGCCGCTCCTCGAAGATCCGCAAAGCCCAGGCCGGGGTGCGGGCACCGGCCGTGCTCTCGTCCACAAAGGTCACCGTCGCCATGCCGAGGGAGTTTAGGTACGCCCCCCGACACGCACGTCAGTCCAGCGCGAAGGTGGCCGACGCCCGCCCGGCCGCGTCCGAGACGCTCTCCAGGTACAGCAGCCCGTCGCGGTGCCGGACGTACTGACCGGGAAAGTTGACCGACTCCAGCGACAGCTTCGCCGCGTCGGCCAGACCGGCCCGGCGAAGGAACGTGGCATCCTGGCGGAACAGGTTCGAGCCGTCGTTACGCTCGACCCAGAGCTGATGGTTGCGGTGCCGCAGGTAGTAGCCGGGATAGTTGGTCGACTCCAGCGAGACGCCCGCCGCGTCCGCCAGACCGCCGACGATCCGGAACTGTGAATCGGCCAGGTTGGTGACGTTCGGCTCCAGCCGCACCCGGAACTCCCAGTGCCGCAGGTAGCGGTCCGGCAGGTCGTGCGAGCGCAGCCGGACCGGGGTGACGCCGTCCGGCACCGGTACGCCGAAGTTCGGCGTACCGTCGGCGTTCCAGTAGACCCGCTGGATCCGGGTCCGCCGGTTCGGGTCGCTCAGCGGGTCGTAGCCGTTGCCGAGATACCGCTCGTAGTTGCGGGAGTGGTAGACGATCACGTCGCTGCCGTCCTCGGCGACGGTGAAGGAGTTGTGCCCGGGACCCCACTGGCCGGTCCGACTGTCGCTGGCCAGCACCGGCGTGGCGCGCTTGGACCACGAGGCCGGGTTGAGCAGGTCGCTACCCGCCGAGGCGGTGAGCAGCCCGACGGCGTAGCTGGCGTCGGTGGCGCTCGCCGAGTAGGTCATGAACACCCGGCCGTTGCGGATCAGCACCGCCGGTCCCTCGTTGACCCGGTAACCCCGGGTCTCCCAGGCGTACGTGGGGGTGGCGATCAGCGACGGAGTGCCCGCGTACGTCCAGGGGTTGACCGCGCGGGCGAGGTAGATGTTGGAGTTGCTGCCGGCGTACTCCGCCCAGGCCAGGTAGCGCTGGCCGTTGTGCACGAAGGTGGTCGCGTCGAGCGAGAAGCTGCTGCGGGCCGGCTGGAGCTGTCCACGCTCGACCCACGGCCCGTCCAGGGGGTTCGCGGCGCTGCTCTCCAGCACGTACGGCCGGATGGCCCAGACGTCGTCGGTCCGGCCGGCGGCGAAGTAGACGTACCACCGGCCGTCGATGAAGTGGATCTCGGGTGCCCAGATGTGCGCGCCCATCTCGCCGGTGCTGTGCTTACGCCAGATCACCCGCTCGGTGGCGGTGGCGAGCCCCTGGAGCGTGGTGGCGCGGCGGAGCACGATGCGGTCGTACTCGGGCACCGTCGCGGTGAAGTAGTAGTAGCCGTCGGTGTGCCGGTAGACGTGCGGGTCCGCGCGCCGTTCGGCGAGCGGATTGGTGAAGGTGACGGCGGCGGCCAGCGCCGGGACGGCCGGTCTCACCAGTGCGGCGGTCGCCACCACGACCAGGGCGGTGACCGCCGCCCCTATCGCACGTCCGCTGCCGAACCCCTGTCGCGTCATCGTGATCGCCTTCCGCCGCACCGACTCCCCGCCTTGATAGCGTTCACAAAGCAATCAGGTCAAGGGACCATCTTCCATATGACCGCCATCTGATTACGCTCTGGTATGCGGGTGATGAGCTGGAACCTCTGGTGGCGCTTCGGGGGTGCCTGGCGCGAACGGGAGTCCGGGATCGTGGAGACCGTCCGCCAGGTCCGACCGGATCTGCTCGGCGTCGTGGAGACCTGGGCCGGCGAGGGCACGACGCAGGTCGCCCGGCTCGCCGACGAGCTGGGTGGCGACCTGGCGACCACCTTCGTACCGACCGCACTGCCCCCGGCGCCCGATCCGCCCGAGGAGCCGTCCCAGGCCGGCATCGAGGTCGGGATCGGCCTGCTCAGCCGATGGCCGATCACCTCCACCGAGGTGCACGAACTGCCGCACTCACAACGCGGCGGCCCGCCACCGACGGCGCTGCTGGCCACCGTTGCCCACCCGCTCGGACCGCTGCCGGTGATCGTCGCCTGCACGGAGTGGGAGCCGGTCTTCGCCGCCGATCACCTGGCGCAGGTCACCGCGCTCGCGGCGCTCGCCACCGAGCCCCGCCTCGACGGCGAACTGCCGGTGCTGCTGATCGGTGACCTGAACGCGGCGGTGGACCAGCCCGACCTGGCGCCGCTGCTCGACGTCATGATCGACACCTGGCCGGCGGGTGGCGGCGACCCGGCCGCGGTCACCCTCAGCTCCGCCGTGCCCGAGGCCCCGCTGGCCGCGGCGAAACAGCTCGACCGCCGCATCGACCACATCCTGGCCCGACCGGGTCGGGCCGGCGGGACGATCACCGTACGCCGGGCCTTCCTCGCCGGTGACCGATCCATCGACGGACGCTACCCGTCCGACCACTTCGCGGTCGTCGTCGACCTGGAACCGTCCGGGTGACTGACTCCGTTCGGGCTGCCGGGCGGAGGCTCAGGCCGTTGCGCCGCCGTCGACGGCGATCGACGCGCCGGTGATGTGCCGTCCGCCGTCGCCGACCAGGTGACTGACCGTGGCTGCCACGTCGGCCGGTGACGCGTACCGGCCGAGCGCGATGTGCGACCGCTGGGCATCCGCACCGGTGCTGTCGGCCGGGTTCATGTCGGTGTCGGTGGAGCCGGGCAGGATCAGGTTGACGGTGATCCCGCGCGGCCCGAGTTCACGGGCGAGCGCCCGGGTCAGGCCGTTGACGGCGCTCTTGGTCATGGCGTACGCGCTCACCCCGGGGGCCGGGACGCGGCTGGCGAAGCTGCTGCCGATGTTGACGATCCGCCCGCCCTCGCCCATGTGGCGTACCGCCGCCTGGGTGGTGAGATACACCCCGCGCACGTTCACCGCGACAGCCCGGTCAAGGTCGTCGAAGCTGACCGATTCGATCGGCCCGCCCGCGAACACACCGGCGTTGTTGACCAGGATGTCCAGACGCCCCAACTCAGCGACCGTCCGCTCCACCGCACCCACCACCGCCGCCGGGTCGGCGCTGTCCGCGCTGATCGCCAGACCAGTGCGCCCGTACGCCTCGATGTCGGCCACCACGGCCTTCGCGCTCGCCGCAGCAGCGCGGTAGGTGAACGCGACGTGAATGCCGTCCTCGGCCAGTCGTCGCGCGATGGCGGCACCGATACCACGGCTGCCACCCGTGACCAGGGCAACCCTGCCGGCACGTCGGACCATCATGTCGCAATCCTGACAGTCGACCCAGGACCTGGATCATGGGGGTCGCTCGCTGCTGGGCAAGCTCTGGGACGGGCAGCGGTCCCGCGCCCGAAGGCTGAGTGGGGTGTCGCCCCTCGACCGCGCCCGGCGCCGGTCACTGCTTGCTGATCCGCAGCAGCCATTCGTCGAGCAGGTTCCGTTCTGCCAGGGAGAGTGCGGCCGCGTCGTCGAGTGAGGCTCGCAGGGAGACCGCCGCGTTCGTCAACCCTCCGGCGGCGTCCGGCGGGGACTCGCTGGTGACCGCCGCCAGGACCGATTCCCTGGCCATCGACGACAGACCCAGGTCGCGCTGTTCTGGTGGTGTCGCGATCAGGGTGAGGGTCACGCCTTTGCCGGTGGCGTGGACGAACTGAGCAGCGCGCTCTTCACTGACCCGGAGGCGGCCGGCCTGGGCGATCCGCTTGACCCGGTAGGCGAGGAGTTCGGCGGCCTTGAGGGCCGCCGCGGGCTCCTGACCGGGACGCGCGTCACCGAAGATGAGGGTGTAGAGGGATGGCTGAGCCAGGCCGAACCCGACGTGCAGATCCCATCCGGCTCGCAGGTCCGCGACCGGGTCGTCGCTGTCCTGGATGGCCGACTTCTGCGCGAGGTAGGCGGTGAAGCCGTGGCTGGCGACCGCGTCGAGCAGGCCGCGCATGTCGCCGAAGAGCCGGTAGATCGTGGGCGTCTGAACACCGGCCGCCGCGCAGACCGCGCGGGTGGACACCGCGTCCCTGCCACCCTCGGCGAGCAGGGCCGCTGCTGACTCGATGATGCGATCCCGTGGAACCTTCGCGGCCATGACGGAAATGTACCTCCGGCCCTTTCTGCGGCTCGGTCAGCGGTGGATCACCCCGACATTAGCGCCGCTAACTTGTTTTCGCAGTCATCGCTATGGTTACATGGCTACCAAGAACATGTTAGCGGCACTAACATGGAGGTGGAGTCGATGGCCGTCATCCTCGTGACCGGCGCCGCGACCTGCACGTCATCGAACTGGACGTCACCGCTCGAGACGGTGATCGTGATGCCGGGGGCGATCACCGAGGGCACCGAGCACTTCGCGAATGCCAGCCGGGCCAGCGATCAGGAAGTCGCCGCGGCGTACGCGGACCTGGACCCGCTCGTCGAACGCAACCACGAGGCCACCGCCGGGCTGCTGAGGCATCCGCCGATGGCGGCCGGCGTGGTCGGCCGGCTGGGCTTCGCCGACCTGCTGAACCCGGCCCGGCACTGATCCACCGAGCACCTCCCACTGAACCAGGAGTGCCACCATGACCAGCAACAACAACCGTGTCGCGATCGTCACCGGCGGTTCCCGGGGGATCGGCCGGGCCGTCGCCGAACGGCTCGTCGCCGACGGGCAGCACGTCGTGATCGCGTACGCCGGTAACGAGACCGCGGCCAAGGCCACGGTCGGGGCGATCGAGAACGCCGGCGGACACGGCGTCGCCGTACGGGCCGATGTGGCCGACGAGGCTGCGGTCACCGCACTGTTCGACACCGCCGAGCAGCGGTTCGGCGGTGTGGACGTCGTCGTCAATGCCGCCGGGATCATGATCCTCAAGCCGATCGTGGATCTCGATCTCGACGAGTTCGACCGGATGCACCGCACCAACGTTCGGGGCACGTTCGTGGTCGCGCGGGAGGCAGCCGGTCGGCTGCGCCCCGGCGGCACCCTGATCAACTTCTCCACCTCGGTCACCCGGGCGAAGCTGCCGACCTACGCGGCCTACGCGGCGAGCAAGGCCGCCGTGGAGGCGCTCGGTCCGATCCTGGCCAAGGAGTTGCGCGGCCGCGACATCACCGTCAACACCGTGGCGCCCGGCCCCACGGCCACCGAACTGTTCCTAAAGGACAAGAGCGACGAGCTGATCAAGACCATCGCCGGGCAGAACCCGATGGGTCGCCTCGGCCGGGGAGAGGACATCGCCGAGGTGGTGTCCCTGCTCGCCGGTGCCGGCCGCTGGATCAACGGCCAGACCCTGTTCGTCAACGGCGGCGCCTTCTGAGACGAAAAAGGCCGTCTCCACCACGGGAAACGGCCTTTGAGCGGGGTGGAGCTGAGGGGATTTGAACCCTGACCCCCTCGATGCGAACGAGGTGGTTACCCATCTATCGACGGTAGCAAGATCGCCCGATCCGGACTGACATGCTGTTCAGAGGCAACAACTGAGTGCCGCTCAGTGCCGGCCGATGAGGCTCCATGAGGCCTCGTCAGGGCCGGCGAGGGCATGGCACCATGACCTCTGTACCACGCCGAGTGGAGCGGGACAGACGCTGATGGAGTCGGGATGACAGAACTGACCCGTGGCCCGCTGCCGGGGCTGACCCCGTTGTGGACCCACGACCCCACGGTTGCCGGCCCGTACCGACTGTTGGGCCGTGTCGGATCGGGCGGCCAGGGGGTGGTGTACCTCGGCGAGGACGAGGCGGGGGACCGGGTCGCGGTCAAGATGATCAACATTGATCTACGCGATGCCCGGGCCCGGTCCCAGTTCATGAAGGAGATCGCCGCGGCCCGGCGGGTCGCCCCCTTCTGTACCGCCCAGGTCCTCTTCGCCGAGGTCGACGGGGAGCGCCCCTACGTGGTCAGCGAGTTCATCGAGGGACCGACCCTGTACCGGCAGGTTCGGGAGACCGGCCCGGTCGCCGGTAACGCCCTGCACCGGCTCGCCGTGGGCATCGCCACCGCCCTCACCGCGATCCACCGCTCCGAGGTGGTGCACTGTGACCTGAAGCCGGAAAACGTCGTGCTCGGCCGGGACGGTCCCCGCGTCATTGACTTCGGTATCGCCCGCGCCCTGGGAGTCACCGAGACGGCGACCAGCCAGGTGGTGGGTACCGCCGCCTACATGGCGCCGGAGCGGTTCCGCAACGATCCGATCGGCCCGGCCTGCGACGTCTTCGCCTGGGCGGCGACGATCGCCTTCGCTGCGGGGGCCCGGCCGCCCTTCGGCAACGATTCTCTCTTCGCGGTGATGCACCGGGTGCTCAACGAGCCCCCGGACCTCCCGTCCCTGCCGGTGGGGCTCGACGGTCTCGTCCGGGAGTGCCTAGCCAAGGACCCGACCGACCGGCCGGTGGCCGAACAGGTGCTGATGCGGCTGCTCGGGCAGGACATCCGGGTCGCCGGGCCGGTGCGGCCCAACACCGCCTTGGAGGTGGGGCAGGAGACCGCCGGCGCCCCGACGCCCGACCAGCCTCTTCCCCTGCCTTCCCGCACCCCGACGGTCCCGGTCACCCGGACCGCTCCGGTCGGTCCGCCGACCCTGGTCGCCGCAACTCCGGGAACCACGGCCGTGTTGGGCACCGGGATCGACCCGGGGTCGGGCGCGGCGACCATACCGGTGGGTCCGTCGCCCGTCCTCGGGGATCCCACCGCCTCGGTCGGGGGCTTCGGCCATCGGCTGCGTCGTGAGGCCACCGACGCCGGGGGCATCTCGACCGCGATCTTTCTCGGTTCGGTGGGCGCCGCCGCCGGCTACCTCGCCTCCGATGCGGTGCCGCAGGCCGGGGTGACCGGGGCGGCCACCTTCGTGGTGGTGTACGGGGTTCGGCTGCTGCTCGCCACGATGCTCGGAGGTCGACCCGACCGTCCCTGACCGTGCTGGGCCCTGGCCGCGTCGACGCCGACCCGGGCCGGGATGGCGGGCGGGAGCGGGTGGCTCGGGACCGATAGGTTTGCGGTCTCCCGTTGAGCACTGAGGAGGAGCCTTGATGGCCTCAGCCCCGACGCGTACCCGGAAGTGGTTGCCCTACGCTGCCTCAGTCAGCGCAGGGCTGGTGGTGATCGCGGGAGCCGTCGTCCTCGGGCAGCGGGAGGCAACGCCCACCGGGCAGGACCGTCCGGAGTGCACCGTCGCCCTGGAGGTCAACTCCTCCACGGAGAAGGCCGCCCTGCTCATCGAGTTGGCCGAGGGCTACAACGACAGTCGACGTTCCCTCCCCGGTGGGGGTTGCGCCCGGGTCCACGTGTCCCGCCTCAACTCGGGGGAGGCCACCGATGCCCTGGCTATCGGGTGGCGGGGTACCAACCTGCCGGAGCCCCACGTCTGGCTGCCGACTTCGAGCCTGTGGACCGGTCAGCTCCGGCTGCTGGACCGGGCCGCCGGCCGAGAGCCGCAGACCCCCGACGACTACCCCTCGATCGCGAACAGCCCCCTGGTGATCGCAATGCCCCAGCAGAAGGGGGAGTTGGTCCGCCAGCAGGGACCCCTGGGCTGGGGGGAGATTCTCGGCCTCTCCGGGCGCGAGGGGTGGGCTGGCTTCGGCAAACCGGAGTGGGGGCGGTTCACCTTCGGCAAGGACAACCCGAACCTGTCCACCTCTGGGCTGGCGGCGACCATCGCCACCTACTATGCCGCCGCGCAGCGGTCCAGCGACCTGACGCGTGCCGACCTCGCTGATCCGGCGGTGACCCAGTTCGTCCGGCGCATCGAGGCGAACGTGTCGCACTACAGCGACGACTCGGTGGAGCTGCTGCGGGACCTCGCCGAGGCCGACCTGGCTCGCGATGGGAAGGGCTCGGGTCACATGAGTGCCATGGTGCTCCAGGAGGAACTGGTCTACCTCTACAACGAGGGCAGGCTGAGCCCACGGCGCGACGGCCAGGAACAGGGGGCCCGTCCCCGCGTACCCCTGGTCGCCGTTCATCCGAAGGAGGGAACCTTCAACCTGGACCACCCGTTCGTGGTGCTCCCCTCCGCCGACGAGCAGCAGCGGGCGGCGGCGGCCGACCTCCTAGCCTATCTAACCGAGGACGCCCAGCAGGAGAGGTTCGCCCGCCTCGGGTTCCGGGACCACGAGCGGCGGGCCTCGGCGGCGCTGCTGGCCAGCGTGGGGGCCGAGCCGCCGGGCGGGTTGACCTACTTCAGCCCGCCGGAACCCGAGGTGGTCAAGGCGATGCTGGACGGGTGGAGCATCCTGCGCAAGAAGGCCAACGTGCTGATCGCCCTGGACACCTCCGGGTCGATGAAGGCGGCGGTCGGGGACCGGACCCGGTTCCAGGTGGCCTCGACGGCGGCGGGCAAGGGGCTGGCTCTGCTCAACTCCGAGGATCGGGTGGGGCTCTGGTCCTTCTCCTCGGAGACCCGCCGGCGGCCGGACCGGCCGTACCAGGAGGAGGTCCCGCTCGGCGACTTCGACCAGAAACGCCTCACCAGTCGGATCGCCAACCTGCACGTCGACGGGGGTACCGCGCTCTACACCACCGTGCGGGCCGCCCACCAACACCTGGTCGACCGCTACGACCCGGAGCGCATCAACGCGGTGGTGGTGCTGACCGACGGCAAGAACGAGTACAGCCCCGACAACGACCTGGCCAAGCTGCTCGCCGACATCGAGCTGAACCCCCAGCGCCCGGTGAAGGTGTTCTGCATCGCCTTCGACCGGGATTCGGACTTCGCCACCCTGGACAAGATCGCCAAGGCATCCTCGGGAAAGGCATTCGACGCCACCGACCCGACGAAGATCGACGACGCCTTCGTGAAGCTGGTCAGCAGCTTCTGACCCTCCCCGGCACGGTCTTGCTCGACCTCAACACCGTGAACACGGGCTGTCTCGCGGTGGTGTCCAGCCGCGGGAGGGTTCGTGCGCGCAGAGTGAGCGCGGTCATGCTGAGCAGTCCGATGAGTACGACGAAGCCCATCGTGGCTCGCCAGCTGAGGTCCTGCCCGATCAGCATCCCGACCGGTACGCCCGCGACGGTCCCGGCGGAGAGCCCGAAGGCCACCAGTGACATCGCCCGGCCACGCTCGTGCTCACCGACCATCGCCGCGGCCGTGGCAGTGGCGACCGCGGTCAGAATGCCCGCGCCGGCGCCGGTGATCACGCGGGAGGCAAGGAACACCGTGACGTCGGGGGCGAGCATCGTGATGAGGTTCCCGAGGTTGAACACGCCCAGGGCGATCAGGATCGCCCGCGCCGTGCTCCCGCGCGTCAACCGCCCGAACAGCAGCGGGCCGGCGACGGCGTACGCGGCGGTGAAGGCTGTGACCCCAAGGCCGACCATCGCCACGGTGGTGGCCAGGCTGGTGGCGATCTGTGGGAGGACTCCCGCGACGACGTAGACGTCGATGCCGAGGGCAATGGCGGCCACGGTGAGGGGCCAGACCTTGCGGATCACGCGTCCTCCTCGTCCACCCCCATCGACACCGCCATGCCCAGCGGGTGGGCTGCGCGCGACCTCTTGCCTGTCCCTGTGAGTGCTAGGCAATTGAGGGTTCTGGCTGCACTGGTGCCGCCCGAGCAGGGTGGATGCATGGCCGGTTCCGCAAGGTCAACGCCCGGCTGTGACACCAGATTCGTTGAGAGAGAAGCAGCGCATGGCAAGCCCAGTTCAGCCCGCAACACACTCCGAGCCGGCGCCTGTCGCGCGTCGCGGGACCGGGCCGGCGCTGTTCGCTCTGAGCCTGGGCGGGTTCGGCATCGGGCTGACCGAGTTCATCATCGCGGGCCTGTTGACCGAAGTGTCCGGTGATCTGAGCGTCTCGATCAGCCAGGCCGGCCATCTCGTCGGCGGCTACGCGCTCGCGGTCGTACCCGGGGCGCTCCTTCTCACCCCGTTGCTGATGCGCAGGCCGCCGAAGTACGCGCTGGCCGTGTTGCTGGGGTTCTTCATCGTCGGGAACGTGCTCTCGGCGTGGGCACCCGGGTTCGGGGTGATGCTGATGGGGCGGATCATCGCGGCACTCGCGCATGGCGGCTACTTCGGCATCGGCGCGGTCCTCGCCGCGTCCCTGGTCCCGGCGTCGAAGAGAGCGTCGGCGGTCGCGGCCTTGTTCGCGGGGTTGACGATCGCGAACGTGCTCGGCGTCCCCGCCGGGGCGCTGGTGGGTCAGCAGTTGGGCTGGCGGGCGGTGTTCTGGATCATCAGCCTCATCGGACTGATCGCTCTCGCGGGGCTGGTCGCACTGGTGCCGCGGACTGAACCCGAGCAGGGCCAGCTGCCCATCGCCGCGCAGTTCCGTGCGCTGGTACGCCCCCAGGTGCTCGCGTCACTGGCCGCGGCGGCGCTGGTGTTCGGTGGCATGTTCGGCGTGTTCACGTTCATCGAGCCGCTGCTGCGCGAGGTCACCGGATATTCCACGGCGGCGGTTCCGTGGCTGCTGGTGATCTTCGGCGCCGGACTGTTCGTCGGGAACATCGTGGGCGGGAAGGCCGCCGACCGTAACCCTGACAACGCGGTGCTGGTCCTGGTGATCCTGCTGCCGATCGTGATTCTGGCTCTCGGCGCGGTCGCGGCCTTTCCGGTACCGGTCGCGATCGTGTTGTTCCTGCTCGGCGCGGTCGGATTCGCGACCGTCCCGGGGTTGCAGGCGCGGGTAATACGGCACGCGACCGGGGCGGCGACGCTCGCTTCTGCGACCAACATCGCCGCGTTCAACCTCGGCAACACCATCGGCGTCAGCCTCGCCGGCGCCGCGATCGCGGCCGGTTGCGGGCTGCGCAGCCCGACGATCACCAGTACTGCGGTCACCCTCATCGGTCTGGCCATCATCGTGGCCGCCCGTCTTCGCGCACGCCGCACCCCTGACCCCGTCGTTTCCTCGACCTCCACCTCCGTAGCCAAAGGGAACCCCTCATGGATCTCGATTTGAACAACCTCGTCGTCATCGTCACCGGCGGCACCAGCGGCATCGGCCTGGCCACCGTTCACGCCCTCGCCGCCGAAGGAGCCCACCCGGTCGCCGTCGCCCGCCATACCCCCGACGACGGGACACTCCCCGAGAGCGCGGACTTCCTCACCGCGGACCTCGCCGACCCGGACGCAGCCACCTGGCTTGTGCAGCAGACGCTCGATCGGCATGGCCGGATCGACGGGCTGGTGAACAACGCGGCCCTGTTCGAAACGCGCGATTCGTTCGCCGCGATCGACGACGAGCTGTGGACCTCGACCTTCGAACTCAACGTCCTCGCGGTGGCGCGTCTCACCCGTGCGGTCTTCCCCGCCCTGCACGCTGCCGGGGGCGGGAGCATCGTGCATCTGGGCAGCGAGGCGGCTCGGATGCCCGACCCGACTATGGCCGCGTATGCGGCCTCGAAAGCGGCGGTGCTGTCGCTGTCGAAGTCGCTGGCGATCGAGTACAGCCCGACAGGTATTCGCTCGAACGTGGTCTCGCCCGGCCCGACCCGCACCGCCTTGTTCGACGCTCCGGGCGGGTTCGCCGACCAGCTCGCTGCCCGCTTCACCACCGACCCGAATAGCGCGGTTGACCGGTTCATCCGGGAGGAGCGCCGTCTGCCGACCGGCAGGATCGGCGCACCGGATGATGTCGCCACGGTCATCACCTATCTGCTCTCGCCGCGGGCGGGGCAGGTGACCGGTGCGGAGTGGGCCGTCGACGGCGGCGCGCTCCGCCAAATCTGAAGGGGACCCCCTGATGCTCACCGACACAGGCACGGGCGCCGTGATCCGTACGAGCCTCGCCCAGGTCACCGCCGTCGACGGGGCGCGAGTGCCGCTGCTTGTGCACCGTCCGGCCGCCCCGCGCGGCTGGCTGGTGTGGGCGCACGGCGGCTCCTGGCAGCACGGCTCCGCCCGCGCCTGGGCTCCGATCACCGCCCAGCTCGCGGCGCAGTCGGGGTGGGCCGTGGTCTCGGTCGACTACCGGCTCGCGCCGGCACATCGGTTCCCGGCCGCCGTCCTCGACATGCTCGCCGCCCTCGACTGGACCCGGCAGCAGACGACAGACCTTTCGGCAGTCGTCGGGGGCGACAGCGCCGGCGGGACGATCGCGGCTCTCGCGGCTTTGGCGTACCGCGACACCGGGGACCCGGTACCGGCCCAGGTCCTCGCGTACCCGCCGCTGGACCCGGACTGCACCGGCCCGTCCTATGGCGCTGATCCGGGGGCGTTCCCGCCGCGGGCTGACCTGCGTACGGCCTGGCGACTCTGGCTCGGACCCGACACCCCGCACCACGCAGTTCCTGCGACGCCGCTGCACGCGGGAAACCTAGCTGGGCTGTCGCCGGTCGCACTGATCGTCGGCGACGAGGATCCCGTCCGCGACGACGCAACCGCGTATGCCGACCGGCTCCGGGCCGACGGCGTTCCGAGGAGCCTGCGAGTGCTCCCCGGCGTCGGCCACGCCGACCTCCTGAACCCCGCCGGCCGGGTGCTTCCCGCCGTGACCGCCGCACTGTCCACGCTCACCACCGATTCCCGAACGACCCCACCCACGAAAAGACCCGTGTCATGACCACGACGACCCCTGCACCGCTGGACGCGCTGACCCGCCACTTCACAGACCTGCGCGATGGCGATCATTTCGGGCAGGTGACGCGCACCGGCAAGGAGTCCGCGTTCACCGAAGCCGCCCAGCTCCTCGACGCACCAGCCCGGCGGGTACTCGCCGAGTTCAACGCCCACCTGCTCGCAGACACCGGCCGGATCGATGCGACCGGCCTGCACCGCGACCAGCGCGGCGGGCTGATCGCCTCGTGGCTGCTGACCTGGCCCGAACAGCGCGCCGCCGGCCTGGCCCCGATCAGCCTGATCGCGACCTACGGGGCCGGGTTCCATCACCCGCACCTGTGTGGCGCGACCGTCGGCGAGTGGCCGCTGAACGTCGCCGAACCCGCGCATGCCGAGGAGCTGGTGCCGGTGCTGCGCACCATCGCCGCCGGGGACATCCACAACCTCGTCTTCCAGGTCGGCGGCGACTGGCGCATCATCCCCGCCCTCCACCCGGCGACCGAACGGCGGTCGGCATGAGGGTCTCGATCCTCGATCAGGTGCCGCTCACCGAGCACACCCCCACCCGCTCCGATGCCGTCGCTGCCGGGCTCCGGCTCGCGCAGGAAGCCGAGGCGCTGGGGTACCACCGCATCTGGTTCGCCGAGCACCACCACTCGGCCTCGTTCGCCAGCCCCGCCCCGGAGATGATGACCGCCCTCGCGCTGGAACGCACCGCCCGCATCCGGGTCGGCACCGGCGGCATCCTCCTGCCGCTGTACCCGGTGCAAAAAGTGATCGAGGTGATGGGCCTGCTCGGTCAGGCGCACGGCGACCGCGTCGATACCGGCATCGGACGCGCGAACCTCGACGACCCCGACTACGGAGAGAAGATCGACGCGCTCACCCGGGAACTCGGCACCCTCCACCAGCCCGTGCCCGGCGAGCCCACCGGGCGGGTGTGGGTGCTCGGCGCAGGCGGCTCCACCGCACCCCTGGCCGGGAGCACCGGTGCAGGGTATGCGCACGGGCACTTCTTCGTGCCCCGGGGCGGCGAGACCGCCACCGCCGCCTACCGGGACGCCGCGACCGCAGCCGGGCATCAGTCGCAGACGGTGCTCGCGGTGCGGGCGATCACCGCCGAGACTGCCGAACGGGCTCAAGGGCTGGCGGATTCGATGCTGCTGTGGCGCGCCCGCAAAGACCTCGGCCACGACGGCCCGATCCCATCGGTCGAAACCACGCAGTCGTACGTGTGGAGCGATCAGGAGCGCACCCGCGCGAAGGCACGATCCCAGGCGATCATCACCGGCACCCCCGACCAGGTGGCCGAAACCATCGCGCACCTCGCCCACACCCACGGGGCCGACGAGGTCATGATCAACACCCTCACCAGCGACCCCGACGACCGGCACACTTCCTACCAGCTGCTCGCCGAACGACTCATCACCTAGCCGCCCCAGAACAGAGAAGCGCTCCGCAGGCCGTTCCTGCGGAGCGCTTTCGTCCGTCTGCTGGCCGTGCGACTCGGGGCGGCCGAGTTCGGGTCAGGTGGCCGAGGTGAGCAACCGGAGGGCGGCGAAGGAGGCGCTGCCGGGTTCGGCGGTGTGGGTGAGGATGCGCTGCCCGTTGCCCTCGGGCAGGTGCAGCACCTCGTAACCCAGGGTCAGTTCGCCGACCTCGGGGTGACGGAACCGCTTCGCGCCGCTCGTGCACAGCCGCACATCGTGCCCAGCCCACAGCTGCGCGAACTCCGGGCTGCGCATCGACAGCTCACCGACCAGCTCGGCCAGGCGGCGATCGTCGGCGAACTGCGCCGCCACGTACCGCAGCGATGCGACCGCGAGCGCGGCCTCATCAGCCCAATCGACGTACAGGTCGCGGGTGTGCTCGTCCAGGAACAGCAGCTTCATCTGGTTCGGGCGATCCTCCACCTGTGAGGGGGCGTCGCAGTCCAGATGCCCGGCCAGCAGCAGGTGGCCGGCACGGTTCCAGGCCAGGATGTCGTTGAAACGGCCCAGCAGCACCGCGGGCACGTCGCCCATCGAGTGCAGCAGCTGTTTCGCGCCGGGCTTGGCGACCTCGGGCTGCCAGGCGCGGGGCCGCTGCGGTGGTGCCGGATGCGCCAGCGCATACAGGTGCGCCCGCTCATCCGCATCCAGCTGCAGGGCTCTGGCAAGAGCATCGATGATCGAATCGGACGCGTTCTGCGACTGCCCCTGCTCCAGACGAGTCAGATAGGTCACCGACACTCCGGCCAGCTGCGCGAGTTCTTCACGGCGCAGACCCGGCACGCGGCGGCGGCCATAGGAATTGACGCCGGCCTCGTCAGGGGTGATCCGGTCGCGACGCGAGCGCAGGAACTCGCCCAGCTCGGTCACCGGACCATCCGCACTCACGTTGATCGATGCTGCGAAGTTCGGTACCGCCATGCCCTCCATTGTCGCTCAGCCCATCGAGCGGAGCCTGACCCTGCCAGTGCTAGACACGTCCAGGCCACGCAGACCGGGGCTCTGGCTACCCCCCTGGCCACCCCGCGAATCTGGATGGCATGAGCAGAATCGACACCTCAGACCCATCACCAACCCCCACCAGCACCAGCACTCCCGCGTCGGGTGAGCGGTTCACCGGGACGCAGAAGATCGCCATGGCGGTCCTGCTGACAGCGAACTTCACCCTCGCCGTGGACTTCTCCATCCTCAACGTCGCCCTCCCGCACATCGGGCACGAACTCGGTTTCGCCACCGGGGCGCTGCAATGGATCGTCACCGCGTTCGCGCTGTGCGCAGCCGGGTTCACGCTCTTCTTCGGCCGGGTCGCCGACCTGTTCGGCCGCAAGCGGCTGTTCCTCATCGGCATCGTCCTGCTCGGAATCTCCTCCCTCGCCGGCGGCCTCGCCACCGAACCCGCCCTGCTGCTGACCGCCCGGGTCGGGCAGGGCATCGCCACCGCGATGGTCACCCCCGCCGCCCTGTCGCTGATGACCACGATGTTCCCCGAAGGCCCCGCCCGCTCCCGCGCCCTCGGCCTCAACGGCGCGCTCATGGCCGCCGGATTCACCGCCGGCGCCGTCCTCGGCGGCGTCCTAACCGGCACCGTCTCCTGGCGGTGGGCGTTCTTCATCAACGTCGTCGTCGCCCTCGCCGTCATCCTCATCGCCCCGTTCGTGCTCCGCGAACCCACCACCGACGGCCGCCGCCCGCGCCTGGACGTGCCGGGCGCGATCCTCATCACTCTCGCCCTGGTCGCGCTCGTATTCGGCATCGACACCGCCGGCCACAACGGCTGGGCCCACCCCGGAACCTGGGGACCACTGCTGGCCGCGATCATCCTGTTCGTCGTGTTCCTCGCCGTCGAGTCCCGCGTCACCGAACCCCTCATCGCCCCCACGCTCTTGAAGCGCCGCAACATCGCGTGGGGCAACTTCGCGGGCCTGCTCGCGTTCGCGACCGAAACCTCGCTGGTGTTCCTGCTGACCCTGTACCTGCAAGAGGTCCTCGGCTACACCGCCGTCACCGCCGGCCTCATCCTCGGCGTCCTCGGCATCGGCACCGTCATCGGTGGACTCATCGCCCCGAAGATCATCGGCAAGACCAACTCCAAGGCCGCGATCATCATCGGATTCATCGTCCAGGCCGCCGCAACCCTGCCGCTCGCGTTCGTCTCCGACAGCCGCAGCTGGCTGATCCCGCTGCTGATCGTCACCTTCATCGGCGGCGTGGCGAACCTCGTCGCCATCGTCGGCTACACCGTCACCTCCACCGCCGGAGTCCCCGCCGACCAGCAGGGCCTCGCCACCGGACTGGTCACGATGAGCCAGCAGGTCGGCATCGCCCTGGGCACCCCGCTGATGTCCGCGATCGCCGTCAGCGTCACCGCCGCGACCCTGCTGCCCGGCCTCCAACTCGCCATCGGCATCAACGCCGCCATGGCACTGGCCGCAGCACTCCTGGTCACCCTGTTCCTGAAACTCCCCAATGCCAACCGCGCAGCGTGACAAGGACCCGGGGTGCGGCATGGTCACCGGCGATCACCGCCATGCCACGCCCCGGGCCGTGGAGGTTCGGAGCACGACTCGTTTCGAACCGATCATCGCCCGAAGCTCGGCCCTGCACCGCATGATCGAGTCCCTCGCCCACAACTGTGTGAAGCTCGTCTTCGTGCGCGGCGGGTCGGCGATCCTGCACAGTGAGTTCGTGAGCAGCCGGTTAAAGTCGGCGACCTCGTTCTGCTCGGAGCAAACGTGCTCTGCGGGGCAGAGCCCGAAGGCCGTCTCACCGTCACGACGATCTACGCAGATACCGACTATCTGCTCGATCAACTGTTCTGGCAGTACGCGGATGTGCTCCGCGACCGGCTCGACGCCCAATCACTGGCCGAAAGCCTTACACCGAACCGGCACAAATCCTGCGGCTGGGCGAAGAACGGCTGAGGGTATTGAGGCCGTGGCTGGACGAACTTGTCACGCTGAGCGTCAGCAGAGCCGGTCGTGAAAGGTTCCATCGGGTCCAAGCGTTATGGTTCTCCGTGCTCGATGAGATCGCCCCGTACATTCGCAGCACCCCGTACGGGCCGCATCGCGGACAGCGGACATCTATCCGACCTGCCGATCCACGAGTCCGCCGCTTCCGCCCGCTACGCGCGGAAGCACGCCAGGCGCGCGAGGCACTGCACTCCGACATCACCCAAGCCTGGTCACTGCCAGAACTTGCCATGAAGGTGCATCTGTCCTCCAAGCAGCTCAGCCGAGTGTTCGTTGCCGCCTACGGGAAACCCCTCTTGCATACCTGACGATGCTGCGCATGCAGGAGATGGCGCGCCTACTTGCCGAACCGGAGATGCCCATCGCGGAAGCAGGCCGACGCGTCGGGTGGCAATCACGCAACCGCGCCACCGAGGCGTTCCGGGAACATTCGGGCGTCATTCCGACCCGGAGTTAATCCTCCCGGGGGCAGTCAGGGCAGTGCCGAGGCCGCGATGCCTGCGATGCCGTCGAGTTCTCGTCTACTGGCGCCGTCGCGGGCACGTTGGACGAGGCCGGCGAGCGTGGCCATCACATAGGCCGAGAGGGTCGGGGAGTCGATCTCGTCGGGCAACTGCCCGGCCTTGATATCTGCGTCGATCTTGGTCTTGAGCTGGGCGCGCTTGGCCTCGCGCAGGCGGGCCATCGCATCTCGCACGTCAGTGTCGGTCGTACCTGCATCCCCCGTGGTGACGAGGCATCCGCGCGGCAGCCCACGGCGCGTGTAGCGGGCGGGCGCTTCGGTGAGGATGCGGCGCATTGCCAGGCTGGCCGTGGGCTCCTCGACGATGGCGGCATCGATGAACCCGCCGTAGTCGCGGTCGTATGCCGCAACAGCCTCGTCGAACAGGGCGCGTTTGCCGCCGAAGGCGTTGTACAGGCTGGGCTGCCCGATCCCCAACTCTTCGCTGAGGTCGCGCACGCTGGTCGCCTCATAGCCGCGGGTCCAGAACAGTCGGATCGCTCGGTCCAGTGCCTCGTCCCGGTCGAAGGCCCGGGGCCTGCCACGTGTCGCCGTCACCATGCGACCAATTTTAGGGCATCCGCTACATAATCTGCTACCGTCGAATTATCTAGCAGTCGCTACACAACAGGAGGAACGCATGGCCACACTCGACGGCAAGACCGCACTGGTGACGGGCGGCGGGCGCGGGATCGGACGCGCGATCGCACTCCGACTGGCCACCGACGGGGCTCGGGTCGCGGTGCACTACGGGGCCAGCGCGGATGCTGCGACCGAGGTGGTCGAGCTGATCCGGGCTCGCGGCGGGGATGCGTTCGCGCTCCAGGCGCAGCTCGGCGTGCCGGGCGATGCGGCAGCGCTGTGGTCGGCGTTCGAGCGGCACGCCGACGGGGTGGACATCATCGTGAACAATGCGGGCGCCCTCGGCGCGCGCGAGCCGTTCGAGGACGTGACCGAGGCGGGCTTCGACGACGTGTTCGCGATCAACACCAAGGCCCCGTTCTTCATCGTCCAGCAGGGCCTGACCCGGTTGCGCGATGCAGGGCGGATCGTCAACGTCTCCACCTCGTTCACCCACGGCTCCCGCAACCCGGACCTGCTGGCGTACTCGATGTCGAAGGCCGCGATCGACGCCTTCACCGGGGCCCTTGCCAAGCACCTCGGCCCGCGCGGCATCACCGTCAACGCCGTCGGCCCGGGCGCGACCGCCACGGACATGAACGCCGCCCGGCTCGCTACACCGGAAGGCCGCGACGCGATCGCCTCCCGATCCCCGCTCAACCGAGTCGCCGAGCCCCAAGACATCGCCGACATCGTCGCGTTCCTCGCCTCACCCGATGCGCGATGGGTGACCGGGCAGTGGATCGACGCGACCGGCGGAGCGCTGCTGTAATGCCGCGCGCGATCTAGATCATCGGGTTCGGCATCTTCGCCCAGGGCACCAGCGAACTCATGCTCGCCGGACTCCTGCCCGACATAGCCACCGACCTCGGCGTGACCATCCCGCAAGCGGGCGGGCTGATCAGCGCGTTCGCGCTCGGGATGCTCATCGGCGCACCCGTGCTCGCAATCCTCACCCTCCGCTGGCCACGCCGCCTCGCCCTGCTGGTCTTTCTCGGCGTCTTCATCGCCACGCACATCGTCAGCGCGGTCACCGACAGCTACGGGCTGCTGTTCGCGATGCGGTTCGTCGGCGCGTTCGCCTATGCCGGGTTCTGGGCCGTGGGCGCGTCCACCGCGATGGGGATGGCCGGCCCCGCGCGACGCGGTCGGGCGATGAGCATCGTGGCCAGCGGGCTCACCGTCGCCACCGTGATCGGGCTGCCCGCCGGCACCTGGATCGGGCAGCACCTCGGCTGGCGCGGCGCGTTCTGGGCCGTCGCGATCCTCTCCGCCATCGCCGCCGTCGCAACCATCGCCGCCATCCCGACCCTCCGCCCGGAGAACCCGCCGAGCATCCGCGCCGAACTGCGCGGTCTCACCCCGCCAAGACTGTGGCTGTCCTACGCGATGACCGCGGTCGCGACCACCGCGCTGATCGGCACGTTCTCCTACCTCGCGGCGATGCTGCTGGCCACCACCGGCCTTGATGGGTGCCCGCCGTGCTCTTCGGCTACGGGCTCGGCGCCCTCATCGGCATCACCATCGGCGGACGAACCGCCGACCGCTACCCCAGGGCGATCCTCGGATTCGGATTCGCCGGGCTCCTGATCACCTCCGCACTGCTCGCCTTCGCCGCCGCCCACCTGGTCGCGACGATTGTCCTGGTCTTCGCTCTCGGACTGATCGGGTTCAGCACCAACCCCGCCCTGAACTCCCGCTTCATGGCCATCGCACCGAACGCGCCGACGCTCGCCGTCTCCGGCAACATCTCCGCGTTCAACATCGGCATCACGGCAGGCCCCTGGCTCGGCGGACTCGCCCTCACCGCCGGCTACGACTACCCGGCCGTCCCCGCCATCGGTGCCGCCGTCGCGGCCATCGCCCTCGCGCTGTGGGGGTGGGACCTCATCATCCAGACCCGCCAGCATCGAGCCCACGCACCAACGCTCGAACCCACCGGCGCGCGGGGCTGAAAGACTGACGGATGCACGCCCAGAAACGACATGCCCCAAACCCTTTTGCGGGGGCATAAGTGCGTGGACCGCCCGACGACTTTCAGGCGTTGCTTGCCCGGAACAAGACGTACTTTCGGCCCGTCGGCCCGGCAGCGTTCGACTGTGTCCAGGTGGTATTCATCCGCGACGGTTCAGCCATCCTCCTAGGCGAGGCAGGGCAAGAGCCGGTCAGCATCGGTGACGTGCTGCTGCTCGGCCCGAACGTGCTCTACGGTGCCGAGCCCGAGGGGCACGTCACCGTCACGACCATCTACCTTGACCTCGACTACCTGCTCGACCAAGTCTTCTGGCAGCACAGCCACATCCTCCGCGACCGCCTCGACGCGCAAGGCTTCGCCGAGACCATCTACGCGGAGGCGGCGCAAGTACTGCGGATCGGCGAGCAGCGAGTGAGTCTGCTGCTTCCTGCTTTGGATGAGCTGGTTGCAGTCAGTATCGACGGTGGGTTGCATCGGTTCCACCGGATGCAGTCTCTCTGGTTCGCGATCGTGGATCAGATTGCGCCGTCCATCCGCGTCACCCGCACGCGACAATCAGCCTCGCAACGCGCACGTATTCACCCGACGCACCTTCGTGCTCGTCAGTTCACGCCAATGCGTCCGGAAGCGCGGACCGCACTCGACCTGCTGCTCCGACATCGCCGCGCCGTGGACTCTCGACATGCTGGCCGACGCGGTGCATTTGTCATCGAAGCAACTCGGCCGGGTGTTCTTGGAGACGTACACCGGCCTCACTCCAGGCCAGTACCGCACGTCGTATCGGTGGTCGATCAAGCCGACGCCCGATCCCGCCGCACGTGCGTCAAGTCTGCCTTGACATTGTCAACTCAAAGTTGACCGACCATCGTCTTGCCCTCCGGCCGCAAAGGCTGTGACATCTGCGGCGATAAATCTCGGTCGCGCCTCGCTTGAAAGAAGTGTGGCAGGTCGGAGAACGCGGAGGGCAGGGCTCCGATGGCGGCTGGTTCTCGAGGTCGATCGGCGGCGCGGCATCCGGCCTTGGCGAGGCTGGCGAGTCTGTTCGTGGCGGTCGTGCACCTGGCAGGTGATCAGCCGATGCATTCCCGATGTCCTGGCCGACGCGGTCCGCTCCGCGGCTTCCTCGGTCCGGGTCGACACCACCCGGCCGGACGGCGCGCCCCTTCCTCTCGGTTGGGGTGAGCAGGTCGACGTGAAGGACATCACAGCTACCGACATCGACGTTGCCGACAACGCGGGTGACGACGAGGACCAGGCGGTGGCCGACACCCGGCTTGCCGGCTACATCGCCAAGTACGCCACCAAGGGCACCGAAGCGACTGAGACCGGAGACCGCCGCATCCGCTCACAGATGCACATTGACCGGCTCACCGTCTCCGACCATCACCGCGCCATGATCCAAACCGCGTGGGACCTCGGCGGCCTCGACCAGTACGCCGATCTCAAGCTTCGGCACTGGGCGCACATGCTCGGCTTCCGGGGCCACTTCCTCACCAAGTCGCGGATCTACTCCACCACCTTCAAGCGCCTGCGCGCGGAGCGTCAGGCTCACCAGCTCCGCACGGCGCTCACTGACGCCGGTCTGCCCGAGGACACCGACGTCCTGGTCGTCAACGACTGGCAGATCCTCGGCATCGGCTACGACACCCCCGAGCAACTCGAACTCGCCGCCGCGATCGGAGACCGCATCCGAGCCGCGCGGCAAACGCGAAAGGAACCCGAATGAACGCCACCCCCACCACCGAACGGCTGTGGAGCGTGACCGACGTATCGGCGTTCCTCGGCATCCCCGTCGGCACTCTCTACCAGTGGCGGCACCGACGAATCGGCCCCCGCGCGTCCCGCGTCGGTCGGCACCTCCGATACAACCCCGCCGACGTGCGGGCCTGGCTCGACCAGAAGGCGGCCTGACGATGTCCATCGATGACCTGTGGTACCTCACCAAACGCGGACCGGACAAGAAACGGCTGCCCTCCAAGCGACACGGCCGGGGCAAACGCTGGCGGGTCCGCTACACCGATGCTGCTGGTGAAGCTCGGGAGAAGCTGTTTGAGCGCAAGGTCGACGCGGAAGCTTTTGACCTGAGCGCCCGTGCCGGGATCGCGGAAGAGACCAAGGTCGACCAGGCGGAACGACAGGTGACGTTCCGTGAGTACGGCGAGCGGTGGCGGCTCTCGCGTCAGATCGGGCAGGCCCTCGACTACCAGCGGCACACGGAGTCTCGTCTTCGGCACCATCTCTATCCGTACATCGGCAAGCGGCAGATGCAGGCAATCACGGTTACCGACGTGATGGAGTGGGTGGCGCTCCTGCTGCGGAACAACGTGGCGCAGTCCTCGGTGAAGACCTACTTTGACCTGTTCAACGCCGTCATGAATGCGGCTGTTGCAGACAGGGTGATCTCTGACAACCCGTGCAAGGCGGTGCGGTTGTCGGCGATCCTGCGGGGTTTCTCTCGGGCTCCGAAGTGGGTGCCGACCGATGAGGACATGCTCGCCCTGGTCGACGCCGTTCCCGACCGCTGCCAGGCGGCCATCTGGTGCGGCGCGGGTGAAGGGCTGCGGCTGGGTGAAGTGCTCGGCCTGGAGGACGGCGCGGTGCGTCGATCGACTTCGCCAGGAACTGCACGTGGTTCAGCAGCTCCGCTTCCACAAGAGTGAGTACGGCGGCTTCTACCTCGCTCCGCCGAAAGGCAAGTTCGGTCGCTGATGTCGACTTGGACGACCATGTGGCGTTGGTGCTCGCGGAGCACGTCCGCAAGTATCCGCCGGTGTTGGTGGAGCTGCCCGACATCACTGCGGGGACGCCGGACCCGGGGAAGCAGACGAAGCGCCGGGCGGTCCCGCTGTTGTTCACCGACGAGCAGGGCAAGCCGATTCATGATCAGCGCTGGTCGGACTTGTGGCGTGGGTGGCGCAAGGCGGCGGGGTGGCCTGAGAGGAAGGCACGTTTCACTCTCTGCGGCACTACTTCGCGACTCGGCTGATCACCTCGGGTGCCGACCCGACCGATGTGCAGAACGCTCTACGGCACTCCAGCCTCCGCATCACGTTGGAGACGTACGTGCATTGGTGGCCGAAGAAGAACCGTCGCCGCAACATCGTCAGCACGGCGCTTCGGAAGGCTGCGGGGAACCGTTCGGGGTCGGCGCTTCCGGGCTGAGTTGTGCCGGATCTGTGCCGGATGATCAATGACCAGCGTTTCCGCTGGTCATTGGCGTTACTGGTGGAGCTGAGGGGATTTGAACCCCTGACCCCCTCGATGCGAACGAGGTGCGCTACCGGTCTGCGCCACAGCCCCTCCGCCGGCGGACCGGCGTCGGTCCCACCCGGCTGACACCGGGCGGGCCGGCGACAAGGCTAACAGGTCAACCATCCCCACTGCGAACCGCCCCGCCCGCCGGCGCCAGCACCCATAGGCGTGCCAGCGCCAGCGCCGGTGCCGGCAAGATCCGCACAACTTCTCCGAAGTTGCGGCCTCAACCACCGCCGGAGGCAGCAACTTCCCCGTAACTGCGGTGCACGCGCGGACGCTCTACGGCGCACGCACGTACGGACGTTGCGGGTCGGGCGCACGTACGGATGACCCGAGGCGCACGCACGCGCGGATGACCCGGGGCGCACGCACGCGCGGATGACCCGGGGCGCACGCACGCGCGGATGCCCTGCGGCGCGCGCACGCGGGGACGTTGCGGGTCGTGCAGGTGCCGAGGTCGCCCAGCGAGGCCGCGGGGGTGGGGCACTCCCCCACGCGCTGCTCGCCCCCGAGTGCGGCGCGCCCGCGGTGTTAATAAGGGGCCCTTCCTCTACCGCAGGCGTTAAAAGGGGGCCCTTCCTTACACCCTCACCCTCACACCCTTACACCCGTGCTTGCTTACATGCCGCGGCCGGCTTCGTAGGGGCGGCCACGGAGGCCGCCGGCGCGGCGGTAGGAGACCGAGCCGCCGCTGGCGGCGGCGGGAAGGTCGGCGGGGCGGTCCAGGCCCATGGCGGTACGGCGGACGGCCTCCCGCTGGGCGGCCAGCCGACGCTGAGCCTCACGGCGGGCGGCGGCGCGTCGGGCTTGTTCGCGGCGCACCTCGGCCTGTCGGGCGGCCAGCCAGGCGGCCTCGCGGGCACGGGCGCGACGTCGGCGGCGTTCGGCCACGGCGCGGGCGCGCAGGTGGAAGACGTACACGACCAGCAGGGTGGCGGTGACGGCGAAGCTGATCCAGAACCCGGGACCGACCACCACCACGCCGACCAGTTCGACGCCGTTGAGCAGGACCAGGGCGGCGAGCACCCGGCGGCGACGGTAGATGGCCGGGGTGTGCTGGCGACGCCGATCGGGACGGCGGCGGGGCCGGCTCGCGGCTGGCGGTACGGCGCGCAGCCGGCTCTGACGACCGGAGCGGCCTGCGGCGGGTGGTCCGGAAACAGGCACGGTTAGCCCGCCGGAGCTGGCCTCTTGGCTGAGGGTGACCACCAGACTGCGAGGTGCGTTCACCGGGCGCCGACCCGGGACAGTGCGGCGTCGTCGGCGGCGCTCGAGCACCCGCGCCGTCGACTGCGCCCGCTCCGCCACCAGCCGCTCGGCGGCGTCGTACCGGCGGACCAACGCCGGGGCGAGGGCGAGCAGACCGGCGGCGGCGAGGACGGCGAGGAGCACCGAGGTCGGCACCCTCACCCCTCCCGTCACCGAATTCGGAGCAACCGCCGCCCGGCCGCAGGATCTTCCACCGACCGGCATCGTCGGCGTGAATCGTGCAGGTCGGGCAGCGCCTGCCGCAGCTTGCAGTTACCTGAGGTTACGGGTCACCGCTCTGGGAACAACTGCGCCGCGCCGATTCCAGACGTGGGACGGCTCACCGGGCAGCGGCGCGCAGCCGGTGCCAACGGGCCAGCAGGCCGCCCTCGGCGGCGACTTCCTCACTGGTCATCGCGTACCCGATGTGATCGCGCCAGGCACCGTCGATGTGCATGTAGCGCGCGTGGTACGCCTCCTCGCGGAAGCCCAGCTTCTCCACCACCCGGCGGGACGGCCGGTTCTCCGGGCGGATGTTCACCTCTACTCGGTGCAGGCCACCGGGGCCGAAGGCGTGATCGACGGCGAGCGCCAACGCGGTGGGAATCACGCCACGGCCGGCCACCCGACGGTCCACCCAGTATCCGACGTAGCCGGAGCAGAACGCCCGGCGCACGATGTTGCCCACGTTGAGGTGGCCGACGAAACGCTCTGCACCGCCCTCGCACAGGCAGACCGCGAACGGCATCCCCTCGCCGGTACGCGCCGAACGCCGCTGGTCGCGGTGCATCCAACGGAAGGTGGCCGGCGAGTTCAGCTCGGCCCAGTCTCCGGCCAGCGACGACTCCCAGGGTGCCAGCCAGTCTCGGTTGGCGCGGCGCACCTCCGACCAGGCGGCCGCGTCCGAACGCCGGTACGGCCGCAGCAGCACCGGGCCGTCGGCGAGCACCACCGGCCAGCCGGGCGCCCGTCTGAGCCGCACCGATCCTCCAACCCCGAGCGTCAGCGGCGATTCACCGTCGGCGGTCCAGCAGCAGCACATCCACGGTGGAACCCGCAGCGGCGGCGGTCACCCGCTCGCCAAGGACGAGAAGACCATTCGCTTCTGCCAGGCCGGAGAGGGTGAACGGGCCGCCGTCGAGCGGTTGGACAGTGTATCCCCCGCCACGCCGTTCGGCGACGTGGGCGGGCCGGAACTCGCGCAGCCCGGCCGGTGAGGAGACGGTCTCCAGCAGATGTGCCCGCACGCTGGGGCGAAACACCGGCTCGGCGCCGGCCAGCAGGTTGATCGCCGGGCGGGCCAGCACCTCGAAGCCGATCATCGCGGCGCCGGGGTCGCCCGGCAGGCACACCACGGGCACCTCCTCGGCGCCGACGGTGCCGAACCCGAGCGCGGTGCCCGGGTAGAGCGCCACATCGGTGAAGGTGACGGGGCCGGCCCGGCCGCCCTCCCGACGGGACAGGATCCGGCGGACCATGTCGCCCGGCCCGGTGCCGGTGCCGCCGGTGGTGATGATCAGGTCGGCGCGCAGGGTCTGGTCCTCCAGCAACCCGCGCAGCCCTTCCGGGTCGTCGTCGCAGATACCCACCCGGTACGCCAGGGCACCCGCCTCCGCCGCCGCAGCGGTCAACGCGTGCGAGTTGGCGTCCACCACCTGGCCGGGCTGGCTGCCCCGGCCCACGTCGACCAGCTCGTCGCCGGTGGCCACGATGACCACCCGTGGGCTGGGGCGGACCACCACGTGCCCGATCCCGGTGGCGGCGAGCACGGCGACCAGGGCCGGTGTGACGTACGTGCCGGAGCGGGCGAGCAGGTCTCCGGCGGCCACCTCCTCGCCGGCCCGGCGTACCCCGTACCCCCGTTTCGGGACGCGGAAGATCTCCACCGCGGCCATGCCCTGGTCGGTCCATTCCACCGGCACCACCACGTCCGCCGCGATCGGCAGCGGCGCACCGGCGGCGACCGAGAAGCACGAGCCGGGGGTGAGCCGGACCGGCCGCCAGCTCGCCGCGCCGAGATCACCGACCACGTTGAGCCGCACCGTGCGGCCCCCCGGCCCGCCGGACTGGATCGGGACGTATCCCGCCCCCCGAGCCCCGCCGGCGATGTCCTCCCAGCGCGCCGCGTACCCGTCGACGGCCGCCTGGTCGAAGGCCGGGAAGGCGTGCGGTGCGACGACGTCCTCGGCGAGGACGTTGCCGTACGCCTGGGTGAGGTCGAGGTCGAGCGGAGGCAGCGCGCGTAGCCTGCGCAGCACGCTGCCCAGGTAGTCGGCGAGCCGCGTCAACCCGTTTTCGGCCGCCTCGGCGTCGGCCGGCGCGGTCATGTATTCGGACCGCCCGACGCGTCGCTGTTGACGAAGTCGGTCAGCCACTTGCGGAATTCGCTGCCCAGGTCCTCGCGTTCGGCAGCGATCTGGACCACGGTCTGCAGGTAGCCCAGCGGCATGCCGGTGTCGTAGCGGGTGCCCCGGTAGACGATGGCGTGCACCGGTGTGCCCTCGGTACGCAGCAGCTCCATCGCGTCGGTCAGCTGGATCTCCCCGCCGCTGCCGGGCGGGGTCCGACGGATGGCGTCGAAGATCTTGCCGGGCAGGACGTAGCGGCCGAGCACGGCGAGGTTGCTCGGCGCCTCCTCCGGTGTCGGCTTCTCGACCATGCCGGTCACCTTGACGACCTCGCCGATGTCGGTCAGCTCGGGCTCCGCCGGCTCGACCGAGGCGATGCCGTACCGCTTCGTCTCGGCCGGGTCGACCTCGAAGAAGGCGAGCACCACGCCACCTGTACGGGCCTGGAGTTCCAGCATGGCCGGCAGCAGCGGCTCGGAGAGCTTGACGAACTCGTCGCCGAGCAGCACCGCGAAGGGCTGGTCACCGACGTGCGACTCGGCGTACCCGACCGCGTGGCCGAGGCCGAGTTGCTCCGGCTGCCGGCATGTGTAGATGGCGGCCAGCTCCTCGGTCCGCTTGACGGCGGCGAGCAGGTCGGGCTTCTGCGCGAGCCGCTCCTCCAGGTCGGGGCGGCGGTCGAAGTGGTCCACCATGGATGTCTTGCCGCGGCCGGTGATCAGCAGTACGTCGCCGATCCCGGCCTGGGCGGCCTCCTCGACGATGTACTGCAACACCGGCCGGTCGACGACCGGCAGCAGTTCCTTGGGAACCGCCTTGGTGGCCGGCAGGAACCGGGTCGCCAGGCCCGCGGCCGGGATGACCGCTTTGGCGGCACGGGGACGGCCGCTGACGACGGCCGCTGAGGGGTTCGCTGAGTGCTCCGACATGTCGCGAGACTATCGGCCATGGCCGTACCTCGGCGGGTGAGGACCAGAAGACGCGCCGCCCGCCTGACCGGTTCTGCCGGTGCCGGCAGAACCCACCGCGGTGGGTTCGCCGCCTCCGTGGGCTCGTGCCGCCCGCCAGGTGTCCCGGCCGGCCGCCTTGGCCGCATAGAGCGCCTCGTCCGCTGCCTCCAGCACCCCGGCACCGGTATCGGCGTGGTCCGGATAGACGGCGATGCCGATGGAAACCGTGACCGGGATCGACTCCTGGACCCCGGCGTGTCCGACCACCGCGACCGGGGTGGTGCGGATGGCCGCGCCGAGCCGCTCGGCGACGATCGCCGCACCGCGAGCGTCGGTCTCCGGCAGTAGCACCACGAACTCCTCCCCACCCTGCCGGAAGGCGAGATCCACCTCCCGGATCTCGCCTCGTACCCGGCGGGCGAACTCGACCAGCACGGTGTCACCGGCCGCGTGGCCGTAGGTGTCGTTGACTTCCTTGAACCGGTCCAGGTCCAACGCGAGGACGCTCACCATCCGGCCGAACCGGGTGGCCCGTTCCACCTCTCGTCGCAGCGATTCACGCAGGTAGCGGTAGTTCCACAGCCCGGTGAGCGGGTCGGTGAGCGACAGCCGCTGGGTCTCCTCGTGGACGCGTACGTTGTGCACCGCCACCGCCGCGTGTCCGGCGAAGGTACGCAGGGTGGCCAGGTCGTCGTCGTCGAACTCCTCCCCGCCGAGCCGGTCGTAGAGGGCGAGCACCCCCAGCGTCGGCGCGACCCCGGCTCCGGTGGCGGCCGGCGGGCCCTCGGTGGGGCGCGCCGCCGGGGGTCCGGCCAAGGGCACCGCGATGTACGTCCGGCAGCACGGCTCGCCGGGCGGCCCCGTATCGGTCGCCAGCCGGCCCCGGCAGGGTTGCCCGGTCACCACTACGTCGCCGACCACACCGCCGCCCAGCGGTACCCGGAGCGGTCCGGTGCCGGGCCGCCACCCGTCGAACCCCTCGGTGCATTCGACGACGAGGCCGTCGTCCTGCGCGTTGAGCAGCACCGCGCCGGCCCGGGCGCCGGTCGCCGCGAGCGCGCTGTGCAGGATCACCCGCAGGATCCGTTGCAGGTCGTGAGTGCTGGCCAGAGTGTCACCGAGCACGGCCAGGTGCCCACGCAACTGGTCTCGACTGCTGGCCAGCGCCGCCAGGTAGCCACCGGTCTCGCGGGTCAGCCGGTTGACGGCATCGGCCAGCTGACCGATCTCGTCGCCGTCGCGTACCGGGACCCGGGCGGTCAGGTCACCGGCGACCACGCGGTCCACCGCACCGGCCAGTTCCACCAGCGGCCGGGTGGCCACCCGGGCCAGCCGCCAGGCCGCGACCACCCCCAGCAGAGCGGCGAGCAGCACCACCCCGACCAGTACCGCGTACAGGCCGGGTGGCTGGTCGCTGGGCACCGAGAGCACCAGCGGCAGCGGCTGCCCGGCGGCCGGGCCAGCCCGGCGCAGGTAGCGGCCGTCGGGGGTGCTGGTGACGCGATCGCCACGCAGGGCGGAGGCGGCGGCGAGCACGGCCTCCAGACCGCCGGGAGACTCGGTGCTGTGGGCCACCCGCGCGGGTGGGATTGTGCCGTCGAGCAACGTCACCGCGACCCCGGTCACGGCCGCGAGCCGCGCCACGAACGCCGGGTCCACCGGCTGCGCCGCAGCGACCGTGCCCAACGTCGTGCCGGCCGTGTCGCGCAACTCCACCCGGGCCACCAGCGCCCCGACGGGGCCACCGAACGGTGCCGATGTGGTGCAGTCCCGCCAGGGCGCCGGCGGCGCGTTCGGGGTCGCGTAGCTGACCCGGCCGGTCACGTCGGTGACCTGCACGGCAGCGGCGAGGCCCCGGTTGACCACCTGGGCGGCCACGCCCGCGTGGTCGGTGGTGAGGGCGACCGCGTCCGCCGCGGCGCGCAGTTGCTGGCAGAGTGCGTCTATCGAGGTACGCACGGCTGTTGCCGCCACCGCCAGCCGCTCGGTGGCGCGGCTACGGTCCACCGCCGCCACGGTGGAGGCGACGAACGCGCCACCGAGCAGGACCGGACCGAACGTCACAGCCAGGAAGGCTGCGGTCAACCGCCCGCGTAGCGTCAACACTTCCTCCCGGAAGTTGCGACCGTCGCCTGCGATGCTGACACAGAGCGACCAAGATGCAGGCGTTGCGTGAGGAGTGTTGCGTGCCGGATTTTGCGCAGGACGCGGAAGTGACCCATGAGGCGAAGCGGGAGCGGAGAGTCGCGCTGCTCGCCCGCCGCCGGGCCCTGCCCGAGGCCGTCCGTCGGGATGCGGCGGCACGGGTCCAGGCCGAACTGGTGGCCCTGGTACGCCGCCTGCGGCCGGGCCGGATGGCCGCGTACGCGCCGGTCGGCACCGAGCCCGGCGGACCGGACCTGCCGACGGTGCTCGCCGACGCGTTGCCGGCGGGGGCGCAGTTGATCCTGCCGGTCCTCCGCGACGACCTGGACCTGGACTGGGCCGCGTGGGCCGGGCCGGCGGCGATGGTGGCCGCCGGCCGGGGCATCCGCGAGCCCGCCTCACCCCGGCTCGGGGTGGCCGCGATCGCCGCCGCCGAACTGGTCGTGCTGCCCGCGCTGGCGGTGGATCGACGCGGCGTACGTCTCGGCCGGGGCGGCGGCTCGTACGATCGGGCACTGGCCCGGTTGGCCGCGACCGCCCGCACGGTGGTGCCGCTGTACGACGGCGAACTGCTGGACGCGCTACCCGCCGAGCCACACGACCGGCCGGTACGCGCGGTGGTCACCCCGACCGGTGGTCTGCACCCGCTGGCGGCCCCCTCGGGTGTCGTACCCCACACTTCCGCTGGACGAATCAGGGGACGATGACGCACCATTGGCACTCGAATACGTCGAGTGCCAACCGGCCGTACCAGATCCGGAGGAGAACGTGCCCACGTACCAGTACGCCTGCACCGCGTGCGGTCACCAGCTCGAGGCGGTGCAGTCCTTCTCGGACGACCCGCTGACCGACTGCCCGGCGTGCGAGGGGCGGCTGCGGAAGCTGTTCAACTCCGTCGGCGTCGTCTTCAAGGGCTCCGGCTTCTACCGCACCGACTCCCGTAAGCCCGGGCCCGACAGCGCGTCGAGCAACGAGACGAGCAAATCCGAGAAGTCTGGGAAGTCCGACTCGTCGTCCTCCGGTTCGACGACCTCGACCTCCTCGTCGACCGGCTCCACCAGCGGCTCGTCGAACGGCACCTCGGGCGGGGGCGCGAGCAAGGCTCCGGCCACCGCCACCACCTGAGCAGCAAGGAAGGGCCCCTTATTAACGCCTCGTGCGGTAAAGGGGCCCCTTCTTAACACCTGCCGCCGAAGCGCTCGGCACGGGCAGCCGAAGTTTCAACACCTGCAGCCGAAGCGCTCAGCAGATGCCGCGGCGGCGGGCGGTCAGTCCCAGTGCGGCGGGCGCTCGGCGAGCAACCGGTCGTCGTTGCCGCCCGCCAGCTCTCCCCAGCCGTGGTCGGTGTCGTCGACGGTCTGCTCGGGCAGCACCACGAAGTCGTCACTCAGGTCGACCGTACGGTCGTCGTCGCTCCGCCTGTCGGTATCCCGCGTACTCACGAGCGGCAAGGGTAACGCAGCCCGCGGCGGCGCGGCCTGACCGTCGGGTAGTGCGGTGGTTGGTAGCGTCGGAGGGCGTGACGACCCCCCGCTCCGGCCCGGCGCCCGACGATCAGTGGCGCCGGCCCGATTCCGGTGCCGGGTCAGCGCCCGGCGCCCCGGCGGGCCACCCTGCCCCAGCAGATCGTCCCGCGCCGGCCAGCGGCAGCCCCGAGCAACCGCCGGCCCCGCCAGCCCCCGCCCCGGCCGGTGGGAGCCCCGGGCCACCGATCCCGCCAGTTCCCGCCCCGGCCAGCTACCTCGGGCCACCGCCCACCATCGCCCCGCCGGCCGGCTGGCGGCCGGAGGTGCACCTGCGGCCGAACCCGCCCCGGCAACTACCGCCCCAGGACATGACCGCCCTGGACGCCGAGGAGCAGCGGGCGCAGCGGGTGACCTGGGCGGTGGGCCTGGTCGCCGCCGCCGTCCTGCTCCTGCTGGTCTGCCTGCTCTGCTCCCGGGCGCTGCGCTGAAGCCACCAGGCCGGGCCTAGGCACCGCCTCGCGGACCATGAGTGCTGCTTATCCGACCACTGCGGCACGAGGACGAGAGCACGAGTGAGCGGCGCCGGCGCCGATACCCGTGGTGGACGGCGCTGATCTGTCTTCGACCACGACCGGTCGAATCTGCCGCCTTCCGGTCAGTTGGTCGTCAGCCTCTATGGGCAGTGGCATACTCGCACGAGTGTCGATCGAAAGCATCTTTACGAGATCCAGCGCGCAGGCGGCAAGATACCTCGGCTCGACGATCGTGAAGACGCTCAAGACGAAACGGCTCGCGGAGAAGGCCCCGCACCCGATCGCCCAGAAGACAATCGCCGAATTCCTCGAACGCCTGACTCCCGCAACAGCCACCGAACTGCACGGCTTCCTCGAATCTGCACAGTTTGACTACTTGGCGAACCAGGTCCTGTCGTGGCAGATGACTGGCTGGCACGAAGACCGGCGCGCGGAATTGCTGCATGACTTCCGCAGCAACTTGGGCCGCATTACCGGCATGGAGAGAACCGACGTCTGGGTCTGCGCCGACATTCTCCTGCAATTACTTACCGTGGTCATCGCGGACACGGCGACGCGCGTTGACAGGAACGTGCATCCCCAAGCGGTCAGCGCTGCCACCGCCATGGCCTGCCAGCACCTGAGGAACAACGACTTCATCGCCTACTTGCGCAATCTCACGGCAATTGAAGAGTACAGCACGCGGCTGCGGGACCAGGTCGCCACGCTCCGGTCCAAACTACGCCTGGCCCATCTCGCGAGCGGTCCGGTAACCGGCTACGACGGTCTTCACGTCGAGCCCTCGTTCAGCCGAGGAGAAGATGCCACTCGATTGTTCGACATCCACCAACTGGTCACGGCCTACAGCCGGCTGGTCGTTCTGGGCGATCCCGGCGCCGGCAAGTCCACCTTTGCTGCGAAACTGGCCTTCGATCTCGCAACCGACCGCGTGCCCGGATTCGTCGGCAAGGTGCCGTTCCTGCTCCTCGTGCGCGAGTACGCGCACATGCTTCAGGGCGGACACACTCTCAACGACTTCCTGGACGCGACCTCGCACAATCCGTATAACCTGACGCCACCCGACGATGGGCTGGAGTACCTGCTGAAATCGGGTGCCGCAGTCGTGATCGTTGACGGTGTGGACGAACTCGGCACGCCCGAGGCCCGCCGCCGTTTTGGCGAATTGGTGGAAGGATTCGCCAGCAGGTATGCGGCGACTCAGATCGTGGTCACCTCGCGAATCGTCGGCTACGACGACGCCCCGCTCGATCCACATCGCTTCTTCCGCGCACGGGTACAACCGTTCACCATGGCGCAGTGCCGGCAGTACGCCTTGAATTGGTTTGCCCTCGACGACGAGTCGACGCCGGAGCAGCAGGAGCGAATGGCGCACGGTCTCATCGCCGAGACCGACCCCGTCGACGATCTGCGCCGCAACCCGCTCCTGTTATCGCTACTGTGCTCGGTTTACGCCTCGAAGCACTACATCCCGCGGCACCGTACCGAAATTTACGAACAGTGTGCCGAACTTTTGTTCGAGCGCTGGGACAAACGCCGCGAGATCTTCGTGCCCCTGAAGTACGTGGTTGACGTTCGGCCCGCAATTACCGAACTCGCCTGGCGGCTGTTCTGTGATCCGTCCAAGCGCCAAGCCATGCGGAAGCGGGAGATCCTTGACTTCCTGACCCGCTACCTGCGGGAGGAACGGTATGCGACTGACCACGAAGCCGCTGCCGCCGCCCAGGATTTCCTGGCATTTTGCGCCGGCAGGGCATGGGTGCTCACCGAGATCGGAACGGTTGACCACGAGCCGCTGTACGGCTTCACACACAGCACCTTCCTGGAGTACTTCGCCGCCCTCCAGCTGGTCCGGCAGAAGGAGACGGTCGAGGCCACATGGCAGGCCCTGCGACCACACATCGGCGACGCATCGTGGTCGGTGATCAGCGAGCTCGCGGTGCAGATCCTCGACCGTAACAGCAACGGCGGCGCCAACCGGTTCGTGGGCCATCTGGTACGTGACCAGGTCGAGGCGACCGAAGCCGTCCGGCTGAACTTCGCAGCCCGGCTCACCTGTCACCTGACGCTCAACAACGTGTCGCTCCAGAACCTGTGCCTACGCGCAGTCGACCGCTCGTGCGCGGTCCCGGCGAGCCTCCGACGACGGTTCCTGGACCACGGGCCCCGCAGCGAGGTCCGCTTTATCGATCAGCCCCTGTCTGATCTGCTGCTGGTTTCGCTACCAGAGAACGCGAGCCGCGTCGCGAAGTACGTCGTCGACGCCCTGCTCGACCGATCAGAGGCCGCCGACCATGTCGACTGGCGCGAGAACACGCCGGATTTCCTACTCGCCTTCCTGAGGAGCTTCTCGCGAAAGAACAACGAGACGTCCCAGTACATCACCGCGCGCATGCATGAGCTGCAACTCCCGCCCGGGGCGCGCCAGTGGGAGGCGCTGTTCAACCCCCAACCCGAGCACCTGTCTGAGCACGGCCTCGGGATCCTCTATGAGGAAACCCTCGTGGGCCAGGTTGGGCTCCCCTCGAACGCACAGGTCCTGCTGGCACTGGCGCTGGCCAACGACCAGGGCAACACGTTCGACGACCATCTCCAATGGTGGCTGCCCCAACTTTACGACTTCATGATCGGCCAGCCATGGCCTTGGCTGATCTCTCCAGTGTCACACGGGCACGGCTACGCGGCCGTCCGCGACGAGGCCGCCTTCCTTGCCCCACGCGTGTCGACGGCACGGTTCATGCGCCTGCCGCGAAGGGCACGGTCGGCGGCGCTCCTGATGTTGCTTCCCTACGCGCAGTTGTTCACTCCCGCCCCGACCGATTCACCGAGCAACATCGTCAACCTGCTGAGCCTCGCCCGGCACCAGCCCGATCGCATCAATCATGTGATACGCGCGATTGATCAATGGGATCTGGACCCCTACGCCTACGGTTTGCTCATGCAATACCTCCATGGAGAGGCATCCCCGATCGGCTAGGTCCTGCATTGGGGATCACGAGTCTCGCTCGTCAAGCGGGGTATGGCGCGAGGTGGTCTCACGAACCATGAGTGGGCGGTGCCGGCACCGTTGCTGCCGGCACCGCCCCTGCGGGTCGGCCGGTGGCGGGGCCACCGGATCGCCAAGCGGAAGCGGCGGGGACGACGCGGAGGCCAACCACGCAGACAGCGCTCAGTCGAAGGTGTTGCCCCAGACCATCTCGGCACCCGAGTGGCCGGCCAACCAGGTGTAGACGACGGCGAGCACGCCCAGCCCCACCACCGCGACCGACAGCACCGGCGGCACCCAACGCGGCAGTCTCGATGCTCGGGGGTGGCTGCCGGTCGCCGCCAGCAGCAGGATGACCGCCAGGGCGAGACCCAGCGTGTAGCGGAACAGCAGCTCGCCGTACTCGGCATGTTCGTTGATCTTTTTCAGGATCTCGCCGGAGAAGCCCCGCGCGATCTGCCGTTCCTGGAGCGCCTCGCCGGACTCTTCGGCGACCCAGGCGGTGACCGGCGCGACCACCGCCAGGATCCCCACCGCCCAGTCCAGCCGCGGCCAAAACCGCGGCAGCGCGATGTAGGCGACGGCGAGCAGCACCAGCAGCGGAACGAAGACCACAACCGCGTGTACGACCAGCACGTGCACGGGTAGACCCAGCACCTTCTCGAACATCGGACCTCCGGCGTAGGTGATGGAACGTCAGGGTACGGCGGTGCCTTCCACCCGCCCAGACCCTCTTGGTGCACACGCGAAACCGACCGGCCGGGTTCAACCGGGCCCGTGCCGGCCGGGAGCCCGGCACCTGGTTGTCGCGTCACGATCGCCGTGCTGTCATTGACGTATGTACAGCGGGGAGGAACTGCTCCGGTCGCGTGGCCTGCGCGTCACCCGGCCGCGCCTCGCCGTTCTCGACGTCCTGGCCGAAGGGGGCCACCTGGAGGTCGAGGAGATCACCCGACGGGTCCGCCAGCGCCTCGACTCCGTCTCCGTGCAGGCGGTCTACGACGTGCTGGGCGCGCTGTCCCGCGCCGGCCTGTCCCGCCGGATCGAGCCGGCCGGCAGCCCCGCCCGCTACGAGGCCCGCGTCGGTGACAACCATCACCACGTGGTGTGTCGGAGCTGCGGCGAGATCGCCGACATCGACTGCACCGTCGGCAGCAGCCCCTGCCTCGACCCGGGCCGCGGCCACGGCTTTCAGGTGGACGAGGCGGAAGTGACCTTCTGGGGGCACTGTCCCGCCTGCCAGGTCCGCCGCGACGCCGACGACTGACCGCGCGACGGCAACGACTGACCGCGCGACGCCGACGACTGACCGCGTGACGGCAACGACTGACCGCGCGACGGCGACGACTGACCGCGCGACCGGGGCATGGCACGCTTGACTGGTGGATGCCCATGACGTCGGACTGTTCGGTCCCGGTTCGGTCACCTGGAAGCTGCACGCGGAGCCGATCCTGTTCCTCGCCGGCCTGCGGTCGCTCTACCTCCAGGCGCTGCACCCGCGGGCGATGGCCGGGGTCGCGCAGAACAGCAACTACCGCCGGGACGCCTGGGGGCGCCTGATCCGCACGGCCAACTACGTGGGAACCACGGTCTTCGGCACCTCCAGCGAGGCGGAGGAGGCCGGGCGGCGGCTCCGCCGGCTGCACGGCAGGATGACGGCGGTCGACCCGGCCACCGGTGAACGGTTCCGGATCGACGAGCCGGACCTGTTGCGCTGGGTCCACGTCACCGAGGTGGAGTCGTTCCTCGACACGGCGCGCCGCGCCGGCGTACCGCTGGACGCGACGGAGGTGGACGGGTATTACACCGAGCAGCGGCGAAGCGCCGCCCTGGTCGGGCTGGACCCGGAGACCGTCCCCGGCACTGCCGCAGAGGTGGCAGAGTACTACCGGCGCGTCCGGCCGGAGCTGCGGATGACCCGGGAGGCCGCCGAGACAGCCCTGTTCCTCACCGCGCCGCCGCTGCCCTGGCGGCTCAGCCTGCCCGCCCGGCTCGGGCTCAACCTCGGGCCACCCCGCTGGGCCTACCTGGGGATCGCCGGCACCGCGCTCGCGCTCCTGCCGGCCTGGGCCCGGAGACTGTACGGCGGGCTGGGCCTGCCCACCACCGCCCTCTCGGCCGACGTGACCGTACGCGCGCTGCGGCTCGCCCTCACCGCGCTGCCCCGTGACTGGCGGGAGGGCCCGATGCAGCGCGCAGCCAAGGAACGTGCCGCCCGACTGGGCGGCACTCAGCCCTGCTCCGGGGGGCGTTCCACGGCGGCCCACGGGTCCTTCCCCGGCGCGGCGGCACCGGCCGGGCAGGTCCGCCGGTAGTCACACCAGGCGCACCGCGGCCCGGGTGTGGTCGGGAAGGCGTCATCCGGATCGTCGCCGTCGGCGACCGACCGCTCGGCCGCCATGATGTCGCGAGCGGTCTCCTCGGCCCGGGTCACCTGCCGCGCCAGCGACTCGGCGGTGTGCTCGTGCGCCGCGACGGTGCCGCTCGGCAGGTGGTGCAGTTCGACCCGGCGGCAGGGCCGGCGGAACACCCGCTCGGCCGCGTACGCGTAGAGCGCCAACGCCTGCGAGCCGCGCGCGTCGTCGGTGTCCAGCGCGGCGCGGCCGGTCTTGTAGTCGACGATGGCCAGCTCGGGGCCGTGAGCACCGGCCCGGGCGTCGATCCGGTCGGCACGGCCGTTGAACGCCAGCACGCCGGTCTTCGCCGCCACCACCCGCTCCACCCCGACCGGTTCGTCGGCCGGATCGAGCCCGTCGACGTACGCCTCAAGCCAGCCCAACGCCCGCCGGTAGACGTCGCGTTCCTGCTCGTCGTCACGGTAACCCTCGCGCACCCAGGTGCCCTTGAGCAACGTGGGCAGCACCTCGGGGCGACGCCGGTCGGGCGGCAGGGCGTACCAGTTCTTCAGGGCGGTGTGCACGCTGGCGCCGAGCGAGTTGTGTGCCCACGGCGGCCCCTTCGGCGGAGCCGGACGGTCGACGTAGGAGTAGCGGTAGCGCCGCGGACAGTCGGCGTACGCGCCGAGTTTGCTCGGGGTGCAGACGAACAGCCGCTCCGGCATGCCCTCGAAGCCGAGCTGCTCGGGCTGCGCGTCGCGGGGTCGGGGCGCACGACCACCGGCGGGTCGTCCGGTCGGGAAGGCTCGTCGCACGCCGATGATCCTGCCACCCACCTCCGACACTTCCGCCGACCGGTCAGCCCGCGCCGGTGAAGTCGGCCACAAAGGCGAAGATCGCGTCCGCAATGAGCTGTACGGCGATCGCGGCCAGCAGCAGGCCGGCGATCCGGGTGACCACCTCGATCCCGCCGGGACGCAGGATCCTGACGATCCCGCCGGAGAACCGCAACACGATCCAGACCGCCAGCATCACCGCGACGATGGCGACGGCGATGGCGACGTAGTCCCCCACCGCCTCGGCCTGCTGCACGAAGAGCATCGTCGCCACGATCGCGCCGGGTCCGGCCAGCAGTGGCGTACCGAGCGGCACCAGGGCGATGTTGGAGGTGGCCTGCTTGGTCGGGTCGTCGGTCTTGCCGGTGAGCAGCTCCAACGCGACCAGGATCAGCAACAGCCCGCCGGCCGCCTGCAACGCCGGCAGATCGACGTGCAGGTAGGCGAGCAGGGTCTGGCCGGCCACCGCGAAGACCACGATGACACCGAGCGCCAGTGCGACCGCCTGCCAGGCCGCCCGGTTGCGCTCCCGCGCCGACAGCGGCCCGGTCAGCGCAAGGAAGATCGGCATCATGCCCGGCGGATCCATGATGACCAGCAGGGTCACGAAGACCCCGCCGAAGAGCTTGAGATCCACCCGGTCACGGTAGCCGTGCCGGGCGGCACCGAAACCCCGGTCAGCCGGAAGCGACCTCGGTCACGCCGGACGAGGCGGCGACGATCCGCTCGTACGCCTCGGGTTCGGTGGTGAAGGCACCCAGCCGGACGGTCTTGTGGGTGCCATGAAAGTCCGACGAGCCGGTGACCAGCAGGCCCAGCTCGGTGGCGAGCCCGCGTACGTGCGCCCGCTCGGCGGGCGAATGGTCCTCGTGGTCGGCCTCCAGCCCGGCCAGACCGACCGCCGCCAGCTCGGCGATCAGCTCGTCCGGCACGATCCGGCCACGCCGGGTGGCCCTGGGGTGGGCGAACACCGGCACGCCGCCGGCCGCCCGGACCAGCCGGACGGCCCGGAAGACGTCGATGTCGTCCTTGGGCAGCCGGTACCGCTCCCCCAGCCAGTCCGGGCCGAATGCCTCGGTGGTGGTGGCGACCAGGCCGGCCTGGATCAGCGCATGGGCGATGTGTGGCCGGCCCACCGTTCCGCCGCCCGCTGCGGCCAGGATCTCCGTCCAGCTCACGTCGATGCCGTCGGCCCGCAGCAGCGCGACGATCCGCTCGCCCCGTTCCGCGCGGGCGATCCGTACCCGGGCCAGCTCGGCGGCCAGTTCCGGAAAGTCCGGATCGAAGAGGTACGCCAGCAGGTGCAGCGGCACCGGCGGCTGTTCGCCGGACCAGCGGCAGGAAAGTTCGGCTCCCCGTACCAGCCGCAGCCCGCGCGGCAGCGCCCGCAGCGCCGGCTGCCAACCGGCGGTGGTGTCGTGGTCGGTGATCGCCACCACGTCCAGCCCTTCGTCGGCGGCGGCGTGGACCAGCTCTGCTGGGCTGAGCGTGCCGTCACTGGCGGTGGAATGGGTGTGCAGGTCGATCCGGGCGATCATCGCCCGAGGCTACCGGCCGGCATCAGCCACCGCTCACCACCACCGGGCGTATCCCGTCGGGAAGGCCGGCAATGACGAGCGGCTCGGCAGGGCGACCGGCGGTCACCCGGTCGACGTCCATTCGGATCAGGCGGCCGGCGGCGTCGGCGTAGTAGGCGGTGCCGGGCCTGCTCCAGACCACGTCTCCGGTCGCCGCCAGCCCGACCGGAACCGGATCGACGGACGGGTCGAGCCGGCGCAAGTCGACCAGTACCGCCCCCTCCTGCCGCCCGGACCGCCCGTTGACCAGTAGCCAGCGTCCGTCCGGCGAGACCGAGCCCGGTCCGTCGCCGCTCAGCTGCGGGCCGCATTCCCGGCCGGCCGGGGTGAGGCCCGCCGGGTTGAGCACGGTCAGGCAGGACTTTTCCGGCGAGCCCTCGGTGATCTCAGCAACGAGGCGTCCGTCGGGCAGCGCGCCGAAAATTCGGTTGCTGGCCCGGTCGGTGCCCGGGTCGAGCGGGCCGGGTTGCAGACGCCACAGCACATGCCCGGGACGGTCGGGAGCGAGCCGCACCAGGACGGCGCCGCCGACGAACCGCAGCGGCACGGCTTCGGCCGGCGCCTCCGCGCGTACGGTGGCGACCAGCTCCTTGTTGACGACCTTGGCGGCGGCCAGCGCTGTGCCCTGCTTCCAGGCGACCTGCTGGCCCCCCTCGTCCAGGACGATCTCGTCGGCGCCGCCGAGCAGCACCCGGGCGGTGCCGTCCGGTGCCACCGCCCAGAGAAATCGGCCGGCCAGGCTCGGTGGCCCGATGACCAGCCAGCCACGATCGTCGGCGAGGCGGTGCGCGCGCTCGATCCCGCCGGTGTCGACGAGGGGTACCCGTCTCCCCTGCGCGGTGGCGATCGTTCCGCCCAGCACCAGGTCGACGTCGGCGAGCGGGGCCCCGGTGCCGGGGCCGGTCGGCGGGCTGCTCGGGGCCCAGGTCACCGTCGACTCGGAGTCCGGCTCGCCGATCACCACGGTGCTCCCGGTCGGCGGCCGTTCCCCGCCCAGTTGCATCGCCGCGGCGGTGGCGAGGACGACCACCATCGCGGCGAGACTCGTTCCGGCCACGGTCCGGCAATGCTGGATGCGGTTCGCCCGCCGGATGACCGCTGTGGCTCGGTCCCCGGCAGGGACATGCGATGCCGCCGCCTGCCGGACGAACGCCTCCCGGACAGCACGTTCCAGTTCGTTCTGCCCCACGTTCAAGGAACGGCCCGGAGCCCTCTCCGGGTTGTCACGGTCTCCGGAACCAGCGCTCACCGACGCTCTCCCGCCAGGGCACCGCTCGGCTGCGCGACGACCGGCGGTCGCTGTCCGGACCGGCCGGAAAGGTCACCAGTTGGCGCCGGCAGTGGCTCGGGCGCCGGCCGCACCGCGCCGGCCATGCCGCCCGGCCGGACGGCGACCGGCTCGGCCCGGGCCGCCGTGCCGAGGAGCGAGTCACCCGGCCCGCTCTGCGGCGTTCCGCCGGCCCGCCGCGCCGTGGTCAGCCCGGACCGGCCGGTCGTCACCGGCCCGCCGGGACGGCGGGTCGTCGCCCGCGTGCCGGAACGGCCGGTCGCCGCCTGCGGATCGCCAGCGGGCGGGGCATCGGAGCCGGGCAGTGCGAGCGCGTCCTCCGTGCCGATCCGCCGACGCAGGGTGGCCAGTGCCCGAGAGGTCTGGCTCTTGACGGTGCCCCGCGAGATGTCGAGCAGGGCGGCGGTCTGCGCCTCCGACATGTCCTCATAGAAGCGCAGCACCAGCACGGCGCGCTGTCGGGCGGGCAGCGCGCGCAGGTGCCGCCAGAGCACGTCCCGGTCGAGTTGCTGCTCGATCACGTCGGCGGCGGCCCGCTCGGGCATCACCTCGGTGGGGCGCTCGCCGTGCCAGCGGCGTCGCCACCAACTGGTCGAGGTGTTCACCATGACCCGGCGGGCGTACGGCTCGATCGCCTCGATCCCGCCGAGCCGCTTCCAGGCCAGGTAGGTCTTGGTCAACGCGGTCTGGAGGAGGTCCTCCGCGGTGCCCCAGTCCCCGGTGAGCAGGTACGCGCTCCGCAGCAGCGCGCCGGAGCGGGTCGTGACGAAATCACGGAACTCCTCCTCCAGCGGGTCGCTGTCGGCCACGCGCCACCTCCGTTCCTGGTTTCGTCCAGGCAGCCTGCCATGCCGGACCAAGCGGGTCGAGGGCGAAGGGGTTTGCGGCAGCTCCAGCGTGCGGCCGGAGGATTTCAAGCGCCGTCGTCGGCCTTGGCCTCGTCCTGCTCCTTGCCCAGCCGCGCCTCGACCGCCTGCGGCTCGTACATCTCTTCGACGACGCGCAGGTAGAGCTCGTTGGGGTTGGGCAGGTTCTTCACCTCGCGCAGCGCCTGCTCCTGACCGGCGGACTCCAGCACGAAGGTGCCGTAGTTGAGCGCGCGGCCGGCCGGCGACTGCTCGTACTTCATGTCGGTGACCCGGGTCAGGGGCATCATCGCGACCCGTCGGGTGATGATCCCGTTGACCACCATGACCCGCTTGTTGGTCAGGATGAAGCGGTCGTACCACCAGTCGGCGACCCGCCAGGCCACCCAGCCCATGACCGCGAACCAGAGCAGGACCGCGATCGTGGTGAGCGCCCCGACGTCCTGCCCGGCGAGGAAGCCGGAGAGGTAACCGAGCACGAAGGTGGCGGCGATGCCGACGATGAGCGGGGTGGTGAGGTGGATCCAGTGCCGCTTCCACTCGCCCCGGTAGCGCTCGGTCGGGAAGAGGTAACGCGCGACCAGCGAGCTGGGTTCGTCCTCCAGCGGCAGGACCCGGCGCGGGGTCATTCCACTGGCGTCGGCCCGCAGCCCCGCCAACTCCTCCTCGGAGATCTGCGGCGGCTGGTAACCGGCCTCGGGATCCCGCACCCAGGCGCGCCCCGACCGGCTCTCGCCGGCGTAGCCCGGGCCGTCACCGTAGCCCGCGTCGTCGGAGAAGACAGGGCCGTCGGAGCGGCGGGGGTCGGAGCCGTAGCCCGGACCGTCATCGGGATCGATCCGGGGAATCGGCTCGGTGTCACGCTCCCGACGAGCCCGGTCGGGGTCGTCGGGATCAAAAGGCGGGCCGGTGGGGCTTCCCATCGGCGGCTAGGCGACCAGGCTGGTGAAGAAGTCGCCGAAGCCCTGGGCGATGTCCATGATGCCGCCACCCAGTGACTTGAACACGTCTGCGGCGGAATTTGGCCGGTAGGCGACGAAGAAGATCAAGAATGCGATTCCGGCCCAGGTGAGGACCTTCTTGACCATGGCGGGCCATCCTCTCGCGCGGCGCCGGGTCCCATTACCGCAGCGGCACCCAGAGTATCAGCGTGGTGTCTTACCGTGAATATCTGCGTCCGTTCTCCGACATTCCGGGGAGCTTGTCAAGCCCTCCCGTGCAGATACGGAGACGGTGCGCCGTACACGAGCTCGGACGGCGTCCACTCGACCAGGTCGTGCAGCACCACGTCCTCCGCGAGCAGATGCCCCGCACTCGCCGGCCAGGCTATCGCATACAGCCACAATCCCCGAGCCTCACCGGCGTACGCGCTTCGATCTGTCAGCGAATTCACCAACCACAGTGGAGTGGGATGGCCGGCCACCCGGATTCCCGCCCGCCCGACATGCCCGGGATGCCCGGGACCGGGCTCGGTCAATGCCTCGGCCAGCTCCGGTCCCGCGTCCGGGCCGGGCACCCCCGCGTACCGCGCCCCCAGGCCCACCCCCGGTTCCTCGGCCACGAAGACCAGGTCGGCGGGGCCGCCACCGAGCGGTGCCGGGCCGGCGCAGGCGATCGCGGTGGCGCGGACCCCGAGCCGGTCATCGCCGGCCCACGCCACGCCGGTCGTCGTCCAGCCCGGCGGCAACGGCCATGGGCACCACAGCGGCACCGCCCGCCGCCGCTCCGCGTCCGCCTGGATGCGCTCGACGACGCTGGCCACGATCTCGGCGCCGATGCGCTCCGGCACGTGCAGCGGTGCCACCGGCCCGCAGTCGAGGCAGCGCGACTCGCCGTGCATCAGGTCCGGCGACCGCACCGATCCACCACATCTGGGGCAACTCACCGCGACACTCATCACACCACCGTCACCCCGGGCCGAGGAGCCGTCAAGCGGAGCGGCCTCATTGCCACGCCGGAGACGCTCGCCTCCGGTCCGGCACGGATCGCCGGGAAGGACCAGCGTTCGGGGCGGTCGCTCAGTCCGGCGGCGGGCCGGCGTGAGCGCGGATCCACGCGTGCATCGCGATCCCGCTCGCCACGCCGGCGTTGATGGAGCGGGTGGAGCCGTACTGGGCGATGGAGAAGAGCTGGTCGCAGGCGCTGCGTGCGGCGTCCGACAGCCCCGGGCCCTCCTGACCGAAGAGCAGGACGCACCGCCGGGGCAGCGTGGTGGTCTCCAGCGGACGGGAACCGGGCAGATTGTCGATCCCGACCAGCGGCAGGGCCTCCCGCGTGGCCCAGGCGGCGAACTGCTCGATCGTCTCGTGGTGCCTTACGTGCTGGTACCGGTCGGTCACCATCGCGCCCCGCCGGTTCCAGCGCCGCCGGCCGACGATGTGCACCTCGGCGGCGAGGAACGCGTTCGCGTTGCGCACCACCGTGCCGATGTTGAAATCGTGCTGCCAGTTCTCGATCGCCACGTGGAAGTCGTGCCGCCGGCGGTCCAGGTCGGCCACCACAGCCTCCCGCCGCCAGTACCGGTAGCGGTCGACGACGTTGCGCCGGTCGCCTTCGGCGAGCAGGTCCGGGTCGTATCGGGGATCGTCCGGCGGATCCCCGGGCCAGGGTCCCACGCCGACGTCGAGCTGCTCACCGGTCACGGTCACGCAGGTTACGCCCCAGCCACCGGGCCCCCACCGCCCGCCGTCCGGACGCCGGAACCGAGAGAAGCGCGGGACCTAACGGAGTCCGAGCGCGGCGCCGAGCCGGTCGAGGAAACGGCGGTCGACGGGGGCCAGCCCCGCGCCCGGAAGCGCCACCGATGCCATGCCGCAGACCCGGGCCGCGACCGACTGCACCCATTGCCGGTACGCCGCCGAGTCGGCCGGATCGGCGCGCCGGTCGAGCACCCGGACCACCGTGCGGCATGCGGCTAGCACGTCAACGAGATCGGTACGCGCGGCGGACAGCGGCGCATCGTCGTGCCGGGCGTAGATCGCGGCCACCACGGCCCGGACGAGGTCACTGTCGAAGGCCCGACCGGCGGCCACCGCGTCCAGCCCGGCGACGCCGGCGCGTACCCCCCGGTCGGGTCGTCCGGGACCGGGCTGGGCAGCGGCCACGATCACCCGGCCCGGCAGGCCGGTGAGCAGATCCCACTCGGTCGTCGAATAGGGGCCGGCGCTGGTGGGCCCGATGGCTTGTTCGCAGCGCTCGCTCATGGCGGGAACCTCCGGCGTCAGCATATGCGCCGACGCGGGAGCCGAACCCCATCCGCCGCGAACCGGTTGTCGCGGATTGGCCGAAGACCGCCGACCGGGTCCGGACGCAATGAGCGGCGGGGCCCTCCCCGGCACCCGCCGCCCACGCTCTGATGTCTCAAGATTCTGCCGTACGCCAGTGCAGCGGCACAGAGACCGAGGTCACATTTATCTTTTTGTTACATTACGGAGAGTGATTGATCATCTTCCATCAAGCGATCTCCGCAGGTCGAATCGGTGCTCGTCAACGCGCAAATTACCAGCCCGTAGCGTGATCGGCGATCGCTTGAGCTGGAAACGCTCCCATCACGGCTGGTTACGCAAATGCGACATGCATTTGCGATCTGCGTGCCACGGCAGGACCGACAGTGATCGATGCGGACAAAGCTCCCAACGGGGCCAGGCAACCGGGTTTCGGGGGCAGCGGGGCGGGAATGCGATGGCTCGCGGCCGGGTTCCACCAGACGTAGATGTTCCGGGTGATCGGAGAGATTCGCATGGCAACCGTCGAGCTGACCACGGCTAACTTCGACCAGGTGACCGAGAGCGATGGCATCGTGCTGGTCGACTTCTGGGCCGACTGGTGTGGCCCCTGTAAGCGGTTCGCCCCGGTCTACGAGCGCTCGTCCGAGAAGCACTCCGACATCACCTTCGGCAAGGTGGACACCGAGGCGCAGCAGGAACTCGCCGCCAAGTTCGAGATCCGGTCGATCCCCACGATCATGGCCATCCGCGATGGTGTGATCGTTTTCGCTCAGCCGGGCGCGCTGCCGGAGTCGGCCCTGGAGAACCTCATCGAGCAGGTCCGCGGGCTGGACATGGACGACGTACGCAAGAAGCTCGCCGAGCACAAGCACTGACACCGCGTACCACCGCGGCGGCCGGGTCCCGCATCGGGGCCCGGCCGTCGTCGCGCCTGCCCGTCGCCACAGCTCCGGACACGGCCCACCAGACGAGCACGGGTGCCGTATCTTCTGTCTGGAGATGGATACGTTGACCAGCCGTGGCCGCGCGGTCCGGGTGGGAGTCACCGCGCTCGCCCTGGCCGTCCTGCTGGCCGGCACCCTCTGGGGCGACGACGACCACTTCCCGTTCGGCCCCTTCCGGATGTACTCCACCTCGGATCCGCCGAACGCGGACGCCCGGGACACCCGGGTCGAGGGGGTTGACATCACCGGCGACCTGGTCGACCTCGGGGAACGTGCGACCGGCATCCGGCGGGCCGAGATCGAGGGCCAGCAGGCGCGCTACGCGGCCGATCCCGGCCTGCTGCGGGAGGTGGCCGAGGCGTACACCCGACGGAACCCGGACGCCCCGCAGCTGACCGAGGTCCGCATCGTGATCCGTTGGCACGACATCACCGACCGCCGGCCCACCGGGCGGTGGTTCGACGAAACCGTGGTGCGCTGGCAGGTGACTCCGTGAGCCGCTGGTTGACCGAGCCGGTGCCGCGCGGTCGCGTCGCCGCCTTCCGTACCCTGGTCTACCTCTTCATCGTCGGCGACCTGCTGATCTTCACGCCCTGGATACGTTCCCGCGTCGACGTCTCCGGGGACCTGTACCAGCCGCTCTTCGTCGGGCGCGTACTGCCGCTGCCGACCCCCACCCCGGCGCTGGTGAGCGTGATCTTCTGGGCGTTGCTGCTGCTCGCCCTCCTCGCGGCCACCGGTCGCGCTCCCCGGCTGCTCGGTTGGGCCGTCTTCGCGCTCTACCTCGAGTGGATGATCATCGCGATGAGCTACGGCAAGGTGGACCACGACCGGTTCGCCCTGCTCGTCGCGCTGGCCGTGCTGCCGACGGCGGGTCGCGCCCGGCACGGAGATCCGACCAGAAGCGAGGCCGGCGGCTGGGCCTTGCGGGTCACCCAGATCGCGGTGGTCTGCACCTACTTCCTCGCCGCCTGGGCGAAGTTCCGCTTCGGCGGCCTGGACTGGGCGACCGGCTCGGTGCTGGCCAAGGCGATCATCCGACGCGGCACCGAACTGGCCGACCTGATCGCCCAGGTGCCCCACCTGCTGCTCATCGCCCAGTTCGGCATCCTCGCCTTCGAGTTGCTCAGCCCGTTGGTCTTCGTGCTGCCCGAACGCTGGCGGCTCGCCACGGTGGGTTTCTTCTACTCGTTCCACCTGGTCACCATCGCGACCATCACCATCTCGTTCGCCCCGCACCTGGTCGCCATGACCAGTTTCCTGCCACTGGAGAAGATCCGTCCGCTGGTCGCGCTGCGGGGGCTGCTGGCCCGCCGATCCGGTCACGGCAGGCCCGGGGCCGCCGCGCCAGCGGTCACCCCGGCCGACGGCCGACCAGAGGAGGTCCCGGTGGTCGCGGACGAAGCCCCGGCCACCGCCCCGCTCCCGGACGCCGGCTCCGTCCCGCGCCCCGCGAGCCCTCAGCAGGCGCCTTCGTCCTGAACTGCGCCGCCAGGCGGGCCGGCACAGGACGGGCGTGCCGGTCAGCCGCCCGGCGGGCCGTAGAGACGCTCCCGGGCCGCCTGCGGCAGGGAGCAGGCGGCCGTACCGCCGGGCATCCGGTGCCGGTTGCGGGCCACCCAGCGGTACGCGGGCCAGGCGGCGGCGCGCACCGGCGCGAAGCGGAGCCCGGCCCCGGCGATCCGCCAGACCCGGCCGCTGCTGGCCAGCAGGGCGGCGATGGCGTCCGGGCCGGCGGCGCGACTGCCGTCGGTCCCCACCCACTGCACCGCCTCGTCGCACTCTGCCTCGGTCAACCCGAGTTCGTCGAGATCGGCGAACTGCCAGGGCAGCACCCGGGCACGGGTCGGGATCCGGCGCTCGACGAACTCAGCGCAGCGGGTGCAGAACGCGCAGTCCCCGTCGTAGACGAAGGTCGACCTCTCCATGCCACCATCCTCCACCGGCACGGCAGGAACCACCGCCCGATGTCCGCCGCCTCACTTGCGCCGCTGTCGTACGTGTGTTCGAATAAGCGCCATGCGCTGGGAGAACCTGACCGCTCCCCCGGTCGAGGGAGTTCCCGGTCGGGCAGCGCCGGCGGCGTCACCCCTGCCGCTGGCGCTGCCCGACGCGATCGTTCGCACCTTCGACACCCCGGCCTTCGCCGGCATGACCTTCTACGAGGTGCGGGCCAAGTCGATCCTGAACAAGGTCCCCGGCACGTCCCGCGTCCCCTTCGAGTGGACGGTCAACCCCTACCGGGGATGCAGCCACGCCTGTGTCTACTGCCTCGCTCGAAACACGCACAGCTACCTCGATCTGGATGCAGGGGCGGACTTCGACCGGCAGGTGGTCGTCAAGGTCAACGCGGGCGAGTTGCTGCGCCGGGAGTTGTCCACGCCGCGCTGGCGGGGCGCGCACGTCGCGATGGGCACCAACGTCGACTGCTACCAGCGGGCCGAGGGGCGTTACCAGCTCATGCCGCCGATCATCGAGGCGCTGCGCGACTTCGCGAACCCGTTCTCGATCCTGACCAAGGGCACCCTGATCCTGCGGGACCTGCCGCTGCTGCGACAGGCGGCCCAGGTCACTCGGGTCAGCGTGTCATTCTCGGTGGGCTTCGTCGACGAGCCGCTGTGGCGGTCGGTCGAGCCGGGCACTCCGAGCCCCCGGCGGCGGCTTGAGGCCGTACGCCAGTTCGCCGACGCCGGTTTCGAGGTGGGGGTGTTGATGGCGCCGATCCTGCCCGGCCTCAGCGACTCCGACGAGTCCATCGACTCCACCGTCGCGGCGATCGCCGCCGCCGGGGCGGCCAGCGTGACGCCACTGCCGCTGCATCTGCGCCCCGGCGCCCGCGAATGGTACGCACACTGGCTGGGCCGGGAACACCCTCACCTGGTTCCCCGCTACCGGGAGCTGTACGCCTCGGGCGCCTACCTGCCGCAGCCGTACCAGCGGGAGTTGGCCGCACGGGTACGCATCGCCGCCCGCCGTCACGGCCTGCACCGCCCCGATCGGGGTGACCACCGCCAGGCGTCGCCGCCCACCGCGCCGGAGCCGGTGCAACTCACCCTGCTCTAACCGTCAGCGCGCGACGACGCGGTGGCACGGCAGGCGGTGGGTCATGGCGCGGTGGGTCATGGCACGGTGGGCGACTGGCGGGCGGAGCCGGCACGGCGCGGTTACAGTCGGCGGGTGCGTTCCGCTGAGCAGATCCTCGCCGACTCCGCCGTCATCGCCGTCGTCGGCGCCTCCCGCGACCCGAGCAAGGCCGCACATCGTGTGCCGGCGGAGATGCAGCGGTACGGATGGCGGATCATCCCGGTCAACCCGACCGCTGATGAACTGTTCGGCGAGCCGGTGTACCGGTCACTGGCCGACATCCCGCACCCGGTCGACCTGGTCGACGTGTTCCGCCCGGCCGAGGAGGCGGTCGACGTGGTCCGCCAGGCCGCGGCGATCGGCGCATCCGCCGTCTGGCTGCAGCTCGGGATCGTCTCTCCCCAGGCACGCCAGATCGCCGAGGAGGCCAGCATCGACTATGTCGAGAACCGCTGCCTGGCCATCGAGCGCGCCGCCGCCAATCTCACTCGACTGGGCTGAACTCGGCCGCTCGGGTGGTGGCCCAAAGGCCGTCATGTCGGCCTTGGGCCCTGTCGAGCTGAGAGCGCAAACGGGTCAGCTCGACAGCAGCCGACAGCGACATCTCTGGGCCCGACGCGTCCGGGCGGATCACCGGCATGGTGGTGCGCGGGCTGACCGCGAAGACGGGTACAGAGCGGGCCAAGACTCGCCGGATGCTCCAGGCCCCGTGTGCACGGGTGTCGGCACACCTCAGCCGAACCCGGCGAGGTTGACAGCGGGCGCTTCCTTGCCAAAAAGCTTCGTGCGGCGGGTAGCGTCCGGCAGTGTGAGCCAGCCGCCAGAACCGGACCAGCCACCGTCGCCCTACGAGCCGCCGTCGGCTGAGCAGCCTCAGTACGGGCAGCCGTGGAGTGAGCAGCCGCACCACGGGCAGCCGGCCTACGGGCAGCCGTCGTACGAGCACCCGGGGCAGCCGCCGCACGGCCAGCAGTGGGGGCAGCAGCCGCCGTACGCCCCACAGGTGCCCTACGGGCAGTACGGCCCGCCGGCACCGCCCGGCGGCGGTCGTGGCACCAACGTGCTGGCCGTCCTGTCGCTGGTCTTCGCGTTCGTCTTCGCGCCCGCCGGCATCGCCCTCGGACATCTGGCCAAGCGGCAGTTACGCACCAGCGGCGAGGAGGGCGACCAGTTGGCCACCTGGGGCCTGGTCCTGAGCTACATCTTCACCGGGTTCTACCTAGTGTTCTGCTGCGGCTGGCTCGCCCTGGCGCTCTGGGCCGGCTCAGACGGCACCCGCACCTGACCCCCGGCGCCGCTCAGCGGAACTGGGCCTCCCGCACGCTGTTGCCCCCGTCGACCACCAGCATCTGGCCGGTGATGTAGGACGCCGCCGGTGAGCAGAGGAACGCGATCGCGGCAGCCACCTCGTCGGGGGTGCCGGGACGGCCAACCGGGGTGCCCAGGCCTTGCTTGATCTCGGCCATTGTGGAGGCGGCGGTGTAGATGGTGCCCGGGGCCACCGCGTTGACCGTCACGCCGTCGGCGATCATCTCCATCGCCAGCGCCCGGGTCAGCCCCACCACGCCCGCCTTGGCCGCCGCGTACGCCGCCTCGGTGGGCAGCGCATTGACCGGACCGGCCGTCGCCGCCAGGTTCACGATCCGACCCCAGCCCCGCTCGGCCATCCCGCCGATGAACGCCCGGCTGCACAGAAACGCGGTGGTGAGATTGCGGTCGATCTCGCCACGCCATTCGTCGTAGCTGAGCTGGCCGACCGGGCGCAGCACCTCCGGGCTCGCCCGGCTGGCCAGACCGGCGTTGTTGACCAGGACCTCCACGTCACCGAGCTGTTCGGCAACCGCGTCGGCCAGCGCGCCTACCTCCGCCTCGTCGGTGAGGTCGGCGACGAACCCGGTGACGCCGAGTTCGCCGGCGCGCTCGTGGATGCGCCGGGTGGTAGAGACGATCGCCACCCGGGCGCCCAGATCGGTCAGCCGCCGCGCGGTGGCGTACCCGATGCCGTCCGGACTGCCCGCACCGGTCACCAGGGCGACCCTGCCGTCCAGCCGCATGGTCACCGGCTCGGGCAACGGGGCCGATGTGCTCTCGTCGCCGGGACCCGGTGCCGTGCCGACGCGGGAGCGTCGTGCCACGCCAGGCCGGCTCACGTCCCGCCTCGATCTGCCGCCGGACCGGTCAGCCGCACGCGCGTCAATGCCCATGCCGAGATCCTGCCCCTTGCCGGGGCGTCGAGCAATGCGGCACCGCTTGCCGGGCGCGTCGAGGCGTTGCCCGGCGATGGCTACCCTGACTGGGTCCGAGCATCGCGACGGAAGTGAGCCCGATGACACAGCCCCCGCCGTCCGGCGGCTGGCCCGACCCTGCGTCGACCGGCCAGCCTTCCAGCCCGCCGGCCGATCCGACCCTGCCGGTGAGCCCTCAGCCCGTACCGCAGCAGCCCACCGGGTACGACCCGTACCAGCCGACCGTCCAGTACCAGCAGACCGACCCGTACGCCGGGGCAGGGCCGGTGCCGGGCACCGCGGGGGCCGCCGGCTACCCGCCGCCGCCCCAGCCCGGCTACGGCTATCCACCGCCGCCCGGATACGGCTTTCCCCAGCAGCAGACGAACGCGCTGGCCATCGTCGCCCTGGTGCTCTCCCTGATCGGGATCGGCTCGTGCATCACCGCGCCGATCGGCGCGATCATGGGGCATGTGGCCATGCGCCAGATCCGGGAGACCGGCGAAGGCGGCGAGGGCATGGCGAAGGCGGCCATCATCGTCGGCTGGATCCTCACCGGCCTGCTCGCGCTGGTGATCATCGGTTACGTCGTGGCCATCGCGATCGCCATCGCGAACTCGTCCACCACCTGAACGCCGAGGCGCCCGCCCCGACTCCGGTCCGGGTGGGCCCTTGGGGTGGTCACCCCGGCGGCGTGAAGGTCGAGGTACGCGTCATGCCGGCGGCCCGGCCCTTGGCCGCGATCACCAGCGCCATCTTGCGGGACGCCTCGTCGATCATCTCGTCGCCGAGCATGACCGCGCCGAGTTTGCCGCCCGCCGCCGAGGTGTAGTGCTCGTACGCGTCGAGGATCAACTCGGCGTGGTCGTAGTCGGCCTGAGCCGGCGAGTAGACCTCGTTCGCTGCTTCGATCTGCCCGGGGTGCAGCACCCACTTGCCGTCGAAGCCCAGGGCCGCCGAGCGCTTCGCCGCCTCGCGGAAGGCGTCCACGTCCCGGATCTGCAGGAACGGGCCGTCGATGGCCTGCTTGTCGTGCATCCGGGCGGCCATCAGGAGCCGCATCAGGATGTAGTGGTACGGGTCGCCCGGGTAGTCCGGAATCAGCCCGCCGACCATCAGCGACCTCATGTTGATCGAGGCCATGAAGTCGGCCGGGCCGAAGACGATGGTTTCCACTCGGGGCGAAGCGGCGGCGATGGCGTCGACGTTGACCAGGCCGGCAGCGTTCTCGATCTGCGCCTCGATGCCGATCCGCCCCACCTGGAGGCCGAGCGTCTTCTCCAGTTGGGTGAGCGTCAGGTCCAACCACTGCACCTGGACGGCGTCCTGCACCTTGGGCAGCATCACGCAGTCGAGGTTGGCGCCCGCCCCCTCCACGACGTCGATCACGTCCCGGTACGTCCACGGTGTGGTGAGGTCGTTGACTCGGACCACCCGGGTCTTTCCCGTCCAGTCGCCCTCGTTGAGCGCCGCCACGATGTTCTTGCGGGCATCCGACTTCGCCAGCGGCGCGACCGCGTCCTCCAGATCCAGGAAGACCTGGTCGGCCGGCAGACCCTGGGCCTTGCCGAGCATCTTGACGCTGGATCCGGGCACGGCCAGGCAGGACCGGCGGGGTCGCCCAACAGCGGCCATCGATTGTTCTCCTCCCGGCACGGCCCGATTCGACGATTGCACAGGCACGTGTGACGCCACGGTAACCTCACGGCGTGACCGGGGCGAACGGACCTGTGGAGGATCTCACTGGCCGTCGACTGCGCAACGGCCGACCTCAGTCGGGTACCGGTGCCGGGGCGGCGGGGACGGCGGCGGGAGGCAGCGAGGCGCGGCGGGCCGTCCGGGCGCTGGAGAGCACCACCACGGCGACGCCGGCCACGACCAGCGCCAGGCCGGGCAGGGTCGCCGGGGCGGGCAGTTGGCCCAGCCAGGCCCAGCCGATCAGCGCAGCCCCGGGCACCTCCAGCAGGATCAGCACACTGATCGTGGTGGCCGGGATCCGCCGCAGCGCATAGCTGAACATCGAATGGCCGAGCAGTTGGGCCCCGGCGACCAGGGCCAGCACGGCCAGCCAGGTCCCGGTGTCGAAGCCGCCCAGGGGCACCCGACCGACCAGGCAGACCACCAGCAGGATCAGCCCGCACACGCTGTAGCAGATCGTGGTGTAGGTGGCGGTGCTGACGGTGACCCGGGCACGCTCGCCCAGCGCGACGTAGACCGCCGCGAACATGCCGCCGGCCAACGCCAGCAGGTCTCCGGCGAAGGCCGCGCCGGAGACGGTGAAGTCGGCACCGGTGGCCAGCATCGCACCGACGACGGACACGCCCACGCCGGCCCACACCCCCAACGGCAGCCGCCGGCCCTGAACTCGGGCGATCAGGCCCTGCCAGACCGGCTGGGTGGCGACCAGTGCCGCCGCCGCGGCGACCGAGGTCAGCTTCGCACTCGGCATCCAGGTGGCGAAATGGGCCGCCAGGGCCACGCCGGAAAGCACGCAGAACATGCCCTCCCGCCGCCCGGTACCGCCGATCAGCCGCCCGAACTCGGCCCGCCGACGCACCAACACGAACGGGCTCAGCGCGGTGACCGCGATCAGGTTGCGCCAGAACGCCACGGCCAGGGCGGGGGCGGCGGCGAAGGCGATCAGCGGCGCGGACGAGGAGACGGCGACGACGGCGAGCGCCAGTGCTCCGGTGGTGAGCAGGTCCAGCGGTGGTCGGCGGGGTTCGGCAGACACAAGGCGAAATCCTCACATGTCACCGACCGGCACGCTGCGTCAGGGGTCACTCACGATCAAGCATCGCGCCGCCGTGACCAGGCAATATCCGACGTACGTCAGCGGCGCCGGACCCGGTGCAACCGGAACGGCCTGCGGGTCGGACGGACCACCGGTGCCGGCCGGGGCGGTTCCGCGAGCGAGCCGTCGGGCAGCTCCGCGCCGTGTACCGGTGTGCCGGCGGGAGCCAGTCGGAGCAGGGCGCAGTCGTCTGCGGCCCAGCGGGCCACCAGGTCCACGGTGGGGCCCGACGCGTTCAGCCGCTTGGCGCCCACCAGCGGGGCCAGCGTCTCCCACTCGTCGGTCCCCGGGACGACCCGGGTCACCCGTGCCGGCCAGGTCACGATCCGGCCGCCGTGGTCACCACGGAGCGTCACCTGCGCCTCGTCGGCCTCGGCCAATCCCGGCGCGGCCTGCTCGCCGGGCCCGGTGACCACGAACAGCGCGTTCTCCAGCGGCACGCACCACAGGGCGAACGACGGGCCACCGGACACCGCGACCCAGGCCACGGACGCCTTCTTCATCGCCTCGTCGACCAGGGGGCTGCGGTCGCGCTCGTCGGTCACCGGAACATCCTCTCGTACTCGCCCGTGGGGTGGTGTCAGCCGACGAACGGCGGGACCAGGATCTCTCCTCGCGCCACCGCCATCACCTGGCCAGCGACGGTGGCACCCACCGCCACACCGCCGTCCGCGGTGACCGTGCAGGCCAGCGAGGACGGCCGGCCCATCTCGACACCCTGCCGGACGGTGTACGACGATTTTCCCTCCGCTGGCAGCAGGCCGCTGGCGACCAGCCAGACCCCCAGGCCGAGCGCGGCCGATCCGGTCGCCGGGTCCTCGGGCACACCGAGGCTGGGAACGAAGACCCGGGCGTGGGCGGTTTGCGTGGCGGCGTTCCAGGAGAAGACGCTGACATGCTCGATGCCGTACCGCCGCGCCGCGACCGGGTTGACCTGTGCGCGGGCCAGGGCGTCGGGACGTACCGGCAGGAACGGGAACTCCAGGCCGCAGCCGGCCACCCGGGGCGGCGGGCCGGAGTGGTCCTCGGCGGTCAGTCCGGCCATCTCCAGCAAGGGTTCCGGGTCCAGTTCCGGGCCGAGCGTGGGATTGCCACCGGTCAGGGTCGCGCCGCCGTCGGTCACGTCGATGAGCAGCACGCCGGCATGGCACTCCTGGGTGATCTGCCCCATACCGAACAGGCCCCGTCGGCTGGCGGTGACCGCCGCGCCGACGCTGGGATGACCGGCGAACGGCAGTTCCTCGGTGGGGGTGAAGATCCGGGCGCGGTAGGTGGCACCGACCTGGGTGGCGGGCAGCACGAAGACCGTCTCCGAGAGGTTGAACTCCCGGGCCAGCTGCTGCATCTGCTCGGTCGCCAGCTCCTCGGCGCCGAACACCACTGCGAGCGGGTTCCCGGCGTACGGACGGTCGGTGAACACGTCCACGATCTCGTAAGCCAAGGTCGACATGTTGATAAACCCTAGGCCCTTAGGCTGGTGCGCGTGAGCACGCCGACCCGGGTGTACGTCGCCCGTCTCGCCGGAGTGGCCGTCTTCGATCCCAATGGCGATCAGGTTGGCCGGGTCCGCGACGCGGTGGCCCGGCTGCGTCCTGCCCAACGACCGCCCGAGGTGGTGGGCCTGGTCGCCGAGATGCCGCTGCGGCGGCGGATCTTCCTGTCCATCAACCGGATCACCACGATCGATGCCGAAGCGATCGTGCTGGGCAGCGGCACGTTGAACCTGCGTCGGTTCGAGAAGCGTCCGAACGAGCTGCTGGTGCTCCAGGAACTGCTGGACCGCCGGGTGCAGATCGAGCCGGACGGGCGGGCGGCGACGGTGGTGGACGTGGCGATGGAGTGCAGCCGTGCCGGCGAGTGGTCGTTGGTCCGGGTGGCCGTCCGCGAACAGACCGGCCGGCTCGCCCGCCGGGGCAACCTGCAGCAGGTCGAGTGGGAGAAGGTACGCGGACTCGGCGGCGCCGCCGACACCCGCGGCACCGCGAACCTGCTGGCCATCCTCTCGGACCTGCGCCCGGCCGACATGGCGAACGCGTTGCAGGACCTGCCCGACGCTCGGCGTAACGAGATTGCCGCGGCCCTGGACGACCAGTTGCTCGCCGACGTCATCAGTGAGCTGCCCGAACGCGATCAGGTCGAGATCCTCGCCGCGCTGGGTCGCAGGCGGGCCGCCGACGTCCTGGAGGTGATGGATCCGGACGACGCCGCCGACCTGCTCGGCGAGTTGCCCCCGCCGGAGCAGGACGTGTTGCTCGACCTGATGGAACCGGACGAGGCCGACCCGGTGCGGCAGTTGCTGAAGTACACCCCGGGCACGGCTGGCAGCGTCATGACCTCCGAACCGGTCATCCTGCCGCCGGACGCCACCGTCGCGGAGGCGTTGGCGCGGATCCGGGAGCCGCAGTTGTCCCCGGCGGTGGCCGCGCAGGTGTTCGTGGCCCGTACGCCGATGACCACCCCGACCGGCCGTTACCTCGGCATGGTGCACTTCCAGCGGCTGCTCCGCGAGCCGCCCGCCGATCTGCTCGGCGGGGTGGTGGTCAACGACATCGACCCGTTGCGCCCGGCCACCCCGCTACCGGAGATCACCCGCCGGATGGCCACCTACGATCTGGTGGCCATGCCGGTGATCGACCGGAACAACCGCCTGGTGGGCGCCGTCACCGTGGACGACGTGCTGGATCATTCGCTGCCCCGGGACTGGCGGGAGCGCGATGGCGCGAACACCGCCTCGGAGGCGACGATGAAACCGACCACCGCCACCACGGAGCACCGCAATGGCTGATCAGCGACGCGCCGAGCGGCTGGACCTGCCTCGGGAGCCACGCGGCGTGCGGTTGCCCCGAGTCGATCAGGAGACTTTCGGCCGGTGGGCCGAGGGCATCGCGCGGGGCATGGGCACGGCGCTCTTCATCGTGTACATGACCCTGGTCCTGGCGCTCTGGTTCGTCTGGAACACCCTCACTCCGGAGAACCTTCGCTTCGACCCGTACACCTTCACCTTCCTCACGCTGATCCTCTCCATCCAGGCGTCGTACGCGGCACCGCTGATCCTGCTGGCGCAGAACCGCCAGTCGGACCGGGATCGGGTGGCGCTGGAGGAGGATCGGCGCCGGGCCACCATGCAGAAGGCCGACACCGAGTACCTGGCCCGGGAGATCGCCGCGCTGCGTATCGCATTGGGCGAGGTGGCGACCCGGGACTTCGTCCGCTCGGAGCTGTCCCGGCTGGCCGAGGAACTGGACGAGGTGACGCTGCGCCGGCGGCGGCTGGAGCGCCGGCAGCGGACGGAGGCCGTTCCGCGTACCGGCGACGGCGACGGGCTCGACGAGCCCCTTGACGAACTGGATGGCGACCGGTCCGGTGGCGAAGCCCGCGACCAGTCCGGTGGCGAAGCCCGCGACCAGTCCGGTGGCGGAGTCGGCGACGCCGGGGCGGGGCGTCCTCCGGAGAGCTGACCGACTCGCTCACATCGGGCACCGCTGACCCTGGTCCCGGATCCCGACCGACGTAGCATTGCGGGCATGTCAGCTCCCGTCAGCACCGTCAACGACGCCATCCAGGCCGCCCTGGCCACCGTCAACGACCCGGAGATCCGCCGGCCGATCACCGAGCTCGGCATGGTCCGCTCCGCCGAGATCGGCGAGGACGGTGTGGTCCGGGTCGAGCTGCTGCTCACGGTGGCCGGCTGCCCGCTGAAGGACAAGCTGCGCTCGGACATCACCGACGCGGTGGGCGCGGTGGCCGGGGTTGCCGGCGTCGAGGTCATCTTCGGGGTGATGAGCCCCGAGCAGCGCCAGGCACTACAGACCAAGCTGCGCGGCGGCGCGACCGAGGAGCCCGTCATCCCCTTCGCCCAGCCCGGCTCGCGTACCCGGGTGTACGCGGTGGCCAGCGGCAAGGGTGGCGTGGGCAAGTCCAGCGTGACGGTGAACCTGGCCGCGTCCCTGGCCGCCCGGGGTCTCTCCGTCGGCGTGGTGGACGCGGACATCTACGGACACTCCGTGCCCCGGATGCTCGGCGCGGACGGCCGGCCCACCCGGGTCGAAGACATGATCATGCCGCCTCAGTCGCATGGCGTGAAGGTCATCTCGATCGGCATGTTCACTGCCGGCAACGCCGCCGTGGTCTGGCGCGGCCCGATGCTGCACCGCGCGTTGCAGCAGTTCCTCGCCGACGTCTACTGGGGCGACCTCGACGTTCTCCTGCTCGACCTGCCTCCGGGCACCGGCGACGTGGCCATCTCCCTGGCCCAACTGCTGCCCAACGCCGAGATCCTGGTGGTCACCACGCCGCAGGCCGCCGCCGCTGAGGTGGCCGAGCGGGCCGGCGCGATCTCCCTGCAGACCCACCAGCGGGTGGTCGGTGTGATCGAGAACATGTCCTGGCTGGAGCTGCCGGACGGCTCCCGGATGGAGGTCTTCGGTGCCGGCGGCGGCCAGACCGTGGCCGACTCGCTGACCCGGACCATCGGCGCGCAGGTGCCGCTGCTCGGCCAGGTGCCGCTGGACACCCGGGTCCGGGAGGCGGGCGACGAGGGGAATCCGATCGTGCTCGCCGAGCCGGACTCCCCGGCGGCGAAGGCGCTGAACCAGGTCGCCGACCGTCTCGCGCTGCGGCGCGAGTCGCTGCTCGGCAAACCGCTGGGCCTCAAGCCGGCCGGCCGCTGACCCCACCGGGCCGCCCCGCCCAGCCGGCCGCTCGCTGGCTCTTCCGCGCCGCCCCGCCCAGCCGGCCGCTCGCTGGCCCCACCGGGCCGCTCTGCCCAGCCGGCCGGGTCGCCGTCAGGTCATCTCGTCGTAGCCGGCTGCGCGGGGAGCCGGGGCCGCGCCGCCGGCCGGTGCGGAGCCCGACGACGACGAGGCGGCGGACGAGCGGGGATCCGCTGCGGTAGCCACCTCCTTGAGGTCCTTGTGCACGTTCGTGACGTCCGCGCGGAGATCGTCGTAGATGCCCTGCAACGGCTTCCGGATCGCCTGCTCGTCCTCTTCGCTGAGCAGGTGCTTGCGGATGAACGCCTTGGGGTGCAGGTCCTCCAGCTGGATGTCGGTGCCGAGTTCCTTGCTCAGGTCGCTGGTGGCGTTGCGGGCCATGGCGCGGAGGTTTCGCACCATGCGCAGCCCGTCAGCGATCACCGCCGGCAGCCGGTCGCCGAAGATCAGTAGCGCCAGCAGCAGCAGCGCACCGACCTCCCACACGTTCAGGTTCTCGAACACGCTGGGCCTCCTCCCCGGCTACGAGGCCAGGGTACGCACGTCGGGGGCCCGGCCAGAAGAGGGCGAGCGGTCACTTCACATCCGCGGCGAGGGTCACCGAGGCGTTCTGCCGGGTGGAGCCCCGGCGGTACTCGACGGTCACCACCGAACCGGGCGCGTATTTGCGGACCAGGGCGATCAGGTCGGTCGGCTCGCTCATCGGGCGGCCGTTGAGCTTCAGGATCACGTCACCGGTTTGGAGCCCGGCGCCGGCCGCCGGGCCGGACGGCTCGACCGCCGCGAGGCGTACGCCCGAGCCGCCGGTGCCTGAGCCGGGGCCACCGACCTGGGCGCCGATCACCGTACGGCGGGCCTTGCCGGTGCCGATGATGTCCTGTGTGATCCGCTTGGCCTGGTTGATCGGAATGGCGAAGGCGAGACCGATGTTGCCCGCCTCCTGACCGTCGGAGACCAGGGACTTGATGGTGGAGTTCACCCCGATCACCCGCCCGGCCGCGTCGACCAGCGGCCCACCCGAGTTGCCGTGGTTGACCGCGGCGTCGGTCTGGATCGCGGCGTAGTAGCGCGTCGGCCCGCCGGGCTCACCGGCCTGCATCGTCCGGTCCAGGGCGCTGACGATGCCCGCGGTGACCGTGTTGGCCAGCGACAACGGTGAACCGATGGCCAGCACCGGGTCGCCCACCGCCAGCGCGTCGGAGTCGCCGAACTCGACCGGCCGCAGCCCGTTGCGGGAGACCTTGATCACCGCGATGTCGGACTCCGGATCCTGGCCCACCACCCTCGCAGAGGCGGTACTACCGTCGTTGAAGATCACCGACGCCCGCCCGCTGCCACCCGCGACCACGTGATCGTTGGTGATCACGTGCCCGTCGGCGCTGGCGATGAAGCCGGAGCCCTCGCTCGTGCCAGCCACCCCGGCCACCCGGACGGTCACCACGCTGGGCAGGACCCGCTCGGCGACCCCGGCCAGCGACTCCGGCGGCCGTTGCGCGAGCGTGGGAGCCGAGCCCGCAGGGGCGCCGAGGACCGGCGCGACCGCCCCGCCACGGACGGCGAAGGCGTACCCGAGGGCACCACCGAGCGTGCCGGCCAGCAGGGCGCTGATCAGCGTGATGAGCATCAGTTGGTGCAGTCTCGGCCGCCCGGGCGCGTCCGGGTCGGTGACCGGTTCCGGCTCGGATCCCGGGGCCGGTGCCACCGGTATCACCACCGCCGCCGGCGCGTGCGGGTCTCGCCACGGGTCGGCGAGCGCATCCGACCACCATGGCGACGCCGCGTGGCCGCTCCGCAACGGTGACGCGGCCGGCTGGCCGCCTTGCTGCGGTGTCGCCGGCGAACCCACCGGCGGGTGCCCGGGCACCGGCTGCCCCGCCGGTACGCCGCTCCCGCCGGGCTGGCGCCAGTCCCAGCCGTCGGTCACTCGGTGCCTCCCACTCCGTCCCCGGCATCCACGTCCCGCGATCGGGTACCGCCCGTGAGCGGTCGACGGGATACCGCTTCCAGGATTGCACGGATACGCCTCACGGGGTCAGCGGTTGTCACTGCGGGTGGACGCCCGGCTGCGGCCCTGGCGGGCCGCCTCTAGAGTCACAGTGCCCACCCGCCCCACGCATCATGCTCGCCGCCCGGAGGTGTCCCATCGCCACGGTCGCCGGTTCCGGCAGTTCGACGAACCCGACTTCGCAGTTCGCCGAGTCGTACGTCACCGAGGATCTCGTGCTGCGCACCGCGCGCAGCCTCGCCCGCGAAGTCGGCCTCGAAGCGGTCACCCCCGGCGCGGGTGCCGCCTTGCGCCTTCTCGCCGCCGCCGGCAACGCCCGTGCGGTGGTCGAGATCGGCACCGGCACCGGAGTCAGCGGCGTGTGGCTGCTGCGCGGCATGCGCGCCGACGGGGTGCTCACCACCATCGACGTCGAGGTGGAGCACCAACGGATCGCCCGACGCATCTTCGCCGAGTCCGGATTCGCCGCCGGCCGAACGCGGATCATCACCGGTCGGGCGCTGGACGTCCTGCCCCGGCTGGCGGACGGCGCGTACGACCTGGTCTTCGTCGACGCCGAGGCGACCGGTTTCACCGCCTGCGTGGAGGCCGCCCTGCGGCTGCTGCGCCCGGGAGGTGTGCTGGTGCTCAACGGCGCATTCGCCGGAGGGCGGATCGGCGATCCGGCGGCGCGCGACGCGGACACGGTGACGGTGCGCGAGACGGTCAAGGCCATCCGTGAGTCGGAGCACTGGGTGCCGGCGCTGCTGCCCGTGGGAAGCGGGCTGCTCGCCGCAGTCAGGTGCTGAGCCACCCCGGTCAGGCGAACGTGGCCAGCCAGCGCAGCAGGCCGCGTACGCCCCATCCGGTCGCGCCCCGGGTCAGCTCCGCGTCGTCCCGCTCGCACCAGGAGGGCGCGGACATGTCGACGTGCAGCCATCGCTCACGCAGGTCACCGGTGAACTCGCGCAGGTAGAGCGCGGCGAGCACGGATCCGGCGCCCTGCGTGGGCGCACTGTACAGGTCGGCCAGGTCGCTGCCGAGGTGCTCGACGTAGTCGGCGGTCAGCGGCATCCGCCAGGCGGACTCGCCCGCCGCGTCGATGGCGGCCAGCAGATCCTTGGCAAGCTGGTCGTTGTCGCTGTAGAGGGCGCCGGTACGGGTGCCGAGCGCGACCGCGTTCGCCCCGGTCAGGGTGGCCAGGTCGATCAGCAGATCCGGCTTGAGCTCCTGCACGGCGTACGCCAGCGCGTCGGCGAGGACCAACCGCCCCTCGGCGTCGGAGTTGGTCGTCTCGCTGGTCAGCCCGCCGTAGTGGCGGACGACGTCGCCGGGTCGGAAGGCGCCGCCGCTGACCATGTTCTCGGCCAGCGGGGCGAGCGCGGTGACCCGGACCGGTAGCCGCAACGCCGCCGCGCCGAGGGTGGCCGCAACGACGGCCGCCGCCCCGGCCATGTCCTTGCGCATCAGCTTCATCGCCGGCACCGGCTTGATCGAGATGCCGCCGGTGTCGAAGGTGATGCCCTTGCCGGCCAACACCACGTGGGTAGCGGCCTCGGTCGGCTGCCAGTCCAGCTCCACCAGCCGCGGACCGCTGGCCGAGCCGGCGCCGACGGCGAGGATCCCGCCGAATCCCTCGGCGGCCAGTTGCTCCGGCTCACGCACCCGCAGCCGCAGCCCGGGCAGCCCGGCGGCGGCCTCGGCGACCTGGTCGGCGAACCACTGGGGGTTCTTGACCGAGGAGGGGGTGTTGGTGAGGTCTCTGGCCAGGCGGGTCATCCGGGCGGTCGTGCGGGCCAGTTCCACCGCCTGCTCGTGGGCGTCGGGATCGGCGACCGCCAGGTCGACGCCGGCCAGCGCGGGGGCATCGGCGTCGGCACCCAGCCGGAACCGGTACGAGCCGAGTAGCAGCCCCTCGACGAGGCCACGGATCGCCTCCGGCGACACGCCGACCGGCAACCCGAATGTGACATGTGTCTCATCCTTGGCTGCCCGGACCAGCGCCGCCCCGGCCGACCGCCACGCGGCCTCGTCGCCCTCGCCGATTCCCACCAGCAACAGCCGGGTCGGAACAGCACCCGGTCGCAGCTGGTCACGAACCTCACCTGCCCGGCCGGTCAGCCGCGCCAGCGGAACCAGCGCGACGGCTGTGTCGGCGACCCCGTCGGGCAGCGCCACGGCGGTCGGGACCGGCTCAGCCGGCGCCTCGTCGGCACCGCTCGGCCGGACGGGCAGGGCCACGGTGTCGAGCCGGTCCGGCTCGGCAGTCAGACGGATGGCGAGCACGCGGAGCCGTACCTCCTGAAGAAACCGCGAGTCGTACGCCCGCGAAATGGTATGGAGGCCCTGAGCCATCGGCGAAACCGATGGCTCAGGGCCGGACGAAACCGTCCGCGGCGGCGAACGTCGCCAACGGACCGGCCTTGATCAGCCGGTGGCCGCCTTCAGCGCGTCGCTGAGCGCCGTCGCCTCGTCGGGAGTCATCTCGACGACGAGCCGGCCACCGCCCTCCAGCGGAACGCGCATGACGATGCCCCGGCCCTCCTTGGTGACTTCCAGCGGACCGTCGCCCGTCCGCGGCTTCATCGCCGCCATGTTGTCTCCCCTCAGACCTACACCAGGGTCGGTGGGTTGCCCCACAGCCACTTAGCCATGACCACCCGCACAGCGCACGGGAGTTGTCGACCAACGATTTTCCCTGATGAACACCGCCGGACCCAAACTGAAGCAGCATTGATGTAACAGCATCTAGCTTATCCCGAGATGGCCTGTCACAATGTGCGGTCATGCAGGCACGGTCGGCGCTCTTCGACCTGTACGGCGACCACCTCCGGCCCCGGGGTGGCCGCGCACCGGTCGCCGCCCTGGTCAAGCTCCTGGCACCGCTCGGGATCGCCCCACCGGCCGTCCGGACGGCGGTCTCCCGGATGGTCCGTCAGGGCTGGCTCGAACCGCTGAAACTGGCCTCCGGACCGGGCTATTCGATCACACCGAAAGCCGCTCGCCGACTGGACGAGGCCGCTTCCCGGATCTACCGCACCGGCCGGATCACCTGGGACGGCCGGTTCGACCTGCTGGTGCTGGACGCCCCGACCGCGCGTCGGGAGCGCCAACGACTCGCCGCCACCCTGCGCTACCTCGGCTACGGCACGCTCGACGAGCACACCTGGGTCGCCACCCGGTCGGCCGAGGACGTCGACCTGCTGCTCAGCGAGGCGGGCGTGCGCTTCGAGCGGTTCAGCGCCGTGCACGCCGCCGGCACTCCCGGCGCGATGGGCCTGGTCCGCCGGGCCTGGGACCTGGCCGAGATCGGCCGGGCGTACGAGCGCTTCGTCGCCGAGCAGCGGGCGGCGCTGGCCGGGATCACCGCCCGCAGCAACGACGAGGACGCGTACGCGGCCCGGTTCCGGTTGGTGCACGCGTGGCGCACTTTCCTCTTCCGGGACCCACAGTTGCCTCCGGCGCTGCTGCCCGAACGCTGGCCCGGCATCGCCGCGGCCGGCTTCTTCGACCGCCACGCGGCCCGGCTCCGGCCGGCCGCCGACCGGTATGTCGAGCAGTGCCTCGACGGTGGTAACCGGCCAGCCCGACCGAAGGATCGCCGAAAGTGACCGACCCGCTGCTCGTTGACCGTACCGATGCCGTCGTCACCCTCACGTTGAACCGCCCGACGGCGATGAACGCGCTCGACGTGGCGCTGAAGGAGGCGCTACGGGACGTCCTCGCGGAACTGGAGGCGGACCGGAGCTGCCGGGCGGTGGTGCTCGCCGGGGCCGGCGGGTCGTTCTGCGCCGGCCAGGACCTGCGCGAGCACGTGGGCGCCCTGGAGGCGGGAGCCGGCAACCCGCTGGACACCGTCCAGGCCCACTACAACCCGATCGCCGCCCGGCTGGCCGGGCTGCCCAAGCCGGTGGTGGCCGCGGTCCGCGGGATGGCCGCCGGGGCCGGTGCCTCGCTGGCGTTCCTGGCCGACATCCGGATCGGCGGCCCGTCGACCAGCTTCCTGATGGCCTTCGCCAAGGTGGGGCTCGCCGCCGACACCGGCGCGTCCTGGACGTTGCCCCGGCTGGTCGGCCACGCCAAGGCCGTCGAGATGCTGATGCTGGCCGAGCCGGTACGCGCCGAGGAGGCATGCCAGCTGGGCCTGCTCAACCGGCTGGTGGACGACGACGAGGGCGTACTTCCGGCCGCCCAGGAACTCGCCGCCCGGCTGGCCGCCGGCCCGACGGTGGCGTACGGGGCGATCAAGCGCCAGCTCTCCGTGGCCGACGCCGGCACCCTGGCCGACGCGTTGGCCGCCGAGGCGCAGGCGCAGACGATCTGCGGCGGCACCAGCGACCACCGGGCGGCCACGATGGCCTTCGTCAACAAGCAGAAGCCGGTCTTCGAGGGCCGCTGAGCCGCTCGCGGGGCGGCGTCAGTCGTCCTCCTCCGGATCCTGGTTCGCCTCCGCGCCGAGCACGAACGCCTGCATGGCCAGCTCGTCGCCGGAGGGCGAGACGAAGGCGGGCAGCTCGCGCGGCCCCAGCTCCTGCACGTACGCCCAGAACAGGCGGACCGCCTCGGCCGGCGAGTCGGCCTCGATCGGCAGGTCCAGGCTGACCAGCCAGGAGCGTCGCTGCGGCGGCGGGCCGAGTCGGTCGACCAGCTCGCGGAAGGTGCCCGGGTCGAGGGCGGTCACCGGGCCGCCGAGGGCCAGCGCGTCGGCCGGCACCGGCTCGTCGAAGGCCCGCCGGGTGTACGCCACCACCAGTGCCCCGGGCCCCCGGTCGGACTGTGGGTCGTCCGGGTCCTCCGGACGCCGAGCGGTCGGCGCGGCGACCCGGCCCACCGCCACCAGCCGGGGCGGCTCGTCGGCGAGCACCGCGACCTGATCACCCGGGCGGGGCAGGGCGGCCTCCTCCAGTCCGGTCAGCTCCAGCGTGTCGTGGTGGACGAGCCGTTCGGCGTCGTATCGCCCGGCGGGCAGCAGGACCGCCCAGGTGCCCGTACCTCCCGCGTGGCTCGCCCCGTTCACCCGGCGTGCGGCGTCGGTTGTCATGGCTTTATCCCATCACGCCCGCTCCGGCCGGCACGACGTGGCAGCCCGCGAGGTGGTCGTCGACCATCCCGGTTGCCTGCATCAGCGCGTACGCCGTGGTCGGGCCGACAAACCGGAAGCCGCGCTTCTTGAGCGCCTTGGCCATCGCGGTGGAGACGTCGGTCAGCGCCGGCACCTCGGCGTTGCTGGTGGGCCGGGCCCGGCCGGGCGGGGCGAAGGACCAGAGCAGCGCGGACAGCCCTTCGGGCAACTCCAGTGCGGCCCGCGCGTTGGCGATGGCCGCCTCGATCTTGGCGCGATTGCGGACGATGCCCGCGTCGGCGAGCAGCCGAGCCACCTCGGCTTCGCCGTAGCCGGCCACCGTGGCGATCCGGAAATCGTCGAAGGCTCGCCGGAACGCCGACCGCTTGCGCAGAATGGTCAACCAGGACAACCCGGACTGGAACGCCTCCAACGTGATCCGCTCGTAGAGCGCGTCGTCGCCGTGCAGTGGTTGCCCCCACTCGGTGTCGTGGTAGGCCGCATAGTCGGGGGTGCTCGCTCCCCAGGCGCAGCGCGCCAGCCCGTCGGCACCGATCACCAGGTCAGTCACGCCGTCCAGAGTAGGCGGGCCCCCGACAACCTGATGATCGACACAGCTCCGGCGAAGTTGCGGTGTCAGCGTGCAGCCCGTGAGGCAGCAACTTCGGCGAAGTTGGGGTATCTGCGTGCCCGCACTCAGGGTAGGCGGCCCTGCTCGACCTGGCGGGCGAAGCGCCGCAGCGCCTGGGTGAGGCTGAACTTCGAGCCCGGCCAGAGCACCGGCCAGGCCACCCGGCCGGCCGTCCCGCCCGGCACGTGGAACCACTCGTGCCAGACCACCTGGCTGCGGCCGTTCGCCAGCGGGGTACAGCGCAGCACACCCGGGCCGCGCAGCAGTTTGCCGCAGTGCACCACGCCGATCTCGTACGGCGCGTCCACCCGGACCACCCGCATCTCGTCCCGCAGCACCGCCGGGCCGAGCGTGGTGACGGCCTCGATCAGGCTGCCCTCGCCGCCGTCGCCCTCGACCACCCGCACCCTGGTGAACGGGATCCAGTCGGACTGCCGTTCCCAGGCCAGCAACGCCGCGAAGACGTGCTCCGCCGGAGCGTTGACGATCACGGTGGCGGTTACCTCACCGGCACCGGGCTGGGCCGCCTCTCGGAGATCGTCGGGAGTGTCCGCTTCACTCACGTCGACTCCGAGCGGACCGCGGAAGCGTCCGGCTCGTCCTTCGGCGTCCCGATCTGAGCGTCCGCCGCATCGGCCGGCGTCACCTCGCCGTGCCCGCTGTCGCCGAGCTCAGCTCCGGCCGACCGGCCGCTGGCCGGTGCGGTGTCGGCCGCCGGGCCCGCCGACGCACCACGCGCCCCTCCCGCCGGCACCACAGCGTCCTCGCCCTCGGCGACGGCGGCGAACTCGGTGCCGCTCTCCGGCGTGGGATCCATCGCCAGCGCGGCACTGGCCGACCCGGCGTCCGTGGTCGCCGACGCGCTGGCCCCAGTCGCCGGCGCGCTGACCACAGCGGCTGGCACGGCGCCCGCGACGGCGGCCGACTCAGCCGGCACGGCGCCCGCGACGGCGGCCGACTCAGCCGGCACGGCGCCCGCGACGGCGGCCGAC
>NZ_BOPC01000012.1 GCF_016863555.1 Micromonospora qiuiae | reverse complement strand
GGAGTCGATCAACAGGCATCAGCGGGTCGATGGGCCGCGGCCGGGGAACTGCGCGCCGGCCGACGCGAGATCAGTTGCGGGTCTGTACGCTCTCGCGGATCTCCCGCAACAGTCCGGCGGCCTCGTCGACCGGTCGGAAGGGGAACATGGCTAGCACCACGCTGCCGTGGTCGGCCCAGCCGCAGACCGCGAAATCGCCGCCCTCGCCGCTGGTGCTCCCGCACTTCATCACGCCGCCCAACCGGCCCGGCGTCACGTTCCGCAAGCCGGTGACCGCGCCCGCCTCGTCGGCCATCAGCCGGAAGAGGCTGTCCAGGTCCCGCTCCGGCTGCCACAACAGCGTGGTACCGCCGAAGATCAGCACCGAGCGGCGCGCGTCGGCCGGATCCTGGTAGACGGCACCGAAGCTGCTGTCCAGCTCGATGTCGGCGGCGAGGCCGCTGCGCAGGTAGTCGGCGGTGCCGGTAGCCCGCTCGCTGGTGTCCCGATTCAGGCCGGCGACCTGGTCCGGCGTCGCGATCCGGGCGTCCTTCTGCTGGGTGATCCGCCAGCCGAAGGCGCCGAGCGCGCCCATGCCGGCCAGCGCGAGAACCGCCAGCAGCACGATCGCGAGTCGTCGGCGGCGGTCCCGGACGGCGGCGCGGTCGTCGCCGGCCTCCTCCGGGTCGCGGTTGCTCAGCTGGATCGGCTCGTCGGTCAGGTCGAACGGCGGAGATCCCCCGTCGAGCCGGCGGGCACCGAGGTGTGCGTCGGACATAGCCGACACCGTACGCGAACGACCGGTGGTGCACGTCGGGTCCGCCGAAGCGCTCCGTAGACTTTGTCGGGTGACCGAGAAACTGGATGCCCGACGCCCCGACGCCCCGACCCTTGCCGGCCAGTACCAGCCCGGCGAGGTGGAGCAGCGACGGTACGAGCAGTGGGTAGCCGACGGTCGCTTCCGGGCCTCGGCTGAGAGCGAGCGGCCCCCGTTCACCATCGTGATCCCGCCGCCGAACGTCACGGGTTCGCTGCACATGGGCCACGCGCTCGATCACACCGTGCAGGACATCCTGGTCCGACGTAAGCGGATGCAGGGCTTCGAGGCGCTCTGGCTGCCCGGCATGGATCACGCCGGGATCGCCACCCAGAACGTGGTCGAGCGACAGCTCGCCGGCGAGGGCCTTTCCCGGCACGACCTGGGCCGGGAGAAGTTCGTCGAGCGGGTCTGGCGGTGGAAGGCCGAATCCGGTGGCGCGATCCTCGGCCAGATGCGCCGCCTCGGCGACTCCGTGGACTGGGACCGCGAGCGCTTCACCATGGACGAGGGGCTGTCCCACGCTGTCCAGACCATGTTCAAGAAGCTGTACGACGACGGACTGATCTACCGGGCGAACCGGATCATCAACTGGTGCCCGCGTTGCCTGACCGCACTTTCCGACATCGAGGTGGAGCACACCGACGACGAGGGTGAACTGGTCTCCATCCGGTACAGCGACGACGTGGTGGTGGCCACCACCCGGGCCGAGACGATGCTCGGCGACACGGCGGTGGCGGTGCACCCGGACGACGAGCGGTACCAGCACCTGATCGGCACCGAGGTCGAGCTGCCGCTGACCGGGCGGCGGATCCCGATCGTGGGTGACGCGCATGTCGACCCGGCCTTCGGCACCGGCATGGTGAAGGTGACCCCGGCGCACGACCCGAACGACTTTGAGATCGGCCAGCGGCACGGCCTGCCGTCCCTGACGATCATGGACGAGCGGGGCGTCATCACCGCGCACGGCCCGTTCGAGGGCCTGGACCGCTTCGAGGCCCGCCCGGCGATCGTCGCCGCGCTGCGCGAGCAGGGCCGCATCGTCGCGGAGAAGCGGCCGTACGTGCACGCGGTGGGGCACTGCTCCCGCTGCCGGACCACGGTCGAGCCCCGGCTGTCCCTGCAGTGGTTCGTCAACACTGCGCCGCTGGCCAAGGCGGCCGGCGACGCGGTGCGCGACGGCCGGGTGAGGATCGAGCCGGCGGAGCTGGCCAAGCGGTACTTCGCCTGGGTCGACAACATGCACGACTGGTGCATCTCCCGGCAGCTCTGGTGGGGCCACCGCATCCCGGTCTGGTACGGCCCTGACGGCGAGGTCGTCTGCGTGGGGCCGGATGAGCAGCCGCCGACCGGCGAGGGGTGGCACCAGGACGAGGACGTGCTGGATACCTGGTTCTCCAGCGGTCTGTGGCCGTTCTCCACTCTCGGCTGGCCGGAGCGGACCCCCGACCTGGCCAAGTTCTACCCGACCAGTGTGCTGGTCACCGGGTACGACATCCTCTTCTTCTGGGTCGCCCGGATGATGATGTTCGGCCTGTACGCGATGGACGGCGTGCAGCCGTTCGACGTGGTGGCGCTGCACGGTATGGTCCGCGACGAGCACGGCAAGAAGATGTCGAAGTCGTTCGGCAACGTGGTCGACCCGCTGGACTGGATCGAACGCTTCGGCGCCGACGCCACCCGCTTCACCCTGGCCCGGGGCGCGAACCCGGGCGGAGACGTGCCGGTCAGCGAGGAGTGGTGCCAGGGGTCGCGCAACTTCTGCAACAAGCTCTGGAACGCCACCCGGTTCGCGCTGCTCAACGGTGCGCACACCGGGGGGCCGCTACCGGGCGCGGCCGAGCTGTCGACGGTCGACCGGTGGATTCTGTCCCGGCTGGCGCAGGTCGCCGCCGAGGTGGACGAGCAGTTCGAGGCGTACGAGTTCGCCAAGGTCTGCGACCTGCTGTACCACTTCGCCTGGGACGACGTCTGTGACTGGTACGTCGAGCTGAGCAAGCCGGTGCTGGCCGCCGGCGGCAGCGCCGCCGACGTCAGCCGCCGGGTTCTCGGGCACGTGCTGGATCAGTTGCTGCGGCTGCTGCACCCGGTGATCCCGTTCGTCACCGAGGAGCTGTGGACCGCGCTCACCGGCGGGGAGACGGTGATGACGGCCGCCTGGCCGATCGCCGACCGGGCGCGCGTCGACGCCACCGCCGAGGCGGAGATCGCCACCCTGCAGCGGGTCGTCACCGAGATCCGGCGGTTCCGCTCCGACCAGGGGCTACGCCCGACCCAGCGGGTCGCCGCCCGGCTCGACGGGCTGGCCGGTGCCGGCATCGCCGGGCACGAGCCGCTGATCCGCTCGCTGGTGCGACTCGATGCGGCCGGCGACGATTTCCAGGCCAGCGCCACGCTGGCCATGCCCGGCGCGATCAGCGTCGCGCTGGACACCCGCGGCTCCATCGACGTGGCCGCCGAGCGGGCCCGGTTGACCAAGGACCGCGCGGCGGCCGAGAAGGAGGCCGGGCAGGCCCGGGCGAAGCTGGACAATCCGGCGTTCGTCGGCAAGGCCCCGGAGCACGTCGTCGCGAAGATCCGGGAACGGCTGGCGGTGGCCGAGGCCGACCTGGTCCGCATCGACACCGCCTTGGAGGCGTTGCCCTCGTGACCGACAGCGCAGACCGCACCACCCGCGCCGAGAAGGCCGCCTTCGCCGAGGTCGAGGCCGAGCTGGCCGGCCGCGGCTTCACCCGGATGGTTTTCGAGCTGGACCGCATCTCGTCCCTGCTCGACCTGCTGGGCAGCCCTCAGCGGGCGTACCCGTCGATCCACCTCACCGGCACCAACGGCAAGACCTCCACGGCACGGATGATCGATTCGCTGCTGCGGGCGTTCGGGCTGCACACCGGCCGCTACACCAGCCCGCACCTGGAGACCGTCCGGGAGCGGATCAGCCTGGACGGCGAGCCGGTGGACGAGACCCGTTTCACCGCCGTCTACCGGGAGGTGAAGCCGCTGGCCGAGTTGGTCGACGACCGCTCGGCCGAGCCGCTGACCTACTTCGACATCACCACCGCGCTGGCGTTCGCCACCTTCGCCGACGCCCCGGTGGACGTGGCCGTGGTCGAGGTCGGCCTGGGCGGGGCCGAGGACTCCACCAACGTGCTCCAGGCCGGGGTGTGCGTACTGACTCCGGTCGGGCTGGACCACACCGAATGGCTCGGAGACACGCTTCAGGACATCGCGCTCGCCAAGGCCGGAATCATCCACTCCGGCGCGACCGTCATCTGCGCCGCCCAGGAGGAGGAGGCGGCCCGGCCGATCCTGGAACGCTGCGCCGAGGTCGGCGCCACCGTCGCCCGGGAGGGCTCGGAGTTCGGCGTGCTGCGCCGGGCGGTGGCGGTCGGTGGGCAGGTGCTCACGTTGCAGGGCCTCGGCGGGGTCTACGACGAGGTGTTCGTCCCGCTGCACGGCGCCCACCAGGCGCAGAACGCGGCGGTCGCACTCGCCGCCGTCGAGGCGTTCCTGGGCGCCGGTGCCCGGCGGCAACTCGACGTGGACGCGGTACGGGAGGGCTTCGCCGCCGCCACCTCACCGGGACGGCTGGAGCGGGTCCGCACCGCGCCGACGATCCTGCTCGACGGCGCGCACAACCCGCAGGGCATGGCGGCGACGGTCACCGCGTTGCAGGAGGAATTCGCGTTCAGCAAGCTGGTCGCCGTGGTGGGCACCCTGGCCGACAAGGACGCGGCCAGCCTGCTGGAGCTGCTGGAACCGGTGGTGGACCAGGTGGTGGTGACCCGGAACAGCTCGCCGCGGGCGTTGCCGGCCGGGGAGTTGGCGGCGCTCGCCGCCGAGGTGTTCGGGCCGGAGCGTGTCGAGGTGGCCGAGCAGATGCCGGACGCGATCGAGGCGGCGGTGGCGCTGGCCGAGGAGGACGTGCCGGGTGAACTGGCCGGGGTCGGCGTACTCATCACCGGGTCCGTGGTGACCGTGGCCGACGCCCGCCGGTTGTTGAAGCGATGACCGGGGGAAGCGACGCCCCGGGCGGTGCATGGCGGACATCCGGGCCTCAGGAGGCATCCCGGCGCGACGGTTCGCCGGGACCGCGCCGGTCGGGGCTGCGTGATCCGCAACGGGCGGTACGCGGGCTCGGCGCCGGCACCCTCGTCCTGGAGGCGCTGGTGCTGCTGCTGGCGATCCAGCCGATCCGAATGGTCGGCGCTGACCTGAGTGGCGCGGCGATCGGGGTGTTGGTGGCGCTGGCCGTGGTCGCCGTCGGGCTCGCCGGGATGATGCGCCGTCCCTGGGCCTGGCACGCTGGCACGGTGCTGCAGGGGCTGCTGCTGCTGTCCGGTCTGTTGCACTGGTCGCTGTTCGTGCTGGGCGTGATCTTCGCGCTGGTGTGGGCGTACGCGTCGCACGTGCGCCGGGTGATCCTGGCCTGACCTGCCGGCGGCGCCCGCGCCCCGCCACCTGGGAAAGGGCCGTCACGCCTCGGCGCGCTCCCGCCACTGGGTCAGCGCGATCCCGTGGCCGTCGGGGTCGCGGAACGCCGCCGCCCACACCTCCAGCTTGGTGCCCCGGTTGACCACCCTCGGGGCGTACGTGAATCGGACGCCGGAATCACGCAGCCGCTCGTACGCGCCCTGGATGTCGTCGACGTCGAGGTTGACGTGCACCAGGCGGCGGTTGACCGGCTGGGCACCGGTCACCTCCCGCAGCACCAGCCGGGTCGCCCCGGAGGCGAGCACGGCGTTGCCAGTGCCCCGGTCGACCTCGGCGAACCCGAGCCGGTTCCGGTAGAACTCCAGCGATCGGGACAGCTCGGTGACCAGCAGGGTGATGCCCACGCCGCTGATCGGTGCGGCCGGGTCGGACGCCTCCGGGTCGAAGCCGAAGATCGCCTCGTCCAGTTCGCGGGCGTCGACCGGCTCGTCCGGGAGGGGCGTCGCCTGGTCGGCCGGGCTGACCGCGTGCTCACCGGCCCCGGCCGTCGCGGCGCCGGTGGCGGGCAGCCTCGGCCCGCCACCGGCGCTCGGTGCCGGCTGCGGATCGTCCAGCGGCAGGTCGAGCGGATCGAACGGTTCCGCTGGGGCGGGCGGCGCGTCGGCGCGACTCCCGGCCGGCGGTGAACCGGCGAGCCGTCCGGTGAGCGGCGACTCCTCCGCCACGGCTGCCGCGAACTGTTCCTCGGTCGGCGTGCGGGGGGCCGGGGTGGCCCGGCGGGGAAGTGTCTGGTCGCTGGGCTGCTCCACCACCGTCCCCTCCAGCACGACCGGTGCACCCGGGCGCTGGCGTACGCGTACCGGATCCCGCTGCTCGACGGGGCCGGCCGGGGCCTCGTGGCGGGACGCACCGAGGGGGTCGCCCAGCGGATCGTGGAAGTCTTCCTCGGGTGCCCGGCCGGCCCACGGCGGCGCCTTCTGGCCGATCAGCACCTCGTCCGAGGGGGCCTGCGCGGCGTACTCGGGGGGCGGGTCGGCGTACTCGGGCGGCACGTCGGCGGTGCCGGCCTCGGTGTGGGTGGGCACCTCGTCCCAGAGCACCCGGACGTGCCGCGGATCGTCCAGTGCCACCCGGATCGGCAGGGTCTGACCGAGAGCCGGCCACTTGGAGACCGGTACCCGTGGCTCGATGATCTTCTTGGACCGGGGTGGCAGCCCGGGCGCGTCGATCACCAACTGGAGTTCGCAGCGCCCGAAGGCGTACTGGGTGGGCGGCTCGGAGGCACTGTGCACGTGTCCGTCGCCGACCACCCAGGTGCGGCCCCCGCCGCGCACGGTGGCCAGCGCGATCGCCAGCGCCAGGAAAGCCACCCCGAGCGCCACGATGGCCCAGCTGGTCATGCCCAGGCCGAAGAGGATCACGAAGGTGGCCACGGTGCCGACGACCGCGGCGATCAACTTGCGTACCGGTGCGATGGGTGGGTTCCCGCCGTTCGCCACAGTGGACCTCCCGGGTGGTCAGGGCCAGGCTAAGCCGGATCGGGGGCCGGGGGAAGAACCGACCAACGCTCCGGTGCCGCGACCGGGTCGCTAGGCTGACCGTACCCAGCCTGACCGGCTTACGCTCCGAGGAGGAACCCAGCGTGTCCACCAGCAGTCCGGACGAGCGGACGCTCGTACTGATCAAGCCCGACGCGGTACGCCGTGGATTGGTCGGCGAGATCATCTCCCGCTTCGAGCGCAAGGGGCTGCGGATCGACGCCATGGTGTCCAGGAGCATGGACGCCGCGCTGGCCGACGAGCACTACTCCGAGCACGTGGAGAAGCCGTTCTACCCGCCGCTGAAGGCATTCATGACCAGCGGTCCGCTGGTCGCGCTGGTGCTTTCCGGCGACCAGGTGATCGACGTGGTGCGCGGCATGATCGGGGCCACCGACGGGCGCAAGGCCGCTGCCGGCACCATCCGGGGTGACTTCGCCCTGTCCAACCGGGAGAACCTGGTGCACGCCTCCGACTCGGCCGACAGCGCCAAGCGGGAGATCCTCCTCTGGTTCCCCGACCTGGGCTGATGGTTCCCCGACCTGGCTGAGGTCGTCGGATTCGCTGCCGGCGGGCTGACCGCCCGCCGGGGCGGGTCTCAGGCCGCCCAGGCCAGTTTGTCCGGGTTGGCCATCAGGAACACATCGGTGATCCGACCGGCGGTGGTGCCGAGGGTGATCGCGTACCGGGCACCGGCCGCAGTGATCACCACGGCGGCCGGTTGGCCGTTGAGTTCCGTGCGGTGCGTGGTGAGCGGCCAGCCCTTGCTGCGGATCCCGATCAGGAACCGGGCGACTCGATCGGCCCCGGTGACCGGGTTACGGGCGGCCCGGGACCGGCCACCGCCGTCGCTCCACGCGGTGGCATCGGCGGCCATCAACCCGGTCAGCGCCACGAGATCACCGTCGTCGGCGGCGGCGATGAACGCCTCCAGCAGTCGTTCCTGCTCCGCCCGGTCGGCGGTGAACCGGCGCTGGTCGCGGCCGATCCGAAGGCTCGCCCGGTGGTGCAGCTGCCGGCAGTCATCGGCGGACCGGTCGAGCAACTCGGCGATCTCGGCGTACGGCAGCTCGAAGGCGGTGTGCAGCACGTAGACCGCGCGCTCCGGCGGGGTGAGCCGCTCCAGCAGGTGCAGCAGCGCGGTGGAGAGCGAGTCGCGCAGCTCGACGCGTTCCAGCGGGCCGAACGGCGAGGGCGCGGTCGGCACCGGCTCCGGCAGCCACGATCCGACGTACGCTTCGCGGGCCGACTGGCGGGCGCGTAGCCGGTCCATGGCCAGGTGGACCACCACGCGGGACAGGTAGCGGCGTGGCTCGGCCACCCCGGCCCGGTCGACGCGTACCCAGCGCAGGTACGCCTCCTGGAGGACGTCCTCGGCGTCGTATCGGCTGCCCAGCAACCGGTACGCCAGCCCGAGCAGCATCGGCCGGTGCGCGTCGAGCGCACCGGCCGCCTCCGCCGCGTCGACCGGGTTCACACGTTCGCGGGCAGTTCGGTGCGGAAGGTCACCGCGATCCGGTTCCACACGTTGATTGTGGCGATCGCCAGGACCAGGTCGGCGAGGGCCTTCTCCGGCCAGACCTTCGCGGCGGCGTCCCAGACGTCGTCGGGGACTCCGTGCTCGCCGAGCCGGGTGACCGCGTCGGTCAACGCCAGCGCGGTGCGTTCCCGCTCGTCGAAGAAGGGCGCCTCGCGCCAGGTGGACACCGCGAACAGCCGCCGGCTGGTCTCGCCAGCGTCGAGCGCGTCCCGGCTGTGCATGTCGACGCAGTACGCGCAGCCGTTCAGCATCGACGCGCGCAGCTTCACCAGCTCCAGCACGGTGTGGTCCACGTTGTCCCGGACGTACTTCTCCAGCCCCAGGACGCTCTGGAACGCCCCCGGCGCGACCTCGGCCACATTCATCCGCTGCATGACGACCTCCTTGATCGGTCCGACACCGACACGACGGCCCTCACCGCCGCCGCGTGACAGCCCGCCCCTGTGACCCTCGTCATGCCCCACCACTGCCCCCGCCTCGTCGATCTTGCACTTCCTGTCGGGGCATAGCGGGGTGAAAGCCGCGAAACGGCGACCAAAAGTGCAAGATCGCGCGGGTGGGGTGGGTGGGGGTTATCGGGAGGAGGGGGCGGGGTGGGGTGAGTATCATCGAGGGGCATGGCGATGATCCGGCTATCACCGGGGAGCTTCCGGAAGAACGGCCGGGTGACCGGCTCAGTAGAACCGGACGGGTTCGGCCCGTCACAGCCGGCCTAACGAGCGGGCGGTCGCACCTGACCGTCAAGCGGGGTGGTACCGCGGGCCTGGCCCGGAGCGCCGGTGACGGCGTACCGGAGAAGGCTCGTCCTCGCAGACCCACACCACAGTGAGCGTCAGCGAGGAGAGCGACCCCCGATGGCCTATCCGTTGCACGACCCGACCGTCGCCGGTGTCCCGGCGAGTCCGGACCTGCCCGCGGTCGAGCGCCGGGTGCTGGAGCACTGGACGGCCGACAAGACTTTCGAGGCGTCGGTCGAGGCGCGGGACCCGGGCCAGAACGGTGGGAACGAGTACGTCTTCTACGACGGGCCGCCGTTCGCCAACGGGCTGCCGCACTACGGCCACCTCTTCACCGGCTACGTCAAGGACGTGGTGCCGCGCTACCAGACCATGCGCGGCCGACGGGTGGAGCGGCGCTTCGGCTGGGACTGCCACGGCCTGCCCGCCGAGGTGGTCGCCGAGAAGCAGCTCGGCATCACCAGCAAGGCGGAGATCCTCGACCTCGGCGTGGCCCGGTTCAACGAGGCGTGCCGCACCTCGGTGCTGGAGTTCACCCAGGACTGGGAGCGGTACGTCACCCGGCAGGCCCGCTGGGTGGACTTCGCCAACGACTACAAGACCCTCGACCTGGACTACATGGAAAGCGTCATGTGGGCCTTCAAGACCCTGCACGACAAGGGTCTGGTCTACGAGGGCTTCCGGGTGCTGGCGTACTGCTGGCGGTGTGAGACGCCGCTGTCGAACACCGAGACCCGGATGGACGACGTCTACCGCGACCGGCACGACCCGACGCTGACCGTGTGGTTCGAGCTGGCCCCGGACGAGTCCGCGCCGGAGCTGGTCCGGGGGCCGGTGCGCCTGGGCGTCTGGACCACCACCCCGTGGACCCTGCCGTCGAACCTGGCGCTGGCCGTCGGCCCGGAGATCGAGTACGCGGTGCTGGAGCGCGACGGAGCCCGGTATGTGGTGGGCGCGGCCCGGCTCGGCGCGTACGCCAAGGAGCTGGAGGGGTATGAGCAGGTCGGCACGGTACGCGGCGCCGACCTGGTCGGTCGCCGGTACACGCCGCTGTTCGACTTCCTCGTCGAGCAGGCCGGGCCCAACGCGTACCAGGTGCTCGGTGCGGAGTTCGTGACCACCGAGGACGGCACCGGAATCGTCCACCTGGCCCCGGCCTTCGGCGAGGACGACCAGAACGTCTGCAACGCCGCCGGCATCCCGACCATCGTCACCGTGGACGACCACACCCGGTTCACCGGGCTGGTTCCGCCGTACCAGGGCGAGCAGGTCTTCGACGTGAACAAGCCGGTGATCCGGGAGCTCAAGGGGCGGGGAGCGGTGCTCAAGCAGGACACCTACACCCACGCGTACCCGCACTGCTGGCGCTGCGACACCCCGCTGGTCTACAAGGCGGTGTCGTCGTGGTTCGTCGCGGTGACGAAGTTCAAGGACCGGATGGTCGAGCTGAACCAGCAGATCAACTGGACTCCGGGGCACATCAAGGACGGCTCGTTCGGCAAGTGGCTGGCCAACGCCCGGGACTGGTCGATCAGCCGCAACCGCTTCTGGGGCTCGCCGATCCCGGTGTGGCGCTCGGACGACCCGAACTATCCCCGGGTCGACGTGTACGGCTCCCTCGCCGAGTTGGAGCGGGACTTCGGCGTACGCCTGACCGACCTGCACCGGCCGGCGGTGGACGAGCTGGTCCGCCCCAACCCGGACGACCCGACCGGGCGCTCCATGATGCGCCGGGTGCCGGAGGTGCTGGACTGCTGGTTCGAGTCCGGCTCGATGCCGTTCGCCCAGGTGCACTACCCGTTCGAGAACGCTGACTGGTTCGAGCACCACTACCCGGGCGACTTCATCGTGGAGTACATCGGGCAGACCCGCGGCTGGTTCTACACCATGCACGTGCTGGCCACCGCGCTGTTCGACCGTCCGGCCTTCCGTAACTGCCTCAGCCACGGCATCCTGCTTGGCTCCGACGGCCGCAAGATGTCCAAGAGCCTGAACAACTACCCGGACGTGTACCACGTCTTCGACTCGTACGGCTCGGACGCGATGCGCTGGATGCTGATGTCCTCGCCGGTGCTGCGCGGCGGCGACATGGCGGTGACCGAGGCGGGCATCCGGGACGCCGTCCGGCAGGTGTTGCTGCCGCTGTGGAACGTCTGGTACTTCTTCTCGCTCTACGCCAACGCCGACTCGTACACCGCCCGGCGCCGGACGGACTCGGCCCACCTGCTCGACCGGTACCTGCTGGCGAAAACCAACGAACTGGTGTCGACGGTGCAGGCGCAGATGGACGCGTACGACATCTCCGGCGCCTGTGCCACCGTCCGTTCCTACCTGGACGCGCTGACCAACTGGTACGTGCGCCGCTCCCGGGACCGGTTCTGGACCGGCGACGTCGACGCGTTCGACACGCTGTGGACGGTGCTGGAGACGCTCTGCCGGGTGGTGGCGCCACTGGCGCCGTTGACCGCCGAGGAGATCTGGCGCGGGTTGACCGGCGAGCGTTCGGTGCACCTGACCGACTGGCCGTCGGCGGAGCAGTTCCCGGCCGACCACGACTTGGTCGCCGCGATGGACAATGTGCGCGCGGTCGCCTCGGCGGCGCTGTCGCTGCGCAAGGCCAAGGCGCTGCGGGTGCGGCTGCCGCTGTCGAAACTGACCGTGGCCAGCCCGGCGGCCGGGCAGTTGCGTCCCTTCGCCGACCTGGTGGCCGACGAGGTCAACGTCAAGGAGGTCGTCTTCACCGACGAGGTGTCGGCGTACTGCCAGCAGGTGCTGACCGTGGTGCCCCGGGCGCTCGGCCCTCGGGTCGGCAAGCAGGTGCAGCAGGTGATCAGGGCGGTCAAGGCGGGGGAGTGGGAGCTTCACGACGGCGCCCCGGTCGCCGCCGGGGTCACCCTCGCCGAGGGCGAGTACGAGCTGCGCCTGGTCGCGGCCGACGCCGAACACTCGGCGCCGCTGCCCGGCGGTGAGGGAGTGGTGGTGCTGGACAGCACGGTCACCCCCGAACTGGCCGCCGAAGGGCTGGCCCGGGACGTCGTCCGGGTGGTGCAGCAGGCCCGCCGGGATGCCGACCTGCACATCTCCGACCGGATCGTGGTGTCGGTGTCGGCTTCCGAGGAGGTCCGGGCGGCGGTGTCCGCGTACGCCGACTTCGTGGCTCGGGAAGTGCTCGCCGACAGCATCGACTTCGCCGAGGGAGTCGCGGGCTTCGCCGGCGAGGTCGGCGACGGCGAGCGCGTAACCGTCACCGTCCGCCCCGTGTGAGGTGAAAGGAAGGGGCCCTTTTTAACGCCTGCGGTAGAGGAAGGGCCCCTTCTTAACACCAGCTGTCAGCCAGCCAGCGGACCCGTCCCACCTCGCGCACGTCGATGTGGGGCGGTCCGCTACGGTGACACCGCCCCTACCCCACTCGATCCGTCGGAGGACCAGTGCCGCTGCTTTACACCATCGGCAAGTTCACCGTGGCACCCGCGCTGCGGCTGGCCTTCCGCCCGACTGTGGAGGGACTGGAGCACGTCCCGCAGACCGGCGGCGCGATCTTCGCCGGCAACCACTTGTCGGTGGCCGACGAACTGTTTCTCGGCACGGTCGTGCCGCGGCACCTGGCCTTCTGGGCCAAGTCGGAGTACTTCAAGGGCGCTGGCATCAAGGGGCGGTTCTCGAAGTTCGTGCTCACCGGCCTTGGCGCGATTCCGGTGGAGCGTGCCGGTGGTCGGGCCGCGCTGTCCGCGTTCGACGCGGCGATTCCCGCGCTGAAGGGTGGCGACCTGGTGGTCGTCTACCCCGAGGGCACCCGATCGCCGGACGGGCGGCTGTACCGGGGACGCACCGGGGCGGCCCGACTGGCCATCGCGGCGGGTGTGCCGATCATCCCAGTCGGCATGATCGGCACGGAGAAGGTACAGCCGATCGGTGCCCGGGTGCCGAGGCCCTTCACCGGAAAGATCACCGTACGGTTCGGCAAGCCGCTGGACTTCACCGGGCGGCCCAACGACCGCACATCGCTGCGCGAGATGACCGACGAGGTGATGGCCGAGATCCAGAAGCTCACCGGCCAGGAGTACGTCCCCCGGTACGCTCCGGCGCGCAGCCAACCGTCGGTCGCCGACAAGCCGAGCGCCGGCTGACGACGGCGACGGCGTTCAGCCGTCCGTGGTGACGATCTGCTCCCGCAGGGTGCCGAGCAGTCGGGCACTGTCATCCACCGACAGGTTGGTGAACGCGGCGGTGACGATGCTGCCGTGGTCGACCGAGGTGCAGACCACCACCCCGTCGCCGTCGAAGCGGCCCACCGCGCAGCGTACGTGCCGGCCCCGTACGTCGCTCTCCATCGCCTGGACCTCGCCGAGGGCGTACGGCTCGGTGAGCCGTTCGATCTCGGCGTCGGCCTCGGAAGACGGGGCGAACCGGAAGCCGGTGCTACCGAAGATGGTCACCCGCTTGCCCGCGCTGGTGGTGTAGACGCCGGCGAAGGTGTCATCGGCGAGCCAGTGCGCCGCCCGCATCTGCGTCTCCAACTGCCGGGCCGCCTGCGCGTTGCGCGGGTCCTCGCGCAGCCGCAGGTCGGCCACCTGCTGCGGCAGGCTGGCGGTGGCCGGATACTGACTGGCCATCGGCATGCCGTAGTAGGCCGGGCAGCCGCAGCAGCAGGCCAGGGCAAGCAGGAGCAGCCATGGCCAGCGGCGGCGCTTGCGGACCGCGACCGGGACGTACCCCGGAGGCGCCTGCCAGCCGGGCGGCGGGGCGACGGGCGCGGCCTTCTTCGCGCCTCGCCAGCCGGAACGGGACGGCGGCGACGGTGGTGGTCCGGCCGGGACGGGCAGCCGGCCGGCCGGAGAGACCGGCGGGGCCGGCGGTGGCGGGGCGTGATGGACCGGCGGCTGGGCGGCCGGCGCCGAATGAGCCGGGGCGGCCGGCGGGTAAGCCGGGGCGGCCGGCAGCATCGGGGCGGCCGGCGGCGGGTAAGCCGGAGCGGCCGGCGGCGTCGGGGCGGGGGGCGGCGGGTAAGCCGGAGCGGCCGGCGGCGTCGGGGCGGGGGGCCCGGAGTACGGCCGGGTCGGTGGCGGATTCGGATAGGACAGCGTCGGCGGCAGGGCGGGGAAGTCGGCCGAAGGGACTTCCCATCCGCTGGTGTCCACTCCCGCCCACGGATCCACCGGGGTCTGGTGCTCCGGCTCGTGCGGCGACGCGGGCGGCGGCGGGGTCGGCTCGGCCGACTCGCCCCACGTGCGGCGGCGCGGCGTCGCCGGCGGTACGGGGGCCGAGCCGCTCCAGCGGGGTGCCGGTGACTCGTCCGCCGCCGCGTCGGGCAGCACACGGGTGCCGTCCGGGCCGGTGGAGGGCGGGTCTGTTGCTGCTAGGACGGTGGGAGGCTCCGCCGTTGGTACGGGAGAGGGCGGCTCCGCCGCGGGGACGACGGTGGGTGGCTCGGTCGCTGGTACGGGGGTGGGTTGCTGACCTTCGGTGACCGCCGGCTCACCGTCCCGGTGTGGATCCGGTAGGTTCCCGTCGACCGGCCGGTCTGCTCCCGGCTGCGGCTCCGGCATCGCGGCAATCTCCTCTCGCGCGACCTGAGGTTAGTACCGGTGCGCCACCGGACCGTATCCGGTGCGCCACCAGGCCCCGGATCGGGCCGACGGGCTGACGACCGTAACCAGGGTCACCTTGTTGACGCGTGCGGTAGCGCACGGGCCGCTGCCTTGCCCCGGCCCCTGCCAGGTGTGGCGCGGCAACCGGCGGGCGGGCGCGTACCCTTGGGCATCATGAGCGTCCCGTCCACCACGCCGCGTCCTGTGGCGGCCAACTCCGTATGGCCCCGACTGGAGCCGTTGCTGCCCCAGGTGACCAAACCCATCCAGTACGTCGGTGGCGAGTTGGGTGCGGTGGTCAAGGACTGGGCCGCGGCGACCGTGCGCTGGGCGTTGATGTACCCCGACGCGTACGAGGTCGGTCTGCCCAACCAGGGCGTGCAGATCCTCTACGAGGTGCTCAACGAGCTGCCCGACGTGCTGGCCGAGCGGACGTACGCGGTCTGGCCGGACCTGGAGAAGCTGATGCGCGCCCACGGCGTGCCGCAGTTCACCGTCGACGCGCACCGCCCGGTGCGCGACTTCGACCTGTTCGGGGTGTCGTTCGCCACCGAGCTGGGCTACACCAACCTGCTCACCGCGATCGACCTGGCCGGTATTCCGCTGCTCGCGGCCGACCGCACCGACGCCGATCCGGTGATCGTGGCGGGTGGGCACGCCGCGTTCAACCCGGAGCCGATCGCCGACTTCATCGACGCCGCTGTGCTCGGCGACGGCGAGGAGGCGGTCCTGGAGATCACCACGATCGTCCGGGAGTGGAAGGCCGAGGGCCGCCCGGGTGGCCGGGACGAGCTGCTGCTGCGGCTGGCGCGTACGGAGAGCGTCTACGTGCCGCGCTTCTACGACGTGGACTACCTGCCGGACGGCCGGATCCAGCGGGTCGTGCCGAACCGGGCGGACGTGCCGTTCCGGGTGCACAAGCGCACGACGATGGACCTGGACGCCTGGCCGTACCCGCGCAAGCCGCTCGTGCCGCTGGCCGAGACGGTGCACGAGCGGTACGCCGTGGAGATCTTCCGGGGCTGCACCCGGGGCTGCCGGTTCTGCCAGGCGGGGATGATCACCCGCCCGGTGCGGGAGCGGTCGATCACCACCGTGGGGCAGATGGTGCAGCAGGGGCTGGAGTTCTCCGGCTTCCACGAGGTGGGCCTGCTGTCGCTGTCGTCGGCCGACCACTCCGAGATCGGCGACATGTGCTCCGGCCTCGCCGAGCAGTACCAGGGCACCAACGTGTCGCTGTCGCTGCCGTCGACGCGGGTGGACGCGTTCAACATCGAGCTGGCCCAGGAGTTGTCCCGCAACGGCCGGCGGACCGGTCTGACTTTCGCCCCGGAGGGCGGGTCGGAACGGATCCGCAGAGTGATCAACAAGATGGTGTCGAAGGACGACCTCATCCGCACCGTGGTCACCGCGTACACCAACGGCTGGCGGCAGGTGAAGCTCTACTTCATGTGCGGCCTGCCCACCGAGACGGACGCCGACGTCCTCGAGATCGCCGACATGGCGCACGAGGTGATCAAGGCCGGCCGCGCGGCCACCGGCTCGAAGGACATCCGCTGCACCGTCTCCATCGGCGGGTTCGTGCCGAAACCGCACACCCCGTTCCAGTGGGCGGCAATGGAGCGGCCGGAGGTCATCGATGGCCGGCTCAAGCTGCTCAAGCAGGCGATCAACGCGGACCGCTCGCTGGGCCGGGCGATCGGCTTCCGCTACCACGACGGCGAGCCGTCGCTGATCGAGGGCCTGCTGTCCCGCGGTGACCGCCGGGTCGGCGCGGTGATCCGCCGGGTGTGGGAGAACGGCGGCCGCTTCGACGGCTGGAGCGAGCACTTCTCGTACCAGCGCTGGGTGGACGCCGCCGCCGAGACGCTGCCCGCCTTCGGGGTGGACCTCGACTGGTACACCACCCGGGAACGCGACGAACTTGAGGTCCTGCCCTGGGACCACCTGGACTCGGGGCTGGACAAGGACTGGCTCTGGCAGGACTGGCAGGACGCGCTCAGCGAGTACGAGCAGGACGACTGCCGGTGGACGCCGTGCTTCGACTGCGGCGTCTGTCCGGCCATGGACACTGAGATCCAGATCGGCCCGACCGGCCGGAAGCTGCTCCCGTTGACCCCGGTCAACGGTCTGAAGCTGCCCACCGGCGCCCAGCAGTGACCCTGGTCGGGTCCGCTAGCGAGGAGCACGAAGATCAGTAAGAAACCACAGCCCGAGGGCGGCCAGGCACCGGTCGTCCAGCGTGTCCGGATCCGGTACGCCAAGCGGGGCCCCCTGCGGTTCACCTCACACCGGGACTTCGCCCGGGCGTTCGAGCGGGCCCTGCGCCGCGCCAGCGTACCGGTGGCCTTTTCCCAGGGCTTCACCCCGCACCCCAAGATTTCGTACGCCAGCGCGGCGCCGACCGGAGTGGCGAGCGAGGCGGAGTACCTGGAAATCGGCCTGCGCGAGCCGGTCGACCCGGCGCAGTTGCAGGTGGCGCTGGACAATGCGCTCTCGCCCGGCCTCGACGTACTGGACGCGGTGGTGGCCGCCGGAGGCAGCCTGGCCGACCGGATCGGGGCGTCCCGTTGGCGGATGGAGCTGCCGGAGGTGGCACCCGCCGTTCTCGCCCAGGCCGTCGCCGCCTTCACCGAAGCCGAGGAGGTGCTGGTCGAGCGCATGACCAAGCAGGGACGGCGGACCTTCGACTCACGTGGGGCAGTCGTATCAATCGATGTGGACGAGGGGTCGGCGACGCCTTCCGTGGCGTCAGCCGTACCGTGTGCGATACTCGAAATGGTCGTGCGGCAGGTCACTCCGTCCGTACGGCCCGATGACGTCCTTTCCGGCCTCCGCGTGGTGGCCGGCCTGGAGCCGCCGGTGGCCCCAAAGGTGATCCGGCTGGCTCAGGGCACGCTGACCGCGCAGGGTGTGATCGTGGATCCGTTGGACGCGGACCGCGACGGGGCAGCCATCGGCGGGCGCTGACCGACGGTCGGCGCTCAGGCAGGCAGACTTCGCCGGTCGCGCACACCGTGCGCCCGGGGAAACACTTTTGCGGCGACCCTGCGTGGCAGCGCTCACCCGCGCCCGGGGAAGCCAGAACTGGAGAACGTCCATGCTCGAGAACGAGCCAGAGGGCGGCGAACGGACCGGCGTGCAGCCGGCCGACGAGACCGCCGAGAACAGCATCGCCGACGCGGAGAGTGAGCCGACCGGCGCGGATGCGCCACAGGACACGACCGGCGTGGAGTCGGGCGACGTCGCGTCGGGGGAGGCCGTTGGCGTCGAGCCGGGTGCCGTCGCGCCGGGAAAGGCCGTTGGCATCGAGCCGGGTGCCGTGGCATCGGGGGAGGCCGCCGATGCCGTGGGTGGCGCCGCCGACCTTGGCGACGCGACGGCTGCCGAGACGACGCCGAGACGACGTACCTCACGGCGCCGGGCCACTCCGGTCAGCCAGCCGGAGCAGATCGACGCCCCGGTGGCGGCACCCGACATCGCCGTGGGCAGCGGCGAAGCGCCCCAGGCCGAGGTCTCCGCCGACCTCGAGGCCGCGCCGAAGACCCCGCGCCGACGCCGCAAGGCCACCGGCGCGCAGAAGGTCGCCGAGGAGCCGCTGGACGCGGCCGAGGTGAAGGCGGCCGCCGAGGACGTGGTACCCCCGGTGAAGGTCACCCGTACCCGCCGTAAGAAGACCGCCCCCGCGGCGGCCGAACCGACCGACGAGCAGCAGCCTGCGGTCGCTGATCAGCCTGCGGCGCTCGAGCAGCCGGTGACCGCTGAGCCGTCCGCGGCGGCCGAGGGGCTGGAGGCTGGCGCGACGCCCGCCGAGGCGGGCACCGATTTCGGCGCGAGCGCGCCGCAGACGAGCGCCGCCGAGCCTGAGCTGGGCAGCGTGGCCGCCCCGGTACCGGCCATCCCGCCCGCCGAAGAGGCGGAGGCGGGCACGGCGGCCAGCGCGCCCGCTGGGGTGGCGGCTGTGGAGCCGGCGCCGGCAGGGGTGGCGGCTGCGGAACCGGGTCCGGCGGCCACCGCGCCCGCTGGGGAAGCAGCTGCGGAGCCGGCGCCGGAGCCCCGGTCCCGCCGGCGCCGCGCCGCGCTCACCGCGCCGACGGTGCTGTTCATGGCCCCCGAGGAGGTCACCGCCGCCCGCGCCGCGGTGATCGAGCCGCCGTCCCCGGCGGAGCAGGAGATCGCCGAGGAGTCTGCCGAGCCGTCGCGCCGACGCCGCCGCAGCCGGCGGGAGCCCGAACCGGTGCCGACGATCGAGGTCGAGGAGGAGCCCAGCCTGGCGGCTGAGGAGGGCGCCGAGGAGGATGACGACGAGGAGGGCCTCTTCGGGCGGCGCCGCCGCCGCCGGGGTCGCCGGGGTCGGGGCCGCGGCAAGGGCGGTGTCGAGGACGTCGAGGAGAACGAGGCCGAGGAGCCGGCCCAGGCCGAGGTTGACGAAGCCGACCTGGAGGAGACCGGCGAGGAGAGCGGTGAGGAGGCCGAGGACGGCGACGGGATGACCCGCCGCCGCCGGCGCCGTCGCCGCCGGGGCGCCAGCGACACCGAGGGGGCGGTCGACGACGGCGTACCCACCGTGGTGAAGATCAGAGAGCCGCGCCGGACGGTCGACGAGGTGCAGGGCGTCTCCGGCTCGACCCGACTGGAGGCCAAGCGGCAGCGTCGCCGGGACGGCCGTGAGCAGCGCCGGACCCGACCGCCGATCCTCAGCGAGTCCGAGTTCCTGGCCCGCCGGGAGGCGGTCGACCGGGTGATGGCGGTACGCCAACGCGGGGACCGTACGCAGATCGCCGTGCTCGAGGACGGCGTCCTGGTCGAGCACTATGTCACCCGTAACTCCGCCGCCACCATGGCCGGCAACGTCTACCTCGGCAAGGTGCAGAACGTGCTGCCCAGCATGGAGGCGGCGTTCGTGGACATCGGCCGGGGCCGTAACGCGGTCCTGTACGCCGGTGAGGTCAATTGGGACACCGCCGGGCTGGAAGGGCGGGCCCGCTCGATCGAGCAGGCGCTCAAGTCCGGCGACTCGGTGCTGGTGCAGGTCACCAAGGACCCGATCGGCCACAAAGGTGCCCGACTGACCAGCCACATCGCGCTCTCCGGCCGGCACCTGGTCTACGTGCCGGGCGGCAACGCCTCGGGGATCAGCCGGAAGCTGCCGGACACCGAGCGCAAGCGGCTGCGCGACGTGCTGAAGAAGCTGGTGCCGGAGGGCGCCGGGGTGATCGTCCGGACCGCGGCCGAGGGCGCCAGCGAGGACGAGCTGGCCCGGGACGTCAAGCGGCTCCAGGCGCAGTGGGAGGACATCCAGGCCAAAGCCGGCGAGGGCGGCGCACCGGTGCTGCTCTACGCGGAACCGGATCTCGTCATCCGGGTGGTGCGGGACCTGTTCAACGAGGATTTCCGCGAGTTGGTGATCGAGGGCGACGAGTCGTACGACATGGTCGAGTCGTACCTGTCGCACGTCTCGCCGGACCTGGTCGCCCGGCTGCGCCGGCACGTCGGCACCACCGACGTCTTCGCCGAGTACCGCATCGACGAGCAGATTCTCAAGGGGCTCGACCGGAAGGTCTTCCTGCCCTCCGGTGGTCACCTGGTGATCGACCGGACCGAGGCGATGACCGTGGTCGACGTCAACACCGGCAAGTACACCGGTGCCGGCGGCAATCTCGAGGAGACGGTCACCCGTAACAACCTTGAGGCGGCCGAGGAGATCGTCCGCCAGCTGCGGCTGCGCGACGTCGGTGGCATCGTGGTGATCGACTTCATCGACATGGTGCTGGAGTCGAACCGGGAACTGGTGCTGCGCCGGTTGACCGAGTGCCTGGGCCGGGACCGTACCAAGCACCAGGTCACCGAGATCACGTCGCTGGGCCTGGTGCAGATGACCCGCAAGCGGATCGGGGCCGGGCTGCTGGAGGCGTTCAGCGAGACCTGCGACTGCTGCAAGGGCCGTGGGCTGATCATCCACACCGAGCCGGTGCCGGAGAAGCCGCGTTCGGGCGTCGGTGACAGGGTCAAGACGATCGCCTCGGCGGGTCCCTCGGTGGCCGCCGAACAGTCGAACGGTACGTCCCGGCGCCGGGCGCGCAAGAGCGTCCCGGCCGAGCGGACCGTGGTCGAGGTCACCGAAGCCGACACCACGAGCACCGCCGACGCCGACTTCCACGACACCATGGGCTACGACCTGTCTCGGTACGAGACCGAGACGCCGGCCGCACCGGATGTCGCCGACAGCCAGCAGGGCGAGTCGGCCCGGCTCGCCGCGCCGGACGACCCGGACGCGCTCGGTGAGGGCGACGAGGATGACGGCACGGAGGGTGGTGCCGGTCGGCGGCGGTCGCGTCGGGGTGGTGCGCGTCGTCGTACCCGCCCCTGACCGGGCCGAATGTTTTGCGGGCCCCTCCTGGCGACTCGCCAGGAGGGGCCTCTGCGTGTGCCAGCGCCAGCGGGCAGCCTGCTGTTGGTCGCGGCGGCGGGGATCCTGCTGTTAATAAGGGGCCCTTCCTCTACAGCAGGCGTTAATAAGGGGCCCTTCCTTTCTTCCCTCCGGGGCGGTTTGGGGTCGGGGGTGAGGATGGCGTACGCTAGCCGGCGGCGCACTTTGGTGTGCCAAGTTCTCGCGTGCCCGCACCGCCGTGCTTCTGCTACCCGGCGAGCCGCCGTGGGGACGACCGCCAGCAGCCTCAACGACAGGGAGTCCGCCTCCGATGTACGCGATCGTCAAGACCGGCGGCAAGCAGTACAAGGTCGCCGAAGGCGACGTGATCGAGGTCGAGAAGCTCGCCGGTGCCCCCGGCGACGCGGTGAAGCTCGCCGCGGTGCTCCTCGTCGACGGTGACGACCTGGTGACCGACGCGGCGAAGCTCGCTCAGGTCGAGGTGTCCGGCGAGATCGCCGCGCACACCAAGGGCCCGAAGATCCGGATCCACAAGTTCAAGAACAAGACCGGCTACCACAAGCGCCAGGGTCACCGCCAGCCGCTGACCCAGGTCAAGGTGACCGGCATCACCAGCGGGAAGTAGGTCGTCAGAAGATGGCTCACAAAAAGGGTGCGTCCAGCTCGCGTAACGGCCGCGACTCCGCGGCCCAGCGGCTCGGCGTGAAGCGCTTCGGTGGCCAGGTCGTCGGCGCGGGCGAGATCATCGTCCGGCAGCGTGGCACCAAGTTCCACCCGGGTGACCTGGTTGGCCGTGGCCGCGACGACACGCTCTTCGCGCTGGCGGCCGGCTCGGTCCAGTTCGGCACCAAGCGCGGTCGCAAGACCGTCAGCATCGTGCCGCAGCAGTAGCTCGAAGGCGTCGCGGGCCGTGGACCTGATGTCCCGGCCCGCTTCGCCTTTTCTCACGCGGGGGCGCTCCCCGCTGGAAGGATTGCGGCGTGACTACCTTCGTTGACCGGGTCGTCCTGCACCTGCAGGCCGGCGACGGCGGGCACGGTTGTGTCTCGATCCACCGGGAGAAGTTCAAGCCGCTCGGCGGCCCCGACGGGGGTAACGGCGGACACGGCGGCAGCGTCTCCCTGGTGGTCGACCCGCAGGTGCACACGTTGCTCGACTTCCACTTCCGCCCGCACGTCAAGGCCGCGAACGGCCGGGGAGGCGCGGGCTCGAACCGGGACGGTGCCAACGGTGCCGACCTGGTGCTCAAGGTGCCCGACGGGACGGTGGTGCAGACCCTGGACGGCACTGTGCTGGCCGACATGGTGGGCGCCGGAACCACCTTCGAGGTGGCCCGGGGCGGGCGCGGTGGCCGGGGCAACGCCTCGCTGGCCAACGCCCGCCGCAAGGCACCCGGCTTCGCGGAGCTGGGCGAGCCGGGTGAACGACTCGACGTGGTGCTGGAGCTCAAGAGCGTCGCCGACGTCGGCCTGGTGGGTTTCCCGTCGGCCGGTAAGTCGTCGCTGATCTCGGTGATCTCCGCGGCCAAGCCGAAGATCGCCGATTATCCGTTCACCACGCTGGTGCCGAACCTCGGTGTGGTCCGGGTCGACAACCACACCTTCACGGTCGCCGACGTGCCCGGCCTGATCCCGGGCGCGGCCACCGGCAAGGGGCTCGGGCTGGAGTTCCTGCGGCACGTCGAACGTTGTGCCGTGCTGGTGCACGTGATCGACACCGCCACCCTGGAGCCCGGCCGGGATCCGTTGGCCGACATCGACACCATCGAGGCGGAGTTGGCCGCGTACGGCGGCCTGGCCGACCGGCCGCGGCTGGTCGCGCTGAACAAGGTCGACGTGCCGGACGGCCGCGATCTCGCCGAGATCGTCCGACCTGACCTGGCAGCGCGTGGCCTGCGGGTGTTCGAGGTGTCGGCGGCCACCCGGGAAGGGCTGAAGGAGTTCACCTACGCGCTGGCCGAACTGGTCGAGCAGGCGCGGGCAGTGGCGCCGCCGGCCGAGCCGACCCGGATCGTGCTCCGGCCGAAGGCGGTCGACGACGCCGGGTTCGTCATCGAGGCGGAGAAGGACGGCTCGTACACCGTGCGCGGGACCCGCCCCGAGCGGTGGGTGCGCCAGACGAACTTCGACAACGACGAGGCGGTCGGCTTCCTCACCGACCGGCTGGCCCGGCTGGGTGTCGAGGAGCAACTGGCCAAGGCGGGCGCCCAACCCGGAGACCTGGTCCGGATCGGTGACCGGGAGTTCGACTGGCAGCCGATGCTCTATGCCGGTGTCGATTTCGTGCCCGGTGCGCGGGGTCGCGACGTCCGGCTGGAGGAGAAGCCGACCCGGGCCACCGCGGCCGAGCGGCTGGCGGCCCGCAAGGCTCGCCGGCAGCGGCCCGCCGACGAGGCCGAGCCCGCAGCCGACGACGACGTCGAGTAGCCGACGCGGGGGCGGCTGGCACGGGATTCCGCGACCGGCCCATGCCAGGGGCGCGTCGCGGTGCCGGCCGGGCCGGCGGTCAGGGGCGCGTCGCGGTGCGACCGGCCCATGCCAGGGGCGCGTCGCGGTGCCGGCCGGGCCGGCGGTCAGGGCCGGTCGAACGGCTCGTCGAGCGGGTTGCTGCTGCCCCCGGCGTGCGGTGACAGCAGCAGCCCGAGCAGGACCATCCCGAGGCCGAGCCCCAGGTGCAGCCAGTTGTCCGCCATGTTGAGCGGGATGAAGTTGGCGGAGTGCTGCTCGCCGAGCACCAGGCCGTAGAGCCACAGTCCGAGGTAGAGCGCGCCTCCGCCGGCCAGGTAGATGCGGGCACCGGCGACGCGGCTGGCGAGCAGGAGGCCAGCCACCCCGAAGCCGAGGTGCAGCAGGTTGTGCAGGACCGAGACCTGGAACAGGCCGAGGAGCTTCGCTCCCGAGTGGTGCCCGGCGAAGGTCATGTCGCCGTAGCCGGTGGTGATGCCCGGCACGAACCCGAGCACGCCGATGAGCAGGAAGACGGCTCCCACGGCCAGGGCGGCGGTCTGGACCCGGGTGCGTCCCGCCCGGCTGCCCGCTGCGTTCTTGGCCACTGATGTCACCTCCGTGGATGAATCTTCATTTTCCAGTTCTATGGCGCGATTACGCAGAGAAACGGTGAATCGGGCATGAGCGGTCGGGGCGTCGTTTCGGGACCACCGTGCCGGGTAGCGCTCGTAGGGACGTCCAGTGCCGGGCGCCCAGGGGTGAAGGAGTCGTGATGACGAGCAACGGTACGAGATGGGCCCTGCTCGGTGCCGCCGCGGTGACCGCGGTCGGCGTCGGCGTCGGCCGGACGATGGCCCGACGGCGGCATCGGCACCAGCCCGACAGGGAGGACGGCTGGTACGTGGTGCGGCGCGGGGTGACGGTCGACCGGCCGGTAGCGGCGGTGATCGGCTTCTGGACCGACCGGGAGCGGCTGGACCGCGCCCTGGCCGAGTGGGCGACGCTGGAACAGATCGACGACGAGCGCTGGCGGTGCGTGGCGCGCGACCCGTCCGGCGTCGGCACCGAGTGGCGGGCCGAGATAACCGTCACCGCTCCCGGCCGGCTGAGCTGGCGGGTCACCGACGGGCCGGAGCAGCAGGGCACGGTCGAGTTGGTGCCGGCGCCCCAGGATCGGGGCACGGAGATCCGGGCCGAGCTGCGGTACCGCTCCGGTCCACTGCGCCGGGCGCTCGGCCTGGCCCGCGCCGATGAGCCGGACCTGCGACTGCGGGACACGCTGCGCCGGGCGAAGTCGCTCATCGAGTGCGGCCAGGTGATCGACACCCGCCGGGATCCTTCCGGGCGGACCCGGAGGCAGGAGCGGGCCACCGACAAGGTGCGGGAGCGGCTGGCGACGGGAGGACGGGCATGAGGGCCCTGTGCTGGGAAGGTGTCGGCAAGCTGCAGGTACGCGACGTGCCGGAGCCGGAGGTACGCGCCGAGGGCGACATCATCGTGCAGGTCCGGGCGAGCAGTGTCTGCGGCTCCGACCTGCACCTGATCAACGGGTTCCTGCCCGCGATGCGGGAGGGCGACGTCCTCGGCCACGAGTTCACAGGCGAGGTGGTGGAGACCGGCCCCGGCGTGCAGCGGCTCGCCGTCGGCGACCGCGTGGTGGTCGGCTCGGTGGTGGCCTGTGGCGGCTGCTGGTACTGCCGGACCGAGCAGTACTCGCTCTGCGACAACTCCAACCCGCAGCCGGTCTTCACCGAGAAGGTGTGGGGGCATTCACCGGCCGGCATCCTCGGCTACTCGCACGCCGCCGGTGGCTACTCCGGCAGCCACGCGGAGTACGTGCGGGTGCCGTTCGGCGACGTCGGCGCCTTCAAGGTGCCTGACGGGGTGCCCGACGACGCGGTGGTCTTCGCCTCCGACGCGATGCCCACCGGCTGGATGGCCGCCGACTTCTGCAACCTCACCGGCGGGGAGGTGGTCGCGGTGTGGGGTGCCGGTGGGGTCGGCCAGATGGCCGCCCGGGCCGCGCAGCTGCTCGGCGCGGAGCGGGTCATCATCGTGGACCGGCTGCCGGAGCGGTTGGCCACCGCCGCCGACCGGCTTGGGGTGGAGACGATCAACTACGCCGAGACCGACGTGCTTGAGGCGCTGCGCGAGATGACCGCCGGCCGCGGACCTGACGCCTGCATCGACGCGGTCGGCATGGAATCCCACGACGTCGGCCCGGCGTACGCGTACGACCGGGCGAAGCAGAGCGCCCGCCTGCAGACCGACCGGCCGATCCCCGTCCGCCAGGCGATCATGGCGGCCCGCAAGGGTGGCACGGTCAGTATCGTCGGCGTGTACGCCGGACTGGTGGACAAATTCCCGCTGGGCGCGGCGATGAACAAGGCCCTGGTGCTGCGGATGGGGCAGATGCACGCGCAGCGGTACATCCCGATGCTGCTGGACCGGCTCGCCGCCGGCGAGATCGATCCCGGCTACCTGGCCACCCATCCGATGTCGTTGGAGCAGGGCGCGCGGGGCTACGAGATTTTCGAGAAGAAGCAGGACGGCTGCCTGCGTACGGTGCTGCATCCGGCCTGACCGGCGGAGCGTACGCCGGCTGGCCCCTCCCGGCAGCCGACGAACCTGGTTGACTGCGAGCGACGGCGCCCAGACGGGGGAGGGGACGGATGCGGGACAACAGGCCGGCGTACTGGCGACGGTGGACGAGCGGGGCAGGGCATGGCGGCGCGGAGCCGCCGCTGATCGCGGCGCCGCGCCGGCCTGCTCGACCCGATCGGTTCTTCACCGCGCACCTGGGCTTCACCGCGCCCGATCCGGCCGTCGCCAGGGAGCTGGCGGTCGGGTACGCCGAGGCACTGAGCCTGCTGCGACCCGAGCTGGCGCTCGGCGCGTCCGCGCTCTCACCGGCCGACAACTGGCGGCGGGCCGAGCGGCTGTTCTGCGGTGCGGTGGGACCCGACGGCGAGCGGTGCGTCGATGTCGCCGACCATCCCGGGTTTCACCACGCGCCTGGGCCCGGCGGCCTGGGTTGGGGCGACGGCGACGGTGACCGAGGTTGACGGCCCGGGCCGTCAACCGACGGCTGGCGGCGGAAGGCTCAGTCCAGGTCGAACTCGCCGTCCTGGGCGCCCGCGACGAAGGCGTCCCACTCGGCCTGGGTGAACACCAGCACCGGGCCGTCCGGCTCGGCGGAGTTGCGCATGCCCACCAGGTCGTCGACGAAGGCAATTTCCACCGCCGCCTCGGAGGTGTCGCCCTCGGCCCGCTGCCAGACCGCCCGGGAGAGGTCGAAGTCGCCCTTGGGGTGCGTTGTCATGGTCAAGTCCTCCAGCATCAGGGGGGATTGGGGAGGCCTGTTGTTCGGCCCATCGGGCAGGATAAGCGGATGCCGAGCTTGACCCGTGCAGAGTCGACCGCGCGTGGCGCGTCGATCACTGTCACGTCCTACCAGGTGGACCTCGACCTCACCGGGGACGGGGAGCTGTTCCGCTCACACGTCACGATCCGGTTCCGGGCCACCGCCACCGAGACCTTCGTCGAGGTCAAGCCCGCGAAACTGCTGGCGGTACGCCTCAACGGCGCCGACGTCGACCCCGCCGCGCTGCACGACAACCGGCTGCCGCTGACCGGCCTGGCCGAGGAGAACACGCTGACCGTCGAGGCGGAAATGGCGTACACCAACGGCGGCGAGGGGATGCACCGGTTCGTCGATCCGGCCGACGGTGAGACGTACCTTTACGCAATGTCCTTCCTGGACGAGGTGCAGCGCATCTTCGCCGCCTTCGACCAGCCCGACCTGAAGGCGCCGGTCACCCTCTCGGTCACCGCACCGCGACACTGGACGGTCGCGGCCAACGGCAGGCTGGCGGCCAACCCGAGCCCGGGGCGTTGGGAGTTCGCGCCCACCCTGCCGATCGCGACGTACCTCTTCACCCTGATCGCCGGCCCCTGGCACGTCCGCCACGACAGCCATGACGGCATCCCGCTCGGGCTCTACTGTCGGCGTTCGCTCGCCGAGCACCTGGACGCCGACGCGGAGGAGATCTTCACCGTCACGAAGCAGTGCCTGGACCGCTTCCACCAGCTCTTCGACGAGCGCTACCCGTTCGGCAAGTACGACCAGGCGTTCGTGCCGGAGTTCAACGCCGGGGCCATGGAAAATCCGGGGCTGGTCACCTTCCGCGACGACTACGTCTTCCGGTCGGCGGTCACCGACAGCCAGCGTGAGCTGCGGGCCACCACCATCGCCCACGAGATGGCGCACATGTGGTTCGGTGACCTGGTCACCATGCGCTGGTGGGACGACCTGTGGCTGAACGAGTCGTTCGCGGAGTACCTGGGCACCCGGGTCACCGCCGAGGCGACCCGGTTCGGTGGGGCGTGGACGACCTTCGCTCTGCGTCGCAAGGCGTGGGGATACGCCGCGGACCAGCGCCCTTCCACCCACCCGGTCGCCCCCGAGCAGGTGGCCGACGCCGCCGAGGCGCTGCTCAACTTCGACGGCATCTCGTACGCCAAGGGCGCCAGCGTGCTGCGGCAGCTGGTGGCGTGGCTCGGCGACGACGCCTTCCTGGCCGGCCTGAACGACCATTTCGCCCGGCACCGGTTCGGCAACGCCACGCTGGCGGATCTGCTGGCGAGCCTCTCCGCCGCCAGTGGCCGGGACCTCGGCGGCTGGGCGCAGAGCTGGCTGCGCACCGCCCAGGTGAACACCCTGCGGGCCGAGGTGGCCGTGGACGACCGGGGCCGGTACACCGAGGTGGCCGTCGCGCAGACCGCGCCGCCCACGCACCCGGTGCTGCGCCCGCACCGCATCGGCGTCGGCCGGTACGCCGTCGACGGCACCGTCGAGCGCGTCGAGATCGACCTGGATCCGCAGCTCGACGATGGGCGTACGCTGCTCGCCGGGCTGGCCGGCGAGCCGGCGGCGGCGGTCCTGCTGCCCAACGACGGCGACCTGACCTTCGCCAAGATCCGGCTCGATCCCGCCTCGGCCGACGCGGTGCCGCTGCTGCTGCCCCGCCTGGCCGACCCGTTGGCCCGGGCGCTGCTGTGGGGCGAGGCGTTGGACGCGGCGACCGACGGTGAGCGGCCGGTGGGCGCGGTGGTGGAGCTGATCTCGGCGGCACTGCCGGCCGAGACCGAGGTGATCATCGCCGAGGACGTGCTGGCCCTGAGCCGGTCGCTGGTCGACCGCTACCTCGACCCGGCGGCGCGGCAGGCCGCTCTGGCCGTGCTCGCCGGGGCCTGTCGGCGGTTGCTCGACGGCGCCGCGCCCGGTAAGTCGTTGCAGTTGGCCGCGGCCCGCGGCCTGATCGCCGCGGCCACCGATACCGACCTGCTCGCCGGCTGGCTCGCCGGCCGGGACGTGCCGGCGGGGCTGGCGGTCGACGTCGAGCTGCGCTGGGCGATCCTGGCCCGGCTGGTGGTGCTGGGCGCGGCTGGTGCGGCCGAGATCGCGGCGGAGGCGGCGGCGGACCCGAGCGCCGCCGGCGCGGAGCGCGCCGCCAGATGCCGGGCGGCGCTGCCCGACCCGGCGGCCAAACAGGCAGCGTGGGAGATCATCGTGTCCCGCACCGAGCTGTCCAACCGGCTGGTCGAGGCCACCGCCGCCGGTTTCTGGCAACCCGAGCAGGGAGGGTTGACCGCCGACTACGTCCAGCGGTACTTCACCGACATGCCGGCCGCCGCGCGGCTGCGTACGCCCTGGGTGGCCGACGAGGTGGCCACCCTGGCCTTCCCCCGCTACGCCGTCGCGCAGCCCACCCGGGAGGCGGCCGCGGCGCTGCTGTCCCGCGACGACCTCACGCCCGGCCTGCGTCGGGTGGTCACCGACGCCGACGACGACCTGCGCCGCGCTCTGCTGGCCCGGACGGCGGTGGCCGCCATGATCGCCTGAGTACCCGCCGGCCGGGCGGTGGCGAGGGTGCCGGCTCCCTTCGGGGCGGGTTCTAGGATCATGGGGTGGCGGACGACATCCGGCGGATCGGGATCATGGGCGGTACCTTCGACCCGATTCATCACGGGCACCTCGTGGCGGCGAGCGAGGTCGCGGACCGGTTCGGGCTCGACGAAGTGATCTTCGTGCCGACAGGGCAGCCGTGGCAGAAGGCGGACGTGCCGGTCAGTTCGGCCGAGGACCGGTACCTCATGACGGTGATCGCCACCGCCTCCAACCCGCGTTTCCAGGTCAGTAGGGTGGACATCGACCGAGGCGGCCCGACCTACACCGTCGACACCCTGCGCGACCTGCACGAGGTCTACGGGCCGAAGTCCCAGCTGTTCTTCATCACCGGCGCGGACGCGTTGGAGAAGATCCTCAGCTGGAAGGACCTGACCGAGATCTTCGAGCTGGCCCACTTCATCGGGGTGACCCGGCCCGGCTTCGAGCTGTCCGATGCCCACCTGCCGGCCGACACGGTCAGCCTGGTGCAGGTGCCGGCAATGGCGATCTCGTCCACCGACTGCCGGGCGCGGGTCGCCCGCGGCGCGCCGCTGTGGTACCTGGTGCCCGACGGTGTGGTGCAGTACATCGCGAAGAGACGCCTCTATCGGGCGTGATTCGACCGCTCCATCACGGTTTTCGGCGAAAACCGATGGGCCGCGGATCCGGCCCGTGTGAGAGGCTGGGAAGCATCGCACGGTTGATCGAAGGAGAACGGTGACAGTTTCCGAACGCGCTCACGAGCTGGCGATCACCGCCGCCCAGGCGGCAGCCGACAAAAAGGCTCAGGACATCGTCATCATCGACGTGGGTGACCAGCTCGCCATCACCGACGCGTTCCTGCTCGCCGCGGCCCCGAACGAGCGCCAGGTGCTGGCCATCGTCGACGCCATCGAGGAGGCCCTGCTCAACCTGCCGGAGAAGGCGAAGCCGGTCCGGCGCGAGGGCGAACGCGGCGGGCGCTGGGTGCTGCTCGATTACGTCGACATCGTCGTGCACGTCCAGCACACCGAGGAACGCGAGTTCTACGCGCTCGACCGGCTCTGGAAGGACTGCCCGACCGTTCCTTTCGACGACCGGGACCTGGCTCGCGCAGAGGCTGCCGCCGGATCAGGCGAGTGACCCGCCTGATCATCTGGCGGCACGGCAACACCGACTGGAACGCCGCTAGCAGAGTCCAGGGGCAGTCCGACGCGCCGCTGAACGACCTCGGCCGGGAGCAGGCGCGAGCCGCCGCGCCGCTGCTCGCCGCGATGCGGCCGGACGCCATCGTCGCCAGCGACCTGAGCCGCGCGGCGGACACCGCCGCCGCACTGGCCGCGCTGGCCGGTCTGCCGGTGCGCTCCGACGCCCGGCTGCGCGAACGCCACTTCGGCCGCTGGCAGGGCCTTCTGCTCACCGAGATCGCCGAGCGGTTCCCCGACGAGTACGCGCGCTGGCGGGCCGGCGACCCCGACCCGGGAGCGGGCATCGAACCGTTGGACGAGCTGGGCAAGCGGATCGGCACCGCGTTGCAGGAGGTCGCCGACGAGGTACCCGGCGGCACGATCGTGATCGCCACCCACGGTGGTGCCGCCCGGCAGGGCTGCGGGCACCTGCTCGGCTGGGAGCACGCCGTGCTACGCACCATCGGCTCGCTGAGCAACTGCCACTGGACCGAGCTGCGCCACGACGCCGAACGCGGCTGGCACCTGCGCGCCCACAACGTAGGCCCGACCGGGTAAGGAAGGGCCCCCTTTTAACGCCTCAGGTAGAGAAAGGGCCCCTTTTTAACAGGTGTCGGCTGCACCGGCCGCATCGGCTACCGTGCCGGGCATGCCCGTCGCGGTCGTCACCGACTCCACCGCCTACCTTCCACCCGAGCTCGTGCCGGCGTACCGGCTGACCGTGGTGCCGCTGACCGTGGTGCTCAACGGTGCCGAGGGACTGGAGGGGGTGGAGATTTTTCCGGCGGACGCCACCCGCGCGCTGGGCGTCCGGCGGGTGACGGTGAGCACCTCCCGTCCATCGCCAGAGCAGTTCGTCCGGACGTACCGTGAACTGCTGGACGCCGGGGCCGACGGGGTGGTTTCGGTGCACCTGTCCGCCGGTCTGTCCGGCACGGTCGAGGCCGCCGAGCTGGCCGCGGCCCAGCTCGGTGACCGGGTGCGGGTGGTGGACAGCCGATCCTGTGGGATGGGCCTCGGCTTCCCGGTCATCGCGGCGGCCCGGGCCGCCGCCGACGGCGCCGACCTGGCTGGCGTACGGGCCGCCGCTGTCGACGCGATCGCGCGTACCACGATCTTCTTCTACGTCGACACGCTGGAGTTTCTCCGCCGGGGAGGCCGGATCAACGCGGCCGAGGCCCTGCTCGGCACCGCGCTCTCGGTCAAGCCGATCCTGCACATGCCCGACGGTGCCATCGTGCTGAGGGACAAGGTGCGTACCGCCAGCCGGGGCATCGCTCGACTGGTCGACCTGGCCGTCGAGGCGGCCGACGAAGCGCCGGTGGACCTCGCCGTGCACCACTTCGCCGCGCCGCAACGGGCCGAGCAACTGCTCGGCGCGCTGGCCACCCGGCTCGGTGACCGGCTGCACGAAACGTACGTCTCCGAGGCGGGCGCGGCCGTCGCCGCCCACGCCGGCCCTGGCCTGGCCTGCGTGGTCATCCACCGCCGCTCTTGATGGTGGACCGTTCCATCCCCGCCGGGCGAGGATGCTCGTGCGGGCGGGGCCTGTCGAGGGGGAGGTGCGTGCGGGTGTCCTGTGTCGTGACCGGGGGCGGGCGCGGGGTCGGCCGGGGGATCGTCGAGCGGCTGCTCGCCGATGGCGGGACCGTGGTGGTGGTCGAGCGCGATCCGGAGGCGATGTTCTGGGTCCAGGGCCACGCCGAGGCCGGACGACTGGTGGCGGTGGTCGGTGACGCCGCCGACGAGGGTGTCGCGGCCCGCGCCGCCGATTTGGCGGAACGGTCCGGCCCGCTCACCGGCTGGGTCAACAACGCCGCGGTGTTCCGCGACGCTTCCGTGCACGACGCCCCGGTCGGCGAGGTCGTCGACCTGATCACGCGCAACCTGCGGCCCGCCGTGGTCGGCGCTGCCACCGCGGTACGCCGCTTTCTCGCCGCCGGAACCGCCGGCGCCGTGGTGAACGTCTCCTCCCACCAGGCCAGCCGTCCGGTGCCCGGTTGCCTGCCGTACGCCACCGCCAAGGCCGCCGTCGAGGGGCTCACCCGGGCGCTGGCGGTGGAGTACGGACGGCACGGCATCCGATCCAACGCGGTCCGGCCGTGCGGCGCTCGGCCTCGACCCGGAATCCCGCTGAGGACTCGCCGCTCACGCCGAGCCTTTAGCACATGGTGGGCATGATCAGGGCGTTGTCCACAGTTCACTGACTGTCCACAGATCGGGCACTGCCCGCCAGCAGGAGACGACCTCGCCGCTCTAACCTCGCGCCGTGTCCAACGACGAGGAGATGGTGGTTCGGGAACGCCTTCGGCGCTTGCTGGCGGGTGTTCCGACGAGCGGTGCGGACGTACGACCGATGCCGTCTGCCGTCCCGGAGCCGCCGTCCTGGCCGGAACCGTCTCGGGTGGACTGGCCGACCGTGTTGTTGCCGATCCACGCCGACGACGGCCCGCGATCGGCGACGGAAGCGCCCGAGCCGGCCCGTGCCGCCGGGCCGCGACCGGATTCACCCGTCCGGACCGACGGGTCGCAGCCGGTGGAGATCGAGCCGGTGCCGGAGGCGCCGGGTTCCCGGTTGCCGGGGCCGGGAGCGTTCGACCCGGGCCGGCGGGGTGTGCGGGCGCTGGCAGCGGTCGCCGTCCTGGTGGTGCTCGTCGCCGCCGTCTGGGCCTGGCGGTCCCGGCCTCAGGTGGAGCCGGTCGTCGCCGCGACCGACGTCGCCGTCCCGGACCCGGCGGGCCCGGCCGGTGACGGTTCGGCGGGCCCGGGCGGCGCCGATCCTGCGGCCACGCCGACCGGGCAACTGGTGGTCGCCGTCGCCGGCAAGGTCCGCCGTCCCGGGCTGGTCCGGGTGCCGGCCGGAGCGCGGGTCGCCGACGCCGTCGAGGCGGCCGGCGGGGCGCTGCCCGGGGTGGACGTGGCGATGTTGAATCCGGCCCGGAAGGTCGCCGACGGCGAGCTGATCCTGGTCGGCGTGGCGGCACCCACCCCACCGCCGGGGGCGCTGCCGCCCGGTGGTGCGGCGCCGGGCGGCGATCCCGCCGCCGGAGGTCGGGTCAACCTGAACACCGCCACCTCGGCTCAGCTCGAGACGCTCCCCGGGGTGGGGCCGGTGCTCGCCCGGCGCATCATCGAGCACCGCGACCAGCACGGTGGGTTCCGGTCCGTCGGCGACCTGCGCCAGGTCAGCGGCATCGGCGACGCGCGGTACGAGCAGCTCAAGGACCTGGTGACGGTGTGAAGGAGAGCAGCGGGCCGACGGGAACGCTCGCCGGCACGGTGCGGGCGGACGGTGGACCCGCGATCAGGGCGGCTGAGGCCATCGGTGTCCCGGGCGGTGGCGCACCGCCCGATCTCCGGCTGGCCGGGCTGGCCGTGGCCGCGTGGCTCACTGCGCTGGCCGGGCTGCATCTCGACGCCCGGCGTACGCTGTTGGTGGCCGTCGTGGCGGCGGGTCTCGCCGTACTGGCGGCGCTGCACCTGCTCGGGGTCGTCGGCCGTCCCGGCGTGCTCGCCCGCCGCTACGGCTGGATCGTGGTGGCGGCCCTGATCGGTGTGGTCTGCGGCGGGGTGGCCACCTCGTCCCGGCTGGCCGTACGCGACGCCGCACCGCTGCGCACCCTGGTCGACGAAGGTGCCCGGGTCACCGCCGATCTGGTCGTCCGGGACGATCCTCGGGCGGTACGCGGTGGCATCGTGGGCCGTCCGCCGACCCTGCTGGTGCGGGCCAGGTTGGTGACCGTTCACGACCCGGCGGGGCAGCGGCTCACCGTGCCGGCCCGGGTGCTGGTGCTCGCCGACGATCCGGCCTGGCGCGGACTGCTGCCCGGGCAACGGCTCACGGCCGAGGGACGGCTGGCGGAACCGCGCGGCGGCGACCTTACCGGCGCCGTGCTCACCGCCACCGGCCCACCCGTCCGGATCGGATCTCCGTCGGCCCTGCAGCGGGTCGCCGGCCGACTCCGCGCCGGTCTGCAACAAGCCTGCGCGCCGTTGCCCGACGAGCCGGGTGGCCTGCTGCCCGGCCTGGTCGTCGGGGACACCAGCGAGTTGCCCGACACGGTGGAGGAGGAGTTCCGGGCCACCGGGATGACCCATCTGAATGCTGTGTCCGGTTCCAATGTCGCCATCATCGTCGGAGCGGTGCTGCTGCTGGCTCGCTGGGCGCGCGCCGGTCCGGTCCTGGCCGCCGGGCTGTGCGGGGTGGCCCTGGTGGGCTTCGTCATCCTGGTCCGGCCGTCGCCGAGTGTGGTCCGGGCGGCCACCATGGGCACGATCGGGCTCGCCGCCCTGGCTGCTGGTCGGCCCCGGGCCGCGGTGCCGGCCCTGGCCGCCGCGGTGGCGGTGCTGGTGCTGGTCGATCCTGACCTGGCCGGTGACGCCGGTTTCGCGCTCTCCGTGCTCGCCACCGGTGGCCTGCTGCTGCTCGCGCCGCGCTGGCGGGACGGCCTGCGCCGGCGGGGCGTACCTCCGGGTGCGGCCGAGGCCCTCGCGGTGCCGGCCGCCGCGCAGGTGGCCTGCTCACCGGTGATCGCGGGTCTGTCGGGGACGGTCAGCCTGGTCGCCGTGCCGGCCAACCTCCTCGTGGTGCCGGCGATCGCTCCGGCCACCGTGCTGGGTGTGGTGGCCGCGACCGTGTCGCCGCTCTGGCCGGTCGGTGCCGAGCTGGCGGCCTGGGTGGCGCACTGGCCGGCGTGGTGGCTGGTGCTGGTCGCCCGGTACGGTGCCCGGGTGCCGGCGGGCAACCTGCCCTGGCCGGACGGGGTGTTCGGGGCCCTGTTGCTGGCCGGGCTGACCGTGGCGCTCCTGGTGGCAGCCCGGCGGCCGGTGGTGCGTCGGCTGGTGGTGGTGCTGGCCCTCGCGGTGGTGCTCGGCGCCGTGCCGGTGCGGGTGCTCGCGCCCGGCTGGCCACCGAGCGGCTGGGTCATCGCCGTCTGTGCCGTGGGCCAGGGCGACACCGTGGTGTTGCCGGTGGCGGCCGGCCGGGCCGTCGTGATCGACGCCGGTCCGGATCCGGGGGCGGCGGACGCCTGCCTGCGCCGGCTCGACGTACGTCGGGTGCCGCTCCTGGTGATCAGCCACTTCCATGTGGACCACACCGCAGGGGTGGCCGGGGTCTTCCGCGGCCGGCGGGTGGACATGGTGCTCACCCCGCAGTGGCCGGAGCCAGCGATCGGGCGCGACCTGGTGCACACCACCGCCGCCACCCACGGCTCCCCATCAGTGGCCGCTCCGGCCGGCTGGCGCTACCGGGCCGGCCTGGTCGACCTGGTGGTCCTCGGCCCGCCGTACCCGATGCGCGGCACCAGATCGGATCCGAACAACAACTCGCTGGTGCTGCTGGCCACCGTGGGTGGGGTGCGGATCCTGCTCACCGGGGACGCCGAAACCGAGTTGCAGCGGGAGCTACGGGAGCGGTTGCCGCCGGGCGGGTTGCGGGCGGACGTGCTGAAGGTGGCTCACCACGGTTCGGCGTATCAGGATCCGACCTTTCTGGACGCGGTCCGGCCGGCGGTGGCGCTGGTGCCGGTGGGGGCGGGCAACACCTACGGCCATCCCAGCGAGGCGGTGCTGGCCCGGCTGTCCCGCAACGGTGCGCGGGTGCTGCGTACCGACGTCGACGGGGATATCGCGGCGCTGGTCGGGCCGTCCGGCCTGGCGGTGGTGACCGGTGGGGTCGACCTGAGGCGGTCCAAACCATGAATCGATCCTGGTTTAAGACGAAAAGAGGTAGATGTCTGGATTTGCACTGTGTGCGGAGTCCGCCTGCGCAGTGCGGACGACCGGGCTGGACCAGGTCGCCGAGCGTGCGAATATGGGCGGCGTGACCGCCGCCAGTGCCGCTCCTATTGTGCTCGTCCTCGGCGACGAGGAGCTGCTCGCCACGCGTGCGGTGGCCGAAACCGTGGCCGCCGCCCGAGCCGCCGACCCGGACGTCGATGTGCGGGAGTACGCCGCAGGCCAGCTCACCGTCGGCGAGATCGACGAGATGCTCAGCCCGTCGCTGTTCGGCGGGCGACGGGTGCTGGTGCTGCGGTCCGGCCAGGACGCCCGCAAGGATCTGGTCGCCGCCCTGCTGGCGTACGCGAAGAATCCCGACCCGGACGTGCAACTCGTGGTGCAGCACCTCGGCGCCGCCAAGGGCAAGGCGTTCGCCGACGGGCTGAAGTCTGCCGGTGCCCGGGTGCTGCCCGCGGCAAAGCTCAAGGGGCACCGGGACCGGGTGGCCTTTGTGCGCGACGAGTTTCGCCGAGCGGGCGCGCGGTGCACCGACGACGCCGCCGAGGCGCTGATCGCGGCAGTCGGCAACGACCTGCGGGAACTCGCGGCGGCCTGCTCACAGTTGATCGCCGACACCGACGGCCGGATCGGTGCCGACACGGTGGCCCGCTACTACCGGGGCCGAGTGGAGGTGAGCGGCTTCACCGTGGCCGATGCCACCATGGTCGGTGACCTTCCGGGCGCGCTGGAGGCGCTGCGCTGGGCGCTGCACGTGGGGGTGGATCCGGTGCCGATCGCCGACGCACTCGCCGACGGGGTACGCACCGTGGCGAGGGTCGCCTCGGCCGGCCGAGGCAGCCCCTACCAGCTGGCGAGCAGCCTGGGCATGCCGCCGTGGAAGGTCGAACGGGCGCAACGGCAGGCGCGCGGCTGGACGCCCGACGGACTGGTCCGGGCCATGCAGGCGGCGGCCGAGTGCAACGCGGCGGTCAAGGGCGGCTCCGACGACCGGGCGTACGCGTTGGAGAAGGCGGTCTTCTCGGTGGCCGCCGCGCGACAGGGTGGCACCAGGTGAGCGGAGCCCTTCGTGGCTCGTGGGCCACGATCCCGGCCGAGGAGGAGCGCTACCGTCCGCTCTACGCCCGGATGCTCGGGCTGCGCTTCGTCAATCCGGGCGGGGTGCTCTGCTTCGTGTTCTTCGAGGGGACGATCGCGTTGGCGACCCTGCTCGTCCTCGCCGAGTTGGTGAAATGGTGGGCGGTGCTGGTGCTGCCGGCGGCGGTGGCCGTCATGGTCAAACTCAACGACCTGGTGGCCGCCGCGGTGGTCCGTTCGGCCGAGGCAGTACCCGAGCAGGAGCGGGACCGGTTCCGGCGGCAGATGGAACCGGTCGTCGGGCGGGTGCGTGTCGACTGGCTGCCGCGCCGCGTGACCGGCGTGGTGATCGGCGCGGATTCGGTGGAAACGACGCGAGCCGAGATATCCGATCCGCAGTCCCGCGCCGCGCTGCCCGGCGCGGCCGATCCCGATCAGAGCGGGCCGCCTACCGCCGACCCGGGCTCCTGACCAGGCTTTCGCCGCAGGCGATCAGCGCCAGGTGACGCCGCCGGAGGCGATCCGCGTCCGGTAAAGCCGGAGGCGATCAGCGCCCGACAGATCCGCAGACGTACAGCGTCCGGTTACGCGACGTGCGACAGCCCCGGGCGATGCCCGGGGCTGTCGTCAGGTCTTGTCTCGCGTCCCAGGCTCAGGCGGAGAAGGATTCGACCCGCTTGGCGATCGCCGACTTGCGGTTCGCGGCCTGGTTGGCGTGGATGACGCCCTTGCTGGCCGCCTTGTCCAGCTTGCGCGAGGCGTCCCGCATGAGGATGGTGGCCTTCTCCAGGTCACCGGCCTCGGCGGCCTCGTTGAACTTGCGGATGGCGGTCTTCAGCGACGACTTGACCGACTTGTTACGCAGCCGGCGCTTCTCGTTCTGCCGGTTGCGCTTGATCTGGGACTTGATGTTCGCCACGCGACAGCCTCGTCTTGATAGCTCGGGTTGGTCAGCTTGTGCGCACGACGAGCATGCGTCATCGCTACGCGAAGAGCCAGGTTACCAGGTCGCCCCGGACGGGCCAAAATGGCACCCCCGGCTCGTCGTGGCCGTGGTCGGGCAGGACGCGCCGGTCGGCTCAGGTCCAGCCTTGGCGGCGGGCCAGCCAGCCGAGCGCCTGTTCGCCGGTCCACCGCTGGTGCGCCGGCAGGTGCTGCGACGCGGTCGGCGGTGCGGACGCCGCGGCGGTGAGATGGTATCCGGCCAGGGCGGCCAGGGCCACGTCGAGCGCGTCGTCGGGCGCGTCGGTGGCGGCCGGATGGGCGGCGAAGCGGGCGTCGACGTCCAGCCCGCTGGCGTACCCGGTGATCAGCAGGCCGACCAGGTCGAACCAGGCGGGCCCGTGGCAGAGCCACGTCCAGTCGCAGAACCAGGGGGCACCGGCGGAGTCGATCAGCACGTTGTCCACCCGAAGGTCGCCATGGGTCAGGCCGGCCGCCCCGGCGGCGTACCCGGGCAGGCGCGACTCCAGCGCGACCAGCTCGTCGAGCCGTCCCCGATCCGGGCCGGGCAGCGGCGGCGGTGGTTCCCGGCCGGCAGCGACCTCGCCCCACCAGAGGATGTCGTCGCGGGCGAGGTCCGCGAGCCGGGGCAGCCCGAGGGCGACCAGCTCGGCCGGTGGGTCGGCGAGCGCGGCGGCGATGTCGGCGTAGCCGACGAGGGTGGCGTCCAACTCGGCCGGATCCCAGGGCAACCGGGGGGTGTGACCGTCGACCGGGTCCAAGCAGAGCGCGTACCAGCCCGCCTCCCAAAGGGCCCAGCGCAGCCGGGGAACCGGCAGCCCGGAGGGCAACCGGGTCAGGATCGCCGCCTCTCGGGCGTACCAGTCGACCAGATGCGGTTGCTCGGCGTGGGGCGCGGCCTTGACGAACGCCTTGCCCCCGTCGGCGGTGCCCAGGACCGCGGCGAATCCCCGGGTGAAACCGGCGCCGGCAACGCGGGCCCCGACCACCGCCGAGCCGAGCCGGGCCGACACCGCCGAGCGCACCGCCGCCGGCAGCGTGTGCCACGCCGGCCGCCGGGCGGTCGCGTGGTACGGCACGGGCGGCGGGGACCAACTCACCAGACCATGCTGCCCGACGTCTGCCAGACTGCCAGCCCATGAGGACCGACGACTTCTGGCAGCTGATCGAGCGGGCCCGCGCCGGTGGGGGCGAGCCCGGTGCCGTCGCCGCCCGGGCCGTCGCGCTGCTCGCCGCCCGTGAACCCGAGGAGATCGTCGGGTACGCCCGCCACCAGCAGCGGGTCCTGGCCGCCTCCTACCGGGTCGATCTCTGGGGTGCCGCGTACTTGATCAACGGGGGTGCCTCCGACGACGGGTTCGAGTACTTCCGTGGCTGGCTGATGACGCAGGGCCGGGCGGTTTTCGCCCGGGCGGTCGCCGAGCCGGACTCGCTCGCCGAACTGCCCCGGGTGCGGGCCGCCTCGCTCAGCGGCGAGGAGTTCGAGTGCGCCGACATGCTGGCCGTGCCGTGGGACGCGTACCGCCGGACGACCGCGACCGACCTCCCGGTGGACCGGCCGGCGAGCCCGGAACCGGACCTCAACGACTTCTGGGACTTCGACGACCCCGACGAGGCCCGGCGCCGGCTGCCGCGGCTCGCCGCCCTCTTCGTCGAACCGCCCCAGGAGTAACCGTCCGCAGAGTGACGGCCCCAGAGTGACCACCCGAGATGTGACCGCCCCAGGAGTGACGGACGCCTGGCCGACGCTCGCCGGGGACGTGGGAGCATAGAGCAGGCCGGCCCACGCCGGCCCGCTCACCGTCAGCCGACCAGAACGGACCGCTGTGCCACCGACGCTCGATCCCGGCGCGAACGCTCCTGGTGCCACCGACCTGGCGCGGATCAGGAACTTCTGCATCATCGCCCACATCGACCACGGGAAGTCAACCCTGGCCGACCGGATGTTGCAGCTCACCGGCGTGGTCGATCCGCGCCAGATGCGCGCGCAGTACCTCGACCGGATGGACATCGAGCGTGAGCGCGGCATCACCATCAAGAGCCAGGCCGTCCGGATGCCGTGGATCATCCGCGACGGCGAGCGGGCCGGCGAGCAGGCCGTGCTGAACATGATCGACACTCCGGGCCACGTCGACTTCACCTACGAGGTGTCCCGCTCGCTGGCCGCCTGCGAGGGCGCCATCCTGCTGGTCGACGCGGCCCAGGGCATCGAGGCGCAGACGCTGGCGAACCTCTACCTCGCGCTCGAGAACGACCTGCACGTCATCCCGGTGCTCAACAAGATCGACCTGCCGGCCGCCCAGCCGGAGAAGTACGCCGAGGAGTTGGCCCACCTGATCGGCGGTGATCCGGCGGACTGCATCAAGGTCTCCGGCAAGACCGGCGAGGGGGTGCCGCACCTGCTCGACGAGATCGTCCGGCAGTTCGTCCCGCCCGTCGGCGACGCCGCCGCGCCGGCCCGGGCAATGATCTTCGACTCGGTGTACGACGTCTACCGGGGCGTGGTCACCTATGTCCGGGTCGTCGACGGGCAGATCAACGCCCGGGACCGGATCAAGATGATGTCCACCGGCGCGGTCCACGAACTGCTGGAGATCGGGGTCATCTCGCCGGAGATGGTGAAGGCCGACGCGCTCGGCGTCGGCGAGGTCGGCTATCTGATCACCGGTGTGAAGGACGTCCGGCAGTCCCGGGTCGGCGACACCGTCACCATCAACAACCGGCCGGCCCCCGAGCCGCTCGGCGGTTACAAGGACCCGAAGCCGATGGTCTACTCCGGCCTGTACCCGATCGACGGGTCGGACTACCCGGTGCTGCGCGACGCGCTGGACAAGCTCAAGCTCAACGACGCCGCGCTGACGTACGAGCCGGAAACCTCGGGCGCGCTCGGCTTCGGGTTCCGCTGCGGCTTCCTCGGCCTGCTGCACCTGGAGATCATCCGGGAGCGGCTGGAGCGGGAGTTCAACCTGGACCTGATCTCGACCGCGCCGAACGTGGTCTACCGGGCCATCTCCGAGGACGGCGAGGAGGTCGTGGTCACCAACCCGAGCGAGTACCCGACCGGCAAGATCGCCGAGGTGTACGAGCCGGTGGTGCGGGCCACCGTACTCACCCCCACCGATTTCGTCGGCGCGGTGATGGAGCTGTGCCAGGGTCGGCGGGGCAGCCTGCTCGGCATGGACTACCTCTCCGCCGACCGGGTGGAACTGCGCTACACGCTGCCGCTGGCCGAGATCATTTTCGACTTCTTCGACCAGCTCAAGAGTCGTACCAAGGGCTACGCCTCGCTGGACTACGAGCCCTCCGGCGAGCAGGCGTCCGACCTGGTGAAGGTCGACATCCTGCTGCACGGCGAGCCGGTGGACGCGTTCAGCGCCATCGTGCACAAGGAGAAGGCGTACACCTACGGCACCACCATCGCGGCGAAGCTGCGCAACCTGATCCCGCGCCAGCAGTTCGAGGTGCCGATCCAGGCGGCCATCGGCAGCCGGGTGATCGCCCGGGAGACCATCCGGGCAATCCGCAAGGACGTGCTCGCCAAGTGCTACGGCGGTGACATCAGCCGCAAGCGCAAGCTGCTGGAAAAGCAGAAGGAAGGCAAGAGGCGGATGAAGATGGTGGGCCGGGTGGAGGTCCCGCAGGAGGCCTTCATCGCCGCACTCTCCTCCGACTCCGGCGACGGCAAGTCGTCGGGAAAGAAGTGACGTGGTGCCATGGGCGGTTTGGGATTTCGGTGCCGAGGGAACTGAATCGGCACGACAGGAACCCCCGCAGAATGACATCTTCCGGTTAGGAGAGCGACAATGGAGCTCACCGTCTGGGGCATCATCACCGCGCTGATCGTCGGTCTGATCGTCGGCGCGCTGGGCCGTCTGGTGGTACCAGGCCGGCAGGACATGCCGATCTGGCTGCACATGCTCATCGGCGTCGGTGCGGCGCTGCTCGGTACGGTGCTCGCCCGCGCGATGGGCATCGCCACGGTTACCGCGGGTGTCGACTGGGCCGAGCTCGCGGTGCAGGTCGCGCTGGCCGCGATCGCGGTGGCCCTGGTCGCCGGCGTGGGAAGTCGCCGCCGCGGTATCACCCACCGGTAACCGCATCCGCCTCGCCGGCGCCCGGCCGTACCTGGTCGGGCGCCGGTTGGCATATTTCCCGTCGTGAGCGCGGCGAGGTGGTGGTTCGGCTGCGGCGGCTGAACGTACCGCCGGGCGAACGCGTTCGGGCCGGGACGGACCTTGTGGGCCTGGTGCGGCATGTTCTGCGGTGTCTCGGATCCGTTGGGCTATCTCGACCCCGACGTGGCGTGCCGCCGGGAAAGTCGGTTTGGGGAGTTAGCGGGTCGGGCATTAATCGGTCACGACAGCAGAGCCACGAATTGTGGAACTTCTTTTGTGAAGGAGAGCGACATGGAGCTCACCGTCTGGGGAATCATCACCGCACTGATCGTCGGTCTGATCGTCGGCGCGCTGGGCCGTCTGGTGGTACCAGGACGGCAGGACATGCCGATGTGGCTGCACATGCTCATCGGTGTCGGCGCCGCGCTGCTGGGCACCGTGATCGCCCGCGCCTCCGGCTTCGCCGAGACCGCCGGCATCGACTGGCGGGAGCTGATGCTCCAGGTGCTGTTGGCCGCCGTCGCGGTCGCGCTGGTCGCCGGGGTGGGCCGCAGCCGTCGGGGGGTCACCCACCGGTAACAGCTGATCTCAAAAAGGCGCCCGACGTTCAGGTCGGGCGCCTTTCGTGTGTACGCCCCGGTGCGGGCGTGCGGTGTTAAAAAGGGCCCCTTTTACTACGCCAGGCGTTAATAAGGGGCCCTTCCTTACATGCTCAGCGGAGCCAGGGGATGTTGCGGTTGAGAAGACCGCGCTGCTTCAGCTCCTTGCGGAGCGGGATCTCGTCGTCGATGTAGCCGTCCCAGTTGATGCCCCAGTAGTTCGCGGTGTGGGTGCCCTCACCGCAGAGCTGGCGCTGCACCGGCGTGCGGTTGGCCCACCACTCGCCGTCCTTGTCGATGTGCAGCTCGTCCAGCGGGCGGATCCACCGATAGGTGTAGCCGACGAAGAGCATCTTGCGGGTGATCGTCGACAGGTTCGTCGACCGCGAGTGCCACTGGCGACGGTCGAAGATGAAGGCGTCGCCCGGGTTGGCGGTGATCTCGACGGTGCCCTCCGGGTCCGGGTTGTGCACCGTGGTGTCCGCCGGCCGGGGCAGCGAGTTCCACAGGTGGCTGCCGGGGATCACCTTGGTCGCGCCCCGTCCCTTTTCCGACAGGTCGGAGAGCACGTAGGCGACCTTCAGCGAGAACATCGGCCGCGGCAGGTTCGGGTCCATCGTCTCCGGGTCGGAGTTCTGCCGGTACCCGTCCTGGTGCCAACCCCAGTACGGCTTCTCCGGCTCCAGGGCCGGCGGGGTGACGTCCAGGTGGTTGTGGTGGGAGTAGATGTTCCACCCGGCCAGCCCCCACATGTAGGGGAAGGCGATCGGGTGGGTGAGCAGGTCACCGAAGAGCTCGTCCCGATCGAGGAAGCCCAGCAGGTGCAGGGTGCCGTCCTTGGTGGTCTTGCCCTTGGCCTTCTCCTCCTCGTACACCCGGTCGACCGCGGCCTCGAGAGCGGCCCGGTGGTCCTCGGTCAGGACGTTGCGCAGCAGGAGAAAGCCCTGCTCATGAAACTCCTTGCGATCGACGTCGCTGATCGGTTCGTAGCCGGTCCGGTCGCCGTAGTCGAAGGCCACGTCGTACCCCTCCCCAAGAGGTGAAACCATTTCTGGCACAGGCAGCCGATCGTAACGCCCCCGAAGGAGCGCCGACAGGCACCCTGCGGGCAGCACACGGACATGACGACACGCAGCTGCGAGGCGGCTACCCCTCGTTACTTTCCGTCGCCCTGCTGCCCGCTTTGTAGGGAGAAGACGGTTCTTGCGGTTACTGCGGGTAATGCCAACGAGGGTGGTTCACGCGTCCGCGAAGACCTCGGCGATCACCTCGGCGGGCTGGTCGGAACCGTCGCCGACCCGGGTCCACGAGCGGCCCCGGTTGGTCCACTCCAGGTCGCCGAAGCGGACGCGTTTCACCCCGTGATCGTTGGCGTGCGCGACCAGCCAGTGCGCGTACCGCCAGCCCTCGCGCTGGTTCGCTGCCGCGACCGTCAGGCCGGTCAGGCTGGCCGTGGTGGCCGAGGGCGCCAGCCCCCAGTCGAGCTTGAGCCCGTGGTTCAGGGCGGTGGCGGCGGCCTCGCCGCGCATCGCCGGATCCCCGCCGAAGGTGCAGACCACCGCGCCGGTGGCGTGGCCGAGCAGGGCCCGGGCGAGCACCTCCGACTCGTCGGCCCACTTCTCGTACGCCTCGGGGAAGGCGGAGCGTTGCACCTTCTGCGCGGCGTCGGTGACCCGCATCTTCTGCCAGCCGCGCACCTTCTTCAGCGCCGCGTAGAACTTGTCGGCCGCGTACCGGGGGTCGCGGATCTCCTCGGGGCTGCCCCAGCCCTGGCTCGGCCGCTGCTGGAACAGGCCGACCGAGTCACGGTCGCCGCCGGCCAGGTTGCGCAGGCCGGACTCCTGGTACGCGGTGGCCAGTGCCACCACCACCGCCCGGTCCGGCATCTCGTGCTGGATGCCGATGGCCGCGATGGTCGCCGCGTTGGCCATCTGGTGCGCGTTCAGGGTCACCGTGCCATCGGCCTGCACCGTGCACGTTCGGCCGACCAGCGGCAGGCGCACCTGCTCGCCGACTCGCCGCATTCCGAGAACGACGCCGATCATCGCGATCAGCACGAGGACGACGCAACCCGCCACGACTGCCCGAGTCCGCACCCACACCTCCCGTACGACGGCCCGCCAAGCCTACGTCCCCGTTCGGCCAGTACGCCGTCGTCCGTCTGGTTCCACCCCGGCCCGCGATGCCCACGGCGCGGCGGTGGTTCCCCGTTCCGGGCGCTACTCATCCCCGTCGAGCTCGACCACCCAACGCGGCGGGCGCTTCTCCCGGAACGCGGCGACCCCCTCCACCCCGTCCTCGGAGAGAAAGTACCGGGTGGAGAGAGCGGTCAGATCCGCCAGCTCGGCGCGCAGGTCGGCGGCGGCCGGGCGGCGCAGCAGGGCTTTCGCGCCGGCCAGCGCCGCCGGGGCCCCGCGTACCAGCGCGTCGCGGTAGCGTCGCACCGCGCCGTCCAACTCGTCGGCCGGCACGGCGGCGGTGACCAGGCCGATTTCGGCGGCCCGCCGGCCGTCGAAGGTGTCACCGGTCAGGTACAGCTCGGCCGCTGCCCGGGGGTGCAGCCGGGGCAGCACCGTCGCCGAGATCACCGCCGGGATCACCCCGATCCGCACCTCGGTGAAGGCGAACGTGGCCGCGGCGGCGCAGACCGCCAGGTCGGCCGCGGCGATCAGGCCCAGCCCGCCGGCCCGGGCCGGGCCGGCGACCCGGGCCAGCACCGGCTTCGGGCACTCGTGGAGCGCCGCGAGCACGTCACCCAGCATCCGGGCTGGCATCGTGCCGCTGGCGTACGCCGCCGCTGTCTCTGTCAGGTCCGCCCCGGAACAGAAGATCGGACCGGTGTGGTCCAGCACGATCACCCGGACCGCTTCGTCGGCGACCGCGGCAGCCAGCCCGGCCAGCAGCTCCGTCATCAACGGGGTGGAGAGCGCGTTGCGGTTGTGCGGGCTGTCCAGGGTGAGGGTGGTCACCCCATGACTGGTGGCGACCCGCACGAGCGCGTCGGGAGAGGTCATATCACGGCACACTAGTGGCCATGCCCGGTGTGCTTCCAGCAGGCGAACCAGTCCCCACCGACGGGTCGCTGCCCGTGTCCGCCCGCGCCGCCGTCGGCGAGCGCGGTTTCGGCGTGTACGTGCACGTGCCCTTCTGCGCCAGCCGTTGCGGCTACTGCGACTTCAACACGTACACCGCCGACGAGTTGGGCGGCGGGGGAAGCCGGGACAGCTATGTCGACACCGTGCTGGCCGAGCTGGCACTCGCCGCGCGGGTGCTGGACGACACGCCACCGGGCCGGGTGGACACCGTCTTCGTCGGCGGTGGCACCCCCACCCTGCTGCCCGCCGACGACCTGGCTCGCCTCCTCGACGCCATCGACCGGACCTGGGGGCTGGCCGGCGACGCGGAGGTGACCACCGAGGCCAACCCGGAGTCGGTCACGCCGGCTTCGCTGAAGGAACTGCGGGCCGCCGGCTACACCCGGATCTCGCTGGGCATGCAGTCGGCGGCGCCGGGGGTGCTCGCCGTGCTCGACCGCCGACACAGCGCCGGCCGCGCGACGGCCGCTGCGCTGGAGGCCCGCGACGCCGGGTTCGACCATGTCAACCTGGACCTGATCTACGGTACGCCGGGGGAGCGGGCCGAGGACTTCGCCGCCTCACTGGATGAGGTCGTGGCCGCGGGAGTGGATCACGTCAGCGCGTACGCCCTGATCGTCGAAGACGGCACCCGGCTGGCCGCCCGGATGCGTCGCGGCGAGCTGCCGTACCCCGATGACGACGTCGCGGCGGACCGCTACCTGGCCGCCGAGGCCACCCTCGACGCGGCCGGTTTTTCCTGGTACGAGGTCTCCAACTGGGCCCGTACGCCGGCTGCCCGCTGCCGGCACAACCTGCTCTACTGGACCGGCGGCGACTGGTGGGGCCTCGGGCCGGGGGCGCACAGCCACGTCGGCGGCGTGCGCTGGTGGAACGTCAAACACCCCACGGCGTACGCCCAGCGCCTGGCCGCCGGCCGGTCGCCCGGTCTGGCCCGCGAGGTGCTCACCGGCGACGAGGCGCAGATGGAGGAGATCATGCTGCGGCTGCGGCTGGCCTCCGGGCTGCCGCTGGACGTCCTCGACGACGCCGGCCGGACGGCCGCGGCCCGGGCAGTGGCCGAAGGTCTGCTCGCGGCGCCCGATCACGCGGCCGGCCGCGCGGTGTTGACCCTGCGCGGCCGGCTGCTCGCCGACGCCGTCGTCCGCGACCTGCTGCCATGAGGTGCCACCCGCCGGCGGTCCGACCGCCGGCGGGAGGTCACTTGACCATGCTCACCGTCATCGGGTAGCGGTAGAGCTGGCCCTCGTTGGCCTTCACTCCGGCGATGATGCCGAACACGATGCCGATGATCATCGCGGCGAAGCCGATGAGGACGCCGATGCCGATGCAGCTGAGGATCCAGCCCGCCAGAGCGATGATCGACCAGAGCAGTTGGAAGTTCAGCGCGGACACCGCGTGCGCGCGGGCGGTCGGCGACTGGTTGCCCCGGGCGATCATCGCGATCAGCGGCGCGATCCAGCCGAGCACACCGCCGCCGATCAACATGCCGGCGGCCCCGCCGAAGTGGGCGATCAGCGCCCAGGTCTTGTCCTCGTTGTTGGGGTAGCCAGGGGGCGGTGCGCCGTAGCCGCCGGGCGGGTAGCCGCCGCCGGGGGGATAGCCGCCAGGGGCGCCGTAGCCGCCGGGTGGTGGGTAGCCGCCGGGCGGCGGATACCCGCCGGGCGGGGGATAGCCGGGCTGGCCAGGAGACCCGGACAGTGGAGTGGTGTGTTCGTCGCCGGGTTCTGGGGGACGAGGTGGTTCGGTCATGGAGGTCACGGTAGGTGCCGCCAGCAACGGCCACCAGAGCGACACCGGCGGTTCCCGCCCTCCGATCGGCCGATCGCCCCCGGTGCGTCTTGATCATCGCGCCGATGGGGGCCTTCGACGTAGACTGGCACTCGCTACAGTCGAGTGCCAAAGCATTCGGCCGGGGTGCTCCGGACTGAGCTGCGACAGGAGGTGGGGGAAGATGGGTCTCGACGACCGCAAGCTCGCCGTGCTCCGGGCGATCGTCGAGGACTACGTCGCCACCCAGGAGCCGGTCGGCAGCAAGGCGCTGGTCGAGCGGCACCAACTGGGCGTGTCGCCGGCCACCGTCCGCAACGACATGGCCGTGCTGGAGGAGGAGGGCTTCATCCGGCAGCCGCACACCAGTGCCGGCCGGGTGCCCACCGATCGTGGCTACCGCCTCTTCGTCGACCGGCTGAGCCGGGTCAAGCCGCTCAGCCCGGCCGAGCGCCGGGCGATCGAGCGTTTCCTGGCCGGCGCGGTCGACCTCGACGATGTGGTGCACCGCACGGTCCGGCTGCTCGCCCAGTTGACCCGCCAGGTCGCCGTGGTGCAGTACCCGAGCCTGGCCCGCTCCCGCGTACGGCATCTGGAGCTGGTGCCGATCTCCACCACCCGGCTGATGCTGGTGATGATCGCCGACACCGGTCGGGTCGAGCAGCGGCTGGTCGAGCTGCCCGCGCCGATCCTCGCCGACGACGTCCTCGACCTGCGTCGGCTGGCCAACGAGAAGTTGGTCGGCATTCGACTGTCGGAGACCCCGCCACTGGTGCAGGCCCTCATCGACGAGTCCCCGCCGGACCTGCGTCCGGCCATGACGACGCTGTCCACCGTGCTGCTGGAGACGCTCGTCGAGCGGCACGAGGAACGGATCGCGCTGGCCGGCACCGCGAACCTGACCCGCGGCAGCCTGCTGGACTTCCACGGCTCGCTACGGCCGATCCTCGAGGCGCTCGAGGAGGAGGTCGTGCTGCTCAAGCTCATCGGCGAGGTGGAACCGAGCACACTACGAGTGCGAATCGGTGACGAAAACGAGATCGACAACCTGCGGGCGGCTTCGGTGGTCAGCACCGGGTACGGCCCGGGCGCGACCATCGTCGGGGGGATGGGCGTGCTGGGACCGACCCGGATGGACTACCCCGGAACAATCGCCACGGTGAGGGCCGTGGCACGCTACGTGGGCGAGTTGCTGGCCCAGAACTGACCAGTCAGGGTCGGCGATGGGCCGTCGACCGGCGTAACCCGAGACGAACACGAGGACACGGAACGCAGTGGCCAGGGACTACTACGGCATTCTCGGCGTGAGCCGGGGCGCCTCCGACGACGAGATCAAGCGCGCCTACCGCAAGCTGGCGCGGCAGTTCCACCCGGACGTCAATCCGGATCCGGAGGCTCAGGAGAAGTTCAAGGACATAAACGCCGCGTACGAGGTCCTCTCGGACGATCGGAAACGGCAGATCGTCGATCTCGGTGGCGACCCGTTGGCGCCCGGCGGTGGCGGTCCCGGTGGCCCGGGTGGGCCCGGCGGGGCCGGTCCCTTCGTCGGTTTCCAGGACATCATGGACGCGTTCTTCGGCGGTGCCACCGGCGCCGGTCGGGGTCCGCGACCGCGTACCCGGCCCGGGGCGGACGCCATCCTGCGGCTGGAACTCGACCTGCAGGAGACCGCCTTCGGCGTCGAGGCGCCGATCACGGTCGACACGGCGGTGCTCTGCACCACCTGCTCCGGGGCGGGTACTGCCGCCGGCACCCACCTGGCCACCTGTGAGGCATGCAGCGGCCGGGGCGAGGTGCAGTCGGTGCAGCGGACCTTCCTCGGCCAGGTGGTCTCGGCGCGGCCGTGCACGGTCTGCCAGGGCTACGGCACCACCATCCCGAGCCCCTGCCCGACCTGTGCCGGTGACGGCCGGGTACGCACCCGCCGGTCGCTCACCGTCAAGATCCCGGCCGGGGTCGAGGACGGCATGCGCATCCGCCTCGCCCAGCAGGGTGAGGTCGGTCCCGGTGGCGGCACCGCCGGGGACCTCTACGTGGAGATCCACGAGCGGCCGCACGACGTCTTCTCCCGCAAGGGCGACGACCTGCACTGCCGGGTCACCGTGCCGATGACCGCCGCCGCGCTCGGCACCCGGCTGACCATCAAGACGCTCGACAGCGAGGAGCCGGTCGACGTCAAGCCGGGCACCCAGCCGGGCAGCACGCTGCGGCTGCGGGCCCGGGGCGTACCGCACCTGCGCGGCACCGGCCGGGGTGACCTCTACGTCCACCTGGACGTGCGTACGCCCACCAAGCTCGACGCCGAGCAGGAGCGGATGCTGCGGGAGTTCGCCAAGACCCGGGGCGAGGAGGTCGCCGAGCTCACCAAGCAGGGCGGCTTCTTCTCCCGGATGCGCGACGCCTTCAACGGCCACGCCTGACCGGCCCGTCCCGTGTCCGCTCCACTGTTCCTCGTCGAGTCGCTGCCCACCGTCGACTCGATGGTGCTCGACGGCCCGGAGGGACACCACGCCGCCACCGTGCAGCGGTTGCGGGTGGGCGAGGAGCTGCTGCTCGCCGACGGTCGGGGCGGCACGGCCAGCGCGGTGGTCACCGCCGTCGGCCGGGGCACCCTCGACCTCGAGGTCACCGGCCGTGGGTACGTCGACGCGGCGAACCCCCGACTGGTGGTGGTGCAGGGCATCGCCAAGGGCGACCGGGGTGAGCTGGCGGTACAGGCGATGACCGAGACGGGGGTGGACGAGATCGTCCCCTGGGCGGCCGATCGTTCGGTGGTGCAGTGGCGCGGTGACCGGGGCGTACGGGCCCGGGGTAAGTGGGTGGCGACCGCCCGGGAGGCGGCGAAGCAGTCCCGCCGGGCGTGGCTGCCGGTGGTGGCCGGCGCCCCGGACGAGTCCACCCCGTCGGTGGCCCGCCGGATCGCCGGTGCCGCCGCCGGTTACGTCCTGCACGAGGAGGCGACCGACCGGCTGACCACCGTCGAGTTGCCCGACCGCGGCGAGATCGTGCTGGTGGTGGGCCCCGAGGGCGGCATCACCCCGGCCGAGCTGTCGGCCTTCCAAGACGCCGGTGCCCGCCCGGTCCGCCTCGGCCCCTCGGTGCTGCGCACCTCCACCGCCGGCGTGGCTGCCCTGGCCGTCCTCGCCACCCGCCTACTGCGCTGGTGACCACTTCACACAAACCAGTTGATCGACTCCGTTTCGTCGATACGGCGGTATCCGATCGGTCGGGACACCGCCATTACGACGAAACGGCGATCGGCGATGATCAAGGCGGTTTGACGCCCTGCCCTAAGAAGCGAGGATCAGGCCGCCGTGGCAGGTCAACGTCGCTGGCGGGCGGCTTTCTCGACTTCGCGTAGGACGAGTCCGAGGGTTTGCGAGCGGCGGTCTGCTGGTAGTGCTGTCCAGGCTTGTCGGGCGTAGGCCAGTCCTGCGGCTCGGTCGCCGGCTTTGGTCATCATGAGTGCGCGGTGGAGTTCGATGTGGGTGGCGAAGCGGGTGAGCGTGGCGGGGCGGAGCCGGTCGGCGTCGGTTTGGGCTTGTTCGCCGGTGCGGGTGATGCCGAGCCGGGCGTAGAGCATGGAGCGGAAGGTGGCCATACGCCAGGCGGGTACGGCGGCGTCGGAGATTTCGTTGTCGGGTGAGGCGGTCTGGTCGAAGACTCGTTGGGCGTCCTGGTCGGCGGCGATGGCTGCGGTGGTGTCGCCTCGTCCGGCGGCGACGTGTGCGTGGGCCATCAGGGCTTGAAGGCGCCCGAGTGATGGTCGGTCGGACAGGGCGAGTGCTTCGTCGGCGTAGCGCTGGGCGACGGGAAGTGCGGCGCCTTCGTAGGCGAGGGCGATGGCGGCTCGGCCGCGTACCCAGACTCGGACGGCGAGGTCGTCGGAGCGGTCGGCGGCGATGCGGGCGGTGTCGTACCAACCGATGGCTTCGGCGGGGTCTCTGGTGGTTTTGCCGTAGGTGGTAAGGGCGCGGGCGGCGGTGGCCCACATGGTGGGGCTGTCGAGTTGTTGTTGCATGACCACCAGGTCGTTGGCGAGTCTGGTTTGCAGGGAGTCCGCGCCGATTTCCATGTAGTCGCGGCCGTACTGGTCGACGCGGTCGCGCCAGCGGTCGGCGCTGTCGCGGTGTCCGGCGAGGGCGGCGGTGAAACCGTTGCGGATGAGGTCGCTGGCGGCGATCGGGCCGATGGTGGCGGCGGCGAGGAGGTCTCTGCGTCTCACGTCGGCTTCTCCCAACGCTCGCGCGTAGGCGAGCACGATGTCCGGCGTTGCGGTCCGGCGTCCCGCTTCGACGTTGCTCAGGTGGGAGGCCGAGTAGCAGGTGCGCGCCGCGATGGAGGCGAGCGTTACGCCGGCCTCAACGCGAGCGTGCCTCAATTGCGCACCGAGGTCATCCATCCGAACCCCTGTGAAAGGTCTTGAAAGCATCGAGGTACTTCCGAGCGTAGTCACGCGGTTACCAGAGTAGATCCCGCACGAGGCAGGAGCGAAAGCACTGCGGAGGTGGGAATGAGCGACAAGGACTCCCGCGACAGCATTGGCGAGCAGATCCAAGCGGCGGAGCGGGAAGCGGCGAAGCAGCGGATTCTTGCCCAGGCTGAGGCGGAACGGATTCCCGTCGAGGAGACGACTCGGGCAGTGCCGGATCGGCCGTGGCGTCGTCGTGAGCGGTGATCGGGTGCCGATTGGTCGGCGGGTGGCGTATCTGCGGGTGCGGCGGCGGTTGTCGCAGCAGTCGTTCGCAGACCGCATCGGCAAGTCGAAGAGTTGGGTCGACAAGGTCGAGCGTGGGGTGCGCTCGTTGGAGCGGGTGTCGACCATCCGGGAGATCGCCGCCGTGCTGCGGGTCGACGCCGCGACGCTGCTCGGCCAGGACGCCCAGCCTGCCGACGCGGCCGATCACAGCGAGGAGATCGCGCGGATCCGTGGGGCGTTGTCGGCGTACGAGGTGATGCGTGACCGGCCGGGACCGGTGCTGCCGGCCGATCGTGTTGCCCAGCACGTCGGGTACGCGTGGACCGCGTATCAGCATGCCCGGTATCCGCAGGTGGTGGAGCTGCTGCCGAGCCTGCTGTGCGAGGTTCAGCGCGCCTATGCCCGGGAGCCGGTGGCGGGCCGGGTGGCGGTGGTGGAGGCGTACCGGGTGACGGCGGCGTTGCTGGTGAAGCTGGACGAGGCGGATCTTGCCTGGTTGGCGGCGGATCGGGCGATGGCTGCCGCTGCGGATGACCGGGTGCTGATGGCGTGCGCGGCGGTGCAGCTCGGGCAGGTGTTGCGGTCCTCGACGCAGGCGCGGTCGGTGCTGCTGGCCGCCGCGTACCGGATCGCTCCACCGGATCTTGATGCCGCTGAGGCGGGGGAGTTGTCGCTGTGTGGGGCGTTGCTGGTGCAGGCCGGGCTGGTAGCGGCCCGATCCGGTGACGAACGGGTAAGCGGTGACCTGCTGGACGAGGCCGCCGAGATGGCGACTCGGGTGGGGGACGGGTTCGACCTGCACCGGACGGCGTTCGGGCCGACTGCGGTGGAATTGGCCCGGGTCACCGCCGCCGTCGAGTGGGGCGATGGGCCGGCGGCCGTCGCCCGACACAGGCAGGCGATCCGCCGGGGCGGGTGGCGGTCGCTGCCGGTCGAGCATCGGGCCGCGCACCTGGTCGACGTCGCTCGCGCCTATCTCCAGGCCGCCGATCCGGCCAACGCGGCGCGGGTGCTGCTCAATGCGGAGCGGCTGGCACCGTACGAGGTGCGCCGCCGGCCGGCGGGCCGGGACGTCCTCGCCCAGGTGGCCCGTGATCCGAAGGCTCCAGCGATGATCGCTGAGTTGGCCCTGAGTCTCGGGCTGGTGTGACGGGTGACCGCGCCGTTCCTGTCCCTCGCGCAGATCCGCAACCGGCTGACCCTCGCCGCCCGACGCACCACGTACCTGAGATATCGGGGAGTCGCCCTTACTTACACTGCCGGGATGGGAACCGATTGCTTGTTCTGCCGCATCGTCGCCGGGGAGATTCCGGCGACGATGGTCCGTGAGACGCCTACCACGCTCGCCTTCCGGGACATCAATCCGAAGGCGCCGGTGCATGTGCTGGTCATCCCGAAGGAGCACTACGCGGACGTGGCCACCCTCGCGCAGGGCGATCCGGCGCTGGCCGGTGAGGTGCTGGCCACGGCCGCCGCGGTGGCCGAGGACGAGGGCCTGCTCGGCGACGGATTCCGGCTGATGTTCAACACCGGGACGTACGGCGGCCAGGAGGTCTTCCACGCGCACGCGCACCTGCTGGGCGGGGCACCGCTCGGCCCGATGCTGGCCCGGAGCGTGGCGTGAGCCCGGCCGCCGGCCGTACCGCCGCCGCCGGTCACCTGGACCGGATGGTGCGGCAGGTCCAGGCGCAGGCCCGGGTGCCGGCGATCTCGGCGGCGGTGAACCGGGCCGACCGGCCGCTGTGGACCTGCACGGCCGGCGGCACCGGCAACGACACCGCCCTGGACGAGCAGACCCGGTTCCGGATCGGCTCGGTGACCAAAACCTTCACCGCGGTACTCGTCATGCAGTGCCGCGACGACGGCCTGCTCGACCTCGACGATCCGCTGGAGCGGCACCTCGACCTGCCGGCGCACGGTGAACTGACCGTACGCCGGCTGCTGTCGCACACCGCCGGCCTGCAACGGGAACCGCACGGCGACGTCTGGGACACGCTGCGAGCGCCGGACGCCGACCGGCTGATCGCCGAACTGGCCCGGGCCGAGCGGGTGCTGCCGCCGGGGCGCCGCTACCACTACTCCAATCTCGGCATGGCGCTGCTCGGCCGGCTGGTCGGGCAGCTGCGCGGCGGCACCTGGGCCGAGGTGCTGGTCGAGCGGGTGCTGACTCCGTTGGGGCTGACCGCCACCACGGTCCACCCGGGCCCCCGGGCGGCGGCCGGGTTCCTGGTCGACGCGTACTCCGACGAGGCGCGTCCGGAGCCACCCACCGACTTCGGCGCGGTCGGTCCCGCCGCGCAGCTGTGGAGCACCGCCGCCGACATGGCCCGGTGGGCCGCCTTCCTGGCGGATCCGGCGGCGCTGGACGCGGCCGGCCGGGTGCTCGCCCCGGCGACCCTGGACGAGATGCGCTGGCCGGTGACGGTCACCGACGAGACTTTGTGGGCCGCTGGTTTCGGCCTCGGACTGATCCTGGTGCCGCAGGGGCAGCGGGTGGTGCACGTCGGGCACGACGGCGCGATGCCCGGCTTCCTCGCCGGGGCGTACGGCCGGCGGGGCGGCGAGGGCACCCCGGCCGCGCTGGGCGCCGCCGTGCTGGGCTCCTCCGGCACCGCGATCGAGCTGCTCGATCTGCCGCACCGGCTGCTCGCCGCCGCGGTCGAGCATGACCCGGCCGACATCGACCCGTGGCGGCCCGGCGAGCCGGCCCCCGAGCACGTACGCGGACTGCTCGGCCGCTGGTGGGGAGAGGGTTTCGAGTACGTCTTCAGCTGGCACGACGGGACCCTGCGGGCCCGGGGTGCCGGCGACCCGCCGGGGAAGCCGCCGGCGATCTTCGCGCCGGTGCCGGACCGGCCGGACGTGTTCCGGACGGTCTCCGGTCGGGAGGTCGGTGAGCTGCTGCGGCTGACCCGGGACGGCGACGGCGCGGTGGTCCGGATGCACTGGGCGACCTACCGGTTCACCCGGCACCAGGAGACGTTCGACCGGTACGACTTCCGGGTCTGACCCGACCCGGGACCGGCTGACCGTTTTGTCCGCTGCTGTCGGCCGTGCGGGTGGAAATGGGCAGCCTGTCGAGGCTGTTGACCCGATACGATGGTGGCAACGTCCGCACGCCGCGGCGACCGGCCCGGCGTTGAGATCGAGAGCAGGTGCGCAGGGCCCCTCGGCCCGACCCATGACCGGCACCCCACCTCCCGGCCCGCCTCGGGTGCAGACCAGGATCACCGTCCCCGACTCGAAGATCATGGTGAACCTGCTCGGCGCGGGTGACGAGATCCTGCGACTGGTCGAGCGCTCGGTGAACAGCGACGTGCACGTGCGGGGCAACGAGATCACCATCACCGGCGCTCCCGGCGACAACGCCCTCGCCGAGCGGCTCTTCGGCGAACTGCTCGAACTCATCGAGAAAGGCGAGACCCTGACCACAGACGCCGTCCGGCGTACCGTCGGCATGCTCGAACAGGGCGGCGCGGAGCGGCCCGCCGAGGTCCTCACCCTCAACATTCTCTCCCGGCGCGGGCGCACCATCCGCCCCAAGACGCTCGGGCAGAAGCGCTACGTGGACGCGATCGACGCGCACACCATCGTCTTCGGCATCGGCCCGGCCGGCACGGGAAAGACCTACCTGGCCATGGCCAAGGCGGTCCAGGCGTTGCAGGCCAAGCAGATCAACCGGATCATCCTGACCCGGCCGGCGGTGGAGGCGGGGGAGCGGCTGGGGTTCCTGCCCGGCACGCTCAACGAGAAGATCGACCCCTACCTGCGCCCGCTCTACGACGCGCTGCACGACATGCTCGACCCGGAGACCATCCCGAAGCTGATGGCGGCGGGCACGATCGAGGTCGCCCCGCTGGCATACATGAGGGGCCGGGCCCAGCCGTACGATGCGCGGGTCCTCACGCCGGAGGGCTTCAAACGGTTCGGCTCGCTTCAGATCGGCGACCTGGTCATCGGCTCGAACGGGATGCCGACCCCGGTAATCGGCATCTACCCGCAGGGGCCCAAGCAGGTCTACCGGGTCACCACGCAGGACGGGGCCTCCACCCTGTGCTGCGGCGAACACCTGTGGACCGTCGCCACGCCCGAGGACAAGCGGCGCGGACGTCGGCGGACGCTGGAGACGCGAGAGATGATCGGCCAGGAGTGGCGGGGTCATGCCCGTCGGTTTGAACTCCCGGTCGTGGCACCAGTCCAGATGGAGCCGAAGGACGTCCCGCTCGACCCGTACGCGCTCGGTCTGCTGCTCGGTGACGGTTCCATCTCGTGCCGGACGACGCCGACGTTCAGTACGGCGGACCCGGAGCTCGCCCGCGCCATCCAAGAGGCGCTCGCCGACGTCGAACTCGTTCGCAAGAGCGACTACGACTACGTGCTCCGGCACGTCAACGGACACCGGGGCGGGGTGATCGTCGCCAACCCGGTGACGGTCGCGCTCCGCGAGCTGGGCCTGGCCAGAACGACGTCGGGGACGAAGTTCGTGCCAGATGTCTACCTGCGCAACAGCGTCGACGTCCGGCTGGCCGTCCTGCAAGGCTTGCTGGACAGCGACGGTGGGCCGGCCGTGCAGGCCGACCGCACCTGCCGCGTGCAGTACGCGACGACCTCCCCCCGCCTCCGCGACGACGTCGTCTACCTCGTCCAGTCGCTGGGCGGGGTGGCGACGTGGCGCGTTCGAGCGGCTGAGGGGCGTACGCCTGGCCGGGCGAAGGGCCGTCCGGTCCATTACCGGTCCGACGCCTACGTCGTGGAGATCCGCCTGCCCGAGGGGATTCCGCCGTTCCGTCTGTCCCGCAAGCGCCAGCGGTACGAGGAGCGCGGCGGCGGTCGGCCGATGCGGTTCATCGACTCGATCATCCCGGCCGGGGTACAGGAAACCATGTGCATCCAGGTGGCGGCGGAGGATTCGCTCTATGTCACCGACGACTTCCTGGTGACGCACAACACGCTCAATGACGCGTTCATCATTCTCGACGAGGCGCAGAACACCACGCCCGAGCAGATGAAGATGTTCCTCACCCGGCTCGGGTTCGGGTCGAAGATCGTGGTCACCGGTGACGTCACCCAGGTGGACCTGCCCGGCGGCACGACCAGCGGCCTGCGCGTGGTGCGGGACATCCTGGCCGGCGTGGAGGACGTGCACTTCGCGCAGCTCTCCAGCGCCGACGTGGTGCGGCACCGGCTGGTCGGGGAGATCGTCGACGCGTACGCCCGGTGGGACGCCGAGCGGGAGAACCAGCAGGGGCAGGGCGTGCATGCGGTGGCCGGGCGCAGCGCCCAGGGCAACCGCGCCGGCCGGCGCCGCTAGACCAGGGGAAGAAAGTTGTCCATCGAGATCGCCAACGAGTCCGGTGTCGACGTCGACACCGACGCCGTGCTCGCCGTCGCCCGGCACGCGCTCGACGAGATGGGGGTCAACCCCCTCGCCGAGCTCTCCGTGCTGCTGGTCGACATCGACTACATGACCGAGCTGAACCATCGCTGGATGGGCGGCGACGGCCCGACCGACGTGCTCGCCTTCCCCATGGACGAGGGCAGCGTCGACCACGGCCCCGGTGAGAACGCCGCTGCCGGCGGCGAGCCGGCGCTGCTCGGCGACATCGTGCTCTGCCCCGAGGTGGCGGCGAAGCAGGCGACGACGGCCGGGCACAGCGCCGCCGATGAGCTGCACCTGCTCACCGTGCACGGGGTGCTGCACCTGCTCGGCTATGACCACGCCGAGCCGGAGGAGGAGCGGGAGATGTTCGGGTTGCAGGCTCGGCTGCTGTCCAGTTGGCGGTCGACCCGGTCCCGGTGATGGAGACTTTCCTGGCCGCGTCCGCCACCGGCCTACCCGATCTGCAACTGCTCGTCTTCGCCGCCGGGCTGGTGGTGCTCGCCGGCCTGATCGCGATGACCGAGGCCGCCCTGGCTGCGGTCTCACCGGCCCGCGCCGCCGAGCTGGCCCGGGACGGCGCACGGGGTGCGCGGGCCCTCCAGGTGGTCGCCGGTGACGTGGTCCGTCACCTCAATCTGCTGTTGCTGCTCCGGCTGCTCGCCGAGCTGACCGCCACCACGCTGGTGGCGCTGGTCGCGGTGGACACCTTCGGCGCGGGCTGGCGGGCGGCGCTGGTCACCGCCGGGGCGATGACCGTGGTCAGCTTCGTCGTGGTCGGCGTCGGTCCGCGTACCCTCGGCCGGCAGCACGCGTACGCCGTGGGCCGCGCCGCCGCGCCGCTGGTGCGTTGGCTGGGGCGGGTGCTCAACCCGCTGGCCTCGCTGCTGATCCTGATCGGCAACGCGGTCACGCCGGGCCGGGGTTTCCGGGAGGGGCCGTTCGCCACCCAGGTCGAGCTGCGTGAGCTGGTCGACCTCGCCGAGCAGCGCGGTGTCGTGGAGCACGGCGAACGGCAGATGATCCATTCGGTCTTCGCGCTGGGCGACACCATCGCCCGCGAGGTCATGGTGCCGCGTACCGAAATGGTGTGGATCGAGTCGGGCAAGACGCTTTCCCAGGCGCTCGCGCTGTTCCTGCGCTCCGGCTTCTCCCGGATCCCGGTGATCGGCGAGAGCGTGGACGACGTGCTCGGCGTGCTCTACCTCAAGGACCTCGTCCGGCGTACCCAGGGCGGTGCGGACGAGGACCACCAACTGCCGGTGGCCCAGTTGATGCGGCCGGCCACCTTCGTGCCCGACTCCAAGCCCGTCGACGACCTGCTGTCGGAGATGCAGGCCGCCCGCAACCACCTGGTGATCGTGGTCGACGAGTACGGCGGCACCGGTGGGCTGGTCACCATCGAGGACATCCTGGAGGAGATCGTCGGGGAGATCACCGACGAGTACGATGTCGAACGCCCGCCGGTCGAGCAGCTGCCGGACGGCGCGGTGCGGGTCACCGCCCGGTTGCCGGTGGAGGATCTCGGCGAGCTGTTCGACACGGAGCTGCCGCACGACGAGGTGGAGACCGTGGGGGGTCTGCTCGCCCAGTCCCTGGGGCGGGTGCCGATCCCCGGCGCAGAGGCCGAGGTGGCCGGGCTCCGGCTGCTCGCCGAGGGCACCACCGGTCGGCGCAACCGGATCGACACGGTGCTGGTGCGCCGGGTGGAGCCGACCGAACCGCAGGACGAACCGGCTGGTGGAGCGACCGCCGCCGGTGGCGACAGCGACCGATCAGAGGAGAGGCAGCCCGCAGATGCCTGAGTCAACCGCCGTACCGACCGCCCGCCCCACCGGCGCCGAGCTGACCGCCGAGGACGGCAAGCTGGTCATCCTCGCCCGGGGGGCGCGGGGCCGGGTGGGTGCCGTGGAGGGTGCTGCGGTGCGGGACCAGGACGGGCGGACGTACGCGGCGGCAAGCGTGTCACTGCCCTCGCTGACGATCACCGCGCTGCAACTGGCGGTCGCCTCGGCTGCGGCGGCGGGTGCCACCCGGCTGGAGGCGGCCGTGGTGGTGACCGAGGCGTCCACCCTCGATGGCGCGGGCTACGCGGCCGTACGGGACCTGGCCGTCGACGCCCCGATCCACCTGGCCGCGCCGGACGGCACGGTGCTCGGCACGGTGACCGAGTGAGCGCCGGCCTTGGCGGGCCCGCCAACCTCGGTGAGCGGCCCTACCGGGCGGGGTTCGCGTGTTTCGTCGGCCGGCCCAACGCGGGCAAGTCGACGCTGACCAACGCGATCATCGGGCAGAAGATCGCCATCACCTCGAACAAGCCGCAGACCACCCGACACGTTATCCGGGCGGTGCTGCACCGGCCGGACTCCCAGTTGGTGCTGGTCGACACGCCCGGCCTGCACCGCCCACGCACCCTGCTCGGCGAGCGGCTCAACGACCTGGTCCGGCAGACCTGGAGCGAGGTCGACGTGATCGGCCTCTGCATCCCCGCGGACGAGCCGATCGGCCGTGGCGACCGGTTCATCACCGGGGAACTGGCCGGGCTGAAGGCGACGGTGCTGGCGGTGGTCACCAAGACCGATCTGGTCGACCGCAAGCGGCTGGCCGAGCAGTTGCTCGCCGTGAGTGAGCTGGGTGACTTCGCCGACGTGGTCCCGGTCAGCGCGGTCTCCGGATACCAGGTGGACACGCTGGTCGAGGTGATGACGGGCTACCTCCCCGAGTCGCCGCAGCTGTACCCGGACGACATGCTCACCGAGGATCCGGAGCAGGTGCTGGTCGCCGAGCTGATCCGGGAGGCCGCGCTGGAGGGGGTCCGGGACGAGTTGCCGCACTCCATCGCCGTGGTGGTCGAGGAGATGATCCCGGAGGGGCAGCTCATGAAGATCTATGCCGACGTGTACGTCGAGCGGCCCAGCCAGAAGGCGATTGTGATCGGTCATCGGGGCAGCCGGCTCAAGGAGGTCGGCACCACCGCCCGGCGGCAGATCGAGGAGCTGCTCGGCAGCCGGGTCTATCTCGACCTGCACGTCCGGGTGGCCAAGGACTGGCAGCGCGACCCGAAGCAGTTGCGCAAGCTCGGGTTCTGACCGGGCGGACCGCCCGGTCGTGGCGGCACAATCCGGACGAGCATCTCTTGACCGGCTGATCGATATCGGTCAGGCATATGGAAAGGCTCACTATCCCGGCGGGTTCTTGGGCGTTTCCCCGGCCGGCCCCGGAGGGTAGGGAGACGTTCCTACGCCCCCGGACATAGATGCAGGCTGATGCGAAACAGATTTTTGGACCTGCTGCGTTTCCTGGCCATCGTGCGGGTCGTCGTCTACCACGTCACCGGTTGGGCCTCGCTGACGTTGCTGTTTCCAGCGATGTCGGTGATGTTCGCCCTCGCCGGGTCGCTGATGGCGGCCTCCCTGGACCGGTCCGGGCCCACGGCGGTCGGCCGGCGGCTGCGACGACTGCTGCCCTCGCTGTGGGTGGTGGCCGCGATCTTCGTGCCGGCGATGCTGCTCACCGGGCTGCCGCTGACCCCGAAGGTGCTGCTCTGGCTCTTTCCGGTGGCCGACCCGCCAGCCAATTACTGGGGTGCGTTGGCACTGAGCCCGATCTGGTACCTGCGTGACTACCTCTGGTTCGTGCTCGCCTCCCCGATCGCGCTCTGGCTGTTCCGGCGCTTTCCGCTGCCCACCCTGCTCGTCCCGTACTTCCTGCTGCTCGCCATCGAGTTGGGCATCTATGCGAACCCGCACGGCGTACTCCGGGAGTTCGGTCTCTACTTCGGCGCCTGGATGCTGGGCTTCGCCCACCAGGCGGGGATGCTGCGCCGCCTGGCCAACCGGGTGCTGATCCCGATCGTGCTCGTCCTCGCGGCGGCCGGCGGTGCCTGGATCCTGGCTCATCCCGGCCCGCGGGGCTACGACCTGAACGACATTCCGCTCGGCAACGCCCTCTGGTCGGCCGCGTTCATCCTGGTGGCGCTGGGTCGGGCCCCGGCGGCCGCCGCCTGGGTGGACCGCAACGCGCTGTTCGGCCGCGCGGTGACCGTGCTGAACCGGCGGGCGCTGACGGTCTACCTGTGGCACATGTCCTTCGTGGTGGCGCTCACCCCGCTGGTGGACGTGGTCGGCTGGTCGCACCAGGACCCGCTGGGTCTGGCCATCCGGATCGTCCTGGTCTTCCTGCTGTTGGGCGTGGTGACCGCGCTGTTCGGCTGGGTCGAGGACGTGGCCGCGCGGCGCCCACCCGAGCTGATCCCCGGCGGCCGGCGACCGCCGGTACCGGCCGGCCGCCGGCACGCCGAGGGCCGCTCCGGCGACGACCACGGGGTACCCGGTCAGCGTGACCCGACCAGCCAGGTCAACGTGAAGTGACGGTGATGTCGCCGCTGCCGGTGCGTACGTCGAGCACGAGCCGAGCGGACGGATCGTGTGGCACACCCAGTTCGACCTGGCCGGAACCGGCCTTCGAACGCACCTGGTACGCGCCCGCCGGCACGGTCAGCTCCACGTCGCCGCTCGACGCGTGCACCCGGGCGGAGGCCGGCCGGTCCAGCTCGACGCTGACGTTGCCCGAGCTGGCCTCGGCGTTCACCTCGCCGCCGAGCCGGCTGGCCGTGATGTCCCCGGAGGAGGCGTGGAGCACGACGGGCTGGGCCACGTCGTACACCTCGATGTTGCCGGAGCCGCTCCGCACCCGGACCGGGCCCGCGGCGTTGGACACCCGGACGTCGCCGGAGCCCACCTTGACCTCGACCGGGCCGACCCGGATCAGGTCGACGTTGCCGGAGCCGGTCTCGCCGTGGACGCTGACCCCCGTGCCGGTGATCACCTCGTAGGAGACGCTGCACCAGTGGCCGCAGGAGGTGTCCAGCACCAGTTCCGTGTCGTTGATCTCGTACGTCGCGTCCGGCTGGCCGCGCTGGTAGCGCACCACCCGCTTGATGCGTACGCCGTCCGCGTCGCCGTCGCCACGGACCACCACGTCGCCGGCACCGGGCAGCACCCGGATCGCGGTGATCTGGGTGGACTCGGTGGTGTCGTAGTCGAGCCGGCGGACGGAGAGGTTGTCGCAGCCGGCAAGGAAGATCATGGTGGCGGCCGCGGCGATCGCCATGGTCTTGCGGGGCATCGCGTTGGTCTGGTGCTGAGCCATGCCGAGGAGGCTACGGCCGGCGCCGGCGTACGCGCATCGGGGATCATCGGCACCGAGACCCCGAGCGGACCCTGAGTTCCGACCCAGGGTGCCACCCGCACCGCGGCCGGGGGGAGAATGGCGCGATGGCCGGGTACCGCCGACAGCTCTACCGCGACGACGCGGTGGTGCTGCGCGTCCAGAAACTCGGCGAGTCGGATCGGATCATCACTCTGCTCACCCGGCGGCACGGCCGGCTGCGCGCGGTCGCCCGCGGGGTACGCCGGACCACCTCGAAGTTCGGCGCCCGGCTGGAGCCCTTCGGCCACGTGGACCTGCAGCTCGCCGGTGATCCCAAGGGGGAACTGGGCAGCTCGCTGCACACCGTCAGCCAGGTCGAGGGGATCGACCTGTACGGCAAGCGGTTCCTCGGCGACTATCCCCGCTACACGGCGGCCAGCGCGATCGCCGAGACCGCCGAACGGCTCACCCCGGTGGAGCGGGAGCCGTCGCTGCGGCTGTTCCAACTCACCCTGGGTGCGCTGCGGGCCCTCGCCGAGGGCAGCCACGCCACCACCCTGGTGCTCGACGCGTACCTGCTGCGGGGCATGGCGCTGGCGGGCTGGGCACCGGCGTTGACCGCCTGCGCGGTCTGCGGCACCCCCGGGCGGCACCGTGCCTTCTCGGTACCGGCCGGTGGCGCGGTCTGCCCGGACTGCCGCCCGCCCGGTGCCGCCCATCCGGCGCCGGCCACCATCGACCTGATGTCGGCGCTGGCCGTCGGTGACTGGCGGGTCGCCGACGCCGCCGAGACCGGGGTACGCCGGGAGTGCAGCGGGTTGGTCGCGGCTCACCTGCAATGGCACCTGGAGCGCGCGCTACGCTCGCTGCCGCTGGTCGACCGGGGCGGCCCGGCCCCCGGCACCGTCCGGTCACCCGGCGGTGGCGTGACCGGCGTGCTTCCGCCGCCGCCCGGCGCGGCCGGCGAGGGCTGACGCCGCCCGGTGCGGCGAGGGCTGACGCCGTCCGGCGTCGCAGGACGTGAGCAGGGGGAGAACCGAGTGATCCGAGCCAGCAGGCCCGGCCGGCGTGAGCCGCTGCCGCCGACCCCACATCCGTCGGGTGCCCGGCCGCCGGCGCTGCCACCGGAGGCGGTTCCCCGGCACGTCGCCGTGGTGATGGACGGCAACGGCCGGTGGGCCAAGGAGCGTGGACTGCCGCGCACCAGGGGGCACGAGGCGGGGGAGTTCTCCCTCTTCGACACCATCGAGGGTGCCATCGAAATGGGCATCCCCTACCTGTCGGCGTACGCCTTCTCCACCGAGAACTGGCGACGCTCGCCGGACGAGGTCCGGTTCCTGATGGGCTTCAACCGGGACGTCATCCGCCGCCGCCGGGACCAGTTGGTCGACCTCGGTGTGCGGGTGGTCTGGTCGGGCCGGGCCGGGCGGCTGTGGAAGAGCGTCATCAGCGAGTTGCAGACCGCCGAGGAGATGTCCCGGGGCAACGCGACGCTGACCCTGCAGTTCTGCGTCAACTACGGGGGGCAGGCGGAGATCGCCGACGCCGCCGCCGCGATCGCCCGCGACGTGGCCGCCGGCCGGTTGGACCCGGCGAAGGTCACCGAGAAGACCATCGGACGCTACCTTTACCACCCTGAGGTGCCCGAGGTGGACCTGTTCCTGCGGCCCTCCGGCGAGCAGCGGACCTCGAACTTCCTGCTCTGGCAGAGCGCGTACGCCGAGCTGGTCTTCCTGGACACGCTCTGGCCCGACTTCGACCGCCGGCACCTGTGGTACGCCTGCGAGCTGTATGCCCAGCGGGACCGCCGCTTCGGCGGCGCGCTGCCTAACCCGGTGGCACCGACCACCTGAGTGCTTAGCGCCCGCCCCGGCTGGGTATCACCGCTGGCAGCAGCCACTGACGGAGGTGAACCCACATGATCCGCAAGCGCGTTGCCCAGTGGGCGGTGATGGCCGTGGCGGTTCCGGTGGCGGCAGCCGGTGCGCGCCGGCTCAGCCACTCGCTGGAGTCGCGGCGTGGCTCGTCCCGCGCCAGTCGAATGCTCAGCCGGGGAGCCGACCTGCTCCGTCCACAGAAGGCCAAGCGTCGCCGTTTCTTCTGACCCGGCCGGCCCGCGCCCCATCCGATCTGGACGGGGCGCGGCGTGTGCCGATCAGGCCTCGACCTCGGCGCGGTCCGGGGTGGCCCAGAGGGTGTGGAAGCTACCGTCGCGGTCGACGCGCCGGTAGGTGTGCGCGCCGAAGTTGTCCCGCAGGCCCTGGATGAGGGCGGCGGGCAGGCGCTGGGCGCGCAGCGCGTCGAAGTACGCCAGCGACGAGGCGAACGCCGGCGCCGGCACCCCGACCCGGGCCGCCTCGGCGACCACCCGCCGCCAGCTCGGCACCCCGTCCCGCACGGTGTCGGCGAACCACGGCGCCACCAGCAGGCTGGGCAACTCCGGCTGCTCGTCGTAGGCCTGCTTGATCCGGTCCAGGAAGCGCGCCCGGATGATGCAGCCGCCCCGCCAGATGGTCGCCGTGCCGCCGAGGTCGATGTTCCAGTCGTACTCTGCGCTGCCGGCCCGGATCTGGTCGAAGCCCTGTGCGTACGCGACGATCTTCGAGGCCAGCAGCGCGCGCCGGACGTCCTCGATGAAGGCGTCCCGGTCGTTGACCTGCCACTTCTCCCCGGCGTCGGGGAACGCCCGCTGCGCGGCCTCGCGCTGGCCGACGTGCCCGGACAGCGACCGGGCGAAGGTGGCCTCGGCGATGCCGGTGATCGGGATGCCGAGGTCGAGGGCGATCTGGACGGTCCACCGGCCGGTGCCCTTCTGCTCGGCGCGGTCCTGCACCACGTCCACGAACGCCTCGCCGGTGGCGGCGTCGGTGTGCGCCAGCACGTCGGCGGTGATCTCGATCAGGAAGGACTCCAGCTCACCGCTGTTCCACTCCCGGAAAATCTCCGCCAGCTCGGACGGCGTCGCGCCCAGCCCGGCCCGCAGCAGGTCGTACGCCTCGGCGATGAGCTGCATGTCGGCGTACTCAATGCCGTTGTGGACCATCTTGACGAAGTGCCCGGCGCCGTCCGGCCCGACGTGCCGGCAGCACGGCTCGCCGTCGACCTGCGCGGCGATCTTCTCGAAGATCGGCCCGAGCTTGCGGTACGACTCGGCCGAGCCGCCGGGCATGATGCTCGGCCCCCACAGCGCGCCCTCCTCGCCGCCGGAGACGCCGGTGCCGACGAAGTGCAGCCCCTTTGCCCGCAGCGTCTCCTCCCGTCGTCGGGTGTCGGCGAAGTGCGCGTTGCCGCAGTCGATGATGATGTCGCCTGCTTCCAGCAGCGGCACCAGCTCGTCGATCACCGCGTCGGTGGGTCCGCCCGCCTTCACCATGATGATCACCGCGCGGGGGCGCTCCAGCGCGGCGACGAAGTCCGCCAGGGACTCCGCCGGGACGAAGGTGCCCTCGTCGCCGTGCTCCGCCACCAGCGTCCGGGTCCGCTCCGGCGAGCGGTTGTGCACCGCCACGGTGAACCCGTTGCGGGCCAGGTTTCGGGCCAGGTTTCGGCCCATCACCGCCAGCCCGGTCACACCGATCTGCGCCGTCGCCCGATCCGCCATCCTCGTCGCCACCTTTCGCCGTCGACCTGTAGTGCTGCGACGGTATACCGGGCCGGGGGCGGTGCGCGTCATCCCCCCACCGCTGGTCACCAGGTGGTCGCAGCGCGCGCGCCGGCAGGCCGCCGCCGTCGCTTTCGCAACTGGCCGGTAATTCGGATGCGCTGCCGTCGGGCGTGGGATAACGTGCCGGTCATGCGCAACTGACGCCCACCTCATCGAGCCGGTCCGCCACCCCTGGTGCCGCGGGCCCATCCGCTCCGGGGCGTCCACGCATTCCTCCCGCCGTCGCGTCGATGGCGTCATCCGTGGTCGCTGCGGGGCAGCTGTCCTGCGAATCCGTACGACCGCCGCCGGCGGTCACCAGACGCGGCGGGGCGCGATACGCGTCACCCGCCGAGCGAGGAGGCCCTCATGCCTGCCAGCCGTAAGCCGAAGAAGTCCCGCACCAGCCCGGTTTCGCACCTGATGCCGGCCGACCTCACCGCCGCAGCGGCGGCGACCGAACCATCGGTGCCGGTGGCTCTCACCTCGGCCCTCACCGCACCGGCCGATCCGCTGGCGGTCGATCTGACAGCGTCGGACCGGTCGTCGGCACCGCACCGCGCCATCGCATCGGTCGACCGGGCTGCTCCGCCGACGGCCGGCCCGCCGACCGATCGGGGCAAGGGGTTCAGCTCCGGCCGCACGCAGCGGGCCGGAGCGGTGCGGCGGTACGCCTTCCGGCGTAGCTGAGCCGCTGTGGGTGCATCTGTGGTCGCCCGAGCAACCACAGATGCACCCACACCGCCGGTCAGCCGAGCAGTGGGCGGAAGGTGCCGAGCGCGACGCTGACGCCGAGGGCGGCGCCGGCCAGTGCCGTCGCGCCGACGACGAGCAGCCAGTCGGCGGTGCCGAAATGCTGCCGGCGGGCGACGGTGCGCGCAACACCGGCGTCGAAGCCGCGTGCGTCCATCGCGACCGCCAGCCGGGTGCCTCGCCGGATCGCCCCCACCAGCAGGGTGAACGCGGTCGACACGAAGAGCCGCAGCCGCGCGACGGGACTCCGCCCCGCCTCCACGCCGCGGGCCCGGCGGGCCATCGTGATCATCTGCCATTCCTGCCCGAGCAGCGGCAACAGCCGGAACGCGGCCAGCGCGCCGATCGCGAACCGGGCCGGCGCTCTGGCGTTCTGCACCAGCGCGTCGGCCAGGTCGGTCGGGTCGGTGGTGGCGAAGACGAGCACCCCGGGCAGGGCCACCGCGAACAGCCGCAGCACCAGGCCGAGCGCGGTGACCAGCACGCCCGAGGTCACCACGACCGGTCCCGCGTCGAGCAGCACACGGCCCGAGCGGTCGGCGGCGAAGAGCATCAGCGTGACCAGAATGCCGCCGGCACCGGCCAGCAGTGGCCAGGCCCGGCGCACCAGCTCGCGGGGGCGCAGCCCGAACAGCGGCAGCACCGCCAGCTCCACGGCGATCGCGATCGCCGGCGCGACCGGGTCCAGCGTCGCCATCAGCGCGAACGTGAACAGCAGCGCCGCCGCCAACTTGGCCACCGGATTGCGCCGGGCCAGCGGCGCGTCGGGCCGGCCGACGGGTTGCAGACTGATCATCGGGGTACCCCTGCCGCTGTCTCGATCGCGCCGTCTTCCGTGGCGGCCGTGCCGTCTCGGGTGGTGGGCGGGCGGTCGAGGGTCACGGTGCGGTCGGCCAGGGCCGCCACGAACTCGGCGTCGTGCGTGACCGTGACCAGGCCGTGGCCGTCGTCGCGCAGGTCGGCGAAGAGTTCCACCAGCTCCCGCCAGGTCCGCCGGTCCTGGCCGAAGGTGGGCTCGTCGCAGATCAGCAGGCGGGGCGCGGTGGCCAGCGCGGTCGCCACACTCAACCGCCGCGCCTCGCCGCCGGAGAGGGTGTACGGGTTGGCCCCGGCGAGCCGGGCCAGCCGCAACCGCTCCAGCAGTTGATCGACGCGCTCCCAGACGGTCGCCTCGGACGCCCCGGTACGCCGCAGGCCGAGCGCCAGTTCGTCGAAGACGGTGCCGGTGACGAACTGGTGCTCCGGGTCCTGGAAGACCGAGCCGATCCGACGGGCCAGCGCGGGAGCGGGCCAGCGGTGCGGGGGAGTCCGCGCGTCGGCGTCGGCCAGCTCGGGGCGTGCGGCCACCCGGCCGGTCCCCGGTCGGAGCAGCCCACCGAGGAGCAGGGCGAGAGTGGATTTCCCGGCGCCGTTCGGGCCGAGCACGGCGAGCGCCTCGCCGGCGCGTACCTCGAGGTCGGTGTCGGCCAGCCGGGGCGGCAGGCCGAGCCGTTCGGTGGTGACCAGCACGTCGCCGGCGGGCGCGGCGGCCCGCCGGGGCGACACGGTGCGGCCCGGCACCCAGACGCCGTCGGCGGCGAGCGCGTCGCCGTGCGTACCGAAGACCGCTTCCGGCGTGCCGTCGGCGCGGACGCCGCCGCCGGCCTCCAACACGATCACCCGGTCGACCAGCGGGAGCGCCTCGGCGACCCGGTGCTCGACCAGGATCAGCGTGGTGTCGTCGTCGAGCGCGTCGGCGATCGCCGACCGGATCAGCGCGGCGCCGCCCGGGTCGAGGTTCGCCGTCGGTTCGTCGAGCAGCAGCAACCCGGGGCGCAGGGCGAGCACCCCGGCCAGCGCGAGTCGCTGCTGCTCCCCGCCGGAGAGCGCCGCGGTGGGCCGGTCCCGGTGGTAGCGGAAGCCGACCCGCGCCAGCGCCTCGTCGACCCGGGGCCAGATCTCCTCGGCCGGTACGGCCCGGTTCTCCAGCCCGAACGCGACGTCGTCGCCGCACCGGGCCATCACCAGTTGGGTCTGCGGATCCTGGAAGACGATGCCGACCCGCTCCCGGACCGCGTGGGGTGACCGGCCGTCGACCTCGATCGTGCCCTCCTGCTCGCCGGAGTCCTCGGGCAGCAGCCCGGCCAGCGCCGCCAGCAGGGTGCTCTTGCCCGCTCCGGAGGGGCCGAGCAGCAGCACCCGCTCCCCGCGCTCCACCCGCAGGTCCACCCCGCGCAGCGCCCACGCCCGCCGCCCCGCGTGCCGCCACCCGAACCCCCGCAGCCTCACCTCGCCCATGCCCACCCCCTTCTCGCCGCCTCCTCTCCTGCGTTGACCAAGAGGTTTGCGTCCGGAAACCGGAGGTCGGCCGACGCAAACCTCTTGATCAACAGGGTGCGGTCAGACGAGGGCGCGGTCGCGGCCGGCGGGGAAGCGGTCCAGGACGCCGGTGGCGGCCAGGGCGCGGGTGAGGGCGTATGCGCCGGCGCCAGCAACGACGGTGGCGCTGAACACGGTGAGCAGGGCGTACGGGATGCGGTAGCTGACCAGCGCGTACGGGGCGTTCCAGACGAAGAAGTCGAACAGCGCCGCGCCGAGACCGGTCAGCGCGCCGGCCAGCAGCGCGGCCGGCAGCCGGAACGAGCGGTACCGGAAGGCCGCGAAGGCCAACTCCGCGCCCAGTCCCTGGATCAGGCCCTGCGCGATGGTGACACCGCCCCACTCCGAGCCCAGCAGGGCGGAGACCGTCGCCGCGACCGCCTCACAGAACAGCGCGGCACCCGGCTTGCGGATCACCAGCCCGCCGAGTACGGCCGGGACCAGCCAGACGCCGTACATGACGGCCTGGCTGGCCGGGAAGAAGGCGAAGGCCGGATCGGCGGCCCGCCAGACCAGTCCCCAGGCCCAGAAAATGACGCCGAAAGCGACGGCGATCACCGCGGCCACGACGATGTCGATCGTGCGCCACCGGTTGGTGATGGATTGACCCATGGTTGCTCCCAGTCCAGTGTCGAACCAGGCAAGACGCACGCCCTCCGCCCGGCGTCGCCGGGCCCGTGGCGGGCTGGAGGTGGACCGATCTCCCTGCGCTGGCATTACCCAGATCAGGTACGGAGGGTCTGCGGGCGGACCCGCACTCTCAGCGCTGTGCGCTCCCCTGTCGGAGGTGAAGTTGTCTCGCCGACGCTAACACCGATCTGAGCAGGGGGCGATGGCCGAGGTCACCCCGGAACCGGAGACCCGCCGGGCGCCCGGCGGTAGTCTCAGGCCGCTGGTCGGTCGGCCGAGGGATGACATATGAGTGCAGACACTGACGCCGCGTCGGTCGGCGGACCGGAGGACCGCCCAGCGGGCGGGGTGGGCCTGGCCACTTCCGGCGCGAGTCGGCCGGAGTCGCCCGGCGCGGGGCCCCGGCGGTGGCTCGGCGACCGGATCGGCTCGGTGGAGGTTCTGGCCGCGCTGCTGATCCTGCTGATCATCTTCCGGGAGCCGCTGGCTGCCGCGCTGGACACCCCACGCGTGCAGACCTGGACCACCGTCTTCGTTTCGATCATGGTGCAGGCGGTGCCGTTCCTGATCTTCGGAGTGCTGCTCTCCGCCGTGATCGCGGTCTTCGTACCCCGGTCTTTCTGGGCGCGGGCACTGCCCCGTCATCCGGCCCTCGCCGTGCCGGCGGCCAGCGCGGCCGGAGTGGTGCTGCCCGGCTGTGAGTGCGGGTCGGTGCCGATCGCCGGCTCGCTGATCCGCCGGGGCGTCACCCCGGCCGCCGCGCTGGCCTTCCTGCTCGCCGCCCCGGCGGTGAACCCGATCGTGCTGACCGCCACCGCGGTCGCCTTCCCGAACAACCCCGGGATGGTTCTCGCCCGAGGCCTCGCCAGCCTGGTCGTCGCCATGGTGATGGGGTGGCTCTGGCTGCGGCTCGGGCGTACCGAGTGGATCCGGATGCCGCGCCGACCGGAGCTGGACGATGCTTCACGGGGTCGGGCCTTCTGGGGTGCCGTCCGGCACGACGTGACGCACGCCGGTGGTTTCCTGGTGCTCGGCGCGATGGCCGCCGCCTGCATCAACGTGCTGGTGCCGCAGCGCTGGTTGCAGACCCTCGCCGACAACCCCGCGCTGTCGATCCTGGCGCTGGCGCTGCTCGCCGTACTGCTCTCGCTCTGCTCGGAGGCGGATGCCTTCGTCGCGGCCTCGCTGTCGCAGTTCTCGCTCACGTCCCGACTGGTCTTCCTGGTGGTGGGGCCGATGGTCGACCTCAAGCTGATCGCGATGCAGGCCGGTGTCTTCGGCCGGCGATTCGCCTTCCGGTTCGCGCCGGCCACCTTCGTTGTCGCCCTGTCGGTCGCCGTCGTGGCCGGGGCGGTGCTGCTGTGAACCGGCAGGCGCAGGCGGTGGTCCTGCTGCTGCTCGGTGGCGCGGTGCTGCGGGCCAGCATCACCGACCTGTACCTGCGCTACGTCAAGGAAGGGCTGCGCCCCTTCCTGATCGCCGCCGGCCTGCTGCTGGTGGTCGCCGCGATCATGACCCTGTGGTACGAACTGCGCCCGACCCGCCCCGGTGCCCCCGCTCACGACGACGGCGTGGGGCACGGGCACGACGGCGATGACGGATCCGGGCACGACCACCACGAGCCGCGCGTGGGCTGGCTGCTCATCCTGCCGGTGCTCGGCCTGCTGCTGGTCGCCCCGCCGGCCCTCGGGTCGTACGCGGCGGAGCAGACCGGCACCACGCTGAGCGCGCCGCGACAGTCGGACTACCCGCCGCTGCCCGACGGTGACCCCGCGCGGGTCACCGTCCTCGACTACGCCGCGCGGGCGCTGTTCGACCGGGGTGTCTCCCTCGGCGACCGGCGGGTGCTGCTCACCGGGTTCATCGCCACCGGGGCCGACAACGAGCCGATCCTGGCCCGGATGGTGCTGTCCTGCTGCGCCGCCGACGGGCGACCGGTCAAGCTCGGACTGACCGGTGACGTGCCGGCCGGGCTGCCGAACGACAGCTGGGTGGAGGTGATCGGCCGGTACAGCGACCGGATCGGCCGTGACCCGGTCAACGAGGCCGAGATCCCCTATCTTGAGGTGGAATCGTGGCGGCAGGTACCCGCGCCCAAGAACCAGTACGACTGATCGCGGGCACATCTCGATAGGCTGCCGTCATGCATATCGATGCCCGAGGTCTGCGGTTCGACGTCACCGCCGGTGGCCCGGAGCACGGTGAACCGGTGCTGCTGCTGCACGGCTTCCCGCAGCACGCGGGCGAGTGGAACGACGTGACGCCGACTCTGCACGTGGCCGGTCTGCGCACCTACGCGGTGAACCAGCGCGGCTACTCGCCCGGCGCGCGGCCGGAGGCGGTCGAGGCGTACCGGCTGGGAGAGTTGGTCGCCGACGCCGCTGCCGTGCTGGACGCCCTCGGCGTCGACTCCGCCCACGTGGTGGGGCATGACTGGGGTGCCGCCGTCGGGTGGGTGCTGGCCGCCGGCCACCCGGAGCGGGTCCGCACGCTGACCGCCGTCTCCGTGCCGCATCCGGCCGCCATGGCGTACACCCTGACCCATGACCCGCGGCAGCAGGCGCGCTCGGCGTACATGGCGCTGTTCCGCCGGCCCGGGCTGGCCGAGAAGACGCTGCTGGCTCTGAACGCCGGCGGGTTACGCCGAATGCTGCGCGGGGTCGGCGACGCCGCGCGGGTGGCCGCGTACGTCGAACCGATGCGCGAGCCGGGCGCGCTGACCGCGGCGCTGAACTGGTACCGGGCGATGTCCCGAACGGACCTGGCAGCGACCGGCCCGGTGACGGTGCCGACCACCTTCGTGTGGAGCGATCAGGATGTGGCGATCGGACGCACCGCCGCCGAGGCGTGCGCCGGGCACGTGCGAGGGGACTACCGGTTCGTCGAGCTGGCCGGAGTCAGCCACTGGATCCCGGACCAGGTGCCGACGCCACTGGCCGAGGCGATCCTGGCCCGGATACGTTCCGCCACCTGAGCGCCGGGGCTGGCTCCCTGCGCCGTTGGCGGTTTCGTGTCGGCGGCGGCGGCGGGGGTGCGGCTGCTGCCGCGCCGGGGGTCTTTGGTCCTTCGTGAGCATGCAAAGCACACTGAAAGGTAACGGCATCAGCCTGTGCCACCGACGCGGAGTCGGTGTCCCCCGGAGGTACCCGTGTCGAAGGAAACCGAGAAGCAGCGGTGGCAGCGCAACTTCGCCGATCTGCTCCAGGAGTTGCGGGTCGCGCAGACCGGCGTGCAGATCCTCTTCGCCTTCCTGCTGACCCTGCCTTTCAGCAACGGTTTCGGCCGGACCACGCCGTTTCAGCAGGACGTCTACATTGTCGCGCTGCTCGCGGCGGCCGGTGCCACCGCGATGATCATCTCTCCGGTGGCGTTCCATCGGGCGTTGTTCCGCCAGGGGCGCAAGCCGGAGCTGGTGCGCTTCGCGCACCGGATGGCCAGCGGCGGGCTCGCCTTCATGCTGGTCGCGATGGTCAGCTCGGTGCTGTTGATCACCGACTTCGTGCTCGACCGGCCGATCGCCTTCCTGCTCAGCGCAGTCACCGGGCTCTGGTTCCTGGCCTTCTGGATGATCCTGCCGTTCGCGCGGCGCAACTGGGGCGACGACGACATCGGCGACGACGAGGACCCGAGCGGGCTCGCCAACGATTGAGCGGATATCCGTCACTACCTTTGGGTAACAACCGCGGGTAGCCTGTTGAGCAGGCGGAACAGTCAGAATGACCGGATCAGCCCGGGGGTTTGCCGTGGCCATCGCCGAGAACAGTCGTCCGTCAACCACCGACAGCCGTAGCGCCACCCCGCCGCCAGCCGCGGCGGGTGCTGATGCTCCGCCGGGCGCCCCGGGTGCTGATGCTCCGCCGGGCGCGGCGGGCGCCGATCCCTCGCCGGGCGCGCCGGGCCAGGTGTCCGAGAAGGAGGCCCGCCAGGTCGCCGAGTCGGCCCGACAGACCACCTGGGACCGGCCCAGCTTCGGCAAGGAACTCTTCCTCGGCCGGTTGCGGCTCGACCTGATCGACCCGTGGCCCCAGCCCGACCCGGCGGAGGAGAAACGGGCGCGGGAATTCCTCGGCCGACTGCGCGACTACGTCACCTCCGAGGTGGACGGTGCGGCGATCGAACGGGACGCGCGAATACCCGACGAGGTGTTCCAGGGGCTGGCCCGGCTCGGCGCGTTCGGCATGAAGATCGGCCAGGAGTACGGCGGGCAGGGGCTGAGCAACCTCAACTACTGCCGGGCACTGATGCTGACCGGCTCGGTCAGCCCGGTGATCGGCGCGCTGCTGTCGGCACACCAGTCGATCGGCGTACCGCAGCCGCTGAAGATGTTCGGCACCGACGAGCAGAAGCAGCGGTTCCTGCCCCGGCTGGCGGCCGGCGAGATCTCCGCGTTCCTGCTCACCGAGCCGGACGTGGGCTCCGACCCGGCCCGCCTGGCGACCACGGCGGAACCGACCCCGGACGGCACCGGCTACCGGATCAACGGCGTCAAGCTGTGGGCCACCAACGGCACGGTGGCCACCCATCTGGTGGTGCTGGCCCGGGTGCCCAAGGCCGAGGGGCGCAAGGGCGGGATCACCGCGTTCGTGGTGGACGGCGACGCCGAGGGCATCACCGTCGAGCGGCGTAACGCCTTCCTCGGCCTGCGTGGCCTGGAGAACAGCCTCACCCGTTTCCACGACGTGTTCGTGCCGAACGAGAACGTCATCGGCGGCGAGGGTAAGGGGCTGCGGATCGCCCTGAGCACGCTGACCACGGGACGGTTGTCGCTGCCGGCGATGTGCGTGGGTGCCGGCAAGTGGGCGCTGAACGTGGCCCGGGAGTGGTCCGCCGAGCGGGTGCAGTGGGGCCGCCCCGTCGGGGAGCACGAGGCGGTGGCGCAGAAGCTGTCCTTCATCGCCGCGACGACGTACGGCATGGAGACCATGCTGGAGCTGTGTTGCCTGCTCGCCGACGACGACCGTAACGACATCCGGATCGAGGCGGCGCTGGTGAAGCTCTACGCCAGCGAGATGGCGTGGCGGATCGCCGACGAACTGGTCCAGATCCGCGGCGGTCGGGGGTTCGAGACAGCCGAGTCGCTGGCCGCCCGGGGCGAGCGCCCGGCCGCGGTCGAGCAGCTCCTGCGGGACCTGCGGATCAACCGGATCTTCGAGGGCTCCACCGAGATCATGCACCTGCTGATCGCCCGCGAGGCGGTGGATGCGCACCTCTCCGTCGCCGGGGACATCATCGATCCCGACGCCGGCCTGGGCCGTAAGGCGAAGGCGGGCGCGCGGGCCGGGGCGTTCTACGCGCGCTGGCTGCCGACCCTCGCGGTCGGCAAGGGACAGCGACCCACCGCGTACGCCGATTTCGGCCCACTGGCCGGGCATCTGCGTTACGTCGAGCGCGCCTCGCGGAAGCTGGCTCGGTCGACGTTCTACGCGATGTCCCGCTGGCAGGGCAAGTTGGAACGCAAGCAGGCGTTCCTCGGCCGGGTGGTGGACATCGGCGCCGAGCTGTTCGCAATGAGCGCGGTCTGTGTCCGGGCGTCCGCGCAGCGGCAGGAGCGCCCGGAGAACGTCGAGCTGGCCGACCTCTTCTGCCGCCAGGCCCGGGTCCGGGTCGACGCGCTCTTCACCGCCCTGTGGCAGAACACCGACTCGCTCGACGTGATGGCCGCCGGACGGATCCTCGCCGGCCGCTACACCGCCCTGGAGGAGGGCGTCGTCCCGCCACCCGACGACCTCCCCTGGGTAGCCCCCGTCACCCCCGGCCCCTCCACCGTCACCCAGCCGGCCCGCCGCACCGTCCCCCCACCCGCCTGACGCCGCCCGCCCATGTTGATGAAGAAGTTTGCGTCGCGGTTCGCGCCGATGGTGACGCAAACTTCTTGATCAGCGCGGTCTCTCGGGTGGATGCGGGGCACGGAGGCCGAGGTGGTGGAGTTCGAGGGCGGCCAGGGCGTTGATGGTCTGCTCGTCGCCCTGGCGCCAGGCCTCGGCCACGTCGGGGGCGATCCGGGTCAGCCGGCGTAGCGGCTGCCCGGCGAGGGCGCGTAGGGCCAGCAGGTCCCGGCCGGCGGGTACGGCGGCCAGCGCCGCCGCCGAGCCGGCCCGGCGCACCCAGCGCACCCGCAGCGGCAGCCAGCCGAACAGCACCAGCCCGAGCGGTACGATCAGCAGCCCGACGGCCAGTGCCAGAGCCAACTGGTCGACGAGTTCCTGCTGATCCCGTCCGGCCTCGGCGAGCGAGCGGGCCGCGCCGGCCGCTCGTTCGAAGGGCGCGGTCAACTCGTCGCCCACCAGGGGCAGCCGGCTGACCTTGCCGCCGGCCTCGGCGAGGTTGTCGGCCAGCCCGCCGCCGGCCCCCTCCAGCTTTTCCCCGGGTACGGCCAGCTTCTGCACCAGGTCGTGCAGCCACAGCGCGCTCCGGATCGCCGCGTACACCCAGACGACGACGAGCAGATCGGTGAGCAACTGTCGGAGTGCGGTCGGAAAGCGATCAGCGTAAATCTTCACGCCGCACAGCGTGCCACGGCCACGCCCCCAGCACCCTGGCGCCGTCGACACCGAATCCGGCAAGACGCTGCCGCCGCTGACCCCCGTCGATCATGCACTATCGGTCGCCGATATGCCCTCTTCCACCGCGTTCGTACCGACGAAAACTGCAAGATCGCCGGGGAAGGGGTGGGGGGAGGGAAGGGGTGGGGTGGGGTGGGGTTTAGGGGGCGCAGGTGGGGCAGGTGCCGAATATTTCCAGGGTGTGGCTGACGTCGGTGAAGCCGTGCTGGGCGGCCACTCGGTCGGCCCAGGTCTCCACCGCGGGGCCGGCGACCTCCACCGTCCGGCCACAGGCCCGGCAGACCAGGTGGTGGTGGTGCCCCTCGCTGCAACGGCGGTAGAGGTGCTCGCCGCCCGGCGGGCGCATCACGTCGATCTCGCCGGCGTCGGCCAGGCCCTGCAGCGTCCGGTAGACCGTGGTCAGCCCGATCCGCTCGCCGCGATTGCGCAGCATCGCGTGCAGGTCCTGGGCGCTGTGAAAGCCCTCCACCTCGGCCAGCAGGGCGCTCACCGCCGAACGCTGACGGGTGTTACGGACGATCATGATCCCTCCCCGGCGTGGCTGACAGCGTCCGCCACGATGTGCGCGACGTGCTCGTCGACCAGGGTGTACGCGATCTCCCGGCCGCGCCGGGAACCGCGCACCACCCCGGCGCCGCGAAGCACCCGCAGATGTTGCGAAACCAGCGGTTGCGCTACGCCGAGGGTATCCACCAACTCGTGCACGCAGCGCTCACCGCCGGCCAGTTCACTGACGATGGCCAGCCGAATCGGTGCCGAGAGGGCCCGCAGGAGTTCGCTGGCGCCCTCGTACGCGTCGTAGCCGGATCCGCTGGTCACCCTGCAACGGTAACCAACACCGAAGCGGTGTGCGTGATCAGGATCCGCCGAGCAGCACCTCGTGCGGCTCGGGAGCGGGTTCCGGCTCCGGACGCGCCCGGCGGATCCGGCGCCAGCCGGCCGCGAGCAGGGTGACCACGATGAACGAGGCGATCGCGAGCACCACCACCGAGGCGCCGGGCGCGGTGTCGGCGACCGCCGCCAGCCAGACCCCGGCTCCGGCGGCGAACAGGCCGAGCACCATCGCCGCCGCCATGGTGGCGCGGAAACCCCGGGTCACCTGCTGGGCGGTGGCCACCGGGACGACCATCAACGCGCTGATCAGCAGGACGCCGACCGCCCGCATCGCGATCGTCACCGTGACCGCGGTGGTGATCGCGAGCAGCAGGTTGAGCCCACGCACCGGCAGGCCGGAGACCCGGGCGTACTCCTCGTCGTGACAGACCGCGAAAAGCGCGGGTCGCAGCGCGATCATCGCGATCAGCACGGCCGCGCCGAGTACCGCGATGGTGACCAGGTCGCTGCGGGAGGTCGTGGTCAGCGCCCCGAACAGGTACGCGTTGAGGTTGGCGCTGGTGCTGTCGGAGAGCCCGACCAGGACCACGCCGCCGGCGATGCCGCCGTAGAAGAGCAGGGCGAGCGCCAGGTCACCGGAGGTGCGCCCGCGTTCGCGGATCAGCTCGATGGCGATCGCCCCGATGGTGGCCGCGATCACTGCCATGATCACGGGCGAGGTCTGGAAGAGCAGGCCGGCGCCGACACCGGTCAGCGCGACGTGCCCGATGCCGTCCCCGATCAGGGCCAGCCGCCGCTGCACCAGGTAGATGCCGAGCGCCGGCGCGGCCAGGCCGATGATCAGCGCGCCGATCAGGGCGCGCAGCATGAACTCGTACTGGAAGAGACTCACGTTGTGCTCCACAGCCCGGCGGGCTCCTCGGGACCGTGCGGGTGCACGTGGTCGTGGTCCGGCGCGGCGTGGTGGCCGGCCGGATCCGGCACCGCGCCGTCGTGCGCGACAACCCCATGGTGTACGACCACCGCGCGGCTGATCAGGGGCCGGAGCGGACCGAGTTCGTGGGCGACGAGCAGGACGGTGCCCCCGTCGGCGGCGAAGCCGCGCAGCGCCCCGGCGAACGCCTCCTGACTGGCCGTGTCGACGCCCGCCGTCGGCTCGTCGAGGATCAGCAGCTCGGGTCGGCCGGCCAGGGCACGGGCGATCAGGGTGCGCTGCTGCTGCCCGCCGGAGAGGGTGGCCACCGGGTCCTTCGCCCGGTCGGCCAGGCCGACGGCGCGCAGCGCGCTGGCGACCGCCTCCCGGTCGGCCCGCCCGGGAGGGCGCAGGATGCCTCGCCGGGCGAGTCGGCCGGAGGCGACCACCTCGGCCACCGTGGCCGGCACGCCGCTGCCCGCGCCGAGGCGCTGCGGGACGTACCCGACCCGTTGCCACTGCCGGAACCGGCGCACCTGCTGGCCGAAGAGGGTCACCGCGCCGGCGCTGAGCGGCACCAGCCCGAGCACGGCGCGGACCAGGGTCGACTTGCCGGAACCGTTGGCACCGAGGATCGCGACCACCTCGCCGGCGGTCACGGTCAGCGAGACGTCCCGGAGCACGGGGCGGCCGTCGTACCCGACCACCCCGTGCGTGAGGGAGATGACCTCGGGTGTCACGAGCAGCCCAACGCGGTTCGCAGGGTCTCCAGGTTGGTGCGCATCACCGAAAGGTAGTCCTCGTCGCCGTCGGCTGACAGGCCCTCAAGCGGGTCCAGCACCGCGGTCCGGGCACCCACCTCCCGGGCGATGGTCTCGGCCACCTTCGGGCTGACCAGTGTCTCGAAGAAGATCGTGGTGGCCTGGTGCTCGCGGGCCTCCCGGATCACCTCGCCCAGCCGCTGCGGCGACGGCTCGTTCTCCGGCGAGAGCCCGGTGATGCCGATCTGCTTCAGCTGGTACTTCTGCGCCAGGTAGCCGAAGGCGGTGTGGCTGACCACGATCTCCCGGCGCTGGCAGGTCTTCAGCCCTTCGGCGAACTCGGTGTCGAGCGTCTCCAGCTCGGTACGCAGGGCGGCGGCCCGCTGCGTGTACTCTCCGGCCCGCTCCGGGTCCATGGCGCCGAGCCGCTCGGCCAGCTTGTCGCCGATGGTGGCCAGCCGGGTCGGGTCGAGCCAGACGTGCGGGTCCTTGGTGCCCGCCGGCTCCTCCTCGGCGTGTTCCTCCGCGTGGTCGTGGTCGTGGCCGCCGGCGGCGGCGTCCAACAGGGGTTCGACGGTGGCCACGTCGAAGACCCGGTCACCGGCGTTCTGCTGCACCGCCTCGTCCACCGCGGGCTGGAATCCGTGCAGGACGACGACCAGCTCCGCCTCGCTGATCTGCCCGACCTGGCCTGGGTTGAGTTCCAGGTCGTGCGGGTCGGCGCCGGGCCGGGCCAGGTTGGTCACCGCCACGGCGTGCCCGCCGATCCGCTCGGCGAGGAACTGCAACGGGTAGAAACCGGCGACCACGTCGACCCGTTGCGGATCGCTCCCGGCCGAGCCGTCGTCGGCCGCGCAGGCGGTGACGCCGGCCAGGGCGAGCAGGGCGGCTGCGCCGGCGGCCAGGGCGCGCGGGGTCGGAAGGAATCTCATGACACCGACTCTCCGCGAAGACGATAATGATTGTCAAAAACGCATGCATGCATGTCAGCGGAGATCGGGGTCTCCCGACCTCCGATCACCGCAGCTTCACCAGGCTTGCGCCGCAGTTTCGCGGCTTCACCGGGCTCGCACCGCAGCTTCACGGCTCCACCGGGCTCGCACGGCGAGCCGGGCTCTCACAGCAGCTTCACCAGGCCGGCGGTGACCAGCAGGGTCAGCACCAGCAGCCGGATCGCCCGGGTCGGGGGCGTCTGTACCCGCCAGGTCGTCATCAGCACGGCGGCCACCGCACCGGCGAGCAGCAGGGTCAGCAGCCCGCCGACGACGCCCGGGGTGAAGAACGCGACCAGGGCCAGGACCAGGGTGACCAGGAACACCGTCGTGGGGTTGGCCCGGGCCAGCCGGCTGGCGATCCCGCTCTGCGTACGCTGCATTCCACAGACTCTACGAGGAGGAGGACCCGGTGCTGGTGACCAACCGGTTCGTGGTCGACGAAGATGCCGCCGAGGCGTTCACCGATCGGGCCCACGCGGCCCTCGCGGCGCTCGCCGCCCGGCCCGGTTACCTGCGCGGTCAACTGGTCCGGGCGCTGGACGACCCCCGACACTGGTGCCTGGTCACCGAGTGGGAGTCGGTCGGCACCTATCGCCGGGCCCTCGGCGGCTTCGACGTCAAGGTCACGGCGGTGCCGCTGCTCGCGGAGAGCATCGACGAGCCGTCCGCGTACGAGGCGTTGGCCACCGCCGCCCCGGGTGGGGACGTGGTGGTGGTCGCCAGCGATCGGGCTGTGGGTCCTTACCGCTGAGCCACCGGGCACTACGCTGGCTTCCATGACCGCTCCCGGACCGGCAGCCCCATCGCCACATCCCGCCCCGGGTGGCTCCGAGTCGAGCGTTCCGACGCCGCCGCCCGGCCCCGGGGTCGCCCCGCCGTTCGCGGCGCCGCCGACGGAGGGCGGTCGGTCCCGGCTCTGGCTCGGTCTCGGCGCCGGTGCGCTGGCCCTGTTGATCTGCTGCGGTGGTGGCGGCACGGCAGTGGTCGGCCTGCTGGTCAGCGGGGTGCAGGCGATCGAGGAGCAGGGCCGCACGGTCTCCGACGACTACTACCGCGCCCTGTCCGAAGGCCAGTTCGGGCGGGCGTACGACCAACTGTGTGAGGACGCCAAGCGCCGCGAGTCCCGGCAGGAGTTCGAACGCCGGGCCGCCGTCGAGCCGCAGATCTCCTCCTACAAGATCGGCCAGGTGGACGCCAACACGCTCACCGTGCCGGTGGACGTGACCTACGCCGGTGGCGGCCAGGAGCGTCAGCAGGTGGTGCTCCAGCAGGACCAGCAGACCGGCGGCATGGAGGTCTGCGGAGTCAACTGACCGGCCGCAGGTAATGTGCTGGGTTCGGGACCCACGGGTCGTACCGTGGTCCCGGTACCGTGCCAGCCATCCCATCACGTCCCCGCCGACCGCCAGTCGGCGTAGGAGGAACAATGCCAGCCGACCGAATCGACGCCGTTGTCAGCCTCGCCAAGCGCCGGGGCTTCGTTTTTCCCTCCAGCGAGATCTACGGAGGCACCCGGTCGGCGTGGGACTACGGTCCACTCGGCGTGGAACTCAAGGAGAACGTCCGCCGCCAGTGGTGGAAGACCATGGTCCAGCAGCGCGACGACGTGGTGGGCCTGGACTCCGCGGTGATCCTGGCCCGGGACGTCTGGGCCGCCTCCGGCCACCTGGAAGCCTTCGTCGACCCGCTGACCGAGTGCCAGTCCTGCCACAAGCGGTTCCGTGCCGACCACCTGGAGGAGGCGTACGAGGCCAAGCACGGCAAGCTGCCGTCCTCGCTGACTGAGCTGAACTGCCCCAACTGCGGCAACAAGGGCACCTTCACCGAGCCGAAGATGTTCAACGGCCTGATGAAGACCTACCTCGGCCCGGTGGAGAGCGACGAGGGCCTGCACTACCTGCGCCCGGAGACCGCCCAGGGCATCTTCGTCAACTACAAGAACGTCGAGACGGTGGCCCGCAAGAAGCCGCCGTTCGGCATCGCGCAGACCGGCAAGTCGTTCCGCAACGAGATCACCCCGGGTAACTTCATCTTCCGCACCCGCGAGTTCGAGCAGATGGAGATGGAGTTCTTCGTCGAGCCGGGCACCGACGAGCAGTGGCACGAGTACTGGCTCGCCGAGCGCTGGAACTGGTACGTCGACCTTGGCCTGGCCGAGAACAACCTGCGCTTCTACGAGCACCCCAAGGAGAAGCTCTCCCACTACGCCAAGCGCACCGTCGACATCGAGTACCGCTTCCGGTTCGGCGGCAGCGAGTTCGCCGAGCTGGAGGGTGTCGCCAACCGCACCGACTTCGACCTGTCCACGCACAGCAAGCACTCCGGCGTCGACCTGTCGTACTTCGACCAGACCAAGGGCGAGCGCTGGGTGCCGTACGTGATCGAGCCGGCCGCCGGCCTGACCCGCGCGGTGCTGGCGTTCCTGCTCGAGGCGTACGACGAGGACGAGGCGCCGAACACCAAGGGTGGCGTGGACAAGCGGACCGTGATGCGCTTCGACCCGCGACTGGCCCCGGTCAAGGTGGCCGTGCTGCCGCTGTCGCGCAACGAGGCGCTCTCGCCCAAGGCGAAGGATCTCGCCGCGCAGCTGCGCAAGCGCTGGGTGGTCGAGTTCGACGACTCGCAGGCGATCGGCCGCCGCTACCGCCGGCAGGATGAGATCGGCACCCCGTTCTGCGTCACGGTCGACTTCGAGACCCTGGACGACAACGCCGTCACCATCCGTAACCGGGACACCATGGCCCAGGAGCGCATCGCCCTGGACCAGGTCGAGCGCTACCTCATCGACCACCTCCCCGGCTGCTGACGTGTAAGGAAGTGCAAGGAAGGGCCCCTTCTTAACGCCTGGCGTAGAGGAGGGGCCCCTTCTTAACACTCAGGGCATGACCCGTACCCCGATGGCGGCACCGAGACCACGCCGGGACTCGTACGCGTCCGTCACCATCCGCCGCACCCGACGCGGCTCGCGGCGGATCTGCGCCGGCGTGAAGTGCAGGACCAGGATGCCGTGCCGGCTGAGCTCGTTGTGCCGGTCGAGCGTGCGTGTCCAGTCCGCCGGACGGTAGTGGTATTCCTGCGAGTCGACCTCCAACGCCACCGCCGCATCGGGGAGATAGCCGTCGGGCGTCGGCAGGGACCGGCCGCCCGCATCGAGCAGCCGAGGATTCCAGTGGATCTCCGGCAGCACCGGGCTCTCCGCGAGACACTCCCGCAGCTCAGCCTCGGGTGCCGAGCGGGTGCCCTGCATCACCTCGGAGAACGCCTTCCTGACCAGCGCCGTCCGGCTGCGCCGGGCCCGACGGATCTCCTCGTCCAGGGTCGCGAGGTCGGCGTACCCCCGCTGGATGGCCTCGGCCACGACGGCCCGCACCGGACGTAGCTGGCGCAGGTCCCGCGCCGCGTCGACCACCGCGCGGGCCGGCGAGCAGACCGGGTAGAGCGCCGTGACGCGGGCCCGGTCGTCCAGGGACAGGGCCCGCGAGATCACCGCGTATCCCGCCGACTTGCGGCGTGCGTGATGCGGCACGATCAGGTGTACGGCATCGGTGCTCGGGCTCTGCCGGAAGCCGTACCAGCTGAGGGCGGCCAAGCCGGTGAGCTGCGCCTCGCCGCCGGCGTACAGAGCGGCCGAGATCCGTCGCTGTTCGTCCGTCAAAACCCCGGTGACCAGGGCGTACGTCGCGGGGAGGACCCGTTGCCACAAACCGCGCCGGGCCTGCCGGTAGAGGTACATGTCGTCGAAACCGGCGGCCAGCAGCTGGACCCGGGTGACGATCTGCTGTTGCCGCTCGGCCAGGTCGGAGAATTCGGGTGGGTGGGTACGCATGAGGCGCAGCATCGGTGGCGCGGCCCGTCGGTGTCCGGCCCGGCCGGCGATCCTGTGGACGGCCAACCGGGTTGTGGACAACGTGTTGATCTTCGGCCGAATGTGGTATGCGTCGCGTTAAGAAGGGGCCCCTCCTATGCACGAGGCGTTAAAAGGGGGCCCTTCCTTACACTTGGGTGGTGATCTCGACGACGACTGCTCCGGTGCTGCGTCCGTTGCCGATCGGGCGGCATCGGGTGTGGCCGCCGGTGGTGCTGGCGCCGATGGCGGGCATCACCAACGTCGGGTTTCGGCAGCTCTGCCGGGAGCAGGGCGGCGGCATCTACGTCTGCGAGATGATCACCACGGTGGCGTTGGTCGAGCGGAACCCGAAGACGCTGCGGATGATCGCCTTCGGGGCGGACGAGTCGCCGCGCAGCCTCCAGCTCTACGGCACCGACCCGGAGATCACCGCCGCCGCCGTGCGGATCGTGGTGGAGAAGGACCTCGCCGATCACATCGACCTGAACTTCGGCTGCCCGGTGCCGAAGGTGACCCGGCGCGGCGGCGGCGCGGCGCTGCCGTGGCGGCGCCGGCTCTTCGCCCGCCTGGTGCGGGCCGCGGTGGATGCCGCCTCGCCCGCCGGGGTGCCGGTCACGGTCAAGATGCGCAAGGGCATCGACGACGACCACCTGACGTACGTCGAGGCGGGGCTGGCCGCGCAGGAGGCCGGCGTCGCCGCGGTCGCCCTGCACGGGCGTACGGCCGCGCAGCGCTACTCGGGCACCGCGGACTGGGACGCCATCGCCACCCTCAAGCAGGCGCTTGACGTGCCGGTGCTCGGCAACGGCGACATCTGGGAGGCCGACGACGCGCTGCGGATGGTGGCGCACACCGGCGTCGACGGGGTGGTGATCGGGCGCGGTTGCCTCGGCCGGCCGTGGCTTTTCGCCGACCTGGAAGCCGCGTTCGAGGGCCGTGCCGTGCGGCGGCTGCCCAGCCTCGGGGAGGTGGCGGTGACCATGCGCCGGCACGCCGAGCTGCTGGTCGAGCAGTTCACCGCCGGTGCCCGCAATCCGGCCCGGGGCGAGCGGGACGGCTGCACCGACTTCCGTAAGCACGTCGCCTGGTACCTCAAGGGGTTCCCGGTCGGCAGCGAGCTGCGCCGTGCCCTGGCGATGATCGACAGCCTGGCCCAGCTCGACGACCTGCTCGGCAAACTGGACCCGATCGTGCCGTTTCCGGCGGAGGCGCTGGGCCAGCCGCGTGGCCGGACCAACTCCCCGGGCAAGGTCTTCCTGCCTGACGGCTGGCTGGCCAGCCGGGACGACGACACCGTCCCGGAGGGCGCCGAACTGGCCGATTCCGGCGGCTGACCGGGGCTGCTCAGCGGCGGGAGAGAAGAGAGGTGACCCGCATCCGTTCGCTGTGGATCCACACGTCTGAGTATTCGATCGGCCGGCCGTCGTCCAGATAGGTGATCTGTTCGAGGTAGAGCAGCGGGAAACTTTCCGGCACATGGAGCGCGGTCGCGGTCCGGCCGGAGGCGGCGGTCGCGGTGAAGGTACGCCGGCCCGTGCTGATCTTCAGCCCGTACTCGTTCTCCAACAGCCCGAACAGGGAACGATCGGTCAGGTCGGCCCGTTCCAGACCGGGCGCGAGGTCCACGCGTACGTAGTTGACCAGCCGGGCCACCGGGCCGGAGGAGAGGGACCGGATCCGTTCCAGCCGCAGGACCGATTGACCGGGGCGCAGGTCGAGCAGGGCTGCCACGGGCGACGGGGCGGAGATGAGCTCGTGGGAGATCACCTGGGTGGAGACTTCGACGCCCTGCCGGGCGAAGTCCTCGGAAAGGGTGGTCAGCTTCTGGGCGATGGAGGGTTCGATCGCGGTGGAGGTGACGAAGGTGCCGCGGCCCCGGACCTGCACCAGCAGGCCGTCGCGGATCAGCGTGGACAGGGCCCGGCGCAGTGTGCCGCGGGAGATGCCGAGGTCGACGGCCAGTTCCGGCTCGCTGCGTAGCCGGTAGTGCGGTGGCCACTCGCCGGACACGATCCGGGCCCGGATCTGTTCCGAGACCTGCGCGTGTAACGGTACCGGCGCCTCGCGGTCGAGTTGATCGGCCGCTGCGGCCGGGCGCAACTGGTCGGACATGTCACCTTCCACGGTGGGGACCGCCACCCCTCGACGCCGAACGTGGTGCGGACGCTCGGGTCGAGGGGCGGCGGCGGCTCAGTAGCTCGTGGTCTTATCGTCGGTCGTGTCCGTGACGATAGCCACTCCGGCGCTGGTGCCCAGCAGCACCGCCCCGGCGCGCAGCAGGGAGACCGCCTGCTCGAACGACTTGATCGAGCCGGACGCCTTGACCCGTACGCCCTCCGGCGCCCGCGACACCAGGTAGGCGACGCTGTCCGGGTTGGCCACCTCGATGGCGCCGCTGCTGGCGTTCTTCAGCACCGCGGCTCCGGCCTCGATGGACAGTTCCACGGCGGCGTCCCGCTCGGCCGGGGTGAGCAGCGGCAGTTCGAGCATCACCTTGATCGGGACCCCGGCCGCCCGGACCACGCCGGCGATGTCGTCGCGGAAGGCGTCGTACCGGCCGCTCTTGAGCCAGCCGATCTGCACCCCGATGTCGATCTGGGTGGCGCCGGCCCGGACCAGGCTTTCCGCCTCGGCGGCCTTTCCGGCGCTGGTGGTCACGCCGACGGTGGGAAAGTCCAGCGCCGACGCGACCTCGAGGCCGGTGCCGCGCAGCACCTCGGCGACCTCCGATACCCAGGATCCGGGCACCATCGCGGCGTTGAAGCCGTACCGGACGGTCTCCTCCGCGTGGGCCACGATCCGGTCGCGCGTCACCCCGACCTCGATCAGGGTGTGCTGGATGTACGGGGCCAACGCGGCGGGCGTGACGGTGTCGGCCAGGATGGCAGTGCTCACGTTCTTCTCCAATGTGATGCGTGGCGGCGCGTGGTTGCGCCGCTACATCCGGTCCCGGTAGTAGTCGGGCACGATGACTCCGGGCTCGTCGAACCAGCGCGGCACGTCCACGCCGCAGATCAGCCCGACGTTGCCCCACGGGTTGAAGGCCCCGGTCCGGACAATCGCCTTGGCCTGGTGGGCCAGCTCGCCGAGCATTTCGGCGTGCTGCCTGGTGGTCAGCGGTACGCCCGGGAAACGCTGACCCAGCCAGTCGGCGAGTGGCTCGTTGTGGGTGGTGACGTCCTCGGCGACCACCACACCCTCGACGATGATCTCGTCGGCGACCAGGTCGAGCACGGTGGTCAGCGAAGGCAGGTCCTCGGCCAGGGCCAGGTCGACCCGGTGGGCGGTACGCGGGATGGGGAAGCCCGCGTCGACCACGAGCAGCAGGTCGGTGTGGCCCAGCGAGGCCAGTACCCCGGACAGTTCGGCGTTGAGCACGCCCCTGCGTTTCATGCCTTCTCCTTCATGGTGTGCGCGCCGGTGGCCAGGGCCATCACCTTTTCCTCGGTGGCTTCCGACGCGGGAATGACACCGACCACGCGCCCGGCGGCCATGACGGCGATCCGGTCGCTGATGGTCAGCAGTTCGGGCAGGTCCGACGAGGAGACGAGGATCGCGACCCCCGCGTCGGCCAGGCTGCGGAACAGCCGGTAGATCTCCGCCTTGGCGCCGACGTCGACACCACGGGTGGGCTCGTCCAGCAACATCAGCCGCGGCTCGATGGACAGCCATCGCGCCAGCAGCGCCTTCTGCTGGTTGCCGCCGGAGAGCTGGGTGATGCCCTGCGCCGTGGACGAGGTCTTCACCCGCAGTTCCCCCGCCCGCTTGTCGGCGTCGCGGCGCAGGGCACGTCGCCGCAGCAGGCCGAACCGCTGCCGGCGGCCGAGCGTCAGGATGTTCACGTTGTCCGCGACGCTCATCGTCGGCAGGATCCCCTGCTGCCGGCGCTCACCCGGCAGGTACGCCACCCGGGCGTCGATGGCGTCCCGCGGCGTCCTCGCGGTAAAGGTCTTCCCGTCCAGTTGCAGTTCTCCGCCGCTGATCGGGTCGGCGCCGAAGATGCCGCGCAGCAGCTCGATCCGCCCGCTGTCGGGCAGGCCGGCCACACCGACCACCTCACCGGGCGCGACGTCCAGGTCAACGTCGGTGAAGCCGGTGCCGCAGATGCCCCGCGTACGCAACCGTGGGGTGGCCGTGGCGGCCGGTGCCGGGGTGTCGTGCCGGGCGAACTCGGCGGCGAGTTCCCGGCCCACCATCGCGGCGACCACGGTGTCCGGGCTGACTTCGGCGGTGGGCCAGTGCCCGACGTGCCGGCCGTCGCGCAGCACGTGGATGTGCTGGGAGAGGGCGAACACCTCGGGCATCCGGTGCGAGACGTAGAGCATCGTCACCCCGGCGGCCCGCAGCGAGTGGATCACCTCGAAGAGCCGCTCCGACTCCGCCGGGGAGAGGATCGAGGTCGGCTCGTCGAGGATCATCAGCCGTGCCTCGCGGGCCAGGGACCGGGCGATGACCACCAACTGCTGGGTGGCGGCGTCCAGGTCGCGGACGGAACGCCGGGGGTCGATGCGTACGGCGAGCCGGTCCAGCAGTTCCGCGGCGCGCTCGTCGATCCGACGGCGGTGCGGAAACGGCCGGGATCCGGGTTCGACGCCGAGCATGATGTTCTCGGCGACCGTCCGGTCCTGAGCCAGCGCGAGTTCCTGGGGCACCAGGGCGACCCGGTGCCGGCTGAGCAGGTTGGCCGGGTCGAACCGGCGGACCTCGTCGCCGTTCACCCGTACGGTGCCGGTCGTGGGGCTGTCCAGCCCGGCCAGGATCTTCATGAGGGTCGACTTGCCGGCACCGTTCTCACCCATCACGGCGGTGAGGTTGCCAGCGGGGACGCTCAGGGTCACGTCCTGCAGGGCTCGGACGGATCCGAAGTGCTTCGACAGACCCGTCACCTCGACGGCGGCGGCCGTCGTCGAGATGGTGATCGTGGCCGGGCTGGTCATCGGCTCAGCCCTCCACCGGTACGTCGGCCAGGTTGTCCCGGGTGACCACGAGGGCACCCGTGTCCACGTCCTTGATCTCCGTACCGTTCTTGAGGAAGTCGGCCAGCAGCTTGACCGCCTGGTAGCCCTGCTCCGCCGGGCCCTGGCTGATGGTCAGGTCGACCACGCCGTCGCGGAGGTACTCGACGGTCTGCGGCTGCACGTCGAAGCCGACAGAGTGGATCTTGCCGACGTTGCCGGACTGCTGGAGCCACTTCGCTCCGGCGGTGAAGCTGCAGCAGTCCAGGGAGACCAGGGCGATCGCGTCGCGCTGCGCCGCCATCGTCGACTCGATCGTGTTGTACGCGGCGCTCGGCTCGTTGCCGGTGTTCACCGGCCCGACGATCTCCAGTCCGGCGTCCTTCACCCCGGCCTGGAAACCGGAGAAGCGGTCGTTGGACCAACCGGCGCCGGAGTCGACGGAGACCACCACGACCTTGCCGGTCTTGCCGTTGAGAACCCCGAGCAGTTCCTTGGCGAGCGACTCGCCCGAGGCGACCAGGTCCTGCCCGACGAAGCCCATCTGCTTCGACTCGGGGTTGTTGGTGTTGAACGAGATGATCGGGATGCCCGCGTCGTACGCCTGGGCGATGACCGGCTTGAGGGCGTCGTTGCTTGCCGACGAGACGGCCAGGCCGTGGATCTGCTTCTGGTTGATCAGGGTCTGCAGCTCGGCGACCTGGTCGGCGGCCTGGCCGCCGGTCGGGCCGATCATCTGGGCCTCGATGCCGAGTTCCCGCGCCGCCCGCTCCATGCCCTCCCGAATGGGTACGGCGAAGGCCAGCGACGGATCGTGGTAGCTCAGCCGGATCTTGAGGGCGTCGCCCTTCTCGACGGCCTCGGAGATGTAGTCGGCGAGTTGGAAACCGCCGTCACTCTTCGCGGCGTTGCCGGCGGGCTCGACCGCGCCGCAGGCGGCGTTCGCCATCAGCGCCAGGCCGAGGGTCGCGGCGACGGCGATCCGGCGTTTGAGGGACAGTCTCATCGTGGTGGCTCCTTTGCATAGGTGGGGGAGGTGCCGGGTGCGTACCGACGCGGGATCAGCGGCGCCCGGAGCGTCTGCGCAGCCAGTTGTCGGCGGCCACGGCGAGGATGATCACGCCGCCGGTCGCCACCGTCTGCCAGAAGGAGGAGATGCCGCGCAGGTTGAGGATGTTCTGCAGGACACCGATGAACGCGACGCCGATGACGGTGCCGAGCATCGTCCCGGAACCGCCGAACAGGGCCGCGCCACCGATGATCACGGCGGAGATGGCGACGAGCTCCATCCCGGTGCCGGTGACGCCCTGCACGTAGGAGAGGAAGGAGAGACCGAGCACGCCGGCGAGCCCGGCGAGGGTGCCGGAGAGGGTGAAGGCGGTGATCTTCACCCGGGCCGTGTTGATGCCACAGAGCCGGGCGGCCTCGGCGCTGCCGCCGACGGCGTAGGTGTTGAACCCGTAGCGCGAGCGGGACAGCACGATCGCCCCGAGCACGGCGACGAGGGCGAAGATGACCAGTTGCATCGGCAGCAGGCCGAAGAGCTTGCCCTGACCGAGCAGATTGAACTCGGCGACGTTCGGGTCACTGCTGGACAGCGAGATCGGCGATCCACCGCTGAGCAGCAGGGTCACGCCCCGGTAGACACTCAGCGTACCGAGGGTGACGATGAAGGACGGGATGCCGAAGCCCACGGTCATCAGGCCGTTGAGCAGGCCGGCGACCGCGCCGGCGGCGATCCCGCCGAGGGCCGCGAGGGGCCAGGCCACATCCGAGGTCATCAGCAGGCCGGCGACCACAGCACCGAGGCCGTATATCGAGCCGACGGAAAGGTCGATCTCCGCGTTGATGATGACGAAGGTGACCCCGATCGCCATGATGCCGATCTGGGCGATCTGTTGGCCGACCGTGAGGAAGTTGTTTGCCCCGAGGAAACCCGGAGCGATCAGGGTGCCCAGCGCGAAGAGCACGACCAGGGCGAGAAACGTGCTGGCCTCGCGGGCGTGCAGGAAACGCTGGAAGAGTGAGGGGCGGGATTCGGCGGCGGGCGCCTTCGGGGCCGCCGCCGGCGCGGTCATCTGGACCATCTCTCTCATCTCCTCAACAGGGCCGCGATGTCGTCCGGGCGGGGCAGGGCGGGTATGACCTCGGCGACCCCGACGGCGTGAGCACCGGCCGCGGCGGCATACCGGGCCGCCTCGGTGAGGTCGTCACCTCGGGTCAGGGCGACGGCGAGCGCGCCGGTGAAGGCGTCGCCGGCGCCGGTGGTGTCGACCACCCGTGGCACGGTGACCGGCACGACCCGGGTCCGCTCACCGGCGTCATCCACCAGGGCGCCCTCGGCGCCGAGGGTCAGCACGACGGTGCCGGTGTAGCGGGCCCGTAGCAGGTCGATCAGCTGCTCGGCGGTGGTGGCGTCGTCCGGGTCCAGGCCGGCCAGCACTCGTGCCTCGCTGGCATTCGGCGTGAGAACGTCGATCCACTCCCACGCCTCGTCGGGCAGCGCCACGGCCGGGGCGGGGTTTAGCAGCGTACGAATCCCGTGCTTGTGGGCGGTGCGCAGTGCGGCGAGCGCGACCGGCAGCGGGATCTCCAGGCTGACCACGACCAGATCCGCCTCGGCGATGCGGTCGGCGAACCGGTCGACGTCGGCCGGGGTCAGCTCGTCGAGGGCGCCGGGCGCGATCGCGATCCGGTTCTCGCCGTCGTCGTCGACGAGGATGAAGCCGACCATGGTGGCCGCGTCGGTGATCCGGACGGCCGCGGCGTCGATCCCTTCGTCGACCCAGAGCTGGCGTGCCGCGTCGCCGAACTGGTCCCGGCCGACGGCGGTCAGGAAGCTGACCTCCGCGCCGAGACGGGCAGCGGCCACGGCCTGGTTCGATCCCTTGCCGCCGTGCCCGGAGGCGAACCGGCCGCCGGAGAGGGTCTCGCCCGCGACCGGGGCGCGGGGCACCCGCATGGTCAGCCCGGCGCCGTAGCTGCCTACCACTGCAATCTTCATGCCCGCCTCTTGTTCATGGACAACCATGTACAGATATGGCGACCGTACGTCGGGCGGCCGGGGGTGTCAATAGCTGGGCCGCCGCGCGATGGCACCGGTCCCGAACGCCTGACCTGCACTTACGCACCAGACGTCCACTCTTGCTCCGCCCACGCCGAGCGCCGCGCGCCCTGCGGCCCGCCCTGCAGCCGGAGGCGGCAAGTTCGGGGATGTTGCTGCCTCGCCTGTGCTGGGAGGGGGCAAGTTCGGGGATGTTGCTGCCTCACAGGCGGGCTTGTGGCCGGGTGGCGGGGTGGCTCCCGTCCTTGTGCCCGGGTGGCAGGGTGCCCGGGTGGCAGGGTGCCCGGGTGGCAGGGTGCCCGGGTGGCAGGCAGACGGATGGGGGTATGACGAAAGGGCCGACCCCCTGGAATGGGGGTCGGCCCTTGTCGTTGCGGGGGATCGTCAGCTGGTGGCGGAGTAGCCGCGGGTGGCGATCCAGTTGGCGAGGGTGTCGATGTTCATGCGGTAGGTGGCTTGGTTGGGGTCGGCGGAGTCGGCGATGGTGACGGTGTCGCCGTTGTCGTGGTAGCCGGTGACGCTGATGTAGTGTCCGCCGGCGAAGC
>NZ_BOPC01000011.1 GCF_016863555.1 Micromonospora qiuiae | reverse complement strand
CGGGGGTACGCAGCACGGATCAACCCGTACCGGGGCTCGCGGTGCTGCGGGGGGATGAAGAAACGCCCGGCGAGGGGGATGCTCGGGCGTCCGGGGGGTGTAACGATCCGGACCGGGCCCACATTCCAGGGGTCCCGGGGTCCGGGGTCCCGGGGTTCCGGGGGTTCCGGGGTTCCGGGGTTCCGGGGGCGCCGGGGTTCCGGGGGCGCCGGGGTTCCGGGGGGTGCCGCGGCGCGGGGGAGCGCCTGCGGTCAGCCAGCCATGTACAACGACCCGCGGCCGGACATGATTCCATGCCGGCGGTGACCTGGACCACGGCCCAGATCGGCTGATACCGGACATCTGGGGTGTGCGTAGATCCCGCCTCACTCCGGACAACGCCCGTCAAGGGGGACCTCCCGTCGGGTCTGCTCCCCCGCCCGCCCGGTCCGGGGGCTCGCCACGCATGGCCACGGCGGGCCGGGGAAGCTTTGGCCGCGTCCCGTCGAGCTGAGCCGTTTGTGCGGTCACAGCTCAACCGTCGACGCGGGCGAGGGCCTCCCGGCGGGCCGGCAGCGAGCCGTTTGCGCTATCAGCTCGACAGGGTCGGGATGTGGGCCCCTGCTGACGATGCTCAACTAGGCCGGAATATCCTCGATGTCCGTTTCGGCCCGCCGGAGGCAGGCAATCTGTCGACGGTCACTCCTGGTGGGATCCGGTCGTGGTCGGCTTTTGCGGCCCCCGTCGGGGTGTCGGGATGCTCGGCTGCGTCGGCCAGGGCACCTCGGGGGAGCGGTGGAAGGTGATCCCCGCCGCCGTCCACCGAACGCCGTGTCCGGCCAGGCGCTCGCGGAACCCGTCCCAGTCGTGCGTGACTGGGGCGGACCAGCCCAGCTCGGCGATGGCCGGGAGCCGGGGCAGCAGCATGAACTCGATCTCGGCACGGCTGGTCACCGATTCGGTCCACAGCGGCGCCTCGACGCCGAACACCGCGTCGGCCGGCACGCCGGCCAGGTGGGTGGCGGGATCCCAGCCGTACGCCCGATGCACGTCGATCAGGCCGGCCCAGTCGTGCCCGATCAGAGTATCCGGGGCATACTTCATGTCCAGGTAAGCGTGGTTTGCGGGGGAAAGGATCAGCTTGGCGCCCCGGCGTACCGCCTCGGCGGTGACCGGGTCGTCGCCGTTGGTGCCCCACCACTGCAGGAGGCGCCCGTCGGTGTGGGCGGCCGGGGCGATCTGGTGCCAGCCGATCACGCTCCGGCCCAACCCGGCGACGATCCGCTGCACCCGCTCGACGAAGCGGGCGTACGCCTCGGCGGGCACCTTGAACGCCTCGTCGCCGCCGATGTGCAGCCACGGACCGGGGGTGAGTGCGGCCAGTTCGCCCAGCACGTCGGCGACGAAGTCGTACGTCCGATCGTTGGTCGGGTCGACGTAGCTGAACCCGACCTCGGTGCCGGTGTACGGCGGCGGTGCGACCCGGTCGGGTGCCAGCTCCGGGTACGCGACCAGCGCGGCGTTGGTGTGGCCGGGCAGGTCGACCTCCGGCACCACGGTGATGTGCCGGGCCGCCGCGTACGCCACGATCCGTCGGTAGTCGGCCCGGGTGTAGTGCCCGCCGGGGGCGCCGCCGACCGCACCGGCACCACCGACGGTGGCCAGCCTCGGCCAGGAGTCGATCGCGATCCGCCAGCCCTGGTCGTCGGTGAGGTGCAGGTGCAGGTGGTTGAGTTTGTAGCGGGCCAGGTGGTCGATGACCCGCAACACGTCGGGCACGCCGAAGAAGTGCCGGGCCACGTCGAGCATCGCGCCCCGGTACGGATAGCGCGGTCGGTCGACGATCGATCCGCCGGGCAGCATCCAGTGCGCGGCGACCGGGCTCGGGCTCTCGATCGCGGGCGGGAAGAGCTGTCGCAGCGTCTGCACTCCGTGGTGGAGGCCGGCGGCGGTGCCGGCGAGGATGCGTACCCCGTCGGCGGCGATGTCGAGCCGGTAGCCCTCGGAACCGAGATCGGTGCCGCCGGCCAGGTTGAGAGCGATGCCGCCGGTCGCCGACGGCGTGGTGGTGTCGGTGACCGGCAGCGGGTAGCCGGTGGCCGGGCGCAGCAACGCGGCGAGCTGCTCGCCGACGGCCAGCGCGGCCGGGTCGGCGCTGACCCGGATGACCGCGTCGGCCCGCAGCAGGTGGTCGGCGGCCGGGTCCGGGGTGACCCGCTCGGGGGCGGGCACCACGTCGCCCAGCCGGACCGGCGCCGGCGGGGCGAGGCGCGTCGCCGCGTCCCGCTCCGCCGTCGCGGCCAGATCTGCGGGGGTACGCGCCGCCAGGGCGATGTCGGGCGGGCTGGGCGGGGGAGGCGGCTCCGGGGCGGTGCTGGACGGCGAGGACACGACGGTGGCTCCGAGGGGGTGTATTCGCGGCGGTAATGGCAAAGGCGCGGCGGTGACGCTGCGTGTCATCAAGGGTACGAGAGGCCTATTGCGCGGTGGTGCGCGTGGAATCGTTCCCAGGAAAGGTTACGAACGCGGATGGTGGCGATGTCTGTGCCCATCGTCACCGAATGGTCCCGCGGCGATCGAGATTCGCTTAACCTTCGCCCACCGATCTGCATCGCATGCCGGATTGCCGGAGGGCTCCGGGGAATCAAGAAACTGAACCTTCGTTAAGTGTAATTCCGGGCGCGTGGGAGGCTTTGGTGGCAGCACACAAGTACGTCTACGACTTCGCCGAGGGCAACAAGGATCTCAAGGATCTCCTCGGCGGCAAGGGGGCCAACCTGGCCGAGATGACCAACCTCGGCCTGCCGGTTCCGCCCGGCTTCACCATCACCACCGAGGCGTGCAAGGCGTACCTGGCCACCGGCGAGGAACCGGCCGGGCTGGCCGACCAGGTCGCCGCGCACCTGACGGCGCTGGAGCAGGCCATGGGCCGGCGCCTGGGTGACGCGGCCGACCCGCTGCTGGTCTCCGTGCGCTCGGGGGCGAAGTTCTCCATGCCCGGCATGATGGAGACCGTCCTGAACGTCGGCCTCAACGATCGCAGCGTGAAAGGACTCGCACGACAGGCCGGCGGCAGCGCTGATTCGGCCACCCCCGGCGGGGCGGACCGGTTCGCCTGGGACTCGTACCGGCGGCTGATCCAGATGTTCGGCAAGACCGTCTGCGAGGTGCCGGGCGAGGAGTTCGAGCGTGCCCTCGACGAGGCCAAGCGCATCAAGGGCACCAGCAGCGACCTCGATCTGGACGCGGACGACCTGCGCGTGCTGGTCGACGCGTACAAGAAGATCTTCAGCAAGCACACCGGGCGGGAGTTCCCGCAGGACCCGCGCGAGCAGCTCGACCTGGCCATCCGCGCGGTCTTCGAGTCGTGGAACGCCGAGCGGGCGGTGGTCTACCGCCGGCAGGAACGGATCCCGTCCGACCTCGGTACCGCCGTGAACGTGGTGGCGATGGTCTTCGGCAACCTCGGCCCGGACTCCGGCACCGGGGTCGCCTTCACCCGCGACCCGGCCAGCGGCGCCCAGGGCATCTACGGCGACTACCTGGCCAACGCGCAGGGCGAGGACGTGGTTGCCGGGATCCGCAACACGGTGCCGCTACAGGAGCTGGAGCGGATCGACAAGCCCTCCTACGACGAGCTGCTCGACTACATGGCCCGGCTGGAGCGGCACTACCGGGACCTGTGCGACATCGAGTTCACCATCGAACGCGGCAAGTTGTGGATGCTGCAGACCCGGGTCGGCAAGCGCACCGCCGCCGCAGCGTTCGTCATCGCCGGCCAGCTGATCGACGAGGGCCTGATCGACCTCGACGAGGCGCTGCACCGGGTCAACGGCGGCCAGCTGGCGCAGCTGATGTTCCCGCGCTTCCAGCTCGACCACGACTTCCAGCCGGTCGCCACCGGCGTCGGCGCGTCACCGGGGGCGGCGGTCGGCAAGGTGGTGTTCACCTCGGCGCGCGCAGTCGAGTTGGCCGGCCAGGGCGAAAACGTCATCCTGGTTCGCCGGGAGACCAACCCGGACGACCTGAACGGCATGATCGCCGCCCGGGGCATCCTAACCTCCCGGGGCGGCAAGACCAGTCACGCCGCGGTGGTGGCCCGCGGGATGGGCAAGACCTGTGTTTCCGGTGCCGACGAGCTGGACATCACCGTGCCGCAGCGCAGGTTCACCGTCGCCGGGCAGACCGTGAAGGAGGGCGACGTCGTCTCCATCGACGGCACCACCGGCAAGGTCTACCTCGGCGAGGTACCGGTCATGCCGTCGGAGGTGGTGCGCTACTTCGAGGGCGAGATCGATCCCGAGACGATCGACGACCCGCTGGTGCGGGCCGTACACCGGATCATGACGCATGCCGACGCCCGGCGGCGGCTGGCGGTGCGCACCAACGCCGACACCGCCGCGGACGCCGCGCGGGCCCGGCGCTTCGGTGCCGAGGGGATCGGGCTCTGCCGGACCGAGCACATGTTCCTCGGCGACCGGCGGGAGCTGGTCGAGCGGCTGATCCTGGCCCGCGACGCGACCGGGCGGAACAACGCGCTGGCGGCGCTGTTGCCGTTGCAGCGCGCGGACTTCGTGGAGATCTTCCGGGAGATGGACGGGCAACCGGTCACCGTGCGGCTGATCGACCCGCCGCTGCACGAGTTCCTGCCGCCATTGGAGCAGCTCGCGGTCGATGTCGCGGTCGCCCAGGAGCGTGGCGAGGATGTGGCCAGGGAGGAGGCGCTGCTCGCCGCGGTGCGTCGGATGCACGAGGAGAACCCCATGCTGGGGCTGCGTGGCGTACGCCTCGGCCTGGTCATCCCCGGCCTGTTCGCGATGCAGGTCCGGGCAATCACCGAGGCCGCGGTGGAGTGCGCCCGGCAGGGGATGCACTCCCGCCCGGAGATCATGGTCCCGCTGGTCGGCGCGGTCCAGGAGTTGGAGACGGTACGCGCCGAGGCCGAGAAGATCATCGCCGAGGTGGCCGGCGGCAGCGACGTCGAGGTGCTGATCGGCACGATGATCGAGGTGCCCCGGGCGGCGCTGACCGCCGGACAGATCGCCGAGGCGGCGGAGTTCTTCTCCTTCGGCACCAACGACCTGACCCAGATGGGCTGGGGCTTCTCCCGGGACGACGTGGAGGGTGCCTTTTTCTGGCGCTACCTGGAGCTGGGCATTTTCGGCATCTCACCGTTCGAGTCGATCGACGCCGACGGGATCGGCCGGCTGGTGCGCATCGCGGCGGAGGAGGGCCGGGCCGCCCGCCCCGGGCTCAGTCTCGGCGTCTGCGGCGAGCACGGCGGCGACCCGGAGTCGGTGCACTTCTTCCACTCGGTCGGGCTGGACTATGTCTCGTGCTCGCCGTTCCGGGTGCCGGTGGCCCGGCTCGAGGCGGGGCGGGCCGCGGTGGTGACGGCCGGCTCGGACAGTCGCTGAACGAGGACCCTCCCGCTCGGCCTCCGTACCGGGCGGGAGGGAGACCCAGATCGGTGGCCGGTGGTCAGGCTCAGTTGGGTGGCCGGTGGTCAGGCTCAGATCGGTGGCCGGCGCCAGGTGATGTGCGGGTCCCGGGGTGGGCGTTGGCCCGGCAGGGTGGCCATCGGGGTGCGCACGGCCAGCGGGGCGTGCGGGTCCGGCGGGCGAAGCGCCGGCGCGGGGTGCCGCCGGGCGGCGAGCATCGGGCCGGCGCGGTCGGCCACGGCCCGCGCCTCCACGCGCAGCGCCGCCAGGTCGGCACCCGGGGCGGCGACCAGTGTCAGCAGGGCGTCCTGGCCGGCCGGGTAGGTGACCACGCAGCCGGCCGTGGTGTGCACCACCGATTCGTGGAACTCGCCCTGCCAGACGGTGGCCGCCATCCGGTGGCCGAGGCCGAAGCTGGCGGCCGCCAGAGCGGCCAGATGGGTGGCGTCTGTGGCGGGCAGGTCGGTGGAGATCAGCAAGCCGTCCGTGCCGGCGAGGAGCGTGCCGGCGACCTCGGGGCGGCGCCGGCGCAGCCCTTGCAACTCGGTGCCGATCATCGTTTCCGCGTTCACGAGCGTATCTCTCCCACCGGTCGTGTCTCCGCCTCAACAGGTGACGTTGCGCGATGGTGACGTTACCCGTCAGCGACAATTCCCGCGATCCCGTGACCGTCGGCGATCGGTCGACAACTCTCGTCTGATCGGTGGATGCGGCGCCGCCGGGCGCAGGTCGTCGACGAGCCGTCCGGTGCCGCCGGGCGTAGCCTGATCTCGCCCGAGGACCGTCTTCACGAAGGAGTGGCCGGATGAGAGCGCGTACCGAGCTGTCGAAGCGGACTCCCGCCGTTTCCCGGACGGCGGTGCCGGCATGACCAGCGTCTGGCAGAGCCTGACGGTCGATGCTCGGGATCCCGGTCGGTTGGCTCGCTGGTGGGCCGAGGCGCTCGGTTACCAGGTGATCACCGAGCGGCCGGACGAGGTTGAGATCCGCCAGTCCCCGGACCGGCTGCCCGGCATCGTCTTCGTGCCGGTGAACGGCACCAAGGAGGGCAAGAACCGACTGCACCTCGACCTGCGCCCGGCCGACCGGGAGGCCGAGGTGGAGCGGCTGGTCGACATGGGCGCCCGGCACGTCGACGTGGGCCAGGACGGTGACGACTGGACGGTGCTCGCCGACCCGGAGGGCAACGAGTTCTGTGTGCTGCGGCAGCGTGGGGATTGACCACTGACGCGGCCCGGCGGGTGGTCGAGCCGGTCAAGGACGCCAGCCACGGCCGGTCGCCGTACCAACGGGACCGGGCCCGGGTGCTGCACTCGGCGGCGTTCCGCCGGCTGGCCGCGAAGACCCAGGTGCACATGGCGGGCACCGACGACTTCCTGCGTACCCGGCTGACCCACTCGCTGGAGGTGGCCCAGATCGCTCGGGAGATGGGTACGCGGCTGGGCTGTGACCCCGACGTGGTGGACACCGCTGGGCTGGCGCACGACCTCGGGCATCCGCCGTTCGGGCACAACGGCGAGGCCGCGTTGGACGCGGTCGCGGCCACCTGCGGGGGGTTCGAGGGCAACGCGCAGACGCTGCGCGTACTGACCCGCCTCGAGGCCAAGGTGTACGGCCCGGACGGCGGGTCCGTCGGGCTGAACCTCACCCGAGCCGCGCTGGACGCGGTCGCCAAGTACCCGTGGCCCCGCCGGCCGGGCCGGCGCAAGTTCGGGGTGTACGCCGACGACCTGCCCGTTTTCGCCTGGCTACGGCAGGGCGCACCGGCCGGCGACCGGTGCTGCCTCGAGGCGCAGGTGATGGACTGGGCCGATGACGTGGCGTACTCGGTGCACGACGTGGAGGACGCCATCCACGGCGGGTACCTGACGCTGGAGCCGCTGGTCGCCGACGCCGACGAGCGGGCCGCCCTCTGCGCCGACGTCGCCGCCGTCTACTCCATCGAGTCGCCCGATTACCTCGGCGAGGTCCTGGTGGACCTGCTCGCCGATCCGGTGCTCGCCCCGCTGGCCCACTACGACGGCAGCCACCGAGCCCAGGCCGCGCTCAAGGCCACCACCAGCGTACTGACCGGGCGTTTCGTGTCGACCGCCATCACCGCCACCACGGCCCGGTTCGGCCCCGGGCCGCATCGGCGCTACGCCGCCGACCTCGTCGTGCCCCGGCCGCTGCGGGCCCGGTGCGCGCTGCTCAAGGGCATCGCCCTGCGGTACGTGATGCGCCGCGCCGACGCGCAGGGACACTACGAACGCCAGCGGGAAATCGTCACCGACCTGGTCAGGGTGCTGGCCGAGCGGGCACCGGAGGGTCTCGACCCGGCCTTCGCCCCGCTGTGGCGCGCAGCCCCGGACGACGCGGCCCGGCTGCGGGTGGTGGTCGACCAGGTGGCCTCGCTGACCGATCCGTCCGCGATCGCCTGGCATGCCCGCCTGGTCGGGTGAGGTGCGCGATGGCCTGGCATGCCCGCCTGGTCGGGCGAGGCTAGCCTGGCCAGATGACGGAGCGCCCGAAGACTGTTACCTCCGCCCGCGTGCTGCGCACCGAGCGGCCCACGCCGCATGTGGTCCGGCTGGTGCTCGGTGGGGAGGAGTTGGCCGGCCTGCCGGTCGGCGAGTTCACCGACCACTACATCAAGATCCTATTTCCGGTGGCCGGAGTCGACTACCCGCACCCACTTGATCTCGCCGCGATCCGCCGCGACCTGCCCCGCGAGCACTGGCCGCGGCTGCGCGCGTACACCGTGCGGGCCTGGGACGCGTCGGCCGGCGAGATGACCGTCGACGTGGTGCACCACGGCGAGAAGGGGCTGGCCGGGCCGTGGGCCGCCGGGTTGCGACCCGGCGACGAGGTCCTCTTCACCGGGCCCGGCGGGGCGTACGCGCCGAGCCCGGAGGCCGACTGGCACCTGCTGGTCGGCGACGAGAGCGCGTTGCCGGCGATCGCCGCGGCCCTGGCCCGGTTGCCGGTCGACGCGCCCGCGCACGTCTTCGTCGAGGTCGAGGGGCCGGCCGACGAGCAGCCGCTGCCCAGCCCCGGCGCAGTACGCCTGACCTGGCTGCACCGCGGCGCGCGCCCGGTGGGCGAGGCGCTGGTGGCGGCCGTAAGCGGGCTCGACTTCCCACCCGGCACCGTGCATGCCTTCGTGCACGGCGAGGCGGGCTTCGTCCGCCAGTTGCGCCGGCTGCTGCGAGTCGACCGGGGCGTGTCGCGCGAGTGGCTTTCCATCTCCGGCTACTGGCGGCTGGGCCTGGACGACGAGGGGTGGCGGGCCAGCAAGCCCGACTGGAAGCGCCAGGTAGAAGCCGACGAGCACCCCACCCCCCGCCCCTGACCCCCGCGCGCACCCCGCGCGGCACTCCACGCCCATCACGCCACCCCTCGCGCGCCGATCTTGCACTTTTGGTCGCCATATTTCGGATATAAGCCGCGTAATGGCGACCAAAAGTGCAAGATCGCGGGGCCGGGGCCGGGGCCGGGGCCGGGGCGGGGGCGGGGCGGGGTGGGGTGGGGGAATTGTTGGAACAGGGGATGGGGGTGGGGTCGGGAAAGGAGGATGGCAAGGGGTGACCATGGGCGAGCAGGTCGACGAGGGGAGCGCTGGCGCGAGCGACAGATCCGACCCGGTGGTGCTCGGGCTGGGCGTCGGCGGGGTGCTCGCTGTGGTGCTCTGGGGGGTGCTCGCGCGTGACTCCTTGGCCGGCGTCGGCGCGTCCGGCCTGGCCTGGGTGATCGGCACCTTCGGCTGGTTCTTCGTGGTGGCGGTCAACGCCTTCCTGGTGCTGGCGGTGGTGCTGGCGTTGTCCCGGTTCGGCCGGATCCGGCTCGGCCGCGACGACGACGAACCCGAGTTCACCACGCTGGCCTGGATCGCCATGATGTTCAGCGCCGGCATGGGCATCGGTCTGGTCTTCTTCGCCGTCGCCGAACCCATCCAGCACTATGCCACGCCGCCACCGGCGACCGGTGTCGCGCCGCAAACCGGCGCGGCCGCCTCGGCGGCGATGCAGTACACCCTGTTCCACTGGACCCTTCACCCGTGGGCGATCTACGCGGTGGTGGCGGTGGCGCTGGCGTACTCCACGTTCCGGCGCGGCCGGCAGAACCGCCTCTCCGCGGCGTTCCGGCCGTTGCTGGGCGACCACGCCGACGGCGCCGCCGGCCGGGTGATCGACCTGATGGCCATCTTCGCCACCGTCTTCGGCACGGCCACCAGCCTCGGCCTCGGCGCCCTCCAGGTCGCTGCCGGGCTGGACCTGGTCGCTGGCGTACCGGACAGCACGGTGGTGGAACTGGTGGTGATCGGGGCACTCACCCTGGCCTTCGTGATCTCCGCCTTCTCCGGTCTGCACCGCGGCATCAAGTGGCTCTCGACCACCAACGTGGTGCTGGCCGTGGTGCTGATGATCTTCGTTTTCGTGGTCGGCCCGACCATCTACACGCTCGAGGTGCTGCCCGCGTCGATCGGCGACTACCTCAGCAACCTGGTCTTCATGTCCACCCGGACCGGCGCCTTCTCCGAGCCCACCTGGCTTGGCCACTGGACGATTTTCTACTGGGCGTGGTGGATCTCCTGGGCGCCGTTCGTCGGCACCTTCATCGCGCGGATCTCCCGTGGTCGTACCGTCCGGCAGTTCCTGATCGGCGTGCTGCTGGTGCCCAGCGGCGCCAGCACCGTGTGGTTCGCCATCATGGGTGGCAGCGCCCTGCGGGTGCAGGCGACCGGGCTTCGTGACCTGGTGTCGGACGCCGCGGTCGGCAGCGAGCAGGCGCTGTTCGGGCTGCTCGAAGCGTTGCCGCTGGCGGCGCTGACCAGCGTGGTTGCCATGGTGCTCGTCGCCCTCTACTTCGTCACGAGCGCCGATTCCGCGTCGCTGGTGCTCGGCTCGCTGGCCTCCCGGGGCGCGCTGCGACCGCACCGGATGCTGGTGGTCTCCTGGGGCATCCTGATCGGTGCCGTCGCCGCGGTGCTGCTGCTCGCCGGCGGACTCGACGCCCTCCAACAGGCCACCATCATGATCGCGTTGCCGTTCGTGGTGGTGATGCTCGGTCTGGCCGCCGGACTGGTCAAGGACATGGCCAAGGATCCGCTGCTGGCGGCGCCGACGCGCACCCGCCGGCACGGTCTGGCCGAAGCGGTACGCGCCGCCCGGTCGTACCGCGAGGAGGACCCGCCCCCGGTCCGGCGCTACCTACGCCGCCGCCCGCGCTGATCGGATCGGCCCGCGCCGTCGCCCGTCGAGGCGATTTCGGAGGTACGCGAGGCCGGTGAGCTGCATCGAGTGCCTGTCCCTGGACTGATCAACCGTCGTCGCCCCCGTTCACATCCGCCGCACACGTAGCGCCACCGAGCTGTTAATAAGGGGCCCTTCCTCTACCGCAGGCGTTAGCAGGGGGCCCCTCCTTACCCGCGTCAGCGGGAAGGCAGGATGTACGCGGAGGGGGTGACGGTATGGCGGGGCGGATCCGGGACGAGGACATCGCGTTGGTCCGGGAGCGCACCTCCATCGCCGAGATCATCTCCGACACGGTGACGCTCAAGTCGGCCGGTGCCGGCAACCTCAAGGGGCTCTGCCCCTTCCACGACGAGAAGAGCCCGTCGTTCAACGTCTCGCCCGCCCGCAACGTCTGGTACTGCTTCGGCTGCGGTGCCGGCGGCGACGCCATCAAGTTCCTGATGGACGCCGAGCATCTGAGCTTCGTGGAGGCGGTGGAACGGCTCGCCGACCGGGCCGGGTTGCAGTTGCGGTACGTCGAGGACGACCGCGCCACCGGCCGCACCCGCCCCCAGCAGGGGCAGCGGCAGCGGCTGGTCGCCGCGCACGCCGCCGCCGTGGAGTTCTACACCGCCCAGTTGAGCACGGCCGGCGCGCGTACCGCTCGGGAGTTCCTGGCCGAGCGGGGCTTCGACCGGGCCGCCGCCGAGCGGTACGGCTGCGGATTCGCCCCCGAGGGGTGGGATCCGCTCACCCGGCACCTGCGTCAGCGCGGATTCAGCCATGACGAACTGGTCACCGCCGGGCTGTCCCGGCCGGCCCGCTCGGGCAGCCTGATCGACCGGTTCCGGCGCCGGCTGCTCTGGCCGATCCGCGACCTGACCGGCGACGTGATCGGCTTCGGTGCCCGCAAGCTCTTCGATGACGACGACGGCCCGAAGTACCTCAACACCCCCGAAACGCCGATCTACAAGAAGTCGCACGTGCTCTACGGCATCGATCAGGCCAAGCGGGAGATCGCCAAGCAGGGCCGGGTGGTGGTCGTCGAGGGCTACACCGACGTGATGGCGTGCCACCTGGCCGGCGTACCGACCGCCGTGGCGACCTGCGGCACCGCGTTCGGCGCCGACCACATCGGCGTACTGCGCCGGCTGCTGCTGGACACCGACGCGGTCGCGGGCGAGATCATCTTTACCTTCGACGGGGACGCCGCCGGGCAGAAGGCCGCGCTGCGCGCCTTCGAGGACGACCAGCGCTTCGTCGGGCGTACCTTCATCGCGGTCAGCCCCGACAGCATGGACCCGTGCGAGCTGCGTCTGGCAAAGGGCGACCTGGCCGTCCGCGATCTGGTCGCGCGCCGCGAACCGCTGGTCGACTTCGCGCTGCGGCACGTGATCAGCCGCTTCGACCTGGACACTGTCGACGGCCGGGTCGAGGCGATGCGGCGTGCCGCGCCGCTGGTCGCCAAGCTCAAGGACCAGGAGAAACGCCCGGAGTACGTCCGTAAGCTCGCCGGTGATCTCGGCATGGAGATCGAGCCGGTGCAGCGGGCAGTGCTGGCCGCTGCCTCGGGACGATCGGTGGTCGGGCCGACGCGGCCCGACCGGACCGAGCCGACGGTGGACAGCCCGCAGTCGATGGTCGAGCGGGAGGCGCTCAAGCTGGCCCTCCAGGAACCGGTGCTGGCCGGGCCGATGTTCGACGCGGTCGAGGCGACCGACTACCGGCACCCGGTGCACGTGGCCGTCCGGGCGGCGATCGCGGCGGCCGGCGGGGCCGCGGCGGCCACCGGCGGCGCGGTGTGGATCGAGTCGGTCCGCGACGCCTGCGCCGACCTCGCGGCGCAGGCCCTGGTCGGCGAGCTGGCGGTGGAGCCGCTGCGGATCGACGGCGAGCCCGACCCACGCTACGTCTCGGTCACCATGGCCCGCCTTCAGTGGGGGTCGGTGACCGCCCGGATCCGCGAGCTGAAGTCGCGGATCCAGCGGATCAACCCGGTCAGCGACAAGGACGGGTACTTCGCCGCCTTCGGCGAGTTGCTGTCGCTGGAGCAGCACGCTCGGGCCCTGCGCGAGCAGGCAGCAGGAGGGTTGTAGGCAGATGGGACTTTTCCGCCGCCGGCCGAAGCTACCGCCGGCCGACCGGCCGCCGCTTCAGCGCGACGAACGGGTGCTGGCCTGGGCGGCTGTCGGCGAGGGCGACGGGGTGCTGGTCGCCACCAACCTCGGGCTCTGGCTGCCCGGGCGCGGCCACCGGATCGGCTGGCACGACATCGTCAAGGCCGTCTGGTCGGGCCGGGAGCTGACCGTCACCCCGGGTGAGCGGGTCGCCGAGCGCGATCGTTACCTGGTGGTCGCCGACTGCCCGGCGGAGCGCTACCTGCTGCTGGATCCGGGCGAGCTGCCGCACCAGGTAAGGGCCCGGGTCACCAAGTCCGTGGCGTACACCCAGCACCACGCCCTGCCCGGCGGCGCCGGCCGGATCGTCGGGCGGCGGGTGCCCGGCGTGGACGGTCTGACGTGGATGGTTCGCTACGACCCGGGGACCCCGATCGACGATCCGGAGGTTGTCGCGGAGACCGACCGGCTCGTCGCGGCGGCGCGGACCGCGACGTCGCCACCGGATGAGTGACGCTCCGATGGCCGACCGCACCGGCCGCTGAGCCGGTGCGGGCGAACGGGCGGTCGGGCGGTCGATCGGTCGATCGGTCGGGCGGCCGGCGGGAAACTCGGTTTGGAGTGTCGGACCGGGTGTCTAGGGTCGGGGAGTGACCATGGCACCACCACTCATCCAGGCCCGGAGGCTGGTGAAGCGGTTCGGCGACTTCACCGCCGTCGACGGCATCGACGTGCAGGTGCACGCCGGTGAGGCGTTCGGCTTCCTCGGGCCCAACGGCGCCGGCAAGTCGTCCACCATGCGGATGGTCGGCTGCATCTCGCCGCCCAGCTCCGGGGAGCTGCGCATTCTCGGCATGGACCCGGTGCGGGACGGCCCCGCCGTCCGGGCCCGCCTCGGCGTCTGCCCTCAGCTCGACAACCTCGACCCGGAGCTGACCGTCCGGGAAAACCTGACGACGTACGCTCGCTACTTCGGCATCCCACGCCGGGTGGCCCGGGCCCGAGCCACCGAGTTGCTCGACTTCGTGCAGCTCAGCGAGCGGGCGGACAGCAAGGTCGAGCCGCTCTCCGGTGGCATGAAGCGTCGGCTCACCATCGCCCGCGCGCTGGTCAACGAGCCGGACATCGTCCTGCTCGACGAGCCGACGACGGGCCTCGACCCGCAGGCCCGGCACCTGGTGTGGGAACGATTGTTCCGGCTCAAGCAGCAGGGCGTCACGCTGGTGCTCACCACGCACTACATGGACGAGGCCGAGCAGCTTTGCGACCGGCTGGTCGTGATGGACGGCGGGCGGATCGTCGCCGAGGGGTCACCGCGCGCGCTCATCGAGCGGCACTCCACCCGCGAGGTGGTCGAGCTGCGGTTCGCCGCCGAGTCGCAGGAGGCGTTCGCCGGCAAGCTCGACGGCGTGGGCGAGCGCGTCGAGGTGCTTCCCGACCGGATCCTGGTCTACGTGCCGGACGGGGACGCGGCGGTGGCCAAGGTCGCCGCACTCGGCCTGGAGCCGGTCAACGTGCTGGTCCGACGCAGCAGCCTGGAGGACGTCTTCCTCCACCTCACCGGCCGCACGCTGGTGGACTGAGCAAGGCGCCGGGCTCCGCCGGCCCGAAAACGGCCCGCCGAAGGTGAGTCGTTTGTCCGGCACAACCGCGGGTATGCGCCGCTGCCCCAGGGCCAACAGGACGACCGCTCACAGGCAGGGCACGACCATGACCATGAACAGTGACGAACAGTACGAGCGTGGCCTGGAAGCGCTCCGGCGGGCCGCCGGCGGGGCCGGGCAGCGACTTCTCGACGCCCTTGCCGACGTCTCACCCGAGCTGAGCTACCGGTCGATTGCCTGGTCGTACGGTGACCTCTACGTCCGGCCCCAACTTGCGCGCCGCGACCGGGAACTGCTGACTCTGGGCATACTCACCGGCCTCGGTGGCGCCGATGCCCAGCTGGAGGTACACGTCAACGGCGCGCTCAATGCCGGCCTGACCCCCGGCGAAATTGTCGAAGCACTGCTGCAGTCGGTGGTCTACTGCGGCGTGCCGCGGGCGGTCAACGCCACCCTCGTCGCCAAGAAGGTCTTCGCCGAGCGCAACATGCTTCCCGTCCGCACCACCGCCGCGAGCTGACCGCGCGCCGGTCGGGACCATGGTCGACTGAGGCGTACGGGCCGGCGGCGGGTGCCGGTGGCCGACGGACCGCTCACCGGCCGCGGGCCCAGATCAGGAAACGGTCGTGCAGGTTCGCCGGCATTGCCGTGCCGTTCAGGTCGGCCAGGTCGGCACTCGCCTCGACCAGCAGCGCGCCGAGGCACCTCGAGCGCCGGCCGAGCCTCGACTTCGCGCGCCGATGCGACGCGGTGTTCGGGGCCGGCGGACGGTTCGAACGCATCCAGCGGCGGACCAGCCGGGAAACGGTGGTGCCGTGGTTCCGCGACTGGGCCCGCATCGAGCAGGAGGCGACGGCCCTGCGCTGGTTCGAGCCGGTCTACATGCCGGGCCTGCTCCAGACCGAGGGGTACGCCCGCGCGATCCTGACCGGTGCCGGGCTGTTCGGGGCGGACGAGATCGAGCAGCAGGTGGCCGCCCGGATCGACCAGCAGGGCGTGCTCACCCGTGACCGGCCGCCGCTGCTGAGCGCGGTCATCGACGAGCACGCGCTGCGCCGCCGCATCGGCGGCGCGGAGGTGATGCGCGAGCAGGCGCAGCACCTGGTGAAGCTGGGCTCGACCCTGCCCCGGGTCCGGATCCAGGTGGTGCCGCTCTCCGCCGGGGCCTACGCCGGGCTCGACGGTCCCTTCGTGATCGCCACTTCACCATCTGGTGAGGACGTCGTCTACTTGGACGGGCAGCGGCACGGGCAGGTGATCGATCGCGGCGACTACGTGCGGCAGATGGTCGAGGTTTGGGAGTCGATCCGGGGTGAGGCACTATCGCAACAGCAGTCCCTCGACCTGATGGCGGAAGTGGCGGAGACATGGACCTGACCGGAGCCCGGTGGCGCAAGAGCACCCGCAGCAACGGCAGCGGCGGCGCCTGCGTGGAGGTCGCCGACAACCTCTCCGGCCTGGTGGCCGTACGCGACTCGAAGGACCCGGCCGGGCCGGTGCTGGCCTTCGGGCCGGCGGCCTGGCGTGCGTTCGTCGCGGATGCCCCCGAGCGGCGGTAGCCGACGCCTATCGCATCACCGCCACCATGCCGCGCTGCAGCGCAACGGGCTGCCCTGGGCTTTGTAGGGGAGGTCGGCAATAGGTGGTGGCAACGAGGTGGGCGCTGCTTCTCCAGGCGTGGTGCCTGAGGTTATGGGCGGCGCGGGTTGCGGCGGTCGGGGTGCTGGGGTGCTTGGGCGGGCGCGGGTTGCGGGGTGTCGGGGTGTCCGGCCTCCTGAGTGGCGCGGGTTGCGGCATGTTGGGGTGTCCGGGCCGGTTGAGACCGCGAGTTGCGGAATCCTGTGGACAGGGCCGCGAGTGGGGGTCCGGTGCGCAGGAAGTTGCGGCGCCCTACGCGATGGTGCGGCCCACAAACTCACTACTACGGGTCAGGAGGCAGTGGAGGGGGTAAGGGCGGCGCTGACCCGTTCCCTTCGTCAGCGCCGTGGGCCGACGCCCTCCTCGACCGGCCGATGGTCTCCTGTTAGCGGCAGAACCAGTGGTCAGGTGTTAATAGGGGGCCCTTTCTCTACCGCAGGCGTTAATAAGGGGCCCTTCCTTCGCATGCGCCGTAGGGTGACCGGGGCTGTCGTACCGGTGCGGTAGGAAGGCCGGGTGGACGGGGGAGTGGCGTGACACAACTGACGCGGGAGCAGGCTCGGCCGGCCCTACCGCGAGTGCCGGCGCTGGCGGTGTTCGACTACCACCTGGTGGGCTATCGGCGCACCTGGCGGGCCGGGGCCTTCTCGTCCTTCCTGCTGCCGACGCTGACCGTGCTCGGTTTCGGGTTGGGCGTCGGGGCGTACATCGATCGGGGGGTCGGTGGCGTCTCCTACCTGGAGTGGATCGTCGGGGGGCTGCTCGCGTCGACGGCACTGCAGGTGGCGATCGGCGAGTCGACTTGGCCGGTGTTCGGCAGCCACCAGTGGACGAAAATCTACTTCGCGCAGCGTTCGGCGCCGTTGCGGGTGACCGACATCGTCGCCGGCCACCTGGCGTTCGTGCTGTTCCGGGTGCTGACCGCGATCGCGGCGTTCCTCCTGGTGACCGGCGTGCTGGGGGCACTGCGGTCGCCGTGGGCGGTGTTGGTGCTGCCGGTGGCGGCGCTGCTCGCCCTGGCCGTGGCGGCCCCCAGCTTCGCCTACGCGGCGGTGGTGGACACGGACAGTTGGCTCGCGATGCTCTCCCGGTTCGCCGTGATCCCGATGACCCTGTTCGCCGGGGTGTTCTTCCCGGTCGAGTCGCTGCCGCTGGTGCTGCGCTGGCTCGCGTACGCAACGCCACTCTGGCACGCCGTCGACCTGTGCCGGGCCGCGGTGCTCGGGGTCGCGCCGCAGTGGTCGGTCGCCGGTCATCTGGGCTACCTCGCCGCCTGGGCGGCTGTGGGCTGGTGGCTCGCTCACCGCGCCTTCACGCGCAGGCTCGTCGTCTAGGAGGAGTGTCGTGGTCAGTCTGGTGCTGCCCCGGCTGGTCGACATCTCCGCCGCGTCGCGGCGGTCGGCGTCGGTCACCGAACGCAACATCGCGGCGTTGAAGTCGGTGTACTGGTTGCTGCTCGTCTCCGGCTTCGTCGAGCCACTGCTGTACCTGCTGTCGATCGGCGTCGGGGTGGGTGCGCTGATCGGCGACCTGACGCTGCCCGGCGGCGAGGTCGTCACGTACGCGGCCTTCGTCGCCCCGGCCATGCTCGCCTCGTCGGCGATGACCGGCGCGCTCGCGGAGACCACCTTCAACTTCTTCGGCAAGATGAAGTACATGAAGCTGTACGACGGGGTGATCGCCACCCCGGTGCAGCCGTTCGAGATCGCCCTCGGGGAGTTGGCCTGGGCGATGCTGCGGGGCAGTGCGTACTCGGGCGCGTTCCTGGTGGTGATGGTGGTGATGGACCTGACCGTCCCCGCCCGCGCTCTCGCCGCGTTCCCGGCGGCGGTGCTGGTCGGCTTCGCGTTCGGGGCGCTGGGCATGGCGATCTCCACGTTCATGCGCAGCTGGCAGGACTTCGACCTGATGGGCTCGGCGCAGTTCGTCCTGTTCCTGTTCTCCGGCACCTTCGTGCCCGCCGAGGCGTACCCGGTGGTGCTGCGCTGGCTGGTCGAGTTGAGCCCGCTCTACCGGGCGGTGCACCTGATCCGCGGCGTGACCGTCGGCACAGCGGGCTGGGACTGGCTGCTCGACGTGCTCTACCTGATCGTGGCGCTGGCCGCCGGCCTGCTGATCGCGTCGCGCCGAATGGCCCGCCTGCTCTACCGATGAGCGAGACCGGCAATAGGGCGGGCGGGTCCAGGCACGTCAGGGGGCCGGGCGGGGATCAACACGAACAGGTCAGCCGCCCTGGTAATAGCGGGCGGCGCCGGGGTGCAGGGGGATGGGGTCGGTGGTGGCGGCACTCTGGCGGTCGAAGTTGCGGGCCTCGGGGTGGGCGGCGGCCAGGTCGGCCTGGTACGTGAAGAGCAGCCGGGTCAGGTCGTACGCCAACTGGTCGGGCATGTCCGCGCTGACCAGGATCACGTTGGCCACCGTCACGGTCGGGGTGCCCGCAGGCGTGTCGTACGTCTTGCGGGGCAGCTCGGCGGTGGTGTAGACCGATCCGTGCGTGGCGCTGAGCGGTTCGATCAGATCGGCGACCGGCAGCAGGGCGAACTGGTCCCGTGCGCCGTTGAGCAGGTCGGCGATGCCCGGGGTGGGCAGTCCGCCGGAGAAGAACATCGCGTCCAACGTGCCGGCCCGCATCCGGGCCACCGTCTCCGGCAGCGACAACCGCGCCCGGCGTACGTCCCGGTCCGGATCGAGCCCGGCGGCGGTGAGCAACCGGCCGGCGATGACGTCGGTACCGGACTTCGGTGAACCGGTGGAGACCCGCTTGCCGCGCAGCATCGCCAGGCCGGTGATCTGGGCGTCCACCCGGACGACCACGTGCGTGTAGTTGCTGTAGACCCGGGCCAGGGCCCGCACCGGCTGAGGCCGGCCGGAGAAGGCACCGCGTCCGGCGGTGGCGTCCGCCGCCGTGTCGGCCAGGCTGAAGGCGATCTCCATGTCGCCCTCGACCAGCCGGGTGATGTTCTCTCCCGAGGCGCCGGTCGGTTCGGCGCGGGCCTCGTAGCCGGACAGATGGCGGCTGATGATGTCGGCGTACCCGCCACCGAGCTGGTAGTAGACCCCGGTGGTGTTGCCGGTGGCCAGGAAGATCCGCCCGTCGTGCCACGGCCGGGCTTGCGGGGTCTGCTCAGTGCCGCAAGCGGCGACCAGTACGACCGCCAGCAGCATCGCCACCAATCCAAATCGCTTGCTCATGCGCGCACCGCCGGTTCAAGGGCTTCGGCGACCCGCTGGACCAGCGTGGCCGTCTCGTAGCCGATCTGGCCGAGGTCGCAGCCGGAGGCGGCCAGCACCCCGAGCAGGGCCCGGTCGCCGACCGCCATCACCAGCAGTACGCCGCCGTCCATGTCGACGATCTGCTGCCGGACCCGGCCGGCGGACATCAGGCGTGCGGCGCCTACGGTCAGGCTGGCCAGGCCGCTGATCACCGCGGCGAGCTGGTCCGCCTGGTCGGTGGAGAGACGGGGCGAGGCCGCCAGCCGCAGGCCGTCTCCGGAGACGGCGAGGGCGTGCGACACGTCGGGGACCTGCTCGGCGAAGTTCGCCAGGAGCCAGTCGAGGCCGTGGCTGACGTTGGTCATTTTTCGGGTCCTCCGGTGGGTTTCGTCTGGTTACTTCGCATCGCGGAGGCGACCCCGGCGGAGAGGGCGGACAACCGGGCCCGGACCACCTCGGGGTCGAGCAGGTCGGCGGGGGCCTGCTGGGTCGGCAGGTCGTGCAGTTCGGCCTGTAACCCGCCGCCGCGGATCCGCCGGGGCAGGCCGCCGGTGGTGGTCGTGCCGTGCTGTCGACCGCCGGGCGTCCAGCCCGGCTGACCACCGGTCCCCGGCCCGCTCGTCGCTGGTCCACCCGCCGCCGTGCTGTTCGCCGTCCAGGTCGCGCCCGTCTGGTCCGGACTCGGCCCGGACCAGGTGGCCGTTGCGGGGGTGCCGTTGCGCACCATCGGGAGGGTCATCGTTGGCGCCTGGTGGACGTTGAACCGTTTCGGCGGCGTGGCCACCAGGTCCAACCTGGGCGGCGCCTCAACCGACTCGGCGGCTCGCGGCCGGAACCAGGCACCGGCGGTCGCCGGAGCGGAGCGGGGACCGATCGTGGGCCTACCGTTGACCTCCTCGGCCCGGGTGAGCAGCACCTCCGGCACGTCCACCTGGGCCACCATGCCCGCGCCGGTGCTGTGCAGCCGTACCTGGATATCGTGCCGGGCGGCCAGGTGCGCCACCACGTGCAGACCCATGCTGCCGGCCGCCGCGCTGGAGAGCATGGCGGGCGCTCGCAGCCGTTCGTTGATTTCGGCGAGCCGGCGATCGCGTACGCCGATGCCCTGATCGTGCACGCGCAGGGTGAGCCCGTCGACCGTACGCCGTCCGTCCACGTGCACCGGCGCCTGTGGAGGGGAGTACGCGGTCGCGTTCTCCAGCAACTCGGCGAGCAGGTGCACCAGGTTGCCCACCGCCGACCCGTGCACTGCCACGACGGGCACGTCGATCTCGACCCGGGCGTACTCCTCGATCTCGGAGGCGGCGCCGCGTACGACGTCGGCCAGCAGGTGCGGTCCCTCGTGTGAACGGCCGAGTTCACCACCGGCGAGGACGAGCAGGTTTTCCCCGTTACGCCGCATCCGGGCGGCGAGGTGGTCGAGCGCGAAGAGCCGGGCCAGCGCGTCCGGATCGGTCTCCTCCCGCTCGAACTCGTCGAGCAGCCGCAGCTGCCGGGTGATCAGCGTACGGATCCGGCGGGCCAGCGCCTCCACCATCCGGGTCACGTCCATCCGCAGCTCGGCCTGCTCACCGGCGAGCCGCAGCGCGGCCCGGTTGACGGTGTCGAACGCCTCGGCCACCTGGGCGATCTCGTCCCGTCCGCGACTGATTCCCGCGGCGAGCTGCGACGCCGGTCCCTCCGCCCGGTTGGCGTCGCCGGCCGAGATCGCGGTGATCCGCTCGGGTAGTTCCCGGTGTGCCATGGTGAGCGCGGCCACCCGCAGCCGGCGCAGTCGGCGGCTGGTGCGCACCGCCAGCAGGGCGGCGGCGGCCAGCGAGGCAAGCGCCAGCGTGCCGGTGGACCCGCCGGTGACCAGTGCCCGCTGGCGGGCGTCGGCGGCCAACGCGACGGCGCGGCGGTCGAGTTCCTCGGAAAGTTCCCGGCCCAGCAGGTTGAGCCGGCGAATGGTCCCGCTCTGGGCCACGTACCAGGCGTCGGCGTCGGTGGCGAGCGCGGCGGGCTCGGCCTCGGCGTTCAACGCGCCTTCCCGCATGCGGCGGGCGGTGGAGACGTCGGTGCCGGCGTCCAGGCGGGTGAAGGCGGCTGCCGCGTCCTCCCCGGCGATCCGGGAGAACTCGGCCTGCCGCTGTTCCTGCGCGCCGCGCAGCCTGCCGAGCTGGGCGAGTTCGCCCTCGGCCAGGCTACCCCGACCGAAGACGGTACGGAGCAGGTCGCGTTCCAGCGAGGCCAGATGCTCCTGGGCGGCGACCGCGGCCACCTCACGGGCCCGGTTGGCCAGCTCGGGATCGCGCAGCTGGGCGGGTAGCGCGTCGGCGACGACCAGCAGCGACTCCGCCAGGGCCACGAAGACGCCGTCGGCGGTGTCGGTGCGCAGCGCGGTGCCCCGTGCCTCGTCGAGCTGGTCGAGGTGTTCGGTCACGCCGTTCAGGGGGCGATCCAGGTCGGGCGCCGCGCGGCGGGCGTCGGAGCTGGCGGCGCGGTAGCGTTCGGCGGCCTGGTCCACCCGCTGCCGCTGGGCGTCGACCAACGGCCGGCCGGACGTCCCGCCGCGTAGCCGCAGGGCGGCGGTCTCGCCGAGTTCCCGCTCCAGTTCGTGGACCAGGGACACGGTGGCGGTGGCGGTGCCGGCCAGGGTCCGGGCACGCTGCGCGTCGGCGGAGGCGGCGAGCGCGTTGCCGGTCTGAATCGCGCCCAGCACGACCAGACCGGCGGTGGCGACCAGGATCGGGGCGAGTAGTTGGGTACGCACAGACCACAGCCGGTCGGTGTGCCCGGACGGGCGGTTGTGCCGGCGTACGCGGGCCAGGGTGGACAGCGGCACGGGGTTCTCCCGAGGTCGGGGCGACCGGACCGAACGTCACCACCCGGCCCGGCCACCTTTGGTCAGCTCGCGCCGAGGTCCTGCAATGCCTTGACCGCGCCCCGGTGCAGGCCGACCGGGTCGGTCTTGCGGGCGCTGTCCAGGGCGATGCCGTTGGCAGCGGGGTTTGCCTGGGCCAGCGCGTCCTTGCGTTGGAACACGGTCCGGGTGATGGCGCAGGCCACGTTGGCGTCGAGGTCCTTGCGGACGAGCAACACGTTCGGGACCACGATGGTCGGGGTGTCCGCCGTGGTGGCGTAGACGTCCTTGCCGATCGTGCCGGCCTGGTACGCCGGGTTCAGCTCGCTCATCTTGGGCAGCAGCGGCGTGATGTCGATGAACTTGACCTTGTCCCTGGCGGTGGTGAACAGGTCGGTGACCCCGCCGGTGGGCAGGCCGCCGGACCAGAAGAAGCCGTCCAGGGTGCCCTCCTTGATGCCCTCGACGGTCTTGGTCAGGTCGAGCCGCTGGGCTTGGACGTCGGCGGCCGGGTCGAGGCCGGCGGCCTCCAGCAGGCGGTGGGCGATGACCTCGGTGCCGGACTTCGGGGAGCCGGTGGAGATCTTTTTGCCCTTCATGTCGGCGACCGAGTTGATGCCCGAGTCGGCCCGGACGACCACCTGGGTGTAGTTGTCGTAGATCCGGGCCAGGGCCTCGACCGGTTGCGGTGCGCTGAAACTGCCCTTGCCCTGCACCGCGTTGACCGCGGTGTCGAACAGGGAGAACGCCACGTCGTACTGGCCGCCGACGAGCTGTTCGATGTTCTGGACCGAGGCACCGGTCTCGGCCGCGGTGCCGGTCAGCCGGCCGCCGGTGCTGTCGGCGAGCTGGCCGGCCAGGGCGTTGCCGACCACGTAGTAGACGCCGGTGGCGTTGCCGGTGGCGATGCCCACCCGGGTGTTCTCGGCCACCTCGCAGGTGACGGCGCTCGCGGTGTCGTCCGTGGCCGCGGCGCCCTGACGACCCCCACAGCCAGCGGCTCCGGTCGCGACGAGGGCCAGTGCGCCCAGCCCTGCCGCGAACCGCACGTTGATCCGTCTCACACTTGCTCCTTCCTGAGTGGTGCCGGTGATCCGGCTCGCGTCCCGCCGGTGGGCCCGGCGGATCCGCGTCGTACGAGCACACCCACCGCCATGACGCCGGCCAGCACGGTGCCGATGGCGACGGGCACGGGTTGCAGCCAGAGCAGGGTCAGCCCGGCGACGGCCCCGAGCAGGCGTTCCGGCACCCCGGCCGGGCCGACGCCGGGCAGCCAGCCGCCGGCGGCGACGGCCAGCACCGCCACGCCGAGCGCGGTGATCATGGTGGCGACGACGATCCGCTGCGGGCTGCCGATGCCGAGCAGGCCGAGTCCGGTCGGTGTGATCACGAAGGCGAGCGGGATGAGGTACGCCGGCAGCGCGTACCGCAGGGTGTGCCACATCGTCGGCACGACCCGGCCGCCGGTCACCGCGGCGGCGGCGACCGCGGCCAGCGCGGTCGGCGGCGACACCTCGGACAGGACCGCGAAGTAGAAGACGAACATCGCCGCGGCCGGGGCAGTGACGCCGAGGCCGAGCAGGGCCGGCCCGATGATCACCCAACCGATCACGAAGGACGCGGTGACCGGTACGGCCAGGCCGAGCAGGCTGAGTGCGACGGCGGCGAGCAGGGCGGTGAGCGCGAGCACCACAGCCGGCTCGGAACTGACCGCGCCGGCGGCGTTGACCAGCAGCGCCGCGGTCTGCGGGCCGAGGCCGGTCTTCGTGGTGGTGGCGGTGATGATGCCCGCCGCCGCGCAGACCACGGTGACCGCGAGTACGCCGCGTACGCCGCCGGAGAGCGCGGCGACCAGTCGGGCCGGGGTGAGCCGGTGCTGCCGGTCCAGGATGGACAGGACGATCGCGAGCAGGGTGGCCAGCACCACGGCGCGGGTGGCCGACACGCCGACGACGAGGAGCCCGACGATGGCGAACAGCGAGGCGAAGTGGTACCCGGAGCGGGCCAGCAGCCGCCAGGCGGAGCCGGCCTGCAGGGCCGCCGGCCGTACGCCGGAGCGCCGCGCGTCGATCTCCACCGAGAGCACGATGCCGAGGTAGTAGAGCACGGTCGGCACCATCGCCCAGCCGAGCACCCGCAGGTAGGACACGCCGAGGTACTCGGCGATGATGAAGGCCGCCGCACCGAGCGTCGGCGGGGAGAGGATCGCGCCCACGCCGGCCGCGGCGAGCATCCCACCGGCGCGTTCCGCCGGGTAGCCGGCGCGGCGCAGGATCGGCCAGGTGACCGCGCCGATGCTGACCGTCGTCGCCGCCCCCGAGCCGGAGACGGTGCCGAGCAGGAAGCCGGAGGCCACCGCTGTGCGGCCGGCGGCGGTGCGGGAACGCCGGAACGCCGCGGCGGACAGGTCCACGAAGAAGCGACCCGCGCCCGAGAGGTCGAGCACCGCCCCGTAGATGGTGAACAGCACGATGTACGTGGCCGCCACGTCCAGCGGGGTGCCGTAGAACCCGCTGTCGGAGTTGTAGAAGGCGTCCACGAGCTGCCCGAAGTCCAGCCCGGCGTGGGCCACCGCCCAGTTCTGCGGCAGCAGGCCACCGTAGTAGCCGTACCCGAGGAAGAGCAGGCAGACCGCGGGCAGAATCCAGCCGGTGGTGCGGCGGCAGGCCTCCAACAGCAGGAACAGCAGGACGGTGCCCATCGCCACGTCCATGCCGACGAGCAGGCCCTGCCGGTCGAGGAAGGCGTCGTAGCCGCCGCCACCGCCGAAGAGGGTGACCGGCAGCACCGGGTAGAGGCAGCCGACCAGCGCTGCGGCGGCCAGGGCCCAGTCGAGGCGGCTCGGCCCGGACGGGTCCGGGGCGATCGGACCGTCCGACCCGGCGCCGTCGGTGCGGGGCCGGCGCAGGCGGCGGGGGAGCCGCAGGTCGGCCGGATAGGCGAGGAAGACCAGCGGGAGTACGCCGGCCAGGAAGTAGATCAGGTAGTACTTGCTGCCCTGGGCGAGTGGCCGGAACACCTGCCAGAGCGCCAGCAGGGCGATCGCCAGCGTCGCGGCGGTCAGGACGACAGCGACCGGGCCGGAGAGCCTCCGGCCGGGCTTCTCCTCCTCGAACCGGGCGGTCAGTTCGCGGGGATCCACGACCGGTACCGGTGACCGCTCGGCGCCGGTGTCCGGTGCCGCCGGACGGTCACGGCGCGGGGGCGTCGTCGCGGTGTCCCGGTCGATCTCCGCCACACCGGTGCGGGGGCGGTTCGGCTCGGGTCCGGAATCTTCGGTGAATCGGATAGCCGACACGAAGGGGGACGATACGCGAATTGACTCCGGGTTGGGAACATTGTCGATCATCACTTCGCTGAGTGACTTTCATTTTGTCTTAGTCGCTCAGCGAGGGGATTTTTCAGAATCTATTTCGCGGACCGCGGCGGACGTGCCGATTCAGCCTGCTCAACGGCTGAGACGATTGCCCACCTGGTGTCCGTTATGACCGCGTTGGCGGGCTTATTCGATGGAAGATCAGCGCCGCAATGAGTTGTTCTCATCGTAGCTCTCAGTAACCAAACCGCACCGAACGAGACCGCTGGCCACGACGACCCGCCCGGTTGATCAAGAAGTTTTGGTCAGGACGAGCGCCAATCATGACGCAAACTGCTTGATCAACGGGTCGGGCCGGGGGCGATGTCGAGAGCGACCGGCCGGAAGCCGACCGGGGCACTCCGGAGCGGCCGGCTCACCTGTTCGGCGGAGCGTGGGTGGCGACGCTGCGCCGCACGGCCGATCGCGGGCGGCTGCGCCCGGCCGACCAGGAGCCGTACGTCGAGCTGCGCGACGACCGTAAACTGCGCACGGAGGACGGGTGACACCGGTTCTGACCTCGGCGCCGGGTTTCAGATTTCAATATTGCCCGAGTTGTCGGGGAGGGGTGCTGACCTTTCTGCTGTTCCGGGTGGCAGTTTTATCCCGTGCTCGGGTGTGCGTATTTCGGCGACTGGAGTTACGGGAACACCGAGTGGCCCGGGAGGTGCGTCGCATGTTCCATCGCCGGATTTCGTGGTGGTGCGGCGGCGATTTCCGGCCGGTCTGGAAATGGCGGAAGGCGGGCTGCGGAGGCTGGCGCGGAACGGTTCAGGCGACCGAGGCGTGCGCGCTGAGCCGGCGGTAGATACCTGCGATTTCAGGGCTCGGGCCGACATCCATCTCACGGGTCAGGCGCCGGCGCAGTCTGCGGTAGACGTCCAACGCGTCCCGGTTCCTGCCGTCGCGGTCGAGCGCGAGCATGAGCTGACCGTGGAGTCGCTCGCGGGTGGGATACTCCGCGCACAGCTGGATCAGCTCACTCACGATCCGGCCGTGCCCACCGTGCCGGAGGGTCAGCTCGAAGCACTCCTCGGACGCGGCGAGCCGGAGTTCGGTGAGCCAGGCGGCTCGGGTGGTGAAGACGAGACTGTCCAGGTCATCGAGGACAGGACCGCGCCACATCTGCATCGCGGAGCGGTAGTGCGCGGTTGTCTCCTCGATCTGCCCGGTGGTCGCCAGCCGGCGGGCGGTCGCGACGCGTTCGACGAAGACGGTGGCGTCCAGGGTGCGTGGCTCGATGTTGAGCTGGTAGCCCTCCGGCCTGGTCTCGATCAGCGACTGTGGCGCGCCGGCAAGCACGAGCCGTCGGCGCAGTGCGGCGATGCAGTTCTGGACCTGTTTGCGGGCGGTGGTCGGTTGCTGTCCCTCCCACACCATTTCCCCTATTCGGTGAATGGATGTGCGACATTCGGGCGACAGTAGGAGAGCGGCCAGGACTTTCCGCTGTCGGGCTTCCGGAAGGGTGATGCGATGGCCGCCAACTGTTACCTCAAGCGGACCGAGGATTGAGAACTTCATGCTTGTCCCTCCCCCGGGTCACGGCTTTTGAACCGTGCCGGTGGACCCCGTGGTCGGTAAAGAACACCGATTCTGATCGATACCTCTGTATCAGTCAAGGTGCTGAGACGATGACACCGCAGTGACATCACGATGATCGGTTTTCCTAGTCTGGGCTCGTGTCGTGGCGGAACGGGGAGTGCTTAAGGTGATGTCGCCATACGAACTCGTGCTGGTCATGGTCAACAGCCTGGTGGCGGCGACGCTCATTCAAGCCGGACTCAGCAAGGCCGTGTCACCCGGTCAGCTGCGTGAGGCGTTGACCGAGGTCGGCGTGCCGCAGGTAGCCACCACCGACAGCGTCATCCGTGGATACGCGGTCGCCGAGTGTCTCGCCGGTGTCGCGTTGCTGTTCGCGGTGACTCGCCCCGCCGGTGTCGTCCTCGTCGCGTCGACCGGCCTGGGGATCGCCGGTCTCGGAGTGCTCGGCCTGGTACGCGGTAGCGCCGAGCCGTGCGGATGCTTCGGCAACCCGGCCGGAAGACCACTCGGGCTGCCTAACGTGGCGATCGGTGCGGGGTTGATCTCCGCCGCTGCGGCGAACGCGGCCCTGCCGGCACCGGCCGACCCGGCCGCGCTGCTCAGCGCCTCGCTTGCCCTACTGCTGCTCTGCCTGGCCGTCAACCGCTCCTGGGTCTGGCCGTTGATTCGTCTAGATAGGGGACCGTCACTGTGATCTTGTTCCTGAGTCTCGTCGTCCTCATCCTCACCGGTGCCGTGGTCGTCCTTTTCGCGATGCTCGGCGAGCTGTCGTCCCGGGTTCCCGCCGCGGACGAGGACGCGCGCCGCCGCCTGGAGGCGATCGAGACGGCACGGACCGGACGGCGGCCGGATTACTGGCCGGCCGAGTTGGCGCACGTCGCCGAGCAGGAGTACGCCCTGGTGCTCGTGCTCAGCTCAAGCTGTTCGAGCTGCGAGCAGATTGCCGGGCAGGTGTCGCGCCTGCTCGACCGGGGGCCGGCGAACGTCGCCGTGGTCGTCGCGTGTGGCGACCGCAGCCGAGGCGAGCAGTTCGCCCGTACCCACGGCATTGACCGGGGGGTGGTCTACATCGACGTGGAGGGTGCCTGGAGCACCGGCGAGTTCGGTATCGACACCAGCCCCGCGGCGCTGCTGATTCGGGACGGCCGACTGCAGTCGGCATTGCTGTTCTGGGATTTGCCTGCCGTCCTGGCGGCGGTAGGCGCGATGAGTGTCCCCGACAAGGAGGAGGTAGCGTGAAAAAGCAGTTGACCAAGCTACGCAGCAACCGACGGAGGTTGCTGGCCGGTGCCGGGGCGAGCGGCCTCGCCATGGCGACCGCGGTGTTCGGGCGAAGCACTCCGGCACATGCGGCGAACTGGGCGTGTTGCACTCTCTCCTTCGTACCACCGAACATCACCTACGCGAACTGCACCGGCAGTCCGCACTGGGTGTGGCAGTGCACCTTCGGCACAGTCGGGCCGGTGTACCGCTACAACTGCTGCGAGAAGTACAACGCCGCCAAGACGGCTTACGTCGGCTCCGCCACGAAGTACACCTGCATCTCGAACTGTGGCTGATCGATGTCGGTGATCATCGGGTTCGCGCTGCTCGGCGCGATCCTTCAGATGCAGAGCCCTTGAGGCACGTCGATGGCCGGGGTCTCCGGCCCGATGTTGCGGTACGACCGGGCAGGCGGTGTCCGGTTCCTGGTGGGGCTCCTGTTCGGCGGGTTGGTCGGATCGATGCTCCTCGCGGTCCCCGTCCTCCTGCTGGGCACGTTGGTCGTGTCACTGGTCGCCGACGAGGCACGCTGGCTCATCTTCGGCGTGATGCTGTTCGGATTCGGCATCGCCGACCTGACCCAGCGGACCCCGTTCCTGCATCGTCAGGTGCCGCAGTCGCTCGTGCGGATGCTGAAGCCGGGCAGGCTCGGGGTGGTCTGGGGGCTCGATCTGGCGTTGTTGTTCACCACGCAGAAGACCACGTCGCTGCTCTGGGTGACGCTGGCCGGTCTGGTGCTCGTCGCGCCGCAGGCGGCGCCGGTCGTCCTGCCGGCCGCCTGGACGGCGGCGGTACTGGCGATGGCCTTCCTCGCGGCGCGTAGCCCGACGCTGAACTCCATCGGAGAGGAGGGATTGACATGGCAGGATCTGGTGAAGATCCTCCGGCGCTCGTCAGGGATCGTGCTGATCGGCACGGCGGTGGTCGGCGGATTCGTGATGATCTGAGGGCCGACGAGATCCCTGCCCCCGACCCGGCGGAGGGTCAGGTCGTCATCACCCGGTTCGAGTGCCCGAACCTGGCGGTGCTGCTGTTCCTGGTGGCGCTGCACACGCACATCGGGCGGGACGTACGGCGGCTCGCGCCCGGCCTCGTCACCAGTCACGGCGCGGTGCTGTGGCGGGAACGTACCCTGCTCAGCATCTCGGTGTGGCGTGACCTGGACAGCGTCTACGGCATCGGCTCGGCGCAGCGGCACACCTTCGCCACCCGGTTGCCGATCCGGCTCGGTGTCGCGACGAGCAGCGGGGTCTTCTCGTTCACCGGTGATTCGCGGCGCGTGCTGTTCGGGTCGCCGGTCCCACCGCGCTCACCCCTGTCGCCCCTGAAACGTAACGGGAAGTAAGGAGAGGTTGGCATGCCAATACGAACAGTTCGTGGCCATGTGATCCTGACGGAGGACACCTCGGGCGAGCAGACCGTCATGGTCGGCACCAGCCTGACCGGTAACGAGGTGCAGAACGTGTGGGTTCGCAACGTCGGACCGCGCGCCGTCCGGGTGGACCGTCGGGTGCAGTTCGCCGACGGTCGGGTCGGTAAGCACAGCGTCGACGTCGTGGAGGTCAACTTCAGCCCGGACGGCCTCGTGGAGATCCGCAAGGTCGAGGCGTACGAGGATCTCCGGGCGAGTTAGTAGCTCCACCCCCACCAGGACCCGATCGCCGTTCTCGGCGGTCGGGTCCAGTCTTTGTCGGCCCGCCGCCCGCTGCCGTTCGTCCCGCTGGGCTGACGCTTTTCATGATCCACTACATCTTTCGTCGACAGGGACAAAAGTTGGCGGGATAGCGGCCGAAGCTCTGGACAGGCAGCGCGGAAGACGCCTACTGTGTCGGACACCACGCATCGGCACCTCGTCGATGTGAACGAGCCCGGTGGAGAGGTGAGCCGTGCAAACCGCCGACCCGCTGCACGTCCGGCTGCTGCGGCTGCTGCGCGACGAGGGTTCGTTGTCCCGGGCCGAGCTCGCCGACCGGCTGGAAATGCCCCGCCCCCGGTTGCTCGCCGAGCTGGAGCGGCTGGTCGCGCTCGGCTACGTGGCCGAGGCGGGCAAGGCGGCATCCCGGGGCGGGCGACGCTCCACTCTGGTCGAACTGCGCCCGCAACTGCGCTTCGCCGCCGTCGACCTGGGTGCCAGCTCCATCGACGTCGAGGTGGTCAACGGGCGGCTGGAGCCGGTCGCCGCGTACGCGGAGGCGGCCGACATCAGGTCCGGCCCCAAGGCCATCCTGCAACGGGTCAACGAGTTGCTGTACAAGGCCCGGACCGACGGGGTCTACGACCGGCTCGACGCGGTCGGCATAGGAGTTCCCGGCCCGGTCAGCTTCCGTGACGGGGTGCCGGTCTCCCCGCCGATCATGCCCGGCTGGGATCGCTTTCCCGTCCGTGAGCTGATCACCCGGGAGCACAGCTGCCCGGCGGTGGTCGACAACGACGTGAACATCATGGCCATCGGCGAGCGGCACGGCGGGGTGGCGCACTCGGTCAACGACTTCCTGTTCGTCAAGATCGGCACCGGCATCGGGTGCGGCATATACCTCAGCGGCGAGGTCTACCGGGGCACCGACGGTTGCGCCGGGGACATCGGCCACATCCAGGTCGACCCGCACGGGCCGATCTGCTCGTGCGGCAACGCCGGCTGCCTCGAGGCGCTGTTCAGCGGCGCGGCGCTGGCCAAGGAGGCCATGGCCGCGGCGCGCTCCGGCACCTCGCCGGCGCTGGCCGAACGGCTGGCTGCACAGGGCACGGTCACCGCCCTCGACGTGGCCGCCGGCGCCGGTGAAGGAGACGTGACCTGCATCCAGCTCATCCGCGAGGGCGGGCGCCGGGTCGGCAGCGTCCTGGCCGGGCTGGTCAGTTTCACCAACCCGTCAATGATCGTCATCGGTGGCGGGCTCGCCCAACTCGGGCACATCCTGCTCGCGGAGATCCGCAGCGTCGTCTACCGCCGCTCGCTGCCGCTGGCCACCGGCAACCTCCCGGTCGTGCTCTCCGAGCTCGGGTCGCGTGCCGGTGTGGCCGGCGCCGCCGTGCTCGCCAGTGACCTGGCCTTCGGCGAGGCGGCATGAACGAGCCTGCGCGAGTGAGTCACCAAAGTGGAGGAGCGTGATGAGCGAGCAGCCCGAGAGTGCTCCACTGGTCGAGGCACCCGCCGACACCGTCAAGGGCGAGGTGGTCCTGCGTCTGACCGACGTGGTGAAGACCTTTCCCGGCGTACGCGCCCTCGACGGCGTGCAGCTGGAGGTACGCGCCGGCGAGGTGCACTGCCTGCTCGGGCAGAACGGTGCCGGCAAGTCCACGCTGATCAAGGTGCTCGCCGGGGTGCACCGGCCCGACTCGGGGCTGGTGCAGTGGCGCGGTGAGCCCGTCGCCTTCGCCAACCCGCAGGCCGCCATGCGTGCCGGGATCGCCACCATCTACCAGGAACTCGACCTGGTCGAGGACCTCTCGGTCGCGGAGAACGCCTTTCTCGGCCACGAGCCGCGTGGCTTCGGTTTCATCCGTCGGGGCCAGATGGCCCGGCGCACCCGGCAGATCCTCGGCCGGCTCGGCCATGCCGAGATCCCGCCCAACCGGATGGTCCGGGCACTGCCCGCAGCCGGCAAGCAGGTGGTCAGCATGGCCCGCGCGCTCTCCCACGAGGCCCGGCTGATCATCATGGACGAGCCGAGCGCGGTGCTCGCGCACGACGAGGTGGGGAACCTCTTCCGGATCATCCGAGAGCTGACCGCACAGGGCATCGCCGTTATTTACATCTCCCATCGGCTGGAGGAGATCCGCGAGATCGGCGACCGGGTGACCGTACTCAAGGACGGCCGGACCACCGCGGCGAACCTGTCGGCCCGCGACACCCCGACCCGGGATCTGGTCTCCCGGATGACCGGCCGGAGCATCGAGTACGTCTTCCCGGACCGTCCCGACGACAGCGAGGTCGGCGCGGAACTGCTCCAGGTCGAGGGGTTGACCCGGGCCGGTGAGTTCGCCGACGTCTCGCTCACCGTCCGGGCCGGGGAGATCGTCGGCATCGCCGGGTTGGTCGGTTCCGGCCGCTCCGAGCTGCTGGAGACCATCTACGGTGCGCGTCGGGCCGAGTCCGGCACCGTGCGGATGTCCGGCAGGGCGCTGCGGCCGGGCAGCGTCGGCGCGGCGGTGAAGGCCGGCCTGGGCATGGCGCCCGAGGAGCGCAAGAGCCAGGCGCTGCTGCTCGGCGAGCCGATCTATCGCAACGTCACGCTGGCCACCTTCGGCCGCTACGCCCGATTCGGGTTCACCGACGCCACCCGGGAGCAGGCCGAGGCGGACCGGGTCGCCGAGAGCCTGGAGATGCGACCGCGCGACGTCCGCCGGGCGGTACGCACCCTCTCCGGTGGCAATCAGCAGAAGGTGGTGGTCGGGCGCTGGCTGCTCGGCGGCACGAAGCTGCTGTTGCTCGACGAGCCCACCCGGGGCGTGGATGTCGGCGCCCGGGCCGAGCTCTACCAGGTGATCCGGCAGCTGGCCGCCGAGGGCGTCGGGGTGCTGCTGGTCTCCAGTGAGGTGCCCGAGGTGCTCGGCCTGGCCGATCGGGTGCTGGTGATGCGGGAGGGGCGGGTCGTCCGCACTGCCCCGGCCGCCGAACTTGACGAAGACACCGTGCTCGACCTCGTCATGGCGGGGTCCCTGGAGGTGACGGCATGAGTGATGGCCCTTCGACCACGACCCAGTTGCCGGCGCAGTCGGCGCCGGTGGATCCGGCCGCGACCGAGGCGGCCGGGGGGCGGGCCGCCACCCCGGGCAGCGCCGGCCGGCTCTCCTGGTGGCACGGGGACGGCGGCGAGGGCGCGCGCCGCAACCTCGCCCTGATCGGGGTGCTGGTCGTGCTCTTCGTGATCGGGGCGGCCACCCGCTCGGATCTCTACTCCAACCCGGACTGGGTCTGGGCGAACATGCTCATCATCCTCAAGCTCGCCTCGGTGGCCGGCGTGGTCACCGTCGGGATGACCTTCGTGATCATCGGTGGCGGCATCGACCTCTCGGTCGGCGCGATCGTCGCGTTGGCCGGGGTCTGGTCCACCACGGTCGCCACCCAGAGCTTCGGCGCCGGCGGGATGATCTTCACTGCGATCGTGGTCGGGTTGGCGGTCGGCCTGGTCAACGGGACGCTCATCGCGTACGGGCGGCTGGTGCCGTTCATCGCCACGCTGGCCATGCTGGTGGCCGCCCGAGGACTGGCCGCCGAGATCTCCGACAAGCAGACCCAGATCTCGCAGAACACCACCATCAACGGCATCGCCAGCACCAATCTGCTCGGCATCCCGCTGTTGGTCTACATTCTCGCCGCGGTCGTCGCCGCCGGGTGGGTGCTGCTCAACCGCACCACCTTCGGCCGGCGTACGGTCGCCGTCGGCGGCAACCCGGAGGCGGCCCGGCTGGCCGGCATCGACGTCAAGCGGCACACCTTGATGCTCTACGGCCTCTCCGGACTGTGCTGCGGCATCGCCGCCATCATGCTCACCGCCCAGGCCACCTCGGCCCAGGCGGGGATGGCGAACCTCTACGAACTGGACGCCATCGCCGCAGTGATCATCGGCGGCACGCTGCTCAGCGGCGGGCGGGGCACCATCATCGGCTCCCTGCTCGGTGTGATCATCTTCGCCACCATCACCAACCTTTTCGCCATCAATGGTCTCTCCGTCGAGGCCCAGAACATGGTCAAGGGCGGCATCATCGTCGCCGCCGTCCTGATCCAGCAGGTCCAGTTCGGCACTCTCTCCCAGTTCTTCCGCCGCAATCGGCTGACCACCGGCTGAACACCGATACCACCGGGCCACCGAGCAACCGACGGTGGCCGGGCCTCGCACACCCAAATTTCCTCTCCACCACCGATAACCAGGAGGTCGTCATGACCCAGCACAGTCGCGACATGTCGCGGCGCAGGTTGCTCTTCGGCGGGGCGGCCGTCGGCGCCGGCGTACTGCTCGCCGGCTGCACCAGCAACGAGAAGCAGACGCCGACCGAGGCGCAGACCAAGGCGGCCGACGGCGGTGGCAACGCCGAGCCCGGCAAGCAGGTGACGATCGGTTTCTCCGCACCGGCCGAGAGCCACGGCTGGATCGCGGCGATCACCAACAACGCCAAGGCGCAGGCTGCGGCGTACTCCGATGTGCAGCTCAAGTCGGTCGAGGCGGGCGCGGACGCGGCGGCCCAGCGCGCGGCGCTGTCCACCCTGATCGCCGAGCGACCGGACGTGATCGTGCTGCTGCCGTTCGACGGCAAGGAGCTCAACTCGTTCGGCCTGGAGGCGATGAAGGCCGGCATTCCGGTGGTCAACCTGGACCGGGCCTTTCCGGACGCCAAGGCGTACCGGTTGCAGATCAAGGGCGACAACTACGGCATGGGCGTCGCCGCGGCCACCTTCATCGTCGAGCAGCTCAAGGCCAAGAACGTCAGCAACCCGGTGATCGCCGAGATCGCCGGCATGGACGAGCTGGAGCTGACTCAGGAACGGACGCAGGGCTTCAACGACACTCTGGCCCAGAATGGTCTGAAGGTGGCCAACCGCCGGGCGGCCCGGTTCACCATCGACTCCGGGCAGCAGGAGACCAGCCAGTTGCTGCAGGCCCTGCCGAAGATCGATGCGATCTGGAACCACGACGACGACCAGGGCATCGGCGTGCTGGCGGCGATCAACCAGGCCAACCGCAACGAGTTCTTCATGGTCGGCGGCGCCGGCTCGAAGAAGGCGATGGAGGACATCAAGGCCGACAACACGGTGCTCAAGGCCACAGTCACCTACAGCCCGTCGATGGCCTCCTCGGCCATCTCCCTGGCCCGCCTGATCGGTCAGGGGCGGGGCATGTCCGACCTGGTGGAACTCCAGGTGCCCAAGGAGATCATCCTGGCCTCCGAAACGATCACCAAGGAGAACGCGAGCGACTACCTCAAGCTCGGGTTCTGACACAACCGGGGGGAGACCCACTTGTCCACGAACGACAACCAACTGCGGGTCGGCATGGTCGGCTACGCGTTCATGGGCGCCGCGCACTCGCAGGCGTGGCGCACCGTGAACCGGGTGTACGACCTGCCGGCGCGGGCCCGGATGGCGCTCATCTGCGGCCGGGATCCGGAGAAGGTGGCCGAGGCCGCCGACCGGCTCGGCTGGGAGGAGCACACCACGGACTGGCGGGAACTGGTGACCCGGCCGGACATCGACGTGGTCGACATCTGCACACCGGGTGACAGCCACGCCGAGATCGCCCTGGCCGCGTTGGCCGCCGGCAAGCACGTACTGTGCGAAAAGCCGCTGGCCAACACAGTCGCCGAGGCCCGGGAGATGGCTGCTGCGGCGGCCACCGCCCGCGCCAGCGGGGCGCGGTCCATGTGCGGCTTCAACTATCGGCGGGTGCCCGCGGTGGCGCTGATGCGCCAGCTGGTCGCCGACGGTCGGCTCGGCGAGATCCGGCACGTCCGGGCCAGCTACCTGCAGGACTGGATCGTGGACCCGCAGTTCCCCCTGGTCTGGCGGCTCCGTAAGGAGGTGTCCGGCTCCGGCGCGCTGGGTGACATCGGTGCGCACATCATCGATCTCACCCAGTACGTCACCGGCCAGCGGATCACCGGCGTCAGCGCGGTGACCGAGACGTTCGTCAAGGAGCGGCCGTTGCCGAGCGAGTCGAGCGGACTGGCGGCGCAGGCCGACGGGGGCAGCGCCGCCACCGGTCCGGTCACCGTCGACGACGCGGCGATCTTCGTAGCCCGGCTGGAGGGCGGGTCACTGGCCACCTACGAGGCGACCCGGTTCGCCACCGGGCGTAAGAACGCTCTCCGGGTAGAGATCAACGGGTCGCTGGGCAGCGTCGCCTTCGACCTGGAGCGGCTCAACGAGCTGGAGTTCTACGACGCGACGCGACCCGCCGCCGAGCAGGGCTTCAGCCGGATCCTGGTGACCGAGAGCGAGCACCCGTACCTGTCGGCCTGGTGGCCGCCGGGCCACATCATCGGGTACGAGCACTCCTTCACCCACCAGATGCGCGACTTCATCGAGGCGGTGGCGACCGGGGCCGACCCGTCGCCGTCCTTCGCCGAGGCGTTGCAGGTGCAGCTGGTGCTGGACGCGGTGGTCCGGTCGGCCGAACTGGGGTCATCCTGGACCGAGGTGGAGCCGACACTGGCGACGGTCTCCGCCTGAGCCACCTCCGGCGCCGGCCGGCGAGGGCCGGCCGCGGTTGCGCCCCGCGGCCGGATACGGGTCGGGGCCGGAGGTCGTGCCACCGGTGGCACGAGCGGTTCCTCCGGTGTGGCCGGACCGGGATTCCCCGGCCGCACCGGAGGACCGCCACCCGGCGGCCCTCGGGCCGCACAGAGTCAGCCGCCTTCACGGCGGTCCACTTCCGACGAGTCGTCCGGTCCGGCGCGCAGGTCGCGATCGGCCGGATGCGGAGCAGGCAGGGGCGAGACGCCGACTGCCCCTGCCTGCCAGCCCCGTCCGACCGGACCCGCCCCGGGTCACCGGTGCGGCGGCGTCGCCGCCGACCTCGCCGCCGGCCGGTGAGTCGCAAGCCCTGGGCGGCCGGCGGACGGGGCGCATCCGCACAAAGGGTATCTTTCATAGCTATATCTGTTATATTCATGTAACTCGATGGCCGGATTCCCCGACCGGGAAGGAGCGCCATGCGTACGGGTGTCTGGCTGGTGGGGGCGCGCGGCTCGGTCGCGACCACCAGCATCGTGGGGGCACTTGCCCTGCGGGCCGGGTTGGCCGGGCCGACCGGGTGCGTCACCGAACTGCCCGAGGTGCGCGGTCCGGCCCTGCCGGCCTTCGCCGATTTGGTCTTCGGCGGGCACGACGTGATCGCCACCCCACTGGCCAAGCGCGCCGAGGCGCTCGCCGACGCCGGCGTGCTGCCGGCCCGTCTGGTCGCCGCGCTGGCCGAGGAACTGGCCGCCGTCGAGCGGGAGCTGCGCACGGCGCCGAGCGGCGGCAACCAGGCCGATCGGGCCTTCGCCATGGTCCGCGACCTGACCGAGTTCCGGGATCGACACCGGCTGGCCCGCGTCGTGGTGGTCAACGTGGCGGCCACCGAGCCGGCGTGCCGCCCGCACCCCGCGCACGCCGACCCGGACGCGCTGCACGCCGCCCTCACCGGCCCCGACGAGGTGCTGCCGCCCAGTTCGCTGTACGCGTACGCGGCGGTGACGGCGGGCTGCGCCTACGTCGACTTCACCCCCTCCACCGGCCTGCAGCTGCCGGCCCTGGCCGCGCTGGCCGACGCCCACCGCGTGCCGTACGCCGGGCACGACGGCAAGACCGGGGAGACCCTGCTCAAGTCGGTGCTCGCCCCGATGTTCGCGATGCGTCACCTCGCCGTGAAGTCCTGGTCCGGGATCAACCTGCTCGGCGGCGGCGACGGCGTCACGCTCGCCGAACCAGCGGCCAACGCCGCCAAGGTCCGCAGCAAGCAGCGGGTGCTCGACGAGACCCTCGGCTACCTGCCGCAGGGCGACACCCGGATCGATTACGTCGAGAACCTGGGCGACTTCAAGACCGCCTGGGATCTGATCACCTTCGCCGGCTTCCTGGGCACCGGGATGCGCCTGGAGTTCACCTGGCACGGCTGCGACTCGGCGCTGGCCGCCCCGCTCGTGCTCGACCTGGCCCGGCTCACCGCCGCCGCGCACGCCGCCGGCCACACCGGGCCGCTGACCGACCTCGCGTTCTTCTTCAAGGACCCGCTCGGCGACGGCACCCACTCGCTGGCCGAGCAGTGGACCCGGCTGCGCGCGTTCGCCCGGCGGCTGCACACCGGAGGTGCCGATGACCCGCGTGGCTGACCTCGTCGAGCTGGTCCGGGCCCCGGCCGCGCTTTCGGTGCCGGGTGACGTGGTGGCCGGTGCCGCGGCGGCGGGCGCGCTGGGTCCGCGTACGCCGGCACTGGCCGCATCGTCGGTGCTGCTGTACTGGGCCGGGATGGCCGCCAACGACTGGGCCGACCGGCGGCTCGACGCCGTCGAACGCCCGCAGCGGCCGATCCCCAGCGGCCGGGTCAGCCCCGGCCTCGCGGTCGGCCTCGCCGTCGGCCTCACCGCCGCGGGCGTCGGGCTCGCCACCGCCGCCGGCGGTCGGCGGGCCGCCGCCGTGGCGCTGCCGCTCGCCACGGCCATCTGGGGGTACGACCTGGCGGCCAAGAACACCGCCGCCGGTCCGGCCGTGATGGCCGCCTGCCGAGGGCTGGACGTGCTGCTCGGTGCCGCCGCCGGCCGCCCGGCGCGAGCGCTGCCGGCGGCGCTGACCGTCGCCGCACACACCTGGACCGTCACCGCGCTGTCCCGCCGCGAGGTCCACGGTGCCGACAGCGCGCTGCCGCTGCGTACCCTCGCCGGCACCGCCCTGGTCACCGCCAGCGCCGCACTCCCGGCCCGGCCGCGTCGGCGCATCGGCCCCGCTGCCGTCGGCCGGCCCGGCGATTCGACTGCCGTCGGCCGGCCCGGCGGCAGCGCGTCCGTTCGCACCGGCCGCGCCGATCCGGGCGGCCGACCCGGGGCCGGCCGCCGTGCGATCGGCGCCGTCGCGGTGGCGCTGCCCGCCGTTCTCGCCGGCTGGTACGCCGCCCGCTACGGCGGCGCGCAGGCCCGGGTGGTCGCCCGGCCCGACGCCGGCCGGGTTCGCGCGGCGGTCGGTGCCGGCATCACCGGCCTGCCCGCGTTGCAGGGTGCGTTGACCGCCCGCGCCGGATCCGGCCTGCTGGGGCTGGCGGTGGCGGCGGCCGCGCCACTGGGCCGGCGACTGGCTCGGAAGGTCTCCCCGACATGACCGCCGCGGCCAACACCGCAGTCCCCGGAGCGGGGGCGGGCGGCCTGCGGTTCGGGTACGGCACCAACGGCTTCGCCAACCACCGCCTCGACGACGCGCTCGCGGTCATCGCCGAGCTGGGCTACGCCGGTGTCGCGCTGACCCTGGACCACGCCCACCTCGATCCGTTCGCGCCGGGGTTGGCCCGGCGGGTCGACGCCGTGGCTCGTCGGCTGGCCGCGCTCGACCTCGCGGTGGTGATCGAGACCGGGGCCCGCTACCTGCTCGACCCCTGGCACAAGCACGCTCCGACGCTGCTGCACGACGACCCCACCCGCCGGGTGGAGTTCCTGCGCCGCGCGGTGACGATCGGTGCCGACCTCGGCGCCGAGGCGGTCTCCTACTGGGCCGGGGTCCGGCCGGAGGCCGTGCCACCCGCCGTGGCCTGGGACCGCCTGGTCGCCGGCTGCGCCACCGTGGTCGAGGCGGCCGACGCCGCCGGTGTGCGGCTGGGCTTCGAGCCCGAGCCGGGGATGCTGGTCGAGGACATCGCGGGCTGGCGCCGGCTGTACGCCGCCCTGGGCCGGCCACCGGCGCTGGGCCTCACCCTCGACATCGGACACTGCCGTTGCCTGGAGCCGCAGTCGGTGCCCGACTGCGTCCGCGAGGTCGGTGCGCACCTGGTCAACGTGCAGATCGACGACATGCGGCGGGGTGTGCACGAGCACCTGGAGTTCGGCACGGGCGAAATCGACTTCCCACCGGTGCTCGCCGCGCTGCGCGAGGTCGACTACCGCGGTCTCGTCGCGGTCGAGCTGCCCCGGCACTCGCACGCCGCCCCGGCCGTGGCCGCCCGCTCGCTGGACTTCCTCCGGGCCGCGCGGGAGCACTGATGGCAGCACAGGAAGGGCGGAGACGGGTGATGACACCGAACGAGCTGCGGGCGGCCCTGCGGGGCGTACCCGATCCGGAGTGGCTGGCGGCGGCGGTGCGTGATGTCGCGGCGCAGCCGGCGGCGATCGCCCGGTTCTTCCCGGCCGTCGGCCGGCGCTGCGGTCGGGCCGAGCTGCCCGACCTGCCCGGCTGGACCGCCGACGAGGCGGCCCGCGCGCTGCTGCTGGTCAGCATGACGGCCGACCAGGCCGAGTGGGCCGAGACCCTCTACCGCACCGGGGACGCCGCCGAGAAGCGGGCCGTGCTCAAGGCGCTGCCGCTGCTGCCGATCGGTGCGGTCGGGTTGCCGCTGCTGCACGACGCGCTGCGCACCAACGACACCCGGCTGATCGCCGCCGCACTCGGCCCGTACGCCGAGCATCTCGAACCGCCGGCCTGGCGGCAGGCCGTGCTCAAGTGCGTCTTCAGCGGCGTACCGCTGGCCATGGTGGCCGACCTCGACGCCCGCGCCGACGGGGAACTGGCGGCGATGCTCGCCGCGTTCGCCGCCGAGCGGCGGGCCGCCGGACGGACCATGCCCGCCGACGCCACCGAACTGCTGGACCGGCTCACCACCGCCGCCGGCCGAGAGCACCACAAGGAGGCGTGATGCGCATCTTCGACCCGCACATCCACATGACGTCCCGGACCACCGACGACTACGAGCGCATGGCCGCCGCGGGCGTGAAGGCGGTGGTGGAGCCGGCGTTCTGGCTGGGCCAGCCGCGCACCAACGTCGGCTCGTTCACCGACTACTTCGACTCGCTGGTGGGTTGGGAGCCGTTCCGGGCCGGACAGTTCGGGGTGCGTTATCACGCCACGGTCGCGCTCAACCCCAAGGAGGCCAACGACCCGCGCTGCCGGCCGGTGCTCGACGTCCTGCCTCGCTACCTGGACAAGGACGGGGTGGTCGCGGTCGGTGAGATCGGGTACGACTCGATGACGCCCGAGGAGGACGCCGTCTTCGCCGCCCAACTCGCTCTGGCCGTGGCGCACGACCTGCCGGCGCTGGTGCACACCCCGCACCGGGACAAGGTCCGCGGTGTCGAACGCAGCCTGGCCGTGGTCGCCGAGTCCGGCATCGAGCCGGGCCGGGTGGTGATCGACCACCTCAACGAGGTGACCGTGCAACTGGTCCGGGACACCGGCTGCTGGCTCGGCTTCTCCATCTACCCGGACACCAAGGTGTCCCCGCCCCGGTTGGTCGAGGTGCTCAAGGCGTACGGCACCGAGCGGGTCCTGGTCAACTCGGCCGCCGACTGGGGCCGCTCGGATCCGCTGCTCACCCGGGCCACCGGCGAGGCGATGCTGCTGGCCGGGTTCACCGACGACGACGTCGACCGGGTGCTCTGGCGTAACCCGGTCGAGTTCTACGGGCAGTCCGGACGGCTCGACCTCAGCGACGTCGACGCACCGGAGCCGACCTTCGCCGGCAACTCGATCCTGCGCGGCGGCAGCTGATGCGGCTGCGGCACGCCGGCGGGCGCACCGTGCACCTCGGCTACTGCACCAACGTGCATCCGGCCGAGGACCTCGCCGGTCTCCTCGACCAGTTCGACCGCTACGCGGTGCCGGTCCGCACCCACCTCGGCACCGACCTGCTCGGCCTCGGCCTGTGGCTGGCCGCCCCGGTCGCCGCCGAGCTGGCCGCCGACCCGGACGCCCGTCGCCGGTTGCGCACCGAGCTGTCGGTACGCGGCCTGGAGGTGGTCACTCTCAACGGTTTCCCGTACGCGTCCTTTCAGACGCCGGTGGTGAAGGGCGCGGTGTACCACCCGGACTGGACCACTCCCGACCGGCTCCGGTACACCCTGGACCTGGCTCGGGTGCTCGCTGACCTGCTGCCCGACGACGCCGCCCGGGGCTCGGTCTCCACCCTGCCGCTGGCCTGGCGGACGCCGTGGGACGCCACGCGGGCCGGTGCCGCCCGGCGTCGTCTCGACCAGCTCGCCACCGGGCTGGCCGCCATCGAGCGGGACACCGGTCGGCCGGTGCGCGTCGGTTTCGAGCCGGAGCCCGGCTGCGTGGTGGAGAGCACCGACCAGGCCGTGGCCCTGCTGTCCGGAGTGGACACCGCGCGGCTCGGTGTCTGCCTGGACCTCGCCCACCTCGCCTGCGCCTGGGAGGAGCCGGCTGCCGCCCTGGACCGGCTGGCGGCGGCCGGCCTGCCGGTGGTGAAGGTGCAGGTGTCCGCCGCGCTGGAGGCGGCCGACCCGGCCGGTGATCCGGCCGCGCTGCGCCGCTGGGTCGAGCCGCGTTTCCTGCACCAGACCCGCGCTGCCGGCTGCGCCGCCGCGGCGGACCCGGCGGACCCGGCCTGGGCTTCCGACGACCTGGACGCCGCGCTCGACGCGGAGCTGCCGGGCCCGTGGCGGGTGCACTACCACGTGCCGCTGCACGCCCCGCCCGAGCCGCCGCTGGGCTCGACCGTGCCGGTGCTGCGTGCCGCGTTGGCCGCGCTCCTCGCCGGCCCCGACGCGGGCTGCGACCACCTCGATGTCGAGACGTACACCTGGGGGGTGCTGCCGGCCGCGCGGCGCCCGAGCACCGACGCGGAGCTGGCCGCCGGGATCGCCGCCGAGCTGGGCTTCGCCCGAGACGAGTTGGTCGCCCTCGGGCTGACCCCGATCGAAACGGCGGTTATCCCGTGAGCGCGAGGAGTGAGCCGGTTTTGCGAGCCCCGCAGTCGCGAACAAAAGGTGATGCCGTGTGCGCGAGGAGTGAGCCGGTTTTGCGAGCCCCGCAGTCGTGAACAAAGGCGGTAAGAGCGTGAGTCAGAAACTTCTGGTGCTGGACGTGGTGGGGCTGACCCCGCGTCTGCTGGCGCACATGCCCCGGCTGCGGGCGCTGGCCGACGCCGGGTTCCGCGCCGAGCTGGGCACGGTGCTGCCGGCGGTCACCTGTTCGGTGCAGTCGACCTTCCTCACCGGGGCACTCCCCGCCGATCACGGGATCGTCGGCAACGGGTGGTACTTCCGGGACCTCGGCGAGGTACTGCTCTGGCGGCAGCACAACGCGCTGGTCGGAGGAGAGAAGCTGTGGCAGGCGGCCCGCCGGGTCCGGCCGGACTACACGGTGGCGAACGTCTGCTGGTGGTACGCGATGGGCGCGGACGTGGACTGGACCGTCACCCCGCGCCCGGTGTACCACGCCGACGGGCGCAAGGACCCCGACTGCTACACCGACCCACCGGAGCTGCACGACCAGCTCACCGACGCGCTGGGCACCTTCCCGCTGTTCAGCTACTGGGGGCCGGGGGCGGGGCTGGCGTCGTCGCGGTGGATCTGCCGGGCCGCCGAGCGGATCCTCGCCGAGCAGTCGCCGGACCTGACTCTGGTCTACGTCCCGCACCTGGATTACGACCTGCAACGCTTCGGTCCATCCTCGCCGCAGGCGGCCGCCGCGGCCACCGAACTGGACGGCGTGCTCGCCCCGCTGTTGGACGCTGCGCAGGCGCGGGACACGACGGTGGTGGTGCTGTCGGAGTACGGCATCACCGACGTCTCCCGGCCGGTCGACGTGAACCGGCTGCTGCGTTCCGAGGGGCTGCTGCGGGTGTACACCCAGGCCGGCATGGAGTACCTCGACCCGTGGACCTCGCGGGCGTTCGCGGTCGCCGACCACCAGATCGCCCACGTCTACGTGCGCGATCCGGCGGACGTACCGGCGGTGGCGAAGCTCTGCGCGGCGCTGCCCGGGGTGGCCGAGGTGCTCGACGCCGCCGGCAAGGCGGCCCACGGCCTGGACCACCCGCGCGCCGGTGAGCTGGTGCTGGTGGCCGAGCCGGACGCCTGGTTCACCTACTACTACTGGCTGGACGACGTCCGCGCACCGGACTTCGCGCGGCTGGTCGAGATCCACCGCAAGCCCGGGTACGACCCGGCGGAGCTGTTCTTCGATCCGGCCGCGCCGGGCGCGGCGAAGCGGCGCGCCGCTGTCGCGCTGGCTCGCAAGAAGCTCGGCATGCGGTACCTGATGAGCGTGGTCGGGCTGGACGCCGGGGCACGGGCGGTGCGGGGCTCGCACGGGCGGCTGCCGACCGACCCCGCCGACGCCCCGGTGCTGCTCTGCTCCGACGCGTCGGCGGCCCGGGATCGGATAGCCGCCACGGAGGTGAAGGGGCTGCTGCTGGAACTGGCCGGGTTGGAGAGGTCGTGACCGTCACGGCGGTGCCCACCGACGCGGGCGAGCTGCGTGCTCGGTTCGACGCCGAGCTGACCGCCTTCCTCGACCGTCAGGACCCGGACTGGCCGGACGGCGCGCCCAGGGGGGTGTTCACCACGCTGCACCGCTTCGTGCTGACCGGCGGCAAGCGGCTGCGCCCGCTCTTCTGCTACTGGGGCTGGCGGGGAGCGGGCGGCCCGGACTGCACCCCGATCGTGATCGCCGCTGCCGCGTTGGAGCTGTTCCACGCCTTCGCGCTGATCCACGACGACATCCTCGACGGCAGCGACCGCCGTCGGGGCGAGCCCTCGGTGCACCGGATCTTCGCCGATCTGCACGCCCGCTCGTCCTGGCGGGGCGACCCGGAGGCGTACGGGCGCAACACCGCCCTGCTCTGCGGCGATCTCTGCGCCGCCTGGGCCGATCAGATGTTCCACGAGTGCGGGCTGAGCACGGAGGCGGTGCACCGCGGGTACGGCGTCTTCGCGCTGATGCGTACCGAGGTGATCGCGGGGGAGTATCTCGACCTGGTCTCCGCGGTGGGTGACGGCTCGGTCGCCAGCGCGCTCACCGTGATCCGGATGAAGGGGGCGCGGTACACCGTCACCCGGCCGTTGCAGATCGGTGCCGCGCTGGCCGGGGCGCCGCGCGAGTTGATCGCGGCGTTGGCCGACTTCGGCGACCCACTCGGGGACGCCTTCCAGCTTCGCGACGACGTGCTCGGGGTCTTCGGCGACCCGGAGGTCACCGGCAAGTCCGTCCTGGACGACCTGCGCGAGGGCAAGCCCACGGTGATGATGGCGATGGCCCGCGACGCCGCCGACCGGAGCCAGAGCGCGCGACTGCGGGAGCTGTTCGGCAATCCCGACCTGGACGCGGCCGGCGGCGCCGAGCTGCGAAAGATCATCGAGGACACCGGGGCGCGGGCGAAGATCGAGCAGATGATCCAGGTGCGGGCCGACGCCGCCCTGGCCGCGCTTGAACAGACCGAGCTGGCCGAGGAGAGCCGGGCGGCGTTGGCCGCGTTGGCCGCCCAGGCGATCAACCGCCAGCAGTGAGCTGACGGCCTGCTGGACACGCAGACCGTGCCGGAGCCGGTGCGGCGTCGCCAACTTCCGATCAAATCGACAAAAGTCCATACCGTGTCGGCGGAAGGTATGGACACATAGACATATCTCATTTAGTGTCGTCGTCAACACCGAAATGTTTCGTCGAGGTGAACCGGCGGCGCGGGAACCCATCGACCGAACCCTCTCAACGGCATGGAGCCCGCGCCCTGGCAGAGGCTGCGATGCGGGGTTGAGCGGGTTCAACGGTGACCGCCGAGCATGTGGCCGCCGGCCGTCGGCGGTCACGGCCGACCGGGTGCTGCGCCCGGCGGCCGACGGCATCCCCTGGCACCCGGCGCGACGGCGCGCCCGCCCTGGCAGTCCTCGTCAGGAAGGGACGACAACCCAATGTCCACACCGGACTCACTCTCCCGCCGCACCACGCGGTGGTCCTCCGCCAGCTCGGCGCTACTCCTGGTCGCCACAGCCGGCACGGTCGCCCTCGCCACCGGCCCGGCCCCGCTCGGTGGCCCGACCCCGGCGCAGGCCCATCCCATCGTCGGCAGCGACTTCCAGCAGGTCACCCTCGCCAAGGGGGTCGCCGAGGTCGGGGAGCCGATGACCCTCGCGGTGCTGCCGGACCGCTCCGTCCTGCACACCGCCCGCAACGGGACGCTGCGCCGTACCGACGCGGCCGGCAACACCTCCGTGATCGGCAACATCCCCGTCTACACCCACGACGAGGACGGGCTGCAGGGCATCGGAGTGGACCCGAACTTCGCCACCAACCGGCACATCTTCCTCTACTACGCGCCGCCGCTGAACACCCCCGGCGGCGACGCCCCCGCCACCGGCTCCAACTGGTCCGCCTGGCAGGGCGTCAACCGGTTGTCCCGGTTCACCCTGAACGCCGACTTCACCCTCAACCAGGCCAGCAAGGTCGACATTCTCGATGTCGCCGCCGACCGGGGTAACTGTTGCCACGCGGGTGGCGACATCGACTTCGACGCCGCGGGCAACCTGTACCTGTCCACCGGCGACGACACCAACCCCTTCGCCTCCGGCGGGTACTCCCCGATCGACGAGCGGACCGACCGCAACCCGGCGTACGACGCACAGCGCAGCGCGGCCAACACCAACGACCTGCGCGGCAAGATCCTGCGGATCAAGGTCAACGCCGACGGGTCGTACTCGATCCCGGCCGGCAACCTGTTCGCCCCCGGCACCGCCCGGACCCGTCCGGAGATCTACGCGATGGGCCTGCGCAACCCGTTCCGGATGAGCGTCGACAAGGCCACCGGCATCATCTACGTCGGCGACTACGGGCCGGACGCGGGCTCGACCACCAACCGTGGCCCCAGTGGGCAGGTGGAGTTCAACCGGATCACCGAGCCCGGCTTCTACGGCTGGCCGTACTGCACCGGCACCAACACCGCCAACGAGACGTACGCCAAGTGGAACTTCGCCAACAACACCGCCGGCCCGAAGTTCAACTGCACCGGCGGCGCGACCAACAGCTCGTTCCGCAACACCGGCCTGACCACCCTGCCACCGGCCAAGCCGTCCTGGATCCGGTACGCCGGTGACGCCGGCAGCCCGCCGGAGTTCGGCAGCGGCTCCGAGTCGCCGATGGCCGGCCCGGTCTACCGCTACGACGCCGCCCTGAACTCGGCCACCAAGTGGCCGCAGAGCTTCGACGGGCTGTTCTTCGCCGGCGAGTTCGGCCGGGGCTGGATCAAGCCGATCCACGTCAACGCGAACGGCTCGATAGCCGGCATCGACGCCTCCTTCCCGTGGAACGGCAAGCAGGTCATGGACATGGCGTTCGGCCCGGACGGCGCCCTCTACGTGCTGGACTACGGCACCGGCTACTACAACGGCGACCACAACTCGGCCCTGTACCGCTACGACTACGTCGGCTCCGGCAACCGGGCGCCGACGGCGGTGGCCTCGGCCGACAAGACCTCCGGCGTCGCCCCGTTGACCGTGAACTTCTCCTCGGCCGGGTCGTCGGACCCGGAGGGCGGGGCGTTGACCTACTCCTGGGCGTTCGGCGACGGCACCACCTCGACGGCGGCGAACCCGACCAAGACGTACACCGCGAACGGCAACTACACGGCCACGCTGACCGTACGCGACCCGCAGGGCGCCACCGGCACGGCGAGCGTACGGATCGGGGTCGGCAACACCGCGCCGACGGTCACCATCACCAGCCCCGCCAACGGGCAGCTGTTCAGCTTCGGCGACACCGTGCCGTTCAGCATCACGGTCACCGACCCGGAGGACGGCACCATCGACTGCCGCAAGGTCAAGATGACCTACGTGCTGGGCCACGACAACCACGGTCACCAGATCACCTCGCAGAACGGTTGCTCCGGCACGATCGCCGTGCCGGTCGACGGCGAGCACGACGATGCCGCGAACATCTTCGGCATCTTCGACGCCGAATACACCGACGCCGGCGGCCTGACCACCCACACCCAGCACACCCTCCAGCCCCGCAAGCGGCAGGCGGAGCACTTCAAGACCGCCTCCGGCGTCGACACCTTCGACAAGACGGCCGCCGAGGGCGGCAAGACCGTCGGCAACATCAACAACGGTGACTGGATCGCGTTCGAGCCCTACCGGATCGGCAACGTCACCTCGTTCAGCGCCCGGGTCTCCTCGGCCGGATCCGGTGGCACCCTCCAGGTGCGGGCCGGCTCGGCCACCGGCACCGTGCTCGGCTCGGCGACCGTCCCGGTCACCGGCGGCTGGGACACCTTCACCACGGTCACCGGCAGCATCACCAACCCGCCCACCGGCACCACCACCCTCTACCTGACCTTCGCCGGCTCGGGCACCGGCTTCCTCTACGACCTGGACTCGTTCGCCTTCACCACCGGCAGCAACCCGCCGCCGAGTGGCGACCGCACCGGTCCGATCACCGGTCTGGCGGGTAAGTGTCTGGATGCGCGTGATGGTTCGTCGGCGGATGGTACGCAGATCCAGATCTGGACGTGTAACGGTGCCGCGGGCCAGACGTGGACGGTGACGCCGAACTCGACGATCCGGGCGTTGGGCAAGTGTCTGGATGTCAACGGTGCCGGCTCGGCGGATGGTACGAAGATCCAGTTGTGGACGTGTCACGGTGGCGCTGCGCAGGTGTGGTCGGCGCAGTCCAACGGCACGTTGCGTAACCCGAACTCGGGCAAGTGTCTGGATGTGTCGAACAACAGTTCGGCCGACGGGCAGGTCGTGCACCTGTGGACCTGTCACACCAACGCCAACCAGCGCTGGGTACTTCCGTAGATGCAAGGAAGGGCCCCTTGTTAACGCCTAGTGTTGTAAAAGGGGCCCCTCCTAACACAACGATCGTTGGGAGAGCGACATGCGCAGACTCCTCCGACCCACCCTCGGCCTGGCCACCGCCGTCCTCGCCGTCCTGGCCTGCACCGCACCGGCCACCCCCGCCAGCGCCGCCGACACCCCGTACGACGTGCTGGTCTTCTCCAAGACGGCCGGCTTCCGGCACGACTCCATCCCCGTGGGCATCCAGACCATCCGTGACCTGGGCGCGGCGAACAGCTTCACCGTCACCGCCACCGAGGACGCCAACGCCTTCACCACCGGCAACCTCGCCCAGTACGAGGCGGTGGTCTTCCTCAACACCACCGGTGACGTGCTCAACGCCAGCCAGCAGACCGCCTTCGAGTCGTACATCGGCGCCGGCGGCGGCTACGTCGGCGTGCACTCCGCCGCCGACACCGAGTACGGCTGGTCCTTCTACGGCAACCTGGTCGGGGCGTACTTCCGCTCGCACCCGGCCATCCAGCAGGCCCGGGTCCGGGTGGAGAACCGGGCCCACGCGGCCACCGCCCACCTGCCGCAGACCTGGACCCGCACCGACGAGTGGTACGACTACCAGACCAACGCCCGTTCGGGTGCCCGCATCCTGGCCAACCTCGACGAGTCGTCGTACTCCGGCGGCGTGATGGGTGCCGACCACCCGCTCGCCTGGTGCAAGACGTACAGCGGTGGCCGGTCGTTCTACACCGGCGCCGGCCATACCCAGGCGTCGTACTCCGACCCGGCTTTCCGGGCACACCTGCTCGGCGGCATCCGGTACGCCGCCGGCCGCACCAAGGCAGACTGCCGCCCGGAGACCGGCTACACCACCCTCTACAACGGCTCGACCACCGGCTGGTCCCAGGCCGGGCCGGGCAGCTTCACCAACTCCGACGCCACCCTGAGCTCGGTCGGCGGGATGGGGCTGTTCTGGTACAGCGCCAAGCAGTTCACCAACTTCTCGCTGAAGCTGGACTGGCGGATCCCCGGGGACGACAACTCGGGCGTCTTCATCGGCTTCCCGCCGTCGAGCGATCCGAACTCGGCGATCAACAGAGGCTACGAGGTCCAGATCGACCCCACCGACACGCCGGACAAGACCACCGGCGCGATCTACGGCTTCAAGGCCGCCGACATCGCCGCCCGGGACGCTGCGCTGAACCCGGCGGGGGAGTGGAACACCTACGAACTGTTGGTGGAAGGGTCGCGCCTGCAGGTCTTCCTGAACGGTGTGAAGATCAACGACTTCACCAACACCGACCCGAACCGGTCGCTCGCCGGCCACATCGGCATCCAGAACCACGGCACCGGCGACGACGTGTCGTTCCGCAACATCCGGATCAAGGAACTGGGTGGCACCAACCCGCCGCCGAGCGGCGACCGCACCGGCCGGATCACCGGCCTGGCCGGCAAGTGTCTGGATGTGCGTAATGGTTCGTCGGCGGATGGTACGCAGATCCAGATCTGGACGTGTAACGGTGCCGCGGGCCAGACGTGGACGGTGACGCCGAACTCGACGATCCGGGCGTTGGGCAAGTGTCTGGATGTCAACGGTGCCGGCTCGGCGGATGGTACGAAGATCCAGTTGTGGACGTGTCACGGTGGCGCTGCGCAGGTGTGGTCGGCGCAGTCCAACGGCACGTTGCGTAACCCGAACTCGGGCAAGTGTCTGGATGTGTCGAACAACAGTTCGGCCGACGGGCAGGCCGTGCACCTGTGGACCTGCCACAACAACGCCAACCAGCGCTGGGTACTTCCGTAGATGCAAGGAAGGGCCCCTTGTTAACGCCTGGCGTTGTACAAGGGGCCCTTTTTAACCGAGCGCCACCGGCCTAGAGTGAGGGTGGCGACCGTGAGGTGGCCGGTGAGTCGACGGGAGGCGCAACCCGTCGGCCCCAGGCGCGAGCGCGCCCACCGATCATCCTCGCCGGCCGTCCGCATCCGGCCCCCCTCGCCCCGGTCACGCAGGTACGGAATCCCCAACACGACAGGGGAAATGGACACATGGCGCGACCGATCACGTTGTTCACCGGCCAGTGGGCCGATCTTCCGTTCGAAGAGGTGTGCCGGCTCGCCGCCGAGTGGGGCTACGACGGCCTGGAGATCGCCTGCTGGGGCGATCACTTCGAGGTCGACAAGGCCCTGGCCGACGACTCGTACGTCGACCGGAAGCGGGAGACGCTCGCCAAGCACAACCTCCAGGTCTTCACGATCTCCAACCACCTGGTCGGCCAGGCGGTTTGCGACCACCCCATGGACGAGCGGCACCAGGGCATCCTGCCGGCCCGGATCTGGGGGGACGGCGAGCCCGAAGGGGTACGCCAGCGTGCCGCCGAGGAGATTAAGGACACCGCCCGCGCGGCGGCGAAGCTCGGGATCAACACCGTCGTCGGCTTCACCGGCTCGTCGATCTGGCACACCCTGGCGATGTTCCCGCCGGTGCCGCCATCCATGATCGAACGCGGCTACCAGGACTTCGCCGACCGGTGGAACCCGATCCTGGACGTCTTCGACGAGGTGGGGGTGCGCTTCGCTCACGAGGTGCACCCGAGCGAGATCGCGTACGACTACTACACCACCAAGCGCACGCTGGAGGCGATCGGGCACCGGCCCGCGTTCGGGCTGAACTGGGACCCGTCGCACTTCGTCTGGCAGGAGCTCGACCCGGTCAACTTCATCTTCGACTTCGCCGACCGGATCTACCACGTCGACTGCAAGGACGCCAAGGTGCGTACCGGCGACGGGCGGCGCGGCCGGCTCGCCTCGCACCTGCCCTGGGCGGACCTGCGGCGCGGCTGGGACTTCGTCTCCACCGGCCACGGCGATGTGCCCTGGGAGGACTGCTTCCGGGCGCTGAACGCGATCGGCTACGACGGGCCGATCTCGATCGAGTGGGAGGACGCCGGAATGGACCGGCTGGTCGGCGCCCCGGAGGCGCTCCAGTTCGTCCGACGGCTCGCCTTCGACGCTCCGGCCGCCGCCTTCGACGCGGCGTTCAGCAGCAAGGACTGAACCGACCGATCCCGGGGGTACGGCATCCGCCGGCCCCCGGGAGACCGGCGCGTAGCTGGAAGGGGCGCGCGGAAACTTTGCTCTGCTTCAACCGGCGCAACGTCCCGAAGAGTCAGCCGGCGCTGAAGACGTGCTCGCTGATCAGGCGGGCCGCGCCCACCAACCCGGCCCGGTCCGCCAGATCGGAGAGGACGACCGGCATGGTGCCGGTGGCCAGCGGTGCCGACCGCCGGTAGACCACGCCCCGGATCTCGGAGAGCAGGATGTGCCCGAGCCCGTCGGGAGCGCCGCCGATCACCACGATGCCGGGGTTGACGAAGCTGACCAGGCCGACGAGTACCCGACCGAGGTGACGGGCGGCGTCCCGGATCAGTACCGGCGCGGCCGGGTCGCCGGCGGCCGCAGCTGCGGCGATGTCCGGCACGGTCAGCGTCCCGGCCTCGGCCAGCCGGGCGGCCAGCGCGGCGGAGCGACCCGACCGGGCGATCGCCAGCGCCGCCCGGACCAGCCCGGCGTCGCCGCAGTACGCCTCCAGGCAGCCGACCTCCCCGCAGGCACAGACCGGCCCGTTGTCGTCGAGTGGCAGGTGCGCGATGTCGCCCGCGCCGCCGGTCGAGCCGTGGTGGAGCGAGCCGCCGAGGACCAGCCCGCAGCCGATCGCGGTGCCGAGCTTCAGGTAGAGAAAATCATCGAAGGTACGGCCGATCCCGGCGTGCTGCTCACCGAGCGCGAACACGTTGGCGTCGTTGTCGACCCGTGCCGGGCAACCCAGCTCGGTGGCGAAGGCGTCCTGGACGGGGAAGCGCTGCCAACCGGGCAGCACCGCCGGCGCGACGGAGACGCCGCCGCTGACCGAGCCGGGCAGGGCGACGCCGACTCCGGTGACCTCGGTGACGCCCAGGTCGGCGCGGAGCTTCCCGATCAGCTCGGCAGCGCGGCCGATCACCGGTTCGGGCCCGGCGCGGACGTTCATCGGCTCGCCCGCCTCGGCCAGGACGTTCAACTCACCGTCGGTGACCGCCACGCGAATCCGGTCCGCCGCGACGACGACGCTGGCGAAGCGTACGCCGGCGGCGAGGCGCAGCAGCGAGGACCGGCGCCCGCCGCGGGAGGCCGCCGGTCCGGCGATCTCGACCAGCCCGCGCGCGACGAGCCGGTCCAACTCGGCGGTGAGCGTCGACCGGGACAGCCCCAGATGGTCGCCCAGCTCCACCCGGGACCGGGGGCCGTCGTCGCGCAGCATCCGGACCAGCCGTGCCTGATGCGGGCTCTCCGGTCGGAGCAGCGTCATCACCATCACCTCCGGTCGCGAGTTTTCCACGCCGGTGTTTCGCGCCGACAGCCGGCAGGGGCCGCGCCCGGTGACGGACGCGGCCCCTGCGGTGTGCGAGTTCGGGTCCGTCAGCTCCGCGGACCCGCGGGATGCTCAGCCCCGTAGGCCGGACATGTGCTGGTAGCTCACCTCGGCGTACCGCAGCGAGCGGCCCGGGTCGGCGGCGCCGCCGGGCGCGTTGTCCTGCTCCCACATCGGGTTGTGGTAGCCCTTCGCGCCCATGTTCGCGAAGAAGTTGAGGTAGTCGATGTCGCCTTCGCCGAGCGGCACCATCTCGTAGCCGTTGGTGACGTTCGGGTTGAAGGCGCCGTCCTTCGCGTGGAACAGCGGGAACCGCATGGTCCGGGTGGCGACGGTGGCCAACGGGTCGAAGATGTTCGTCTGCCGGTTGCCGTCCGGGTCGGTGTAGGTGTGCCACCGGTGCTGGGCCACGTGCGCCCAGTAGATGTCCATCTCGAAGTAGACCTTGTCGGCCTCGGTCAGGTCGAAGAAGTACTCCAGCTTGCGGATGCCCGAGGACCGGGTCGGGCGACCCAGGCCGTCCAGCGGCCCGCTGTCGAGCAGGAAGTTGTACGCCGCGTCGTGGTTGTGCGTGTACAGCTTCAACCCTCGGGCGGCGGCCATCTCACCGAACAGGTTCCACCGGTCCGCCGCGGCGTCCCAGTCGGCCTTGTAGTTGCTGTTCGTCGGGTCGCTGCCGGTGCCGATGTGCTGCATGCCGAGGATCTCGGCGGTGTCGAGGGTCTGCTCGAACGCGGCGATGGTGTTCGGCGTGACGGTGCCGGGGATGGAGGTGTGCGAGCCGTTGGCGCGCAACCCGTTGTCGTCCAGGATCTTCCGGAGTTCCACCGGGGTGATCTGCCGGCCCAGGATTCCGGTGTTCTGGGTGTATCCGGCGAATTCGACCTCCTTGTAACCGATCTCGGCGAGCCGGGCGAGCACCCGCTCGAAGCCGTACGGCACACCACTGGTGTCCGGGGCGGCGGTGATCCGGTCCCGGACGCTGTAGAGGATGATGCCGCGCTTGCCGGGCGGCACGAGCACGCCGTTGGCCTTGCCCTTGCCGCTGGCGGCTGCCGCGGAACCGAAGCCGGCGGCACCGATGGCCGCGGCGCCGGCAGCGCCGGCGATGGCGCCGAGCATCCGGCGGCGGCTCATACCGTGCTGACTGTCGTTCATGTTCTGCTGCCTTTCTCGGTGGTGCTGTGAGGTGGTGGGCCGGGGCCGCCGCGCGGCGGCCCCGGCCGGTGGTGGTGCTGGCTAGGGGGCGACGCCGATACCCGCGCCGTTGAACCGAACCCAGTTGAGGTTGCCGAAGCCGCCGGCCGGGCCGCCCGCAACGGTGGTGAACACGAGGTAGAGCCGGAACGTGCCCCCCGGGTCGGTGATCGGCACGGTGGTGCTGGTGAAGGCGTTGTTGCCGGTGGTCGCGTTCACCGTGGCGGTGCTCAGCACCGGCCCGGTCGGCGAGTCCTTGCGGAACTCGACCTTGAACCGCGGCTGCCCGGCCGTGGCCGCACTGCCCCCGGAGGTGCGCAGGGTGACCGAGTCGATGTTCGTCAGGTTGACCGTGCCGTTGATCGCGATCCAGTCACCGTTGTCGAGGCTGCCGCGCTGCTGCCCGCCGCCGGTGTCGGCGCTGTTGCCGACGGTGGTCCCGGACTGGTCCCGGGCGAACTCCACCTGCTGCAACTTGTCCTGGATGACCTGCTGACCGATGGTGGTCAACGGCGGCTGCCCGTTGGCTCCGTTGTCGGTGTAGGTCGCGCTGATCACGCCGTAGATGTAGCCGCCGTGTGAGGCGTCGTCAGCGACCGTGGGCAGCACCCCGGAGCAGCCGAGCTGGTTTGCCCCGCCGTGCCCGTGGTCGTCGTGGCCGAGCACGAAGGTCACCTCGACCCTGCTGCAGTCGATCGGCCCGTCCTCCGGGTCGGTGACCGTCACCGACCAGGGGATGTCGTCACCCCAGCTGAAGAAGCCGCCCTCGATCGGTACGTCCACCCGGACCGTCGGGGCCGTGTTGCCGACCGTGATGGTGGTGTTCGCCGTCGCGGTCTTGCCACTGGAGTCGGTGACCGTCAGCCGCGCCGTGTAGACGCCGTTGACGGTGTACGTGAACGTCGGGTTCGGGTCGACGGAGTCGATCGTGCCGTTGCCGTCGAAGTCCCAGGCGAACGAGATGGAGTCCGCCGGGTCCGGGTCGCGTGACCCATCGCTTGAGAAGGCCACGGTCAGCGGGGCACGGCCGTTGGTCGGGGTCGCGTTCAGCACCGCCGTCGGCGCCCGCAGGCCCTTGACGTAGCTGAACTTCACCATCGCCGCGTCGGGGTTGATGTTGAAGAACCCGTCCCCGTACGTCAGCAGGTAGAAGTTGCCGTCGGGGCCCCACATCATGTCCATCGGGTTGTCGCAGAGGAAGGGTCGGGCCGGGGTGACCGGTCCGCCTCCGCAGCTCAACAAGTCGTTGATCTTCAGGATCTCGCCCTGCGAGTCGAGCCGGATCTCCCGCAGGTAGTCCCGGGTGAACTCGCCGAAGAAGATCGCGCCGTCGTAGTACGCGGGGAACTTCGTCTCCGACCTCAGCTCCGGGTCGTAGTCGTACTTCGCCGCGCCGTGCGGACCCACACCACCGGTGCCGAGTTCCGGGAAGAGCACCGGGCAGGTCTGGGTCGGGGTGGACAGGTAGGACTCCGGGCACGGGGTCGGGGCCTGGAACGAGTACCAGAGCTCCGACTTCTCCACCGGCGGCAGGTCGACCAGGCCGGTGTTGTGCCGGGAGGTGTTCTGCGGCGCCGCGCAGTCGAACGGCGCGATCGGCGAGATGGGGCTGGTGGTCCAGTTCATCTCGATGTACGGCAGGTCAGGCTGCACACACATCGGCCAACCGTAGTTAGCCGGCTTGTCGACCACCATCATCCGTCCGGTGCCCGCAGGCCCCCGGCCGACCGCCGCGGTCGAGGAGTCGGGGGAGTAGTCGGTGACGTAGGCGACGTCGTTCTTGTCCAGGGTGATCCGGAACGGGTTCCGCAGCCCCATCGCGTAGATCTCCGGGCGGGTCTTGTCACCCGGGTACTGCGCCTCGGGGAACAGGTTCCCCTCGGGGATCGTGTAGCTGCCGTCCGGCTGCACGCTGATCCGCAGGATCTTGCCGCGCAGGTCGTTGGTGTTGGCGGAGCTGCGCCGGGCGTCCACGAACGGCGCCTGGTAGACGCCGCTGGCGCTCACCGAGTCGTTGTGCGGGGAGAAGCCGCCCGAACCACCGCCGCCGGCCGGGGTGTCGTCCCCGGTGACCAGCCAGAGGTTGTTCTCCGAGTCGAAGGCGATGTCGCCGGCCACGTGGCAGCAGGCTCCCCGGTCCACCGGCACCTGCATGATCTTCTGCTCACTGGCCACGTCGAGCGAGGGGTTCTCCCCGTCGACGAACTTGAACCGCGACAACTGGAAGTAGCCCTTCCACCCGTCCCACGCGTTCGGGTTGGTGCTGGTGGCCGGGGCGGCACCGGTGGGGGTGTCCAACGGTGGCGCGTAGAAGAGATAGACCCACTTGTTGGTGGCGAAATCCTTGTCGATCGCCGGTCCGTACATCCCGTCCTCGCTGTGGGTGTAGACCGGGATCTGGGCCAGCAGGGTGGTCCGGTTGCCGTCCGGTTCGTGCAGCCGTACGCCGCCGCGGCGGTCGGTCTGGATGACCCGGCCGTCGGGCAGCACGTCGAAGCCGATCGGCTCGCTGACGTTGGGCTGCGCGCCGATCACGGTCATCTGGTAGTTGGCCAGCACCGTCGCGCCGCAGTCGCCGTCGGTGACGCCGGCCGCCCACTGGATCGCGCCGCCCAGGTGGGCGCGCAGGTCGGCACCGTCGAAGCTCGCCGCGGTCGCGCCGAGTCCGGTGTAGAAGGAACGGCCGCCCTGGTAGTCCTTGCACCAGGTGATCGGGTGGTCGAAGCCCATGGTGCCGCCGCTGTACGTCTTCTCGTCCACCGTGGCCAGGACGTGCGAGACGCCCCGGACGTTGGCCGCGAAGTTGTACCACCGGTCGGTCGTGGTCCATCGCTCGGGCAGGCTGGCCGAGGCCGGGTGCACCCGGTCGGCCACGGTCACCCTCGCCTCGCTGGCGGGCGTGGCAGCGCCGACGGCTCGGGTGCCGAGGACCTCGTCGAGGAAGGTCCAGCCCGGCTCCGCCTCGATCGCCGAGTGCACGCCGACGAAGCCGCCGCCGTCGCGGTAGTACCGCTCGAACGCTGCCCGCTGGGCGTCGTTCAGCAGGCTGCCGGCGGTGTTGAGGAAAACCACCGTGCGGAACTGCTTGAGATGCGGCTCGTCGAACTTACGCGCGTCGTCGGTGACCGAGACGGAGAACCGGCGCTCCTTGCCGAGTTGTCTGATCGCTTCGACGCCGGCCGCGGTGGCGGGGTGGCTGCCGTCGGCCGACCGGGTGAAGACGAGGACCTTGTACTGGTTGCCGTTGCTGTGCGGCGCCGGCTCCCCGGACAGGGGCGCGGCCTGTACTGGTGCGGCCTGTTGCGGCTCGGTCGCGACCAGCGTCGCGCCGACGAGGGTGAGAAGACTCAGGTAGGTGAGGGCTCTTCGTCCGAACGGTCTGTGCATCGAACCTCGCTCTGATCGGTCAGGTCCGCCCCGCCGCCGGCAGGGCGGCGAGGTGGTGGGGGATACCAAACGAGCCTGGCCAGGTCTAACGAGGACGATATTTGTGATCGACATCAAAGAGAAGAGGCTGGCGGTCGAAGTTTTAGTCAGAGCGGTCAGACTTTTGCTCAATCCAGGCGAAAGTCCCCTCGTTGGGTCTCCCCCCTCCTTGACCTGGGCACACGGAACGGGCCCGGCGCCAGTTGGCGCCGGGCCCGTTCCGTGTAACTCAGAGGGCGGTGCTGGTGCCGGAGCTGGACGGCTTGCTGCGGGGGGTGGTCGAGCTCGAGGAGCCGGAGCCCGACTTGGCGCTGGCCGTCGCGGGCGTACCGGCGAAGGTGTCGTCGGCGGGGGTCACCCCCTGCTTGCCGTTCTGGCTCAGCTTCTCGCCCAGCTTGGAGTGGCCGAGCTTGTCCTTGCCCTCGTTGTAGAGCCGGCTCGCCTGGGCCTGCGCGACCCCGGCCGCCTCCTGGACGGTCGGGTGGTCGAGCACCTTGCGGCCCCGGACCACCAACTCCTCGTACTTCTCCCGGCCGGCACGGGCGCCCAGGACGAACCCTGCAGCCAGCCCGCCAAGGAACATGATCTTTCCGCGCATGGCGGCTCCTTTCGTACCTGACGCGCCGTCGCCCCGCCCCCGTGTCCGTGGGCGGGACCGACCCGTTCGCGCCTGCGTCCTGTCGTCGGCAGCTAACTACCCATCCTGCTCTCCGCTCATACCTCCTGGTGCCGGGATGGTGATTTGTCCGGGTAATCCTGTCTTCTTGATCTCGGACGGGATGGGTAACCCCCTGGACCAAGACCCCCCGGAGTCCTGTACTCTTGTCCCCGTCGCCTGGTGCGGAGAGATCCTCGCCGGGTGCGGATGATGCGGTCCCCCGTAGCTCAATTGGCAGAGCAGCCGGCTGTTAACCGGCAGGTTTTTGGTTCGAGTCCAAACGGGGGAGCTTCCCCTCATCATGACGCCCATCGCAATCCGGTGGGCGTTTCTCGTGCCTCCGTCTCCTGGCCGGTGTCGCGTTGCCCATCGCGCTCCTGGTGGGGACGATGCCGGTAAAAAAGAGACCCTGGCGCTGTTCGGTGATCAGCCGAGCGGGATAAAATTCCGCCCGGTGCCGGGGCGGTAGCTCAGCAGGTTAGAGCAGGGGACTCATAATCCCTCGGTCGCGGGTTCGAGTCCCGCCCGCCCCACCTGTCGCACGTGCCGGATCGGAGCTGGCGGATGCGGGCATCTGTCGTGTTGGCGGTTCATGATTCCATGTGGACGTGCACAACGATGTCGGACTTACCGCGTACCTGGTCAACGAATCACGAGCGCGACGGGAGGACCTCGCGGCCGATCCGCTGGCGCGAGAGTGGATTTCCGACGAGCAACGCGGCGCGGTTCGACACATGTGGAACGAGTTCGCCGAATCGGTGTATCCGCATGACGACCTGGTCGTGTCATTGCGTGGCCGCATCATCCTGGAAACCCTGACCCAGGCCTTGGAGAAGCGCAGCGACACGGTGCTGGTGGTGTGCGGCGCCGGTTTCTCCTCGTACCCGTGGCTGCTGCCGTTCGCTGCAGCGATGGAGGTCGATCTGCCCGACATCGTGGCGGCCAAGCGGCGACGAGCTGCCGAGCTGCGGGCAGCCGGCCTGCTCGATCAACGAGAGGTCGAGCATGTCGCGGCGGATCTCAACGAGCCGGAGTCACGTCGCCGTCTCCTGGACCGCATCCGGCAGTTCGCCGCCGGGCGGCCCGTCGCGTACGTGGCCGAGGGGCTGGTCTTCTACCTGCCTCCGGATGACGCCAGGGCGGTCATCGGGCTGGGGGTATCGGCGGCACCGGACACCCTGACGGTGGTCAGCTACTGGCCGCTCTCCACTGCGGATCACCCGGTGCTGGCGGCGCAACGCCGGTGGTTCCGGAAGCGGTCGGTGCCCGAGGACGCCACCTATCTGACGACCGGTGACATTTCGACCATCGTGGGCGGCCCGGTGGAGAACCACAGCCCCGAGGACCTTCAGCGCCGGTACCTCGGTGAGGTCGTCGTACCCGAGATCGAGCTGATCCCGGAGCATGTGGCGGTGGCCGGGCCGTGATCGATGTGCTGCACGTCCAGAGCAGGGCCTACCCCCTGCACTACGCGCTCGACCGTGGGGTGAAGCGGGTGGTGCTGCCGGGACGGGGCGAATTGCACCCCGTCCCGGGAACGCTCACTTCGGTGGCCTACAACTCCGAGGAGACGCTCGAGGTCGATCTCACGGACACCGTCCGGGCCGCGGTCAGCCTGCCCGAGGCAGCGATCGTCAGCTGTCGGATCCGGATCCTCCCCGCCGGTGCCGTGCTCGTGGCGTACGCCCTGCACCACCCGACCGATCTCCGCAAGCGCGACGCGCAGGAGTTGGCCGCGCTGGACGCGACGATCAACCGCAAGCTTCGCGAGGCCGACCGAGCGTTGCTGGGGGAGGTGCTGGCCGGCGCGAAGCAGTCCGGGCTTCTCACGCACCTGGTGGTACCGCCCGGCGGGGCCGAGGCCTCCGACTGGACGGAGGTCGACCCCCGCGCCGTTCGATACAACTGCCACTTCATCGCCCGGGAGCCCGCCTGGGAGTCGGATCCTCGGGTGCCCAACCTGGTGCTGGGCCCCCACTGCCAGATCCTGCTGCCATACACCTACGCCTGGGACAGTGATCCGTCCCCGGAACGCATGGACGACATCCTGGCGATGCTGGAACCCGCCGATATCGCCGTCGCGCAGCAGTCGGTGCTGGTCGGCGCCAGCGTCGGCGGGCTCCGGATCCTGACCGAACTGGCCCGCGCGGCCCGCGGACGGCTCGAGGGCCCGGAGTTTCGGCGTTTCCTCGACAGCGTCTGGGCCGACTACCACCGGCTCGACGCCTACCGCGTCGAGTCCGGCCAGGACCACCGCGCCACCTACATCGCCGCCCGCGAGACCATCGGGCTCGACGGTACGCACGAGCGTGCGGAAAAGCTGCTCACCCACGTGAACGCCTCGTTGCTCGCCGAGTCGTCCCTGCGCAGCGCACAGCTGGACGGGCGGCTCAACCGGGTCGCCGCCGCGCTCACCGTGGTCGCGTCCGCGGCGTTCCTGCTGGACATCGCCGCCTTCCTGATGCCGGACGTGAGCGGACAGACCAAGGCGGTGACGGTCTCCGGGGTGACCCTGCTGGCCGCCGGCCTGCTGGGCGCGACGATCTTCTGGTCCCGAAAACGGGACGGCGACGGAAGACAGGGTTCGCAGCGGGAGGCGTGACAGCACGCAGCAACGGTCAGCCGGGTCGCGCGGTGAGTTTGGCGCGTACCGGATCCGCGTCCGGGTGACCGAGTCGATCGAGGATCTCCACGGCCCTCTGCCAGGCCTGGTGGGCGGCTCGGCAGTGACCCGCATCGTGGTGAGCGTCCCCGAGATCGGCCAGGGTGAGGGCTTCGTTGTAGTTGTCGGTGAGTTCTCGGTACAGGCCGACGGAACGTTCATAGCAGGTGACGGCCTGCCGATAGTTGCCGAGGTGGCGGTGGGCGTAGCCGAGGCTGTCCCAGGTGGCGGCTTCGTTGTTCCGGTCGTTGAGCCCCTGGGACACGTCCAGTGCCCGTTCGCAGTAGGTGACAGCCAGCTCGTGTTCGCCGAGCAGTGCGTGGCACCAGCCGACGCCGTTGAGGAGCCTGACCGCCGCGTACCGGTGCTCTTCGGCACCGACGAGCTCCAGGCCGCGTTGCATCATGCTGAGTGCCTCGGCGAGGCGACCCTGCCGCTCGGCAAGCCATGCCAGACCCTCCAGGGCGGTCGCCTGCCCGGCGGGATCGCCGACCGTTTCGAACAGCTCGGCGGCTTGCTGCAGACATGGCAACGCGCTGTCCATCTGACCCGATCGGGAGTAGCCGATACTGAGGTTGAGCAGGGCATTCGCCTGGCCGGTGAGGTCACCCGCGCGGCGTGCGGCGGCCAACGCGGTGGTCTGGGCGGTTACCTGATCGGGCCAGAACCCCTGCCGGACCAGGAAGGTGCTCAGCGCCCAGGCGAGTTGCCACGCATGCGCACCGAAACCGGCTTCGGCGGCGTACTCGACGGCGGCCAGGAGCACGACGCGCTCGGCGGTGAACCAGGCCAGCGCGGCGTCGTCGTCAGCGTGTTCCTCGGTGGTGATGCCGGCCGGCAGCGGCGCCGGGCTGATCGGCGGGGCCAGGCTCGGGCCCAGGAGTGCCGTGGCGGCGTGCGCGGCATGCAGGTAGTGGTCGAGGATCCGGTTCAGCGCGGCCCGTCGGGTGTCCTCGTCGTCGAGGTCGTAGGCCTGTTCTGCGGCGTAGACCCGGAGCAGATCGTGGAAGGTGTAACGGCCGGGGCTGCGCTCGGTGAGCAGGTGTGCGTCGACGAGTTCGGCCAGCAGCAGGCGCGCCGGTTGTATCGGAATGCCGGCCAGGCTGGCCGCGGCCGGTGCGGTGAGGTCCGGTCCGGGGTGTAGACCCAACAGCCGGAACAGCCGTGCGGCGTCCGGGCTCAGCGTGCGGTAGGACCAGGAGAACACCGTCCGGATATCGGTGGCGGCGTCACCACCGCGCAGCGCGTCCAGGTGACCTGCGGTGTCGCGTAACTGGGCGGCGATCGCCGCGAGGGAGAAGGTGTGCTGCGTTGCCGCGCGGGCCGCGGCCACGGCAAGGGCGAGAGGAAGACCGGCGCAGCGGGCGACGATGTCGTCGACGGCCTGCGACTCCGCGGCGATCCGATCGGCGCCGAGACGGCCGACCAGGAGTTCCCGGGCCTCTGCCGGGGACAGCAGGTCCAGGGCCAATGAATGGGCACCCTCGGTCGCGACAAGCGGGGTGAGCCGGTTGCGGCTGGTGATCAAGACCAGGCATCCCGGCGAGCCGGGCAGCAGTGGGCGGACCTGCTCGACGTCGCGGGCGTTGTCCAGCAGAACCAGTACCCGCTTGCCGGCGAGAGTGCTGCGGTAGAGGCTGGCCTGGGCATCCAGATCGGCCGGAATCTGCTGCACCGGTATCCCGAACGCGTCGAGGAACGAGCGGATCGCGGCGGCAGGGTCCAGGACCGACGCGGCGGGGTCGAACCCGCGCAGGTTCACGTAGAGCTGGCCGTCGGGGAAACGTGCCGCGACCCGATGGGCCCAGTGCACGGCGAGAGCGGTCTTACCTATCCCCGCGGTCCCGGAAAATGCAGAGATCACCACGGCCTCCGGGCGCGTCGGGTCCGCCTCAGCCATCTTGTCCAGGATCGCGTCCAGGTGCGCGAGTTCTGCGGTACGGCTGACAAACGTCCGCGTCGCCAGGGGAAGTTGCGCCGGGACGGCCCGGTCGGGTGGGGGAGTCGCCACGGTGATCACCCGTGGCTGGGGATCGAGACCGGGATCCTGGCGCAGGATGGCGACTTCGAGCTGCCGCAACGTAGGGGTCGGTGCGATGCCGAGATCCTCCGCGAGTCGCTCCCGCAGGCGCTGATACGTCGCGAGCGCTTCGGCCTGTCGGCCAGCGCCGTACAACGCGATCATGAGCTGTCGGTGAAGGCCCTCGTCGTACGGCTGCTGTGCGGTCAAACGCTGCAGCTCCGGCACCAGATCGATGTGTTCCCCCATGGTCAGGCGGACCTCGATCAACGCGTGTGCGGCCTCCCGCCGCAGATGCGTCAGGCGTTCCGCCTGTGCCTCCAACCACCCGACGCCGCCGACATCCGCCAGTGCCGGGCCACGCCACAGGGCGAGGGCGGCCCGAAGCCCGGACGCGACGCGGTCAGGGTCCGCCGAGCGCTTGGCTTGCCCGATCAGGCGTTCGGCGGCTGCGGCGTCGGTGGCCTCGGGGCCGATCTGCAGTACGTAGCCGGGCGGCCGGGCCACGATCGCCTCCCGCCCGCCGATGACCTTGCGAAGGTACGACACGTGAGCTTGCAGAGTGTTGCGGGCCGTTGCGGGTGCCCGATCACCCCAGAGGATGTCGATGAGGCGACCCGTGCTCACGATCTCGCCCGCGTGTAGGGAAAGGACCGCGAGCACGGCTTTGCGGCGTAGGCCGGGGACCGACCGCGCGACCGCGCCCACGGCCACGTCGACCGGCCCGAGAAGCCGTACCTGCATACATCCCTCCACCGGTGAGCGGACGGCTCCGGGTCGAGCTTAGGGCCGGATCACGCGTGGCCGACCGTCTGTCGGAACCTCGACCCGACCATGTTCCACGACACTGTCGTCCGCCTGACATCGGCCCCGGGACCACCGTCTTTCAGCTTCGTTTCAGCGCCGCTGCGGTGTGGACCACCACGCTTCAGGAGTCAGTCTCGATCGAGGATTGGAGCGCTTGATGAGGCGCATGACGTACCGATCGGCGGTGCTCGGGGTGGTCAGCGGCATGGTCCTGGCCATGCCCGCCGTCGCCGTGGCCCGGCCCGACGAGCCGCGAAAGGGGGGAACCGACTGTGTCGTCCAGTACCTGAACGAGCGCGGCGAGGTCATCAAGACCGCCACCGAGCCTGAGCGCACGGTGCACAGCCAGTTCCGCTGCGTCGGCGGGCAGTGGGAGTTCGCGTGGGCGCCATCCGACCGAGCGGACGCCATCACCGCCAGTGAAATCCAGATCGATCCGACCGGCAACGTCTCGGTCCGGCAGTTCGCGGGCTCCGCGTTGGCCGGCAAGCTCACGATGGCCGAGATCGCCGGCATCACCGCGGCCCTCACCGGCGAAAAGGAACTGATCATCGACCGCGCGGTCGTGGTGGTCGACGACGGCCGGAAACGAACCCCCGAGGAGATCGAGGCGCTCCTGGCGGGCAAGGACACCACCGGCGCCAAGGTGCTGAAGGTCGTGGACCGGCCCGATCCCGCGAAGACGATGGACGACATCATCGCCGACGTCGGCACGAAGGAGCCGACCGTGGTCTATCTGAGCTTCTGGGGCGCCATCAAGCGGGCCATCGCGTGGGTCGTCGGCGTGCTCGAAGAACTCGGTGAGGTGGTGCGGGACCACTGCCGCTTGGTGCCCGTGCCCGGGCCCAGCCTCAGCGTGGTGTTCACCTGTGAGTGGCGGTTCTGATGAGAGCAGCGTGGAAGGTAGCCGCCAGGCGGGCCGCGATCGTGGCCGCCGTGACGGCAGTCGCACTGGCGGTCGCCTCCGTTCCCTCGGGTGCCGTCGAAACCGTCGTCCCCACCGTGACGGTCACCGACCAGCCCGGTGCTCCCGGGCAGATGCTGTACGAGATGGAGCGGCTGACCGGCAAGCCCCTCGGTGGCCTGGACCAGGTCACGGCGGTCGAGACCGAGGGTAAGGGCCTGACCGTCGACCAGCTGATGGCGCTAGCCGCCGGCGACGATGTCAAAGGCGTCAAGCTGCTGGGCGTGATGCCGGGCGGCAAGGAACTCCTCAACACGACGATGGCCGACCTCGCCGACGGCAGGTACGACGGTTCCCCCACCGACGGGAAACCCACGTCGACCCTGGTCTTCGCCAACTCCGTTCCGGATGGCCGCGACTGGTGCACGACACTGTGCACCGATTACATGGGCAGGTGGATTTGCCCCCAGCCCGTCCGTAGCACGGGCCTCGACCTGTTCGGCCACACCACCTTGGGAGCGGCGAGGACGACCGCCGAGAAGGCCAGCGACGTGTCCCTCGAGGACCTGGAGATGGTGGAGGTTCTCGGCGGCGACAGCGAGCTGTCGGCGGCGGACGCCAGGCGGTTCTTCCTCGGCGGGCGCGTCGACTCGCTCAAGAGCGTGGCCGTGCTGAAGCAGCCGGATCCCGACTGGACCCTTGCCGACCTCGATCACAAATCCGGCGTGAAGTACGGGAAGACCAAGGCCCACATCTACACCTTCAAAGTTCCCTTCCTCGGGAAGTTCCTGATGCGATGCATCTCCCAGGATGGTGGGAAAACCTACGAGTGCTCGGCGAGCGTGTGGAACGGGTTCTAGCTGTCGTCGACAGCTGACCAATCTCGCTCTCCCCGATGGGAGTCCCGCGCGGCCGGACAGTCCGGCCGCGCGGGGCCCGTCAGCGTGGCGATCGGGTCTTCGGCAGGTCGAGCCGGTCGACGCGGCGGCAGTCGCGCTGGTTGCCGATGGCGTCGGGCCCCAGCCGGTCGAGCACCGACCGGGCCCGGTCGCGGCCCAGGTTCCAGGCGTACCACGGGTCCGGCTCGGCCAGGTCGTCGGCGATCCAGCTCAGCGTGCAGCGGCGTACCGGATCGGGCAGCGCGGCCAGGGCCGGCGTGGCGTCGGCGGAGAGGGCACGCAGGTACCAGGCGTCGATCCGTCCGGTCTGCTCGTACCGGGCCACGTTACGCTGGGCCGCGTAGTCTTCCGGATTGAGCACCGCCAACCCGAGCAGCATCGCCACCCCGAGCGCCGCGGCCAGTCGCGGGATCCACCCGCCACGCCAGCGTACGCCGGCCACCAGGATCATCAGGAAGACGGCACCGAGCAGCAGCTCGAACGCCATCACGAAGATCCGCTCACCGGTGAAGCTGTACACCTTTTGGTACGTGTACATCCGGGACAGCGCCGACACCACGATGACCACGCTCAGCGCGCTGAGCAGGCCGAGCAGGACCCGCAGCAGCACCCGGTCGAGCTGACGGTCCCGACGGGCCCACCGGGTCACCGCGCCGAGCACCGCCAGGGTCAGCAGGGTGACGACGACCAGTTGCCAGAAGCCGCTGCGGGCGTACTCGGCGTAGCTGAGGCCGGTGGTCTTCAGCACGTGCCGCTGCCCGCCGAAGAGGACGGTGAACTGCACCGCGACGAAGCCGCCGAACAGGAGCACGAGAGTGGCGATCGGCGGCGCCCACTCGACCAGGCCGAGGCGGCGGCTGGTGGGCCGGTCCAGCGCCGCCAGGTTCGGCGGCGCGGCGATCGTGTAGACGGCGGCCACCGCGACCAGGCCGCCCACGGCCGCGAGGAACAGCCAGCGGAACACGCCGCTGACGCTGATCTCCGGGATGACCGCACCGAGGACCCGGGAGAAGGCGGCGTCGGCGGAGGAGAGCAGCGTACCGAAGACCACCAGGACGACCACGGTGGCGGCGACCGACCAGACGACGCGGCGTGCGGCGCCGGGGCTGCCGGGCGCCCGGACGTGGGTACGCACCCAGGGCAGACCGCGGAACCCGGCGAGCGGGGCGGCGAACAGGCTGAACAGGATCGACCGGAGTCGTCGACCGCCGACGATCGCCAGTGCTGCGCAACCCAGCGCCCCGAGCACGCAGAACGTCACCAGCCACCAGGCGTTGCGGAAGCCGAGCACCGCGAGCAGCGCCAGGGCGCCGCCCGCCCAACCGGCCCGGACCCAGCGCTCGGCGCGGGGCAGCGCGTCGGTGTGGCGCCGTACCGCCATGGTGACGGCGGCGGTGAGCACCAGCCAGCCGAGGAACCAGCCGATGCCGGTGCGGCCGAGCGGCACGAACGCCGCCACGCCCAGCGCGCTGGCCAGGACGGCCAGTACGCTGCCCCGGTCGCCGCCGTCCGGCGCGGGTCCAGGCCACACCCGATCGAAGAACGACGGCGGTGGCGGTGGCCGCCGGAAATCGTACGGCGAGTGGGGCAGCCCGTAGCCAGGCGGCACCGGCTGCGGTCCGCCTGTCGCCGATACCGCCCCGGCCCCAACCGCCACCGGCGTTGTGCCCACCAGCGTTGTGCCGGCTGGCGTCGTGCCCGCTGTCGGCGTGCCGGCCGGCGTTGTGCCGGTTGGCGTTGTGCCGGCCGTTGCCGTGCGGGCCGGTGGCGTGCCCGCCGGCTTCGTCTCCACCGTTGCCGTGCCGGCCGGCGCTGCCGTCGTGTCGGTGCCGGCCCGTGGCGGTGCCGCCTCGGTGGCCCGCGGTGCTGGTGGCGGCGGCGTTTCGGTCCGCTGTGCCGGTGGCGTTTCGGTGGTCGGCTGTGGCGGTGGCGTTTCGTCGGCCCGCTGTGCCGGTGCCGGTGGGGTTTCGGTGATCGGCTGTGCCGGCGGGGGTGGTGCCTCGGCGGTCCGCTGTGCCGGTGGCGTCGCCTGCGCCGAGCCGGGGACGGGCACCGTGACCGTGATCGGCCGGCCGGGTCCCGCCGCCGGCACCGGCGGGGCTTGCGGGGTGGCGGCCGGCTCGGCGCCGGCCGCCACCAGCGGGAGGAAGATGGCGTAACCCCTGGTGCCGGGCGGAAGGGACACCGGAATGGCCCAGGCGGGCTGGTCGGCCGGACCGGGCCAGACGATGGGCGACAGCCCGGCGGTGGCCGGCATGACCAGTAGTTGTGGTGTCGTCTCCTCCGCCGTTGTGCCGGCTTCAGTGGGGACAGACATCTCGCCGGGGTCGCCCGTGCTCGGGGAACGCTCGGCGGGTGGCGGCTCCGACACCGCACCTCCTAGGTCGAAAGGCTGCCGTCACTCTAGGGCTGGCGGCCCGTTCGCGTTGCCCCCTGTCGGCGTCGGCGGTACCGCCGTGCCGGCGGGGTTGTTAAGAAGGGGCCCTTTTACTACGCGAGGCGTTAAAAAGGGGCCCTTCCTTGCGTCCTTCCTTGCGTTCTTACAGCTTTCCGTCTCCGGAGCCGCGGTCGTCGAGAGTCAGGGGGGTGCGGCCGTGCACGGTGTAGCGGAGGTGGGTGACCTGCGGGTCGGGCACGACGCGGGTGGGGGTCAGCTCGATCCCTTCGAACTCGTCGAGGCCGAGGTCGGCGTCGAACAGGCGCATCCCAGTGCCGAGCACGACCGGCACCACGTGCAGTTCCAGTTCGTCGAGCAGTCCGGCGCGCAGCACCTGCCGGACCAGGCTGCCGCCGCCGGCCACCGCCACGTCCTTGCCGCCCGCCGCGGCCCGGGCCTGCGCCACCGCGCTCTCCACGCCGTCGGTGACGTAGGTGAAGCTGGTGCCGCCCTGGCGTACCAGCCGTTCGCGGGGGCGGTGGGTCACCACGAAGACCGGGGCGCGGAACGGCGGTTCGTCGCCCCAGGGCACCTCACCGCCGTCGGCCATCCGGCGGCCCATCACGTACGCCCCGGCCGCGTCGAATGACTCCGCGATGATGTCGGAGTTGACGTCCTGTCGGCCGCCGGCGAATCCCTGCCGTTCCCGCCAGGCCATCGCCTCGGTGATCCACCGGGTCACCCGGAAGAAGCCGTGGCTTTCCGCCGACGCTATCCAGTCGCCGTCGCCGTCGTGCCGTGGGCCGGCGTAGAAGCCGTCCAGCGACACCGACAACTGCGCGGTCACCTTGGTCATGTCCGTACCTCCCGGATCCTGCGGCACCCACGCCGGGTGCCCGCTCACCGGTGGATCGGAGCCGGGCCGGTCGCTTCTACCGGAAGCTGTTGTGACCCCGATCACTCGCAGCGGGCGGCTCGGCGCAGCAGGTGCCGCCGTTCGGGTTCGCTGCCGGCGAGATCGGCCGCCTGCCGCCAGGTCGCTGCGGCGGCGGCCCGGTCACCGGCCAGCTCCAGCAGGTGTGCCTTGACGGCGTGCCGCCGGTGGTGCCCGGCGAGCAGGCCCGATTCCAGCCCGGCAAGCAGGGCCAGCCCGGCGGCGGGCCCGTGCACCATGCCCACCGCCACCGCCCGGTTCAGCGTGGCCACCGGGTTGGGGGCCAGCCGCTCCAGCAGCTCGTAGAGGGCGAGGACCTGCGGCCAATCGGTGGCCTCGGCACTCGGCGCCTCGGCGTGCACCGCCGCGATCGCGGCCTGCACCTGGTACGGGCCGGGCGGCGAGGTGGACAGGCTGTGCGTGACCAGTGCGCAACCTTCGGCGACGGCCGCCCGGTCCCACCGCCGCCGGTCCTGCTCGGCCAGCGGCACCAGTTCGCCGTCCGGGCCGACCCGGGTGGCGGCCCGCGCCTCGGTCAGCAGCATCAGGGCCAGCAGCCCCGTCGTCTCCCCGTCGTCGGGCAGTCGCTCGTGCAGGCGGCGCGTCAGCCGCAGGGACTGCCGGGTCAGGTCGGGCCGGAGCAGTTCGGGGCCGCTGCTGGCGGTGTAGCCCTCGTTGAACATCAGGTACAGCACTTGGCGGACCACCGCCAGCCGCGACCCCCGCTCCGCCGCTGGCGGCAGCACGAACCGGGCGCCCGCCTCCCGCAGCCGCTGCTTGGCCCGGAAGATCCGCTGCCCCATGGTCTTCTCGGGCAGCAGGAAGGCCGCCGCGACCTCGGCGGTGGTCAGCCCGCCCACCGCCCGCAGAGTGAGGGCCAGCTGCGCGGGGGCGGGCAGCGCGGGGTGGCAGCAGAGCAGGAACAGCTCCAGCAGGTCGTCGCGGGGCCGCTCGGCGTCGGGCGGCGGCGCGACCAGCGCGTCGCGCGGGGTGGTGTCGAGCACCGTACGCTCCCGGCGCGCCCGCGCGGCCTCGGTGCGCACCTGGTCGATGTAGCGGCGGCTGGCCACCGTGTGCAGCCAGCCCGCCGGATGCTCCGGTACGCCCTCGCGTGGCCATGTCTCGACGGCGGCGACCAGGGCATCCTGCACCGCGTCCTCGGCCTGGGCGAAGTCGCCGTGGCGGCGTACCAGCGCACCGAGCACCTGGGGCGCGAGCCGACGCAGCAGGTCGACGGCGGCCTCGTCGAGGCTCAGCGCTCTGCTCCGCTCGACGCCATCAGCGGCCACATCTCGATGCCGCCGGCACCGAACCGCAGGCCCGGGTACGACCGGGCGATCTCCAACGCCCGCTGCTCACTGCTGACGTCGACCACGAAGTACGAGCCGACGTACTCCTTCGCCTCCAGGTACGGCCCGTCGGTGACCACGGGAGTGTCGTCGACGACGCGCACCGCCCTGGGGCGGGTGTCGAGCCCTTGCGAATCCACCAGCTCACCGGAGGTGCGCAGCGTCTCGTTGAAGGCATCGACCTCGCCGATCAGGGTGGTCAGATCACCGGCGGGGAGGCTGCCCCAGATCTCCTCGTTGCCGTAGATCAACATCAGGTACTTCACGTGGCGCTCTCCAGCAGGGTCGTGGTGTCTGGCAGGGACCAGGATGACAGGCCCGTCGCGCGGCATCGTCTTGACATCGCCCCCACACTGGTTGCATGGTTAGTTACATGAGTAGCGAACCAGTGAGCCAGGTAGGCGAGCAGCCGTGATGGAGGATGGGCGGCCGATCTTCCTGCAGATCGCGGAGCTGCTGGAGAACTCGATCCTGGACGGGACGCTGGCCGAGGAGGGGCAGGTGCCGTCGACGAACGAGTTGGCGGCCTTCCACCGGATCAATCCCGCGACGGCCGCCAAGGGCGTCAACAAGCTGGTCGACGACGGAACGCTCTACAAGAAACGAGGCATCGGGATGTTCGTCTCCGCTGGCGCCCGCGCCAAGCTGCGCGGCCGGCGCCGTGACGAGTTCGCCCGGCAGTACGTCCAGCCCCTGCTGGCCGAGGCGCGCAAGCTCGGCATCGACCCGGCCGAACTCAAGCACATGATCGACACCTGGGAGGAGACCCGATGAGCCCGGTCGTCGTCACCGTCGCCGACCTCACCAAGCGGTACGGAGATGTCACCGCACTCGACGGGGTCAGCTTCTCGCTCGGCGAGAACCGGATCTACGGCCTGCTGGGACGCAACGGCGCCGGCAAGACCACCCTGATGCAGATCCTCACCGCACAGCAATTCGCCACCTCCGGCGAGGTCGCGGTCTTCGGCCAGCACCCGTACGAGAACGAGTCGGTGCTCTCCCGGATCTCCTTCATCAAGGAGAGCCAGACCTACCCGTCGAACCTGCGGGTGCACCATGTGCTGCGCGCGGCCAGCCTGGTCCATCCCCGTTGGAACGAGGAACTGGCCCAGCAGTTGGTCGACGACTTCCGGCTGCCGCCGCGACGCAACGTCCGCAAACTCTCCCGGGGAATGCTCTCCGCGCTCGGCATCATCGTCGGACTGGCCTCGCGGGCCCCACTGACCTTCTTCGACGAGCCGTACCTCGGTCTGGACGCCGTCGCCCGGCAGATCTTCTACGACCGTCTGCTGGCCGACTTCACCGAGCACCCCCGCACCATTGTGCTCTCCACCCACCTCATCGACGAGGTCAGCGACCTGATCGAGCACGTCCTGCTGATCGACAAGGGGCGGCTGCTGCTGGACGTGGAAGCGGAGGCGCTGCGCGGTCAGGTGCTCACCGTTGCCGGCCCGGTCGCGGCGGTGGACGAGTTCGCCCGGACCGGCGCCGAACTGCACCGGGCGCTGCTCGGCGGGACGGCCCGCGCCACCGTACGCGGCGACTTCGGTCCGGCCGACCACGACCGCGCCCGGGCCCTGGGCCTCGATTTGGAGGCCTCCTCCCTCCAGGACATCGTCGTGCGCCTGACCACCGCCACCAACGGCTCCGCGCCGTCCACCCCCGGTGTCACCCGCAAGGAGGTTCTCCGATGAACCGCGCCCTGACCGTCGCCCGACTGCAGTCCGTCGCCTGGCCCAGCGTGGTCGGCTGGTCCTGGGGAATCCTCGCCTCCAGCTTTCTGATCAACCTGGCGATCTTCGCCACGATCAGAGATGCCGATCTCGAACCCACCACCGGCGGCCTGGCCAGCATCTACATCGTGATGTTCATCGCCTGCATCAACGTGATCACCCAGGACTTTCCGTTCGCGATTGGGCTGGGCATGTCCCGTCGCAGCTTCTATCTCGGCAGCGTGATCCACTTCGGAGCGCAGGCGATCGGCTACGCGGGGGTGCTTTACCTGCTCTCCGTCCTCGAGGAGGCGACCGGTGGCTGGGGTGTCGGCCTGCGCTTCTTCGGCCTGCCGTTCTTCCTGGTGGAGAATCCGGTGCTGCGGTACCTCGCCTTCGCGATCCCGTTCCTGCTGCTCGGCTTCATCGGTTTCGCGATCGCGCTGGTGTTCAAGCGGTGGGGCGTCAACGGCATGCTCACCTTGGGCACCGTGGCACTGGTCCTGTTCGGTGGGGCGGCCGTCCTGGCGACCTGGCAGCGTTGGTGGGCGGCGATCGGCGACTGGTTCGCCGACCAGTCCGGAGGTGCCCTGCTGGTGGGCTGGCCGGCGCTGCTCACGCTGCCGCTCGCTGTCGCCAGCTGGCTCATCATCCGCCGCGCAACCCCTTGAAAGGAAGGGCCCCCTATTAACGCCTGGTGTAGAGCAGGGGCCCCTTGTTAACACCACGACGGGGCGCGTCGCAACGGGGGCGGCCCCTCCCGATCGGGTAGCGGGAGGGGCCGTACGGCACGGTGGCGGGATGCCGGCCACGCTGCCGTACGCGATCCCAGGCCGACCACGGTGACGGCGATTTCCGACACCGCGCCACCCTGGATCCGGGCGACAAAGCCACCGGCTTCCTATGCTCGACCCCATGGAACTGCGGATCTTCACTGAACCTCAGCAGGGTGCCAGCTACGACGATCTCCTCGCCGTGGCCCGCCGCGCCGAGGAAACCGGCTTCGGCGCCTTCTTTCGCTCCGACCACTACCTGAAGATGGGTTCGGTCAGCGGTGATCCCGGCCCCACCGACGCCTGGACCACCCTGGCCGGGCTGGCCCGCGACACCCGGTCCATCCGGCTCGGCACGCTGATGACCGCCGCGACGTTCCGGCTGCCCGGCCCGCTGGCCATCAGCGTCGCCCAGGTCGATCAGATGAGCGGTGGCCGGGTCGAGCTGGGCATCGGCGCCGGCTGGTACGACGCCGAGCACCGCGCGTACGGGATCCCGTTCCCTGGGCTGGGGGAGCGGTTCGACCGGCTGACCGAGCAGCTGGCGGTGATCACCGGTCTGTGGCGGACCCCGGCGGGCGACACGTTCGACTTCGCCGGCCGCCACTACCAGGTCAGCGACTCGCCCGCGCTGCCCAAGCCGGTGCAGCGGCCGCACCCGCCGATCCTGATCGGCGGGATGGGCGCGAAGCGTACGCCGGCGCTGGCCGCCCGGTACGCCGACGAATTCAACCTGCCGTTCGTCTCGGTGGACGACACGGTCGCCCAGTTCGGCCGAGTGCGCGCAGCGTGCCAGGCGATCGATCGGGACCCGGCCGAGCTGACCTGGTCCAACGCGCTGGTGCTCTGCTGCGGGCGGGACGACGCCGAGGTGGCCCGGCGGGCCGCGGCGATCGGCCGGGAGCCCGACGAGCTGCGCGAGAACGGGCTGGCGGGCACGCCCGCCGAGGTCGTCGACAAGATCGGCCGGTACGCGGAAGTCGGCAGCCAGCGCATCTACCTTCAGGTGCTCGACCTGAGCGACCTGGACCACCTGGACCTGGTCGCCGGCGAGGTGATGCGGCAGCTCTGAGGAGTCGCTCGCCGCCCCGGCCGCGGGTTCGCCGCCCCCGGCCGCGGGTTCGGTGTCTCGGTCGAGCGAGCCCGCCCAGGTCACCGTGTCAGTGGGCCGGGGCGTCCATGTGCCGGCTCACGATCGAGCGGGCACCTGTGCCGACCCGGGGCGGCGGGCCGGGAGTGGGCGGGGGTGCGGGTGCCGGTCCAGGCGCGGGGTTCGGCTGCGGGCCGGGCTGGCTGGCGCCCGCACCGCCCGGCAGACCGGCGTACGCTCCGGCCGGGCCGCTGGCCGGCTCCACGCCGATGCCGGTCGGATCGATCTCCTCTTCGGACGGGTAGACGTCGCCGCGAGGGGCGGGATCACGGTAGCTGCTCATCGGCGTAGGGTTCCCCGACAAAGCCGACGGTAACCGTCGGCGCGGAGAGGGGGATCGCAGTGTCGACGCACCGCAACTGGGCGGGCAACGTCCGCTACGCCGCCCGGGCGTACCACCGGCCGTCGTCCATCGACGATCTGCGCGAGCTGGTCGCCGGCAGCGACCGGGTCCGGGCGGTGGGCAGCGGGCACTCGTTCAACCGGCTCGGCGACACCACCGGGGACCTGGTCACCCTGGCCGGACTGCCGGCCACCGTGCGTTTGGACGAGCAGCGCCGGCTGGTCGATGTGCCGGCCGCGATGCGGTACGGAGATCTCGCGACCTGGCTGCACGAGCGGGGGTACGCCGTGGCCAACCTGGCCTCGCTGCCGCACATCTCGCTGGCCGGCGCGGTGGCCACCGGCACCCACGGCTCCGGCGAGACCATCGGCAACCTGGCCACCGCGGTCGCCGGCATGGAACTGGTGACCGCCGCGGGCGAACTGCTCACCGTGGACCGCGACGACCCCGACTTTTCCGGCATGGTCGTCTCTCTCGGCGCGCTGGGCATCGTCACCCGGCTCACCCTGGACGTGGTGCCCACCTTCGACATCCGCCAGTACGTTCACCTCGACCTGCCTCGCGCCGCGCTCGACGAGGCGCTCGGCTCCGCGTACAGCGTCAGTGTCTTCACCGACTGGCGCTCCACCCGCGGCACCCAGGTCTGGTGCAAGCAGCTGGCGGATCAGAGCCCGCCCCCGGCGGGCTGGCTCGGCACGACGGCGGCCGACCGGCCCTGGCATCCGGTGCCCGGAATGCCGGCGGTCAACTGCACCGAGCAGCTCGGCGTCGCCGGCCCCTGGCACGAGCGGCTGCCGCACTTCCGGCTCGGCTTCACCCCGAGCAGCGGCGAGGAGTTGCAGTCCGAGTACCACCTGCCCCGAGCCGTGGCCGCCGACGCGCTCGCCGCGCTGGACGAGATCGCGCACCTGATCGCCCCGGTGTCGCAGACCAGCGAGTTGCGCACCGTCGCCGCCGACGAGCTGTGGCTCAGCCCGAACCAGGGCCGCGACACCCTCGCCGTCCACTTCACCTGGATCGCCGACGCGGCGGCGGTGCTGCCGGTGGTGGCCGAGGTCGAGCGGGCCCTCGCCCCCTTCGCCCCCCGTCCCCACTGGGGCAAGGTCTTCACGCTCACCCCGGAGGCGATCGCTGCCACCTACCCGCACTGGCCCGACTTCGCCACCCTCCTGCACCGCCTCGACCCCACCGGCAAGTTCCGTACCGAGGAGCTGAACCACCTCTTCCCCAACTGACCGGTCTGCTTCCGCAGCCGCCGGTCAGGCGGTGAGTTCCCTGACGATCGTGCGCAGCGCCCGAATCAGATCCTGGGCGGACGGCACGCTGTCCGGGTCAATCAGCCACTGGGCCGCCAGACCGCCGAGCAGCGCCTGATGGACGGCACCCAGCTTCAGCGCGTCCGCCTCGTTCGCGGTGGGATCGAGGCGGTGGAATATCTCGACCAGCCCGAGGCGGGCCTGGTGATTGGCGGCGGCGAAGGCCGAGCGCAACTCCGGGGTCCGGTCCATCTGGGCGAGCAGCTCGAACTGGATGGCCCAGAGCGGCCGTAGCCGGGCGAACGAGTCGATGACCCGCGCCCAGGCCGCCTCGAACCGCTGCTCCGGCGGGTGAGTCGGCGCGTTGTCCGCCGCCAGCGCCTGTTGCAGCTCATCGCCCCACTCCGCCATCGACTCGACCAGCGCCTCGTTGAGCAGGGCTCTGGTGGTGCGGAAGTGGTAGCCGATGGCCGCCAGGCTGGTGCCGGAGGCGGCGGCGATGTCCCGGGCGGTGGTAGCTGTATATCCCTTCTCCAGCAGGCACCGCTTCGCGCCCGAGAGCAGGTCTTCCCGATTCCCCATGCCCGGCAGTCTATCCGAGCCTTTGAACAGATGTCTTGCACAAACGTCTAAAACGTTTGTACGCTACCGGCATGGCGAACATTCTGATCTCCGGTGCCGGCGTCGCCGGATCCGCACTGGCCTGGTGGCTGCGCCGACAGGGATTTCGTCCGACCGTCGTCGAGCGCGCACGCGAGCTGCGCGACGGCGGCTACAAGGTGGACATCCGCGGCGCCGCTCTCGAAGTGATCGACCGGATGGGCCTGCGCGAGCAGGTGCGGCGGCGCGACACCGGCATGCGGCTGGCGCGATTCGTGGACGTCGAGGGCCGCCAACTCGCCACCATGGACGCCCAGCTCTTCGGCGGCCGGGAGGGCGACGACGTGGAGATCATGCGTGGCGACCTGGCCCGGATCCTCGCCGGCGCCACCGACGACGTGGAGTACGTCTTCGGCGACTCGATCGCGACGCTGACCCCGACCGGTGACCGGGTCGAGGTGGCGTTCGAGCGTGGCAAGCGCCGGACGTTCGACCTGGTGGTCGGCGCGGACGGGCTGCACTCGACCGTCCGTCGGCTGGCCTTCGGGCCCGAGTCCGCCCACCTACGGCCACTCGGTCACCACATCGCGATCTTCTCCGTGCCGGCGGAACTGGGTGAGGAGGGCGTCGAGCTGATGCATCCGGCCCCGGGTCGCAGCGTCGGCGTCTACCGTACGGCCGGCGCAGCCCAGTCCCGGGCCCTCTTCCTCTTCCCCTCGCCGACGGACGAGCCCGACCACCGGGATGTGGCCGGGCAGCAGGCGCTGCTGGCGGAGACGTTCAGCGGGCTCGGATGGCAGGTGCCGCGACTGCTCGACGCGATGCCCGAGGCTCCGGACTTCTACCTCGACTCGATGAGTCAGGTGCGGATGGACCGCTGGTCGATCGGGCGGATCGGGCTGGTCGGCGACGCGGCGTACGCGCCGTCACCCGCGTCCGGGCAGGGCACCAGCGTGGGCCTGGTCGGCGCGTACGTGCTGGCCGCCACGCTGACCGAGGCGCAGGGCGACCCGGTGACCGGGCTCGCCGCCTACGAGCGGCGGATGCGCCCGTTCGTTTCGTTGAACCAGCAACTGGCCGAGCGCAACCTGAAGGGCATGGTGTTGGGCTCGGCGGCGCAGATCCGGTTCCAGACGCTGATGCTGCGGATGATGCCGCATCTGCCGGGACGGGAACGCCTGATCCGGCGAGTGACCGAGCCGATTCGGAAGGCGGCCACGGCGATCACCCTGCCGGAGGCGCCGGCCCAGGCTCGTTGAGCCGGCTAACGCCCGGCCACCTGGTCGCGCAGGTGGCTGCGTTGGACGGCGCGGCTGATGTCGCTGGGCGAGACGATGCCGACCAGGTGGCCCTCGGCGACCACCAGCGCCCGGCCGTCGGCGCACTCGCTGAGCCGGGGCAGCAGGTCGATCAGCTGCTCGTCGGGGGAGGCGAGCACCAGGTCGTCGGCCCGGCAGGCCACCGCCTCGAGCGTGGTGCTGGCCCGCTGATCGCTCGGGACGCCGCGTACCCGGTCGAGCGTGACCAGGCCGACCGGCCGCCCGTCCTCGGTGAGCGGCAGCGCCGTGTGCCGGTACGCGAACAGGTAGTTGTCGACGAAGTCGGCCACCGTCATTTCGCCCGAGGCGGTCTGCGGCTGCGGCGTCATCACCTCGGCGACCCGGAGCCCACGCAGCGCGCTGCCCATTCGCGCCTGTCGTTCCTCCAGGCTGGCGGCACCGATCAGGAACCAACCGATCAGCGCCAGCCATAGCCCACCGACGCCGGCGCCGGTGAGGAACCGCCACAGCCCGAACCCGATCAGCACCACGCCGAATATCCAGCCGGCCCGGGCGGCCACCACCGACGCCCGGGTCCGGTCCCCGGTGGCCTTCCACACCGCCGCGCGCAGCAGCCGACCGCCGTCGAGCGGCGCCGCCGGCAGGACGTTGAAGATCGCCAGCAGCAGGTTGATGCCGGCGAGCCAGGCCATCGCGCCCAGCAGCAGCCCGTGCACCCCGGCGAGACCGAGCAGCATCGCGATCGCCCCGAAGAAGACACCGATGATCAGGCTGACCAGCGGACCGATTCCGGCGATGCGCAGTTCCGCACCCGGGGTCCGGGCCTCGCCGCGCAACCGGGCGACCCCACCGAAGAGCCAAAGCGTGATGTCCTCGACGCCCAGCCCGTTGCGCTTGGCCACCACCGCGTGGGACACCTCGTGGGCGAGCAACCCCAGGAAGAAGACCACCGCCGCGGCCAACCCCGCGAGAAGGTACGCGACTCCCGACCGGCCGGGGTACGACCGGGGAAACAGGTTGGCCGACAGCCCCCACCAGATCAGCGCGAAGATGACCAGGACACTCCAGTTGACCCCGACCGGTACGCCCATGATCCGGCCGAGCCGGAAACTCGCCCTCATGTCTCGGTCATACCCCCGCAGCCGGTTCCCATGCCAGGGCGAAGGCCCAGATCAGCCGTCTGCCCCCACCACTCCACGTCCACGACACGCTCTGCTGCTTCAGACGACTCCGGGTAGGTGACTATTGTTTGCTGCGCATCGGAAGCCGGACCGGGCGAGAGGGATGGATGTGGCCAAGCTTGCCCTGACCGAGGCCGAGGCGGCGCTGTACGAGATCGTCGGGACCGGGACCTTCGTCCGTGCCCGGCAGCACCTCGAAGCTGGAGACCTGGTGAAGGTCCGGTGGGATGGCGCCGCCGGTCGAGGGGAATGCGGGCTCGCCGGCCGACGCGACAACTCGGTGACCGCGGCGGTGACCACGGACGCCGACGGCCGTATCACGGCGATGGACGGTTCGTGCACGTGCGGACAGGCCGAATGTGCCCACCCCACGGCGTTGATCCTCGCGGCGCTGCCCGATGCCGGTCGGCCCGATGCCGGCCGGCCCGCCGTCGCATCTCCCGCGCCGCCTCGGGTGCGTAAGGCGGCGAAGCAGGAGTGGGAGAAGGCGCTCTCCAAACTGGTACGCGATGTCACCGTGCCTTCGGTCGCCCCCGACCCGGAACCGGTGGGTGTCGGTCTGCAGTTCGAGGTCGTCCCGTCCAGCTCGGACGCCGACGGCTTCCGGGTGGCGCTGCGGCCGGTGGTGCCGGGGCGGACCGGCTGGATCCGTACCGGGATCAGCTGGTCGAGCCTGAGTTACGCGAACATCGGCAGATCCAAGCGGGTGGAGCGGCACCGCCGGCTGCTCAGCGAGATCGTGCGGCTGGCCGCCCCGGCTCACGACCCGTACGGCTACTACTACGGCGGGCACCGACAGGCCGTCTTCCTGGACGAGTTCGAGTCCCGGCGGATCTGGGACCTGCTGATCGAGGCCGACGAGGCCGGCTTGGCGCTCGTGCAGCCGGGCAAAAACCCTGCGCCGGTGGTGATCAGCAGGATGCCGGCCCGGCTCTCGTTGCGGGTCGACCGAGCCGAGGACGAACTCGTGCTGGAACCGGCGCTGTCGGCCGACGGCACGCCGATCCGAGCCGCGCAGCTGGCCTTCGTCGGTCAACCGGCGCACGGCGTCGCCTGGTGGGGAGAGCCGGATGCTGCCACGCCCCGACCCGGGAAGCCGGCATTGCGGCTGGCTCCGTTGGCCGGGCCGCTGTCGCGGGGCATGACACGGACGTTGTCCCGCCCGGCGATCCGCATTCCGGCCGCCGAGGAGGAGCGCTTCTTCGACCGGTTCTATCCGGACCTGCTCCGCCAGGTGGAGGTGCTGCCGGCCGGTCCGGCGGTCCGCCTCCCGGCGGTCGGTCCGGTCACGTTGGCGATGACGATGACTCCTGAGGCAGGACATCGCCTGCGGGTGGAGTGGGAGTGGCATCGGGTCGTCGGTGGCCGGCGTCATCCCGAACCGTTGCGGGCCGGTGGCCCCGACGCCCATCGCGAGGAGGTGCTCCGCCGGGCCGTCGAGCTGGTCGCCAAGCCGGCACCCGAACTCCTGGAACCGTCGCCGGCCGGGCCCCAGCTGGCCACCACGGCCACCGTCGCCGGCGACGCCATGATCCGTCTCCTCGGCGACGTCGTGCCGAGGCTCGCCGAGCTCGACGACGTCGAGGTGATCGCACCGCCGGACGCGGCGCTGCCCGACTATCAGGAGACGTACGAGGCGCCGGCCATCACCTTCGCGGGCGGCGGCGACTCCGACGAGCGCGACTGGTTCGACCTGTCGGTGCGGGTCAGCGTCGGCGGCGAGCCGGTCGACTTCGCCGAGCTGTTCGCCGCGCTCGCGCAGGACCAGCAATACCTCATTCTGCCCAGCGGCACCTATTTCGCGCTGGACCGTGCGGAGTTCCGCCAGCTCCGGGAACTGATCGCCGAGTCGCGCGCGCTTGCAGACGCCCCGCCCGGAAAACTGCGGGTCGGGCGGTTCCAGGCCGGGCTCTGGGACGAGCTGGCCGACCTGGGGGAGATCACCGGCCAGGCCGCCGTCTGGCAGCAGTCGGTGCGCGCGCTGAGCGAAGCGGACCCGGCCGTCGAGCAACCGGTCCCGTCGGGCGTACGCGCAGAGCTGCGGCCGTACCAGCGCGACGGCTTCCGCTGGCTGGCGACCCTGCACGACCACGGTCTCGGCGGAATCCTCGCCGACGACATGGGGCTCGGCAAGACACTGCAGGCGTTGGCGCTGATCTGCCACGCCCACGGGGAGCAGCCGTTTCTCGTGGTGTGCCCGGCCAGCGTGGTGGACAACTGGGCCCGTGAGGCGGCCCGCTTCACACCGGACCTGGTCGTCCGGGCGATCACCCAGACAGCGGCGCGGCGCGGCGACGCGCTCGGCGAGGCGGTGGCCGGGGCACAGGTCGTCGTCACCTCGTACACCCTGTTCCGGCTGGAGTACGACGACTACCGCACGCTCGACTGGGCCGGTCTGATCCTCGACGAGGCGCAGTTCGTCAAGAACAGCCAGTCCCAGGCGCACCGCTGCGCGAAACTGCTGCCGGCCCCCTTCAAGCTGGCGATCACCGGGACCCCGATGGAGAACAACCTCGGCGAGCTGTGGGCGCTCTGCTCGATCACCGCGCCGGGGCTGCTGCCGCGGGCCGACCGGTTCACCGAGTACTACCGCAATCCGATCGAGAAGGATCGCGACCCGGACCGGCTCGCCCAGCTACGCCGCCGGATCCGCCCGCTGATGCTGCGCCGCCGCAAGGCCGACGTGGTTGCCGACCTGCCGCCCAAGCAGGAACAGGTCCTGGAGATCGAGCTGGACCGCCGGCATCGGCGGGTGTACCAGGCGTACCTGCAACGGGAGCGGCAGAAGGTCCTCGGCCTCCTCGGCGACCTGGAGAGGAACCGCTTCGAGATCTTCCGGTCGCTCACCCTGCTGCGGCAGGCGAGCCTCGACGTCACCCTGGTCGACCCGAATCAGCGTGTGCCCTCGACCAAGCTGGACGTACTCACCGAACGGATCTCGGACCTGGTCGCCGAGGGCCATCGCAGCCTGGTGTTCAGCCAGTTCACCCGCTTCCTCGGCCAGGCCCGGCAGCGCCTCGAACAGGCTGGCATCGGGTGCAGCTATCTCGACGGCAGCACCCGCGACCGGGCCGCCGTGATCGACGAGTTCAAGCAGGGCATCAACCCGGTCTTCCTGATCAGCCTCAAGGCCGGCGGGTTCGGCCTCAACCTCACCGAGGCCGACTACTGCCTGCTGCTCGACCCGTGGTGGAACCCGGCCGCCGAGAACCAGGCCGTCGACCGGGTGCACCGCATCGGCCAGACCCGCAACGTCATGGTGTACCGGCTGGTCGCCAAGGACACCATCGAGGAGAAGGTGATGGCCCTGAAGGCGCGTAAGGCGGAACTGTTCGCCAGCGTCCTCGACGGCGGCGAGTTCGCGTCCGCCCAGCTCACCGCCAACGACATCCGCAGCCTGCTGGAATAGCCGCCGGCTGGACAATTCGTCGAGTACTGGTGCGACGGCCGGTCAAAATTCCTCCAGTTCATGCGGCGATTCCACGGTGATATCAACTTTCCTGATCTTGATATCTGGTTCCTTACTCCGGTGTTGAGGTAAGGAGGGGTCCATGGAACATGAAAGCCATCGACCGGGTCGACACGATCCAGCGCCTCGTCCCACCCGAATAGATTGTTGACGGCTCAGCAGCCCGTTCGTCGGTGTGTCGAGTCGCTGAGCCGTCAACGATCGGGGTCAACGCAGTTCCGACACCGTGGTGAAGTGGTAGTTGCTCTCGCCGACCGAGCGGTTGAGGGTGCGGATGATCCGCTCGGGATTGTCGTGGGGACCCTGCTGGAAGTAGGGCTTGCCGTTCAGGCCGACAGTGATCCGGCTCGGCGGCTCCCAGGTGCCGAGGTACGGCGCGGCGCTGTAGAAGTCACGATGCGGGTCGAAGCCGAGGCCACGGGAGTAGTCCACCGCTCCGAAGATCAGGTGCCGGGCGAGGTCGAGGGGAGCCTGAAGCGGCTCGGCGTCGTACGCGGCGAAGAACTCCGCCACGGTGTCCGCCATTCCCTCCGGCTCGGTGGTTATCGGCGGCAGCGCGCGGTCACCTCGTCGGCCTGGTCCTCCACGGCAACCAGGTCTGATCCGCCGGTCGGTCGCTGCTGTGTTTCGCCCCCGCAGACCACCGCCGCCACCGGCACGAAATCTGCACCGAGCACCGGCAACGCGAGTGCATCCTGGCTGCCATCGAGGTCACCATCGGCTGCCCCGGCGGCGGCGCATGACTCCCACGCCCGATGAACATCAGGCGACCGAAGAGACCGTTGCAGGCTGTCCGAGGCGTGGCCGGCAGGTGCCGTTCCGGCGCAGCCGGCCACCAGCACCACCAAACCGACGAGTAACGCTGCTGCCCGCCCGCCCATCGCAACCCCCAGGCTCGTCGACACCGTCACCGCGTCCAACGCGCATCCGCCGCCTCGGGTTCCGACCGGGTTCCCTCACCCTCAGCGCGCTGGCCTGTAGCAGCAGCAGAATGGGATGGGCTTGCGAGGCTCCGGACCTACATGTACTCCGCAGCGGTCTGTTCTGCTTCGGCGACGAAGGCGTCAAGTTCCTCCTGCGTCAAGCTGACCTTCTGCAAGAGCCGGGTAAGGACGAACAACTCAGAGCCCAACGCAACGTCCGGAGTTATGTTGCCGGCTAGTTCAGGCTCGCCAAGGGCGGCACGGATCAGCCCTTCCATTTCAAGCGCGGGAAGGCTGTCACCCCCGTCGTAGCTCGCCCGAGCTGTGGCCACGAACTTAGCGATGCCGGCAGGTGTGGCGTCCGCTCCGAAGCGTCGGTTGACGGCGATAGCGAAGGCGGCACCGATCACCTGGAGGCCGCCAGCCCATTCGCCGCTCCGGGTTCCCGCACTGTCGCCGATCGGCAGGCATACGTCAGATGCTGGCGCGATAGCCGCTGATGGTGTCGGTGCAGTTGCCGAGCAGACCGGACGAGTCGTGTACGAGACCGCGGGCCGCCGACAGTTGGGCGTCCAAGGCCCGGACCACCTCCGGTCGCCCACCGGCAAGGACCGCGTTGAGCGCGTTCTGACTCGCCCACATCGTCCGGTGAATCTCGGCGAGCTGGCGTGACGCCCGACTGAGCTGAGCCACTACGTTGTCCAGCCCACCAATCACTTGTCCGGCGATGCTGGCTGATGCTCTGGGACGCGATATGGGCGGTAGAGCAGAGCCAGTGCTGCTGCTTCCGCTCTGATGCCGCCAGCTTCGGACAGGTCTGGCACGAGACGCGGTACGGGCACTTCGCTGTTCCCGCCGCTCGCGAAGGTGGTCGAGCCCGGCCGTGACGAAGCCCTTGCCGACGCTACCAATCGCGCCGCCGACGACGGCGCCAGTGACGACTGAAGCAGACGGGGGAAGACCCCAGCGACTGCCGAGCAGACCCACCAGTGCGCCGAGCGCTGCGCCGGCCTGTTGTAGCAGCGTTCCGCCGCCTTCCTTCGCTGTCTCGAAGCCAACCCGGCGGGCGAAAGATCGGTCCGGCGCGGATCGGCGTTGGCCGGAACGGCGGTATCTCATGCGCTCACGGGCTGGTCGAGAAAGCCGCAGCCGGTGGCCACCAGCAACGGAATGTTCTGTGCAAGCTCACCGGCCATCATCTGGGGTGTCAGGCCAAGTGGCTCGCCGCCTTCAGCGATCAACTCCGTGTCGTCCACGTAGTAGACGCATGCCTCCCAGAGATTGGGGTGCAGCGAAGAGAAGCTCCACAGCATGTAGGCGTCGCTACTCAGGGCCAGGATTGGTTGGTTGGCGAGGCCGACGCGGTGGAGGTGGGGTTCCTCAGGGGTGGAGCCGAGTCCTTGACCGAGGGGGAGGAGTTTGTGGCGGCGGAAGACTGGTTCGAGGTCGCCGTCGGTGTCGAACTCGACGAGGAGGCCGCGGGCGATCAGACTGTCGACCAGACGGGTGGCCTGGGGTTCCGGATTCGGGGCGGTTTCCAGGAGCCGGATCAATGACTCTCGATTGACTTCGAGTTTGGCGTGCCGTTCGGCGTCCACGAAGGCGGCTGCCCAGACCGCCGCCTCGGTCTCGGTCAGCTCGATCAGGTCGTCGCCGAGGTGGATTTCGTAGCACTCGGGGATCGGGTCCGGCGGGCGGATGTAGCGGTAGCGCGGACCCATGGACAGCCCGACCGGGACGATGACGCGTGGCATGGGGACCTCTCGGGTGTCAGAAGCCGGCGGCGTATCGCCTGGTGGTGTCGACCGCGCCCAACGCGAGCTGGGATGCCTCGTTGAGCTTGCCCTTGACCTGCTCGATCTGGCTGATCGCCTGGCCGACGGCCGGGTGGTTGGTGCCGGCGGTGACCGCCTGCAACAGCGCGAGGCTCTGCTCCAACGAGTCGTGCACCGCGCGAAGCTGCACGACGCTCTGCTGGGTCTGCTGGCCGAAACGGTTGATGCCGGCCTTGATCTCCTCAATCGACGCCACCGCGACGACTCCTCCCCGTGAGGCATCGAGACATGTCCGCAGGCGACCGTACCGGATCGTGTACGTTCCGTCAGCCCTCGGTCGCTCATCGGTCACGGGCTGGCGCTGTCAGAGAGGGCCGTCGCGGCGAGTGAGGCGTCGGAGGTGATGAACTGTTCGAGCTTCATGTCACTGTGAAATAAGAGCGGTCGGCAATAGGCGAGGTGGTCTGGTGATGCTGTCCCTAGGGAAGGGGCGGCGCGGGTTACGGCATGTCGGGGTGTTCGGGCCGATCGGGTAGGCACGAGCTGCGGCGTGTCGCGGTATCCCGTCCGGTGCGCGGCACGAGTTGCGGCATGCCGGGGCATCCGGGTCCGCTGAGGCCACGAGTTGCGGCATCTCGTGCGAGAACCACGAGTTGCGGCATCCAGCGCGACGATGCCGGATGAGAGCGCCTCAGGCTGATCGGCCGGTCGCTGCACGGGCCAAGGTCCGCCACCGCCCCTATTGCCGGACTCACTAAATATGTCTCTGTGACATCAAGCTCTCGACTGGTTGAGGGCGCGGGCCTGCTCGCCGTAACCGCGGGGTGCTGACCCGCGCCCACCCGCTCAGTCGCCGAAGGTCTCCCGCTTCACGCCCACCAAGAAGGCGGCCCAGCCCGCTGGGCTGAACGTGAGGACCGGTCCGCTCGGATCCTTGCTGTCTCGCAGCCCGACAACGCCGGGCAGGTTGTCCGCCACCTCGACGCACTCGCCGCCGTTATTGCTGCGGCTTGACTTGCGCCAGACGGCACCGGTCAGATCAGGCACGGGAGTACTCCTCTGCGACTTGCTGGATCAGGCTCTTGGACTCGGACTCGTTGAGGGCGCGGCCCGCCATGTCAGCCCAGATCGTGTTGTAGGCGGCGGTCTCGTGCGGCTTGTCGAGATAAATCGCTCCGGTCGCGGCCTCCAGGTATGCCACCGGCGGCTCCACCTCCTTGCCCTTGCTGTCTTCGGGAAATTCGATGATCGAGAAGGCTCCGGACATGGCTCCAGCGTGTAGGCCGGCCGAAAATTGCAGCACGCGAACGGTTACGTTGGGTAGCTCCATTGCCTTCAAGATCTGGTGGAGCTGTTCGGGCATGACGGCCCCGCCGCCGACTGGTCGACGCAGGACCGCTTCGTTAAGTATCACGCTCAGTTGTGGAGCCGCGAAGCGGGTGAGAAGCGCCTGCCGATCGATGCGGAGCTGGATGGCTCGCTCTCGCTCCTCGTCGGCGTCCGCATCGACTGCTCCGCCGGGCATGGCGAACACCTGCGAGGCGTAGGCCCGGGTCTGCAGAAGGCCCGGAACCAGTTCGGGGCGGTAGTGGCGGATGTTGGCCGCTGCCTCTTCGAGTCCGATGTAGAGCTGGAACCAGCGAGGTAGGCCGGAGCCGATGTAGTCGTGCCACCAGTTCTTGTTCTCGCGTGTGGCGGCGGTCATCGCCAGCAGCAGTTCGGTGTCCTCGCCTGACGCGCCGTAGAGGTTGAGCATCTCTTTGACGTCGGCGGCGCGGAAGCGGACGTTCTCGGCGCCGTTCTCGATGCGGTGCAAGGTCGCACGAGCGCGGTCCAGTTCCTCGGCGGCCTGCTCCATCGTGAGGCCGGCTGCCCTGCGTAGCGATTCGAGCTTGCGGCCGATCTGTCGTCGCAACATCGTCGTCCCGGTTACCGCCTGTGACACTCCGCGCCTCCGCTGTCGTGGCCATTGTCGACGTGCCTCTGAGTAATTAAACAGCCACGATGTATAAAAAACAATAGACATTTCACAAGGCGTGTTCGCGTCGCAGTCATCGTTGATCAAGCGTCGATTGTTAGACGTTGCATTTCGCTTTGGCCGGTGCTTCACTCTCCTCACGGCCACTGTGGAAGTGCTGGTCAGGGGCCGTGTCTGCCCTGGTGCCGTACTGCGATGAGGGCTGCGGTGGCAGGTGCGTGGCGGGTCCGTCGGTGCGCGGCGGGCCGATGGGCCCGCCGTTTTCATCGCCCACGCTGACGAGAGCGAGGTCTGTCATGCGCATCCCTTTTCGGCGGCGGCGAGCCGGGCGGTACGACGCCCGGCACACCAGGCAGGCCGCAGAGCACACGAGGCAGGCTGCGGAGAACGCCGGGCAGCTCGACGGGCAGCGAGGCGAGCAGCGTGGCGAAAGCTACGGAATCGGTACCTGTTATCGGGCGGCGAGCTATCGGCCGTGGCAGGTGCGGGATCGACGGTTCCGGTTGGGGCGGCGTGGCTACGACCCGGCGGAGGTGACCGAGTTCCTTGGCCGGGTAGCCGACGACCTGGAGGCCGCGTACCGGCAGGTGGCCGAGTCGCACCGGGAGGCGGCCCGGGTCCGGGACGCGTTGCGGCGGTGGCAGTCCGAGTGGGGCCAGGGGCGGCAGGGCGGCGCGAACCAACGCCCGGCGTACCACCGGCCCGTGGATCAGCGGCCGGTGAACCAGGGGGTGTGGCGGTGAACGGGCGGTATGTGGTGCATCTGCCGGTGGAGGCGGCCGACCTGCTCGCGGCGCAGCGGTTGGCGCGGGTGGTGGCCCGGTGGGCGCGGATGCTGCCGCAGGCCGATCCGGGGGAGACCACCGTGTCGGCCGAGGACGAGCAGGGCGTACGGCATCGGGTTTTCTGCGATCTTCTGCTGCCCGGCGGCGGAAGGTGCCTGCTGCGGGCCGACCACGACGGTGGCTGCGCGCGGCGGTTGGGCGGGCGGCCATGAGCCTCACGGTGGACTGCGACGACTGCGGCGGGCTGGGCTTTCGGGTGCGGCGGTGCGAGTGCACCTGGGGTGGCGACCGGCTCATCGTGGAGGGCGGTGAGTACCGCGACGAGGCGTACGCCGATTGCCGGCTCTGTCAAGGGGACGGCAGCGTGGCCGAGCCGTGCCATCGGTGCGGGCGTGGTGGGCGGCGGCGGGCGCAGCTGGTGGTGACGGTGGTCAACCTGGACACCGGGGCGGCGGCGTCGCGGCGGCTGGTGCCCGGCCGGCTCGACCCACCGCCAGATCGGGAGCGGGTCGGCCGGGCCGGGAAGCTGGTCGCGCGGCTCTGTGACGCCGTCGGGGTACGCGGGCTGCGCCCACGCTGGGGGCGGCGTTCCGCGGAGGAGACGCTGTACTGGCTGCCGCCGCAGTGGCGGCCCGAACTGGCCGCGCGAGAACGGTGGGCGCTGGAGGCCGAAGCGCTCGCCCGGCACGACTACGACCCCTGGTGGGTCTTCGTCGGCCGCAGCAGTGAGACATCGCCGCCGCCCGACCCGCGGGCTGAGCTGTCGCGGCTCTGCGCGTTGGCCGACCTGCTCCAGCTTGACCTGGTGGTGGAGGCTCGCCGCCGCAGCTACCACGAGGTGGTCTGGGACATCCGGTACGAGCTGCCGGGCAGCCCGGTGCCGCTCGACCCGCAGGTGCACGCCCACGCCTGGGATTTGCCCTCGGCGATCGCCGACACGAGTTTCCGGTCCGCCATGTGCGGGCTGGACGAACGAGGGCGGCATGCGCCGCTTCATACGGTGCGACCGGTGGCGGCTGCCGGCGTACCCCCGGAGGTTGACCTTGACCGGCTTGGCCGGGCCGTGCTCGCAGAGCTGGTCGGCGATGCGCCCGGCGCGCAGGCGATCTGGCGGGACGGGCGCTGGTGGAACACGGCGCTGCACCCGACCGGCAGCGTCGAGACCCTGCACGAGCGGGAGACCGGCCAGATCGTCCGGTACGTGGCGGAGTCGCTGCGGCGGGCCACGGAACCACCCGACCCGGCCTGGTGGGGTGAACCGATCCCGCACCGGCCCTGCCCGGACTGCCGGCCCGGCAGCCGGCTGCGTCGCTGCGACTGCCGGCGCGGCGCGTCCGGGCCCGACCCGAAATGCCCGGACTGCTCCGGTGCCGGCCTGGCCCCCACCGGGCGGTGCTGCTCGACCTGCCGGGACAGCGGCCGGATTCCGGCCGCGGTGGCGGTGACCGTGACCGACCTGCGCCGGGTGAGCCACGAAACCTGGCGGCCCGACGTTGACGAGGCCGCCCCGGTGGTCACCCATCAGCCCAACGGCAAACCGGTGCATCAGCTTGGCCCGCACCGGCGGCTGGCCCGCTACGCCACCACCTTCGGGGTACGCCCCGCCGACCTCACCCGTCTCGACTCGGACTGGCCGGTCGACCAGGACCTGCTCGACGGGATCGTGACAGTCGATGAGCCCGGCATCGACCCCGCGCACCGCCACGTCGAGCAACTCGCCGCCAGGCTGCCCGGGGCGCGGCTGTTCGTGCTGGCCGCCGTGCCGGACGCACCGCCGCTGGCCGACCTGCTGCGGCTCGCCCACGCCCTCGACCTGACCGCCGTACTCACCTACCGCGACCACCGGCTCGACGCGGGCGACCCGCTGAAGATCCAGGGAGAGCGGTGGCGCATCCGGCTCGCCGCCCGGGACGCGCAGGTCGGGGCGGAGTTCCCGTTCGGCGCCAGCGTCGAGGCGGCCGTGGCCCGCTGCGTCGAGCACCTCGACAGCCACCTCCTCGCTGCCGTGCCCCGGGAGCCGGACCGGCCGGTGCCGGCCCCGCAGGCCGCGCCCTCGCCGCCGGTGCCGGACCCGGCCGAGCTGCTGCGCCGCGTCGGCCGGCACTACGCGGGGCAGCCGGTGGTGGCGGCCTTCGACCGTACGGGTTGCCGGCTCTGGCTGACCGAGGAGAGCGGCGTCGTACCGCTCGCCCAGGCCGCCACGATCGACGACGCCGTCTCTGCCCTGCGGCTGTGACCCGCCCCGATGCGTCAGACGGCGGTGGTTATCGACCCCGCCCGAACCCGGTCAGGTGTCCGGAATCCGCGTGGCTGGTGTCGCTGAGCATGCCACCCTCGGGCCAGGATGCGCGCACCTCAGCGGGAGGCGGAAGCCACGACCGGGTCAGGCGGTCGGGGGTGGGGTGGGCAACTCGTCGACGACCACGACGGGGGTGCCCGGGTGCAGCTGCTCCAGCAGGAGCCGCTGGCCGCTGCTGGTCAGCCGGATGCAGCCGTTGGTGGTCGACCGGCCCAACTCGCCGTCGTGGTACCAGGTGTGGATGCCGATGTGCGCGCCGCGTAGACCGGTGGGTACGGCGTCGGGATCGTCGGGGACCGCGCCGAGGGCGAAGATGTCCACGCCGCCGTAGACCGGTTCGGGTGGCGGGGTACGGCCGAGGATGAAGGTTCGGCCCAGCGGCGTCTCCTGGCCGGGCTGGCCCAGACTGAGTCGCCAACTACTGTTCGCAACTCCGTCGCGGTACCAGGTCAGCCGGTATGGCCGCCGTTCTACCACGATCTGGTCGTGCAGCGGGACCGTGTGGAAGCCGCCCGGTGGCAGCCAGGCCAGTTTGCGGTTTGCCGAGGGGAGCAGCACCGCCGTCCAGCCGGCCTCGCGTCGCGCGACGGGAACGGTCAGCTCCACTCCGCTGATGGCCGGCATCAGGAAGGCCAGCGGCCGACCACCGGGCGCGTCGTAGGCGGCGAGCCGGCGCTCGGGGCGCAGCCCCTGGGTCAGCGCCGTGGTGTCCAGGGTGTCCGGGTCCTCGGGGAAGCCGGCGGGTGCCGGGTCGTAGTCGATCTCCGGGAGGTCGTCCGGCGCGGGCGCTGCGGGCCTGACACTTTCCGCCTCGGCGGCGCCGGGCCTCGGCACCTCGGCCGCCGACTCTCCCGTTGGTTCGTTCGGCCCGACCACCGGCACCGGCCGGGACGCGGAAGTGCCGGCCCACCCGGTGTACGCCGCCGAGCCGCCCGCCAGTACGGCCAAGCCCACGGCCATGCCAACCCACCACCGCCCGGTCCCACCCCCACCCAAAAACCTCACCCACCCACCCTAACCCCCCCACTCAACACCAAACCCCCCAAACCACCCCCACCCCGACAGGCCCACCCGCGTTGATCATGAAGTTATTGCCCTCGTCGATCTCTAAAACCGACAACAACTTCATGATCAACGCGGGTCGGCGGGGGTGGGCGCGGGTGGGGTGGGTGGGGGGTGGGGTGGGTGGGTGGGGGGTGGGGTGGGTGGGGGTTAGGGGAGGCGGGCGTTGGTGTGGAGGGCCAGGGCGTCGCGGGCGGGGACGGTGGCGGAGAACCAGCCGTTGGCGTCGACCGTGATGACCGGGCCGGAGCAGGTGTTGTTGGTGAAGGTGCCGTGGATGATGTCGCAGTAGCGGCCGGCGGGCAGGCCGGTGTAATAGGAGCGGCCGGTGATCGCGTACGACTCGTTGTTGATGGTGATGTAGCCCTTGCCGGTGCGGCTGAAGGCGATGTGCTGGTAGCCGTTGTCGTACCAGTTGCTGACCCCGGTGCCCTCGGTGGCGTTGCGGAAGCCCACCATGTTCGCGATCACCGGCCAGCGGTGCTCGCACTCCCAGCCGGAGTAGCAGACCGCGTTGAGCGTCCTGTTGTTGCCGTCCGACGGCGGGCCGGCGTCGCGGCTGCTGTAGGTGTAGCTCGACATCACCGTCGGCGAGCCGTACGGCCAGGCCAGCATGAAGGCGTTGGCCAGCGCGTAGGTGCCCCGGTCGCGGTAGGTGAGCACCCCGGCGTCGTCGCGCTGGGTGTCGTGGTTGTCGATGAAGACCGACGCCCGGCCGGTGGGCAGATGGCCCCAGCCTTCGCCGAAGTTGCGCAGGTAGGCCAGCCGCTCGGAGCGGAAGACGCGGGCCAGGTCCTTGCCGTAGCGGAACTCGTGCACGTCGCCGTTGCCGGTGTACTCCTCGGGCCGGATCGGCTCACCGGCGCCGTAGATGACCTCCTGCACGACGTACGCCGGGCGGCTCAACCGGCCGAGGATGGCGGCGATGTCGGCGGCCGGCATGTGCTTGCTGGCGTCCAGCCGGAAGCCGTCCACGCCGAGTGAGAGCAGGTCGTTGAGGTACGCGGCGAGCCGGGACCGGACGTAGTCCGACTCCGTCTTGAGGTCGGCGAGGTTGACCAGCTCGCAGTTCTGCACCTCGTACCGGTCCTGGTAGTTGACGATGTCGTTGTTGCCGTTGCGGCCGCAGTAGTGGAAGTCCTGCGCCTGGTAGATGCCCGGGTAGACGTAGTGCTGGTACGACGATCCGGCCCAGCCGGTGCCGCCGTTGTCCTGCCCGGACATGTGGTTGATGACCGCGTCCACGATCACTTTGACGCCGGCCGCGTGGCACGTGTTCACCATGGACCGGAACTGCTCCCGGGTGCCCTTGCGGGACTCGATCCGGTAGCTGACCGGCTGGTACGCCACCCACCACTGGTTGCCGCGGACGTGCTCCTGCGGGGGTGAGACCTGGACGTAGCCGTAGCCCTTCGGGCCGAGGGTGCTGGTGCACTCGCTGGCCACCGAGGGCCAGTTCCACTCGAAGAGATTGGCGATGACCTTCTTGCCGCCCGTCGGCGCGGCCACGGCCGGGGGCGCCGCCACGAGGGCGGGGGTGAGGAGGCTGGCGATCGTGGCGAGCGCGACGATCGCCGGGCGGAGTCGACGTCGGTGCATCGGGTGCTCCTGGGGGTGCCGGGGGACTGGGGGTGGTGGTCCGCTGCCCAGATCTTGCAATCGGGGCTGAAAGATTTCGGAAAGATTACAAGCGGATTTCATCGACTGTCAATGTATGGGCATGGGTGACTGTTCGCGGCGCCTTTACACGCGCCGGGTGGGAGGACGGTTCGACAACCTGCTGAGATTTTTTCGCCGCAGCTGATCCGCCCGGGGCTCGCAGACGTACTGGTGTGGGGAACAGGGTCGGCCGGCGGTGCGCCGCCGCGAGACGATCGAGGAGCACATGGCCCGGGCTACGCAGAACGAGAAGCCGCCTGCCGTCCGTACCAGCGTCAGCAGCAGAGGGATCCGGGTGCGGTCCCGCGCCCAGATCCTGGCGCTGTCCGCGTGCGGACTCGCCGTGCTGTGGGCACTGATGATGCTCACCACCGGTGGCCAGAAGATGTACGCGATGGGCTTCTTCTTCACGGAGTTCTTCGCCGGAGTCGTCGCGCTCGTCGCGCTGAGCATCACCGTGATGCTGGGGCTGGTCTCCACCGACCGGCTGGTCCTGATGATCCGGCACCGGGTGCTGATGCAGTCCGCGCACCGGGCCACCGGTATCCTCGGCGTCGCCGGCCTGGGCTTCCACGTGATCACGAAGATCGCCAGCGGGCGGGCGGGCGTGACCGACGCCGCCGTGCCGTTCGTCGGTGGCCGGGGCCTCTACGTCGGGCTCGGCACCATCGCCGCGCTGCTCATGGTCGGTGTGCTGTGGACCGGCATCATCCGGGCCCGGTTCGCCGACATCGGTCCGAAGTGGGTGTGGCGGGCGCTGCACTCCATGGCGTACGTCTCCTGGCCGTTCGCCATCTTCCACGGTCTGCTCGCCGGCCGCGCGCCCGCCGGCTGGGTCACCCTCAGCTACTTCCTCTGCGTGGTGCTGGTCGTGGTGGCGCTGCTCGTGCGCCTGTCGGTGACCCTGCAACGGCGCAGCCGCGAGCAGCACCAGGCCGCGGCCCTCAACGAGGCGATGACCGGCAAGGGCAGCGACGAGACCCGGAGCAGGTCGCTGCTCGCCACCCTGACCAGGCGAGGCGGCGAGAACGAGCGGGCCCGCCGCGACATCAGCTGGGCCGACAGCACCTCCGGCACCTGGGCCAGCCCCACCATCCGGCGCAACGACCCGGAGCGCTTCACCGTGCCCGTGGTCCCGGAACCCGGCTCCCTGCGCGACCAGCTCCGACCGGGCCGCACCCGCCGCGACGAGGAGTTGGAGCCGGTCGTCCGGCGGGCGTCGCGCCGCGACGAGGAGGAGTTGGAGCGGGTCGTACGCCGGGAGACCGAGATGCTCGAGCCGGTGGCACGCCGCCGCCGGGACGATGAGCCGGTCGGCCGGCGGACCAGCCGCCGCGACGAGGAACTGGAGTTGGACTGGCGGTCGGCGCGGGTCGAGGACGATCTGGAGCCGGTGAGCCGGCGCACCCGCCGTGACGAGGAACCCAGCTGGCGGCGAGCCTCCCGGCGGGAGGAGGAGCGTGAGCCGGTGAGCCGCCGCTCCACGCGCCGCCGTGAGGAGGAGGAACTGCTGTTGGACGCCGATCGTGAGCCGGTCGGCCGGCGCCGCCGCGACGACGAGGAGTTCCGCTCCCGGCGGTCCCGCGTCGCCACCGACGCCCGCAGCCGCTACTCCGCCCCGCCCCAACGGGTGAACGACGAGGCGGAGGAGCCGTGGGACAGCCCGCGCCGGTGGGAGTCGATTGCCCCGGTCTCCGCTGACCCGGTCTCCGGCGCCCCGATCTCCGGTTCGCCGATCTCGGCGGCACCGCGCAGCGGCGGTGGACGGCACAGCGCCGAGGACGACGTGCCGGAGGCCGAGACCGACTACTGGCGCCCCCCGGCGCGGTACACCCCCGACGACGTACCCGACGACGACACCCCGACCCTGGTCGACCTCGCCTCCCGGCGGGCCCGCCGGGCCTCCTCGGCCGAGAGCCGGCGTCGTCGCCGGGCCGACCCGGACAGCGTCGACGGTGCCTACTGGGCCGGCCTGCGGGGTGAAGCCAAGTGACGATGCGTACCACCGTTCCGCCGGTGGCCTGCATCGGTGAGCCCCGACTCACCGCCGGGTTCGCCGAGTTCGGTCGGCTCGACCTGCGCGCCCACGAGATGGTGCACGGCCCGATCAGCCCGATGGAACCCTCCGCGCTGCTGGGTCTCGCCGAGGGCATCCAGCTCAAGGGCAAGGGCGGCGCCGGCTTCCCGTTCGCCAGGAAGCTGCGCGCGGTGCTGGAGTCCTGCGAACGGCAGGACCTGCCGCCCGTGGTGGTGGTCAACGCCACCGAGGGCGAGCCGGCCAGTTGGAAGGACAAGGTCATCCTCACCCGGGCCCCGCACCTGATCCTCGACGGTGCCGCCCTGGCCGCGTTCGCGCTCGACGCCGAGGAGATCGTGCTCTGCGTGGCCGACGACCTGATCGGCCGGGACTCCCTGATGGAGGCGCTGGAGGAGCGCCGGATGCCGGTGCCGACCAGTGTGGTCACGGTGCCGCACCGGTTCATCAGCGGCGAGGGCGGCGCGCTGGTCAACGGGATCAACGGGTTGCCGCACATCCCGCCCGGCACCAAGAAGCGCTCCAGCGACTCCGGGGTGAACAATCTGCCCACCCTGCTGTCCAACGCCGAGACGTACTCCCAGATGGCGATCGCCGCCCGGCTCGGCCCGTACGAGTACGCGGCGCTCGGCACCGACGACGAGCCCGGCACCGTGCTGCTCAGCGTGACCGGCGCGGCGAAGCGGCACGCGGTGGTCGAGTGCGCCGCCGGCACCCCGCTGCAGGAGATTCTCGAACTCTGCGAGGTGCCCGAAGGGCCGGGCATCCTGATGGGCGGCTACCACGGCAAGTGGATCACCTGGGAGGCGGCGAACAAGGCCGAGGTGTCCCGCAAGGGGCTGGCCGCGGTCGGTGGCACCCTCGGTGCCGGCATCATCGTCCCGCTCGCCAACGACACCTGCCCGCTCGGGGAGGCCGCCCAGGTGGTGCGCTACCTGGCCGGCGAGTCCGCCGGGCAGTGCGGCCCGTGCAAACGGGGCCTGCCCGACCTGGCCCGCGCCGTCGACCTGGCGGTCTCCGGCAGCGCCCCGGTGGAGGTGGTCCGGGCCGCGGCCGGCGACGTCAAGGGACGCGGTGCCTGCAGCCACCCCGACGGCACGTCCCGCTTCGCGCTCTCGGCCATGGAGGTCTTCGCCGACGACCTGAAGAAACACACCACCGGCGAGGGCTGCGGTCGGCGGGTCAAGGGCGTGATGGGGCTGCCCGGCGCCCCCGACCCGGACCCGCAGAAGCTGGTGCTGGACTGGTCGCGGTGCGACGGGCACGGCCTCTGCGCCCACGTGGTGCCGGACTTCATCCGGCTCGACCACAACGGATATCCCGCCTTCCCGTCCACTCCCGTGCCGACCTGGCTGCGGGAGGGCGCGACGAAGGCGGTCAAGGTCTGCCCGGAACTCGCGCTGCGGCTGACCAAGGCTTGAGTGTGCCGCCGGGCGGCCCGATCGGCTGCCGCCCGGCCTGAGCGAACCGAAGGAGACGCGGATGGGGTCGGCAGGTACGACGAGACGGTCCACCGGGGCGCTCGCCGCCGCACTGCTCGCCGGGGTACTGGCCATCTCCGGGTGCGGTCCCGTCCCGGGCGCCGAATCGGCCCCCGGCACCTCGACCCCGGCGCTCGGTGCCGCCGCGTCGCCGCCGGCCGGCCCGGCGCCGGACACCCTCCGGTTCACCGGAAAGACCCTGGAGGGCGCGGCGTTCGACGCCGCCACCCTCGCCGGCCGGCCGGTGGTGCTCTGGTTCTGGGCGCCCTGGTGCGCCGCCTGCGCCAGCCAGGCGTGGACCGTGGCCGAGATAGCGCCCGGCTTCCGGGACAGCGTGCCGATCATCGGCGTCGCGGGGCTCGGCGAGCAGCAGGCGATGAAGGAATTCGTCACCGAGTTCGAACTCGAGCCGGTGCCGCAGCTCGACGACCGGGAGGGGGTGCTCTGGCGGCGCTTCGAGGTCGTCGAGCAGAGCACCTTCGTGATCATCGACCGAGAGGGGCGGGTGATCCACCAGGGTTGGCTGGACGGGGAGGACCTCACCCGTCGGGTCACCGAGTTGGCCGCCTGATGGCGGGGCCGCAGCCCGTCGGCCAACGGGCATCACCGCCGGCGAAGGTCGGCTGATGGAGGCCCCGCTGCTGCTCGCGCTGACCGCCGGCATGCTCGGCGCGGTCAACCCGTGCGGCTTCGCGATGCTGCCGGCGTACCTGTCGCTGCTGGTCGCCGGGGCCGCCGACACCCGGGGCGCGGTGCGGCGGGCGCTCACCGCCGCGGGTGCGCTCACCCTGGGGTACGTCGTGGTGTTCGGTGCCTTCGGACTGGCGCTGGCACCGCTCGCCGGCTGGCTGCGGCCCCGGCTGCCCTGGTTCACCGTCGGCCTGGGACTGCTGCTGGTGGTGCTCGGCGGCTGGCTGCTCGCCGGCCGGCGGCTGCCCACCCCGCGTCCGCTGGCCCGGGCGCCGCGACTGACCCGCACGCTGCCGTCGATGGTGCTGTTCGGCATGGCGTACGCGGCCGCCTCGCTGGGCTGCGCCATCGCGCCGTTCCTGGCCACCGTGGTTACCAGCCTCCAGGCCGGCTCGGCGCTGCGCGGGTTGGCGCTGTTCGGCGCGTACGCCCTCGGTATGGGGCTGGTGGTGGCGGTGGCCGCGCTCGGCGTGGCGCTGGTGCGCGGCGAGGTGGTGGCCCGGCTGCGTGGCGCCGGCGCCTGGGTGCCCCGGCTCAGCGGCCTGGTGCTGCTGCTCGCCGGCGGCTACGTCGCCTGGTACGGCTGGTACGAGGCGCGGCTGGTCGCCGGCCGCCGAGACGCGCTCACCGACCCGGTGGTGACCGCCGCGGCTGGGATCCAGCGCTGGTTGGCCGGCGTCGTCGACACCGCTGGCCCCGCCACCCTCGCCGCCCTGCTCGCCGCCCTCCTCCTCACCGCCCTGCTGCTGCGAAGGAAGGGCCCCCTTTTAACGCCTGCGGTAGAGGAAGGGCCCCCTTTTAACACCGAGCCAGCGGACGCCGAGACGATGCGCACCGAACCGGCGCACGCGGAAGCGCCGCGTGCCGGAACGCCGCGTGCCGGAACGCCGCGTGCCGGAACGGTGCGTGCCGGAACGCCGCGTGCCGAAGCGCCGCGTGCCGGAACGCCGCGTGCCGAAGCGCCGCGTGCCGGAACGGTGCGTGCCGGAACGGTGCGTGCGGCGCCGCGCGGCGCCGGGTCGGTCAGCGGGGGGTGAGGCGGTCGGTGCCGAGCCGGTCGCGGAGCACCTCCGGCACCAGCACCGAGCCGTCGGGCTGCTGGAACTGCTCCAGGATGGCCGGGAAGAGCCGGCTGGTCGCCAGCGCCGAGCCGTTGAGGGTGTGTACGAAGCGGGTCTGCTTGCCGCCCGGCTCGCGATAGCGGATGGCGGCCCGGCGGGCCTGGTAGTCACCGCCCCAGGAGACCGAGGAGACCTCCTTGTACTTGCCGGTGCTCGGCATCCAGACCTCGATGTCGAGGGTCTTGCGCATCGCGGCACTGGAGTCGCCGGCCGCGAGCAGGCTGCGCTGGTAGTGCAGGCCCAGCCCTTCGACCAGGCTCTCCGCGTGCGCGACCATCTGCTCCAGCGCGGCGTCGGCCTGCTCCGGCAGGGTGAACTGGAAGATCTCCACCTTGTTGAACTGGTGGCCCCGGACCGTGCCGCGCTCATCGGAGTGCGAGCCGGCGGCCTCGCGGCGGTAGCAGGGGGTGTAGGCGAACACTTTCAGCGGCAGCTTCGCGGTGTCCAGGATCTCGTCCTGGTAGGCACCGAGGATCGCCGTCTCCGCGGTGGGCAGCAGGAACTGCCCGCGGGGGGCAGATTGCCGGTCCAGGTGGTAGACGTCGTCGTGGAACTTGGGGAACTGGCCGGCGGCGAAGCCGGCGGTGTCCAGCAGCAGGTGCGGCGGGAGGAGAAATTCGTACCCGGCGTCGATGTTCCGCTCGATCAGCCAGTTGATCAGCGCCCACTCCAGCCGGGCACCGATGCCCGTGTACATCCAGAAACCCGAGCCGCCGAGCTTGACGCCGCGCTCGTGGTCGACCAGACCCAGCATCCGGCTCAACTCGACGTGGTCGCGGACCTTCTCGATCGGCGGCGGCTCGCCGAAGGTCTTGACCACCCGGTTGGCCTCCTTGCCGCCGGGCAGCACGTCGTCGGCGGGCAGGTTGGGCAGTTCGCTCATCACGGTACGCAGCCGTGACTGCACTTCGTCGAGCTCGGCCTCAAGTTCGGCGACCTGCTTCCGGCCTGCCTCCGAAGGGGGCACCTGCGGCTCGACACCGGCCCGCTTGGCCTGTGCGTACGCCCGGGCCTCGGCCTTTCGGCGCTGACGCTCCCCGTCGATCTCACTGATCAGCCGGCGGCGCTCCCGGTCGAGCTGCTGGATGTCGTCCAGCACCCGGTCGACCTCGGCGGCGTCCAGCCGCTTCGCCAGCGCGGTCGCCACCGTGTCGCGATCCTTCCGGATCAACTCCATGTCGAGCATGCTGCTCCGTACGCTTCAGGTCAGGCTGACTCGATGATGCTACCGGCGAGCCCACGGCGCGCCGCCTCGGCGTACCCGGCACTGGCGGAATCCAGGGTCAGAGACGGATCGGCATCAGGATGGAGAGGGCGACCTCGTCGTCCGGCGGGCGGATGGCCAGCGGAGCGGCTGGGCCGTTCGACTCCAGCACCAGCCGCGGGCGGCCCGCCGCGTCCAGCGCGTCGAGCAGGTAGTCGCCGTTGACGCCGACGTACAGCTCGGTGGGGTCGGCCCGGGCGAGATCGTCGGGGCCGAGCAGGCGTACCGCGTCCGGGCCGCGCAGACCGAGCACGGTCACCGGCAGCGGCCGGCCGGCGTACTCGCGGGTCAGCGTCGGTTCGCCGGCACGCAGCGCGGCGACCAGCCGCTCGACGTCGACGCAGACGCGGCGGGCCGCCCCGCCGTCGCCCGGGCCCGGCAGCAACGCGTGGTAGTCCGGAAAGTCGTGGGGCAGCGGGGTGATCGACAGTTGATCCCCGGCGACGTCGGCGACGACCTGCGGCCCGAGCATCGTCAGCCGCACCTCGGGAACCTCGTCGCTCGGGCCCAGCCGCCGGCGTGAGGGGGCCTCGTCGGGCGGGCCCAGCCGCTGGCGTAATTCGTCCACGGCGGCCACCGGCAGCAGCGCGCGTACCGTCGGGCCGCGCACCGCCGCGTCGGCCCGGGTCACCGCGAGCCGGTGCCGGTCGGTGGCGACCAGCCGTACGCCGTCCTCCGCCACGTCGAACAGGACACCGTTCAGTGCAGGCAGGTCCGGGTCGGTGCCGACGGCGAACCGGACGGCGTCCACGGCGGCGGCCAGGTCACCACCGGCCAGGACCAGCCGGGTGGCCCCCGACGGCTGATCGGCGGGCAGCAGCGACCGGATCCGGGAGACCTCCCGCCGCGCGTCGGCCAGGCCGTTCGCCAGGCGACGCAGGTGCGCGTCGAGCAGCCGGTGTACGGCGGCAGGTTCGGCGCGTACCGCCTGGGCGATCTCGGCCACCGGCATGCCGACCCGGCGTAGCCCGGCGACCAGCCGGGCCGGCGCCACCTGATCGTCGGTGTAGCGGCGGTAGCCGGTCACCGGGTCGACCGAGGCCGGCACCAGCACCCCGGCGGCGTCGTAGAACCGCAGGGCGCTCACCGTCAGCCCGCTGGCCCGGGCCAGCTCACCGATGCTGCGCAGGTCGCTCTCCACCCCCAGGATCCTGCCGCCTCGACCTGGTCGAGAGTCAAGCCGTCCGCCCGTACCGGCGCCGGATGCGGTGTTGGTGCTGCTGTTAAGAAGGGGCCCTTTCTCTACCGCAGGCGTTAAAAAGGGGCCCTTCCTTCATCCAGCACACGGAAGGTGATGCCGGCGGTGGTGAGGCGGTGCAGGAGGGCGTCGCCCATCGCGGCGACCGGGGTGAGCTGCCCTGCGGTGGCCGGCAGGTCGTCCAGGGCCAGGCAGAGGGCGGACTCGGCGAGAATCTTGGCGGTCTCGTCGTAGCCGGGGTCGCCGCCGGCCACCTCGGTGATCACCCGCCGGTCGCCCCCGGTGCCGACGAAGCGGATCCGGAACCACGACCTGGCCCGCCGCTCGGCGCTCGGCCCCTGGCCGGAGGCGAGCCGGCCGAACAGCCAACGCCGGGTCGGTGGCAGCGTCACCAGCCCGACCAGGGCAACCAGGCCGGCACCGGCGGCCAGCACCGTCGACAATCGGCGCATCGCGGCGAAATTGCGGTAGCGGAAGTCCGGCCCGTACTCCGGGCGGGCCGCCGCGGAGCGGGTGACCACCTGCGGGTCGATGGTGGGCAGCGGTACCGACCAGACCGACAGGTCCCGCGACCGGGCCAGCCGGCCCGACCCGGCGCGGACCTGCCGGTCGGTCGGGCGAGGTTCGACCGCCCGGCGTTCGCGGGCGGCGCGGGATGTCTCCCGGGTACGGGAGAAGGCGGTGAGCACCGAGTGGTACGTGCCGGCGGAAAATCTCGCGTCCGCCTGAACGTGGCCGTCCACCGTGATCGGCACGCCGGCGGGCAGTTGCTTGATCGTGAACCAGACGCCCAGGTCGTGCGGGACGGAATCGAAGCCGCAGGAGTGCAACAGCCGGGCGCCCGTGCGTACCGCCTCGGCGTGGTGGCGCAGATACATCAGGTCGACGAACTCCGGCTCGCCGGCGAGGTCGAGGTAGTCGGTGCCGGCGGCGGCGCAGGCGGCCACCAGCGGTTCCCCATGATGGATGTACGGCCCGACGGTGCTGGCCACCACCCGGGCGTCGTCGGCCACGGCCCGCAGCGACGCCGGATCGGTGACGTCGGCGATGAGCAGCGGCAACCCGGCCAGGGCGGGGTCGATGGCCGTCAACCGCTCGCGGACGGCGGCCAGCTTGTCCGGGTTGCGCCCGGCGATCGCCCAGCGCAGCCCGGGTGGGGCGTGTCGGGCCAGGTATTGCGCGGTGAGTTCGCCGGTGAACCCGGTCGCCCCGAACAGCACGATGTCGTACGCCCGATCCGTAGCCATCTGTCGATCATTCCATCCCGGTGCACCGACCGCCTGCGATGGCGGTCGGCCCGGCGATGAGCAGGCCGAGCGGTCGCGCACTCGGGGTGATTCGGCTTCGCCGTGGGAACCGGCTCTCCCCCGGAAGGGGTGAACCGGTCCGGGTGGGGTAACCGCCGGCGCAGGATCGGGGGAGCGATCGCGTCCGTGGGGGTGGGCCGGATGCCGGATGACCGCAGCGCCGTCCGGGCCGCGACGGCCCGGCGACCGGTCGGCCCGCCCCTGCTGCCGTCCCGGCTCACGCCCGCCGTGCCGCCCGAGCCGGTCGTGCTGCGGCCCCGCTTGACCCGGTTGCTGGACGAGGGGGTGGCCCGTCCGGTCACCCTGCTCCGTGCGCCGGCGGGCTGGGGCAAGACGACGCTGCTCGCCGCGTGGCGGCGGGCGGTCGTCGAGGCCGCCCCGGCCGCCCCGGCGCCGGCCTGGCTCTGCGTGGAGTTCGGTGACGACAGTGACCGGCTCTGGACCTACCTCGCGGCGGCGCTGCGCTCGGTCGCCGACCCCGACGGGGAACCGGCCGCCGCGGCGTCGGTGCCCGACCGGGCCCCGCGACCGGACGAGCTGGAGGTGCTCGCGGCGGCGCTCGCCGCCCGGGAACGGCCGGCCGTGCTGATCCTGGACGACCTGCACCGGATCACCGACCCGGCGGCGTTGGCCGGCCTGGAGTTCCTGTTGCGCCACACCGAACAGCGGCTGCGCCTAGTGGCGGCCGGGCGCTCCGGCCTGCCGTTGGCCGTGCAGCGGCTGCGGCTGGCCGGGGAACTGACCGAGATCGGTCCGGATGAACTGGCTTTCACCGGTGACGAGATCGCCGACCTGCTGACCGCGCACGGCGTGGCGGTGCCGGCCGCTGCGGTGCGACGGCTGCGGCAGCGTACCGAGGGGTGGGCGGCGGCGTTGCGGATCGTCGCGCTCGCGTTGCGCGACCAGCCGGACCCGCAGCGCTGGATCGCCGGACTCGGCGCGGACCAGCCGGAGATCGCCGGCTACCTGCGCGAGGAGGTGCTGGCCAGCCTGGAAACGCCGGACCGCGAGCTGCTGCGCCGGGCGGCGATCGCGGAGACGGTGTGTGCCGGGCTTGTCGACGCGCTGACCGGCGGCACGGACGCGGAGACCCGGCTGAGTGCTCTCGCGGAGAACGCCGGCCTGCTCCACCACGACGGTGGCCGCCCGGCGTGGTACCGGTGCCCGCCGCTCCTGGCCGACCTGCTGCGGCGCGAACTGGGCCGGCTGCCGGCCGAGGAGTTGCGTGACCTGCACCTGCGCGCGGCGGGCTGGTACGGCGGCAACGGCCGGCCGGTCGACGCGCTGCGTCACGCATTCGCCGGTGGCGACTGGGTGCGGGCCACCGACCTGTTCGTGGCCCGATGGCCGGATCTCGTGCCGTACGACCGGATCGTCCACACCGCCGCACCGCCCGCGCTGCCCTCGGCCGAGGTGGTGGCGGGTGACCCGGAACTGGCGCTGGCCGCTGCCGTCCAGCGGGCGCTCGACGGCGATGCCGACGCGGCCCGGGAGCACCTGCGGCTGGCCACCGCGCACGCGCACGCCCTGCCGGAACCGCGCCGGGCCCGGTTCGGGCGGCTGGTCGCCGTGGTCGAACTCATCCAGGCCCAACTGGCCGACGACGCCGAGGCGGTACGCGTCGCCGCCGCCCAACTGCTCGCCACCCGGAGCGTCGCTCCGGCCGCCGGGGCGCCTCGGGCCGACGCGGGCGGGGACGCCGACGTGCGGGCGGTGGGCGGCACCGCGCTGGCCCTGCTCGCGCTGGGCGGGGGCGATCTGGCCGGGGCGACGGCCGGATTCGCGGCGGCGCTGACCGCGGCGCGGGAGGCGGGACGTCCCCGCACCGAGTTGGTCTGTGCCAGCCGGTGGGCCCTGCTCGCGGCGGTACGCGGAGAGCTGCGGGCGGCCGAGGAGGCGGCTCGCGCCGCCCTGGCCCTGCCGCCCTGCCAGGGCTGGTCGGCGCAGGTCGACTGCGGGTACGCCTATCTGGCACTGGCCCTGGTGGCACTGCACCGGGACCAGCCGACGGAGGCGGAGGCGAACCTGACGCTGGCGGCCGCGGCCAGGCGGGAGCCGCCGGCCGGCGCGGTGGCGGCCTGGTGCGCTGCTCATCTGCGCTACGACGCCGGTGACCTGGCCGCCGCCCACCGGGTGCTGGTGGCGGCCCGCGCCCAGTGGTCGGACCGCTCCGGCGAACCGACCGCTGCGGCGAATCTCCGCGCTGAGGTCGACATGTGGCTGCTCGCCGCCGAGGTGGACCTGCACAGCGCCCGAGGTGACACCCGGACCGCCCGCGAGCTGGTCGCCGCCGCGCCGCCTGCACCACCGCCCCGGCCCGACACCCCGCTGCCCCGCCCGGGTGGGGCGGTGTCGAGGTTGGACGCGGCGTTGGCCGTCGCCGCGGCCCGGGTCGAGTTGCGGGCCGGTGATCCACGCGCCGCGGCCCGCCTCCTACCGGACTGGAGCGCCGCGTCGGCGGAAGCCTGGCCGCTGCCCGTACGCCTCGACGCCGCCCTGCTGGACGCGCTGCTCGCCGCACGCGACGGCGACGACCGGCGTGCCGGTCGGACCCTGGAGCGAGCGCTCGACCTTGCCGCCCCGGACGGTTACCGCCGGCCGTTCACCCGAGGCGAACCAGGGCTGCGAGACCTGCTGGCCGCTCGGTTGGACGCTGGTACGGCGCACTGGTCGATGGTCAGCGACCTGGTGCGAGCCGTCGAGGTACCGGCCGAACCGGCCCCGGCCGGCGCGTCGGTGGCACCGCTCGACGAGCCACTGACCGAGCGGGAGTTGACCATCCTGCGCTACCTGCAGAGCATCCTGTCCAACGTGGAGATCGCCGCCGAGCTGTCCGTCTCGGTGAACACCGTCAAGACACACGTCCGCAACATCTACCGCAAGCTCGACGCCACCCGCCGACGCGACGCCGTCCGCCGCGCCCGCGACCTCCACCTCATCTGACCGCCCGGAGGGTCAGGGGGTGGAGGTGGTGTCGATGGTGGTCAGGAGGGTGGTTGGGGCGAAGCCGCCGTTGTGGAGGGTGCCGTTCACGAAGAGGGTGGGGGTGGCCTTCACCCCGCTGCGGATGCCGCCGACCACGTCGCGCCGGATCCGGTCACCGCCCGCGTGCCGCCCGATCTCCGCAGCTACCTGCGCGGCGGGCAGGCCGAGCTGCTCGACGCCGAGCGCCAAGCGCGCCGGGTTCAGCTCGTCCTGGTGGTCGTACAACCAGTCGTGCATCTCCCAGAAGCGGCCACGCCGTCCGGCTGCCTCGGCCGCCTCGGCCGCTTGTTCCGCGTACGGGTGCACGTCCGCGTCGGGGAAGTGGCGGTGGACCAGGCGCACCAAGTCGGCCCGCTGCCGCAGCACCTCCCGAAGGTTGGCGTGCGCGAGGCGGCAGAACCGACACTGGTAGTCGCCGTACACGACGAGCGTCACGGGCGCCTCCACCGGCCCTCGGACGTGGTCGTCCTCGATGACCGGGATGCGGAGCCGCGCAGTGCCCGGTGGCCGGATGGTCAGTCGATCGGTCATACCGGCCAGCGTCGTACCCGGCCGGGTGAGCGCGGCTCACCCGACCCGGGCGGTCCGACCCGGCCTCAGCGCAGGACCGGGGCGACCGCGATGTGGTTCTGCACTTCCCGGATGCCCGGGGCGGACCAGGCGACCTGCTCCACCTCGGCGCGTTCGGGCATCGAGTGCACCAGCCCGCCCAGCAGCACCGTGTCTCCGTGTACACGTACGGTGATCCGCTCGACGTCGGTGGCCCGATGGCGCGCCAGGGCGTCGACGATGTGCTGGGCCAAGCGGCCGCCGTCCGGGCGTACCGCCGGCCGGACGGTGATGCCGTTGCTGATTCCGCGTACGCCGGTCAGCTGGCCGATCGCCTGTTCCGCGGCGCGGCGCTGGTACTCCCACTCGACCTGGCCGTGCAGGGTCACCCAGCCCTGGGAGACCGTGATCTCCAGCTCCTCGACCGGCACGAACGCGTGCCACTCCAGAGCGTGTCCGACCGCCGCGGCGATTTCCGGGTCGGCCCGTTCCGCGCCGGTCGACAGTCGTACGGTCAGGTCGTTGGCGACCGCGCGGACCTGCCCGACCCGGTGCGCGGCCCGCTCCGCCGCCCACTTCTTGGCGTAGCTGTCCACCCGCCCGGTCAGCGTCACCACGCCCTCGGCGACGGTCACCCCGATCTCGTGTGGGCGTACCCGGGGCTCCCAGTCGAGTTCGTCGAGCACCGCGGATCGGATTTCCTGGTCGATGCGGTTGATCGTCGAGATGTCGGCCATCGCCTCGCTCCTTCCTCGCCGGGCGGGGCCGGCGTCCGGGTCGAGTCGTCCGGTGGCGGACCAGGATTCGGATCCGCCGCAAGCGACGCTGGTGGCCGTTCGGGTGAGTCGGCCTCACCCGGATCGGGCGAAGGCGCGACAGCTCAGGGGCCGTGCCCGCGTCAGCGGTCGGTCTCGGCGGGGGAGTCGGGGCGCTGCACGTCGACGAACTCGATGTCGTCGTGGGCGCGGTCGTGGCTGCCGGCGGCCCGCGCCGCGGTGCCCGCGGCCCAGCCGATCACGGCACCGACCAGGGCCGCACCGATCAGCAGCGTCCAGGGTAGTGCGGGACGGTGCCCGGCCAGCGCGTCGAAGGCGCGGGTGGCCCGGCGGCGGGCCTCCTCGGCCGCCGATCCCACCAGGTTACCGGCGTCGTCGGCCAGGTTGGCGGAGGTGTGCCGGGCCGAGCGGGCGGTGTCGCGGATGCTGTCGCCCGCGGTGTTGACGGCCGAAACGAGGTGTTGCCAGGCCTGGTCGGCGATCCGCTCCGGCTTGGTGCGGCGCTCCAGCAGGTTGGTTCCGAACATGGTGGCTCCCTCCTCGACAGTGCCGAGGTCGGTGCCCACATCAGACCTCCTCGGCGGCGTGCCCGGGTGCGGCGGGGCTCGCCGTGGCAACCTGTGCCCCGCCGGGCGCCGTCGCAAACCCGGGCAGCGGTCAGCGGGGCCGGCGAGGTCGACGCGGGCGCGGCGGGGCGGAGATCAGCCAGGGCCGGGGATGGAGGCGGCGCCCGGCGGTCACGTCACCCTTTCGTGGGCGCGGTCATCCGTGATGCCAGGCACACCGGGCCGGCCCTGCCCGTGGTCACCGGGCTGCCGGGCCGGGCGTCGGGCACGCCGGTACGTCGGATCGCTGCCCGGGCGGCCTCGGCCCGCTACCCTGATTCGGCGGCCTGGGCGACCCGCCTGGCGTCGAGTACATTGGTCCTGGAAGGTCCGGATATGGAGCTTTTGGCGCGTCCATGTCCGCGAATTGCTCATCCCGAGGGGTGGCGACCGAGGTGGTTGGAGGAATACCCTCGGTCGCGGCCCGCGTACTGATGAGGTGCCCGTCGGACGGGCGAGTGGAGGTGCTCGCGTGAGCCTGTCGATCCTGCAGACGGTTCGGCCCGGTGGTGTCATCGAGATCGCCCCTCGGGGCGAGATCGACGTCGACACCGCGTACGAGGTGAAGGAAGCCATCGCCGAGGTGCTGGCCAAGGGCCGCCCGGCCCGGATCGAGCTCAACATGCGGCTGGTCACCTTCATCGACTCGGTGGGCATCAGCGCCATGGTCGCCGGCTTCCAGACCGCCGAGGTCAGTGGCGTGAAACTGGTCGTCACCGAGCCGAGCCGGTTCGTGCACCGGCAGCTCTGGGTGACCGGCCTGCTCGGCCTCTTCGGCGCGCCCGAGCCGTACTACGCCGGTGCCGCCGCCACCCCCGAGGTCCTGCCCGGCGCCTGAGCTCTCAGCCTGCGCCCAGGTCCGACAGGTCGACGTCGGTCGCCTCGGTCACGGCCCGGACCGCCGTCACCGAGGCGTAGCCCTCGGCGAGCAGGGCCAGGTCGGTGCCGGGCTGCACCGTCTCACCCGCCTCCTCCAGCGAGGTACGCACGAAGCCGTGGCCGGACTCGGCGACGGTCATCTGCACCTGGCCGAAGGTGGCCAGGGTGCCCCGCCGGACCCCGCGCAGCCGCTCGAACGGCAGGTCCGGCGCGTTGACGTTGAGCACGCTCTCCACCGGCCCGGTGGTCAGCCGCGGCAGCAGGTCCAGGGCGACCCGGGCGGCGGTCGCCCAGTGCCGGTCGGCGTCGCGTACCCGGGCGGCGGCAGCCACCGCGGCACCTCCGCTGGCCGCGGTGGCCTCACCCACCGACAGCACGTCCAGCGACACGGCCATGGCCCGACAGCCGTTGGCGGCGGCCGTGAACGCCGCGCCCACGGTGCCGGAGTGCAGCACCGCGCGACCCGCGTTGGCGCCTCGGTTGATGCCGGACAGCAGCACCGCCGGTGGCGGCCCGAAGGCGCCGTGCACGGCGATGAGCGCGATGAATCCGGGGGAGCCGCCCACCCCGAAAGCCGGCACCCCGTCCAACTCCGGCAGCAGCTGCTCGCGGACCACCACCTGCCCGTCCCGCTCCAGAGCGCTCATCGCGGCGCTGGTTCCGCTCGCCTCCTCCAGCGGCGCGGCGACCACCACGTCGTACCCGCGGTCGACCGCCGCTCGGGCCAGCGCCTGGATGCCGGGGGCGTCGATGCCGTCGTCGTTGGTGATCAGCATTCGCACCGTCATCGTCCCGCCGCCCGCTGGGCCAGCTCGTCCGGGGTGGTGCGCTGATGTGGAAGGACGCCCGCCGGCTCCAGTCGAACCCGGTCGACCAGACCGTTGATCGAATCGAGCCGCCCGGTGCCCAGACCGTGCCGGGTGACGTTCAGCGCGCCGGCCGCCGCGCCGGTGCGGATCGCGGTGCGTACGTCGCCGCCCCGGGCCACCACGGCCGCCACGCTGGCCGTCATCGAGTCGCCTGCCCCACGCGGATCGGCGGTCTCCAAGCGCGGCATCCGCACCTCGAACGCCTCCCCGTCGACCAGCGCCAGCGCCGGTTGGTCGGCCCGGCTGACCACCACGTTCTCGGCGCCGGCGGCGTGCAGCTCGTGCATCGCACGGGTGAGCTGCTCCGCCCCGTCGCCGGCGGCCCGCCCGTCGGCGATCAGCTCCTCGTGGCTGACCTTGAGGAAGAAGACGCCGCCGTCCAGTACGGCGGTCAGGTGCTCGCCACTGAGGTCGACCACCACCCGACTGCCGTTGGCGCCGAGGTCGGCGGCGAAGCGCCGGTAGAGGTCGGGCGGGACCAGTGAAGGATCGTTCGGGCCGCTCAGTATGCTCACCGCCGCGCGCAGCCCTTCGCCCAGCGCCAGGTTGTACAACTCGTCCAGCTCGTGTCGACTCAACGGCTGGCCGGTCACGTCGACGATCTCGTGCCGGGTGCCCTCGCGGCGATCGTGCACGTACCCGCCGCTGCCGCCCGAGTCGCGCGCCACCACCTTGAGGTCGACTCCCTCGCTGACCAGCAGCGGCTCCAACACCTGCCCGATCTCGCCACCGAGCGCCGTGCAGAGCACCACGTCGATGCCGTGCGACAGCACCATCCGGGCCTGCCAGACGCCCTGGCCGCCGGGATGCAGGTGCAGCTCCGGGGCCTCGTTCGGCTGATCGATCGTGACGGTGAGCAGTGGTGTCGGCGCGAAGACCATCACCCGGCCGCTCATGGCTGACACCTGCCCATGATCGTCCCTCCCGCCCGCGACAAAATGTCCGCTTACTGGTTGGACCGTAACGAAGGTGGTGCGAGGGCGCACGGCGACGGGCGAGGGCGGCGACGCCGACCCACGCTCGGCGGAGGGTGCGGAAACGACAGCGGGGTGAGCCGCCTCACGGCGACCCACCCCGCTGTGTCGTTCGGCTAGTACACCGACAGGTGGACGTGGTTGGTGTGGTCGCTGGACGGATCGCCACGAGCGCCGCTGTACGATTTCCACCCGCTGCTGGGCAGCCAGATCTGCTTGTACCAGATCACGTAGAGCACGGCGAGCCGGTCGGCATTGTTCACGAAGTACGCCGCCAGGTTGTTGCCGTACGTCCGGTCACCGCCGGTGGCCGCCCCGCCGAAACCGTTCTTCTGTGCCGCGAAGTCACAGGCCCGACCCTTCGGGTGCTCACCCGAGCCGCCCGATCGGTAGCAGGAGACGTACCGGGTGAAGCCGGCCGCCTTGGCCTGCTGCAAGGCGTGCAGCGTACGCGGGGTGATGCAGCCGTTGGCCGGAGTGGGGTCGTTCACGCTGCACGATTCCGCCGGCCAGGAGCCGTTGGAATTGCGCGGCGCGGGCTTGGCGGTGGCGCTGGACGACCGACCGCTGCTCGTCGGTGCCCGGTTGGCGGCGGCGGCGCGTTCGGCCCGTTCGGCCGCCTCAGCCCGCTCGTTGGCGACGGTCAGCGCCCGCTCGGCCTGTTCCTTGCGCTTGGCCATCACGGCCACCTGCTTGCGCTGCTCCTGGACCTCCACGTCCAGGGCCTGCTTGGTCTTGCGGACCTCGTCGCGGGTGGCCTGGAGCTCGCGTATCGCGCGGTCCTCGTTGGCGGCCACCGCGTCCAGCGCCGCCGCCCGGTCCATGAAGCCGGCCGGGGAGCCGCTGTTGAGCAGCGCCGACGCGGCGCCGAGTCGCCCGCTGCGGTAGGCCTGCGCGGCGATCTCGGCGACCTTGGCGGACCGCTCGCCGAGTTGCTCCTCGGTGCTGCTGAGCTGGTCGGCCAGTTGCTTCTGCCGCTTGATCGAGCGGTCCAGCGCCGCCTTGGCGTCGAGATAACCCTTGCTGGCGGCTTCCAGTTGGGCGCGTAGCGCCGGGGTGCCACCCTCGTCGTCCACGTCGCTGGGGGCTGCCGCGCGCAACCCCTGGGGCGCGGCGGTCGCGGGGCGCAACGGTGCGAGCGCGACGGTCAGCGCGAGAATGAGCACCGCGGCGATCAGGGCCGCCATTCGGGCGGCCGGTCTCACGGTTGCCACTGCTGGCATGCACATGTCCTTCCGTCAGCCGCCGACCGGGTTAGCTGACGGGTTCGGGACGGAAGATCCCTACCGCGTGCGCGGATGCACCCCAGGAACGTGGTTCCCCGGCTCGCCCTGACGGGCGATTAGGCGGCGACCACCGCCGGCACCGGTGGGTGCCGCCTGGCGGAGGCCGGATCCGAGCCTACCGGGGCTGCTGTGACTCATGCAGCCGGTGTGACTCGTGGTAATCGGTCACGTACCAGTGAATCAGACATAAGCGGTCAATACTCTATTTTGCCGATGTCCCCGCTACCACTCGACCGCCCCGCAGGCCCCGGGGTTCGCGCCCGGTTCGATCTGCAGGGTCGCGTGCTCGATGTGAAAGTCCTCGTGCAGCGCCGCCCGGGCGGCGGCCAGCACCGCGCCGACCTCGGCGCCGGGCGCCATGGTCAGGTGCGCCGAGGCCACCTCCATGCCGGAGGTTAGCGTCCAGACGTGCAGGTCGTGGACGCCGGCCACGCCGGGCACCGCGGCCAGCCGGTCGTGCACCGCGGTGACCTGGAGGTGCTCCGGAGCGGCCTGCACCAGGATCCGTACCGCCGCCCGACCGAGGCGCCACGTCCGGGGCAGGATGAACAGACCGATCGCGACCGCCACCAGCGGATCGGCCCACCACCAGTCGGTCACCGCGATCACCAGCGCCGCCGCGATGACCCCCAGTGAGCCGAGCAGGTCGGCCAGCACTTCCAGGTACGCTCCGCGCAGGTTGATGCTGACCTTCGCCCCGGACCGCAGCAGCGCGAACGCGGCCAGGTTGGCGAACAGGCCCAGCGTGGCCACCACCAGCACCGGCCCGGCGAGCACCTCGGGCGGGTGGCCGAACCGGCGTACCGCCTCGACCAGGACGTAGACCGCGACGCCGGCGAGCAGCACGGCGTTGGCCAGTGCGGCGAGCACCTCCAGGCGGTAGAGCCCGAAGGTGCGCTGCGGGTCGGCGCCGGGGCGGCGGGTGGCGGCGACGGCCGCGAGGGCCATCCCGATGCCCAGCACGTCGGTGAACATGTGGCCGGCGTCGGAGAGCAGGGCCAGCGAGCCGGTCCGCAGGGCGGTCACCGCCTCGACCACCATCAGGACGCCGAGCAGGGCGAACGCCGCCCACAGCCGGCCGGAGTGGCGGTGCGCGGCGGTCGACACCGCGGCGTGGTGATGGTCATGGCCCGCGCCCACGCAGACACCTTCCGCCGTCCGCCGGATCGGCGGCGAATCTATGCCAACATCGCTATGTGTGCAATCGTCGGCGGCGGACCGGCTTGTGCCCTCGGCTCAGCCGGTCGGATCGATCGTGGTCAGCCGCTGGGTAGCCCGGGACAGGGCGACGTAGAGGGTGCGTACGCCGGCACCGGGCTCCGCGCGGATCTCGCTCGGCGCGACCAGCACCACCCCGTCGTACTCCATGCCCTTGGCCTCCAGGCTCGTCACCACCTGAAGGCGATCCGCACCGAGCCCGCCGAGCCAGGCCGCGACCTCGTCGCGCCGCGGCACCGGAGTGATCACCCCGACGGTGCCCTCGACCTCGTCGAGCAGGGTGCGTGCCGCCGTCGCGACGGTGCCCGCCAACTCCGCCGCCGGCACCGCCAGCCGGACCGGGTCGACCCCGGTGGTGCGGACCGCGGTCGGCAACTCCAGATCCGGGTACGCCCGGCGGATCTCGGCCGCCGCCACCGCGAAGATCTCCGCCGAGTTGCGGTAGTTGGTGGTGAGCGTGAACCGGTGCCGGCGGCGCCGGCCCAGCGCCTGGTCCCGGGCCCGCGCCAGTTCCTGCGGATCACCCGTCCAGGCGGTCTGCGCCGGGTCGCCGACCACGGTCCAGGAGGCCAGCCGCCCGCGTCGGCCGATCATCCGCCACTGCATCGGCGAGACGTCCTGCGACTCGTCGACCACCACGTGTGCGTAGTCCCGGTAGTCCTCCGGGCGTTCGCGGGCCGCCTGCCGGGCGGCCCGTTGCCGGTCGGCGAAGGTGCTCAGCTCACGCACCCCGCCAGCCAACTGGAACGGATCCCGCTTCCGGCGGGCCGGGCGCATCGGCTTGCCGAGCAGCGCGTCCAGTTCGTCGAGCAGCGCCACGTCGGCGACGCTCGGCCCGTGCTCGGCCGACTCCCGGTACGCCTGGCTCAGCAGCCGCGTCTCGGCGCCGGAGAGGAGACCGGCGGTGTAGCGGCGCAGCCGCTCCGGACGCGCCAGCCAGCCCAGCACGTGCCGGGGATGCAACCGGGGCCACCAGGCCTTGAGGAAGTCCCGGAAATCCGTCCGGTCGATCAGCTCGTCCTCGAAGGCGCGCTGCTCGGGCAGACCGGAGATGCCCAGCCGGCGAGCCTGCGCCCAGAGCGCGGCGAGCACCCCGTCGAAGCCGGCCCGGCGTACCTCGTTGCGGCGGGCGCCCCGAGGCAGCGCCCGGTCGCGGATGGTGTCCAGTTCGGCCCGCTCCAGCCGCAGCAGCTGCCCCCGGTAGAGCAGGCGCAGCTCGGTCGGCGAGTCCGGCACCGCGTCCCGGGTCGCCCGCTCCAGCACCCGGCGCATCCGCAGCGAGCCCTTGATCGCCGCCACCTCGGGCAGATCGGTACGGGTGGCGGTCACCCCGGGGAAAAGGCTGCCCAGCGAATGCAGGGTGGCGGTCTCCTCGCCCAGCGACGGCAGCACCGAGGCGATGTACTCGACGAAGACCGAGGACGGGCCGATCACCAGGATGCCGCCGCCGGCGTACCGGCTGCGATCGGAGTAGAGCAGGTACGCGGCCCGGTGCAACGCCACCGCCGTCTTGCCGGTGCCCGGACCGCCGGAGACGAGGGTGACCCCCGAACCGGGGGAGCGGATCGCCTCGTCCTGCTCGCGCTGGATGGTCGCCACGATGGCGCGCATGCCCCGGCCGGTGGCCCGCGACAGGGTGGCCAGCAGCGCGCCGTCGCCCACCACGGGCATGTCCGGCGGCGCGGCCTCCGGGTCGAGCAGGTCGTCCTCGATCCGGATGACCCGCTCGCCACTGGACTGGATCGTCCGGCGTCGCACCACGCCGAGCGGCTCGGCGGGGGTGGCCCGGTAGAACGCGGCGGCGGCCGGGGCCCGCCAGTCCACCACCAGCGTGCTGGCGTCCTCGGCGCGGATGCCGAGCCGCCCGACGTGCAGCACCTGCCCGTCGCGCAGGTCGAGCCGGCCGAAGACCAGTCCCTCGTACTCGGCGTCGAGCAGGTGGCGTCGCTGGGCGGCGTGGAAGACCATCGCGTCGCGCTCCACCAGCGCGCCGTAGTTGCCGACCCGGGCCAGCCGGTAGCCCTCCCGTTCGGCGCGTACCGCGTCGCGGCGCAGCTCGGCCAGTCGCGCGTACACCCGGTCGAGATGCCGTTGCTCGACGGCGATCTCCTGATCCAGGGTGCTCTGATCCACTGCTCGCATCTCCTCGTGACGCCGCCCGGCTAATCGCACGAGATTACAGGTGCAAGGAAGGGCACCTTCTTAACGCCTGCGGTAGAGGAAGGGCCCCTTGTTAACAGGACGCCCCGGCCGGGCGGGCGGCGCGGGCCCGCGTGGCCTCGAGGACCTGGCGCAGCACGCCGGAGAGGGCGGCGTTGACCGCGCCCCGGCTCCGGTGGTTTCGGCCGGCCGGATCCGCCGGGCGATTCGCGGGGACAGGCCGTAGACGTTGTGCGTGTGCCCTTCGGCGGTGGTGGAGACGAAGACCAGCCCGGCCACCCGACGGGCGAAATGGTCGGGGTGACGGTGGGCGTTACTCCATGATGGTCATGCCGCCCATCGAGTGGCCGGCCAGGACCACCCGGCCGGTGGATGCGACCATGTCCAGCACCGCCGCCAGGTCGTCGCCGAGCTGGGCCAGGGTGGCCGTGGGCAGCGCCATGCAGCTGGAACGGCCGTGCCCCCCGCGCGTCGTAGGCGATCACCCGGACCGACCCGAAAGTTTCCCGCAGCGCGGTCAGCGCCGATGCGTGACACCGCGGATGTGGGGAGGGTGAACGCCCGCCGGACGACCCGGCGGACGTTCGCGACGCTGCCGGGAGGGAGGGCGCGCGATGCTGGAGGGAAAAGGTCAGCTCTCGAAGACGCCGGCCTCGACCAGCCGCTTCTCGGTGGCGTCCCAGCCGTCGCCCGGGTGGGCGGCGTTGAGGCTGTTGATCTCGGCCCGGATCTTGGCGGCGTGGCCGGCGGCAGCCAGCGTCCGGATCTCCTCGACGAAGGCCTCGGAGTCGGTGCGCAGGTGCACGGTCATTCCGTTGGTGAGGTTCCGCACGTAGGCGTGCTTGCCGCCGTTGAGCGGGATGAGGTACTTGAATTCGCCCAGCACGCTGAGGGCGCCACCCTGGCCTGCCTGGCCTGCCCGGACGGACGCGCGCGCGGTCTTTGAGGTGTTGCTTGCCACGGAGGGACTCCTTGGAAGACGTACGAAGGACGGGACGTCCGGGGGCTATGCGGGATGGATGACCCCGCGAAGGCGTTAAGCGGCACAGGCCGCCGAGGGAACTTTACACCTACGATCCTGGCTGGTCATCGCGGGCGCCGGGAGGTGGAACTGCCGTCACCTGTCCGGGTATTCCGGGCGACGGATTTCCCGATTCCCTGGCGCGCCATCCGCTAGACCAGTCATCATGTGTTCCAGCAACGGGCCCGGACAGGGCGAGGTCGTAGGGGAAGACGCACCTCGCTCTCCGGGAGGTCTCCGTGCCAACGCGTGGCGTCGTATACGTCCACTCGACCCCGCTCGCCGTGTGCTCACACGTCGAGTGGGCGATCGCGCGCGTCCTCGCCGCGCCGGTCAACCTGAAGTGGACTGCTCAGCCCGTCGACCCCGGCGCCCGCCGGGCCGAGTGCGGGTGGTCCGGTCGTCCGGGGACGGGCGCCGAGCTGGCCGCTGCCCTCCGGCAGTGGCCCATGATTCGTTTCGAGGTCACTGAGGAACCCAGCCCGGGCGCCGACGGTGAGCGTTTCATGTACGTCCCGGGGCGGGGACTGTTCCGCGCCACCGTGGGTGCCGCCGGTGACATCCAACTCGGCGAGGATCGACTGCGCAGCATCATGGCCGCCGCGCGGGCCCCGGAGGCCCTCGCGCACGCCCTCGACAAGGCACTCGGCACCGCCTGGGACGCCGAACTGGAGCCGTACCGCTACGCCGGGGACGGGGCTCCGGTGACCCTGCTCACCCGGGTGGGCTGACGGGCTGCCAGGCCCAAGGCCGAGTTGCCCCGATCCACGGTGGGCTGGTGGGATGGGCCGCGTGTCGACCACCACCCGGCGGGTCGCCGCCGCCCTCGTCGCCTGCACGCTGCTCGTCTCCGGCTGCACCGGACCCGGACAGCGCCCGGAGCTGGCCCCGGCCTCCGCCCCGGCCGATCCGGCGCCGCCGTCGAGCGCCGCGCCGGCCGATCCGGCTGCCCGGGCCGCCGCCCTGGTCGCCGAGTTCGCCGACGAGGACCTGGTCGGCCAGGTGCTGATGCCCTACGCGTACGGCGACCGGGCGACCAAGGTCTCGGCCGGCTCGGTGGCCGGCAACCAGGCCCTGGCCGGCGTCGACACGCCCGCCGAGATGATCGAGAAGTACCGGCTCGCCGGGCTGATCCTGGTGGGCTTCAGCGCCGACGACCCCACCCAGGGCAACCAGGAGACCACCAACGTCGACAACCCGAAGCAGGTCCGGGAGTTGACCACCGGGCTGCACGAGGCCGCCGGGAAGCTGCGCGCCGGCTCGGCGCCGTTCCTCATCGGCACCGACCAGGAGTACGGCGTGGTCACCCGGATCACCGACGGGGTCACCATGCTGCCCAGCGCGCTCGGCGCCGGGGCGGCCGACGATCCCGCGCTGACCGAGGCCGCCTGGCGGGCCGCCGGCACCGAACTGGCCGCGATGGGGATCAACGTCGACTTCGCGCCGGTCGCCGACGTGCTGGTCACCCGGAGCGCGGTGATCGGGTCCCGGTCCTTCGGCGCCGATCCGAAGCGCGCAGCGGCGCAGGTCGGTGGCGCGGTACGGGGCCTGCAGGCCGCCGGGGTGGCGGCCACGCTGAAACACTTCCCGGGGCACGGGCACAGCGCCGTCGACTCGCACGAGGAACTGCCCGTGATCGGCCAGTCCCGCAAGAAACTGGCGGCCGAGGCATGGCCGCCGTTCAGCGCCGGCATCGAAGCCGGCGCGCTCGCGGTGATGTCCGCCCACCTCGACGTACGCTCGGTCGACCCGGGCGTGGCCGCGACCTTCTCCCACAAGTTGCTCACCGAGGTGCTGCGCGGGGAACTCGGCTTCCAGGGCGTGGTGATCACCGACGGCATGAACATGGCGCCGGCCCGCCGCTGGTCACCGGGGGAGGCTGCGGTACGCGCGCTCAAGGCCGGCAACGACCTGATCCTCATGCCGCCGAACGTCAGCCAGGCGTACGACGGGCTGCTCGCGGCGCTGCGGGACGGCTCACTGCCTCGGGCCCGCCTGGTGGAGGCGGCCACTCGCGTGCTGACCATGAAGTTCACCCTGGCCGGTGGCGAGGCGCCGGAGTTGTCCACGCTGAACGCCCCGGCGCACCGCGAGGCGGCCCGCGCCCTGGCCGGTGCCGCGATCACCGTGCTGCGCGGCCGGTGCGACACCACCGGCGTGCGTGGCCCGGTCACGGTCACCTCCTCGGGCGGGCGGGCGCACACCCGGGCCGCGCTGACCGAGGCGCTGACCGAGGCGGGGGTGACGGTGGTGCCCAGCGGCGGCACCGTCGTCCACCTGGTCGGCTACGGCGACGGCGCCGACGACCTACGCGCCGACGCGGCCGTCACGGTCGCGATGGACACACCGTACGTGCTGGCCCGGGCGGCCTCGCCGACGCTGCTGGCCACGTACTCGTCGAGCCGGGCCTCGATGGCCGCGCTCGCCGACGTGCTGGCTGGCAAGGCCGCCCCGCGGGGGCGTTCCCCGGTCAAGGTGGCCGGACTGCCCGCCACCACCTGCGCGGGCTGACGCTGCGGGTCAGGCCTGGCCGGCGAGGGTGTCGCGGGCCAGCCGGTACGCCGGCAACACGTCGACCGGCTCGCCGAAGCTGGTGCTGCTCGCCTCGACCAGCACTGTCCGGTCACCCACCTGGACGGCCAGCGCCCACTCCCGGACGTCCTCGTCGGTCAGTACCCGCCGGCTCAACCACGTCGCCTCCACCACGTCAAGGTCGCCGGCGCGGGTCTGGCGGTACTGCGGCTCGGTCAGCCCTTCCTCGGCGTCGACGAACGCCTCCAGCGCCTGTCGCGCCGGGGCGCCGGCAGCGTCGACGGTCCACACACGCAGGAATCCCGCGGTCGCCGGCCGGCCGTCCAACTCGCAGCGCACGGTCGACCCTCCGCGCCGGGTGAGCGCCTCGGCCACCGCGTTGCCCAGCTCGTCGCCAGGATCCGGCGCCTGCACCGCCTTGGCCCGCCACCCCTGCGCCAGGTCGAACGTGACCGGCAGCGGACAGGGGCCGCCGACACCTACCGGGCCGGCGGCCCCTGCCACAGTCACCTCGTCGTACCACGGCTCGCCGGTCGCGGCCCTACCACCGTCGCGTCCCCCGCCGGCGGTGCACCCGGCGAGCAGCCCGAGGGCGAGCGCCACGAACGCGAGGACCGGTCGTTCCACGATGCCCGCTTCCTGTCGCCGGGGCGCTTCAGGCCCGGGTGAAGACGAGCGCCACATTGTGACCGCCGAAGCCGAACGAGTTGTTCAGCGCGGCGGGGATGTCCAGGTGGCGGACCTTGTTGGCGGCAACGTCGAGGTCGAGACCGTCGTCCGGGTCGTCCAGGTTGATCGTGGGCGGCACCACACCGTCGCGGATCGCCAGGATCGTCGCGATCGACTCCAGCGCGCCGGCCGCGCCGAGCAGGTGCCCGGACATCGACTTGGTGGCGGTCAGCACCGGGTGGTCGCCCAGCGCGTGGTGCAACGCCTTGATCTCGGCCAGGTCACCGACCGGGGTAGACGTGGCGTGCGCGTTGACGTGGACGATGTCGGTCTTGGCCACGTCCGCGTCGGCGATCGCCTTCGCGATGGCCCGGATCGCGCCCGCCCCCTCCGGGTGCGGCTGGACGATGTCGAAACCGTCGGAGGTGATGCCCGACCCGGCCAGCTTCGCGTACACCCGGGCACCCCGGGCGGCGGCGTGTTCGGCCCGCTCCAGCACCACGATGCCGGAGCCTTCGCCGAGGACGAACCCGTCGCGGCCCTTGTCCCACGGGCGGGAGGCCCGTTCCGGCTCGTCGTTGCGGGTAGACATGGCCCGCATCGAGGCGAAGCCGGCGATCGGCAGCGGGTGGATCACCGCCTCGGTACCGCCGGCCACCACCACATCGGCCCGGCCGGCCCGGATCATGTCCAGGCCGAGCGCGATCGCCTCCGCGCCGGTGGCGCAGGCACTGGCCACCGAGTGCACGCCCGCCTGCGCGCCGAGTTCCAACCCGACCCAGGCGGCCGGACCGTTGGGCATCAGCATCGGCACGGTGTGTGGGGACACCCGACGTGGGCCGGAGGCCTCCAGGATGTCGTCCTGGGCGAGCAGGGTGACGGCGCCACCGATGCCGGAGCCGATGCTGACCCCCAGCCGCTCCGGGTCCAGCCCCGAGTCGGCCAGGCCGGCGTCCGCCCATGCCTGGTGGGCGGCGATCAGCGCGATGGCCTCCGAACGGTCCAGCCGGCGCAGCTTGACCCGGTTGAGCAGGGTGGCCGGATCCACCGCCAGTTGGGCGGCGATCCGGACCGGGAGTTGCCCGGCCCACTCCTGGGTGAGCGCACTCACCCCGGAGCGGCCGTTGAGCATGGCGTCCCAGGTCGACGCGACGTCCCCGCCCAGCGGGGTGGTCGCGCCGAGCCCGGTGACGACGACGTCGGTGCGACTCATGATCAGGACTGCGCCTCGATGTAGCTGACGGCGTCCCCGACGGTCTTGAGGTTCTGCACCTCGTTGTCCGGGATCTTGACGCCGAACTTCTCCTCGGCCGCGACCACGACCTCCACCATGGAGAGCGAGTCGACGTCCAGGTCGTCAGTGAAGGACTTCCCCTCGGCCACGTCGTCCGGGCTCACCCCGGCAACCTCTTCGAGGATCTCGGCGAGGCCGGCGGTGATCTCGTCACGGGTCATTGCGGTGGGTTCCTCTCATCGGGTTCTCTCGACGGCGGCGACGCCGCCCGTCGCTCCTCGGCTCGACGCGCCGAGAGGTTTCAGGGGCAGCGGACGACCTGACCGGCGTAGGTCAGGCCGCCACCGAAGCCGAACAGCAGCACCGGCGCGCCCGAGGGCACCTCGCGGCGCTCGACCAGCTTGGACAGGGCCAGCGGAATGCTGGCCGCGGAGGTGTTGCCGGACTCGACGATGTCCTTCGCGATGATCGCCTGCGGGATGTTCAGCCGCTTGGCGATGCCGTCGATGATCCGGGAATTGGCCTGGTGCGGAACGAACGCGGCCAGCTCGGACGGGTCCACCCCGGCCCGTTCGCACGCCTGCGACGCCAGCGGGGCCAGCGCGGTGGTGGCCCAGCGGAACACCGCCTGGCCCTCCTGCGCGACGTAGGGGCGCCAGCCCTCGATGCGTACCGCGTCACCGCGCTCGGGCACCGAGCCCCAGACCACCGGGCCGATGCCCGGGGCCTCGTCCTCGGCGGTGGCGGTGACCACCGCGGCGCCCGCGCCGTCGCCGAAGATGATGCAGGTGGAGCGGTCGGTCCAGTCGGTGAACTCGGAGAGCTTCTCCGCGCCGATGACGATCGCGTTGCGGGCGGCGCCCGCGCGGATCGCGTGGTCCACCGTGCTCAGCGCGTACGCGAAGCCGGAGCAGGCGGTGTTGACGTCGAACGCCGCAGGAGCGGCGATGCCCAGCTTGGCGGCGACCCGGCAGGCCACGTTCGGGCTGCGGTCGACCGAGGTGCAGGTGGCGACCACGACCAGGTCGATGTCGGCGGCGGTCAGACCCGAGTTGGCCAGGGCCTTGTCGGCGGCTGCTGCGGCCATGTCGGCGACTGTCTCGTCACCGGCGATGCGCCGGGTGACGATGCCCACCCGGTCCCGGATCCACTCGTCGTTGGTCTCCACCAGCTGGGCGATCTCGTCGTTGGTCACCACCCGGGACGGCTGGTAGTGCCCCAGGGAGAGAATTTTGCTACCGCTCATGACGAGCCTTCCCCACGGTCGGTCTCGGCACGAGACGCGTTCGGATTGAGCTTGCTGGTTCGTTCGTCGCCCCGGCTCAGGCGGGCGATCAGGTCCCGCGCGGCGGGCAGGTCGTCCGGGGTGTTCAAGGTGACGAGCTCCGGGGCGCCGGTAGCCTTGAGCTCGCGCTTGATCAAGCCGGCGAGCGTCCCGGCGGGCGGCAGTTCGATCACCCCGGTGACACCGAGCTCGGCCAGGGTGGCCATGCAGAGATCCCACCGGACGGGGGCGGTGACCTGGTGGACCAGGCGCCGCATCAGCTCCGGTCCGTGCGCGACCGCTGTGCCGTCGAGGTTGGACAGCAGGATCCGGCCCGGATCGCCCGGGACGATCCCGGCCGCCACCGTGGCCAGCGCCGCCTCCGCAGGTGCCATGTACGGAGTGTGGAACGCGCCGGCCACCTTGAGCCGGATGACCCGGGCCCGGGCAGGTGGCTCGGCGGCGAGCTTCTCCAACTCGGCGACCGCGCCAGCGGCCACGACCTGGCCGGCGCCGTTGCGGTTGGCGGCGTGCAGCCCGTGCCCGCTGATCACGGCGACCACGTCGTCCGGGTCGCCACCGAGCACCGCCGCCATGCCGGTCGGTTCCAGCGCGCAGGCGGCCGCCATCTCCCGGCCGCGTACGCCGGCGAGGGTGACCGCCGCCTCGGGCGACAGCACACCGGCCAGCGTCGCCGCGCCGAGCTCGCCGACGCTGTGCCCCGCCGTGATCGAAACGTCGTCCATCGGGAGGTGCTCGGCGGCGAGCAGCGCCGCGGCGACCAGCAGTGGCTGGGTGCGAGCCGTGTCTTGGATCTCGTCGGCGTCGGCGGTGGTCCCCAGCCGCACCAGGTCGACGCCGGCCAGCGCCGACCACCAGCGCAACCGCGCCTCGGCGCCGGTCAGGTCGAGCCAGGGGGCCAGGAAGCCAGGTTTCTGCGAACCCTGGCCGGGGCAAAGTACGGCGAGCACGCCTATGACTCTCCCGGATGCCCACCGGTCGCGCTGTGTCGGCTGCCACCAAACCGTACTAGAACCTTTGACGGTTTCCTACAAAGATTGGCGCTGATCGTCATCCTTCTGTGACCTTTTGCCGGCAGCTGGGACCATTGTCTGGGTCGGCACCACCGGATCCAGCCGACCCACGGTCAGCGCGACTCGCAGCGCGAAGGCGTCCCGGGGAGCCAGCGGACTGAAACCGGTCACCTCGGCGATCCGCCGCAGCCGGTAGCGCACGGTGTTCGGATGCACGAACAGGGCCCGCGCCGCGCTCTCCAGCGTGCCGCCGGCGGCGAAAAAGGCGTCCAGTGTCTCCAACAGTTCGCCGCTGGCGCGCACGAGTGTCGCGTACACGTCGTGCCGCAGCCTCCGGCGGGCCTCGGCGTCGCCGGCCAGTGCCCGCTCCGGCAGCAGGTCTCCCGCGTGCACCGGGCGCGGCGCGGCCGGCCAGGCCGGCGCCGCCCGGTAGCCGGCCAGTGCCGCCCGGGCCGACTCGGTGGCCTCGTCGAGGCTCGGCACCGCCGGACCGACCACCACCGGCCCGTCGCCGAAGGCGGTCAGCAGCTTGCCGGTGGCCGCGACCGGGTCGGCGGCCCCGCCGAGCACGATCACCAGCCGGTCGCCGTGCACACCGCCGATCACCTCGACCCCGATCCGCCGGGCCTGGCGGTAGACCGTGTGCAACACGACGGAGACCTCCCCACCGGGCGAGGGGCCGACGGCCACCGACACCGGCGGTGCGTCCGTCCAGCCCAGCGCGGCGGCGCGGCTGGCCAGCACATCCGGGGAGTCGCCGCGCAGCAGCGCGTCCACCAGCAGGGCCTGGAGCCGGGCGTCCCAGGAACCGCGCGACTCGGCGGCCCGGGCGTACACCCGGGCGGCGGCGAAGGCGATCTCCCGGGAGTACCGCAGCACCGCCTCACGTAGCTGCGGCTCCTCGCCCGGGGCGGCGAGGTCGCCCACCTGTTCCTCGACCACGTCGATGGTGACCTTGATGAGCGCGACAGTCTGCTGGAGGGTGATCGAGCGGGCGAGCGCCTGTGGCGCGGTGGCGAACACCTCGTCGGAGACCTCCTGGGTCCCCTCGGTGGCCCCGCCGCCGGAGCGCAACCACTGCACCAGGGAGCGGGCGCCGGCCTGGGCCACCAGCATCACCCACGAACGCTGGTCGGCCGGCAGCTCGCGGAACCAGGGCAGCGTCTCGTCCATCCGGCTCACGCTGGCGGTGGCCAGCGCCCCGGCCGCGCGTTCGATCCGGCGCAGCGTGGCCGTCAGATCCGTCCCGCCCGATTCGCTCACCCACCTAGCCTGACATGCCCTGACCTGGACCCCCACGGCAGCCGTCGGCGGGCGTGCGGACGCCGGAGCCGGGTACGCGCTGCGCGGTCCGTCGGGACCGGCCAGTACGGTGAAGTCCTCGACGGTGACCACGATTCGGCGTGCCACGGCCGGGCACATCGGGTGGGCACCGACGGGTGAGGGCGAGAAGGCGAGGAGGGGCCGATGGCGTACGGGGAGGCCGAGCACGGTTGCGCCCAGGGGGAGCCGTGCCGACCAGGCCCGCACGAGCAGCCGGCCGTCGCCAAACACCACCGTCGGCTCACCGGCTTCACGCATCCGGTCGAGCCGGCCCCCGGTTGGCTGCCCGAGCGTCCCGAGGACGATGTCCTGCCCGCCGGCTCCCGTGCCCCCGAGCCCGGTCTACCGCATCCGCGCGCCGCCGACTCACCAGCGCCGGAACCGGAGCCCACCGCCTGCCGTAGCCAGATTCCCGGCTGGGCCGGCGCCCATCGGCACGCTCCGGTCCGTCCGGCGCAGCGGAACGTCCGCCGGGAGCGCCCACCACGCCGCTGGTGCTGACCGCCTCGCCGCTGCTGACCGCCTCGCCGGTGGCCTTGAGCCGTCGGTGCTGGCCGTCTCGGCGGTGCTGTCCGCCTTGCCGGTGGCCTGAGCCGTCGGTCAGCGGGTCCGGCGGCGGATCAGCAGGGCGATCCCGGCGAGCCCGCTCGTGATCACCAACATCACCGCGACATTCAGCAGGAGCAGGTGACGCAACTCGCCGAAGGCCTCGTTGATGTCCTGAGCGGGGTTCAGCGCATCCTCGGGGATGATTCGTTCGCCCCCGCCGGCCCCGCCGCTGATCGTCTCGAACGTGCGCTCCAACGGCACACCTGCGGTACGCAGCGTCTCGGACATGCTGATCCGGCCGAGAAACCAGGCGGCGTTGGCCTTGCGGCCGTCCGGCTGCTTGGCCGGCCGGTGGATCCGCGGTCCGCCCGTCGCCGTCGGATAGAGGTCGTACGTCTGCTTCGGAACGTCGCCGGCGAACACCACGACGGTGTACTTCGGACCGAGGTCGGCCGCCTTCGGCTTGGCCGACTGGCGGACCAGTTCCCGGAGGTTGACCTGCTCGATGAGGGCGTTGACGTGCTCGGGGTGGGTATCCGCCCGCAGCCGCAACGGCTCGGCCAGCCCGTGCCCGGTGATTTCCACCCCCGCCGGTGGCTTCGGCGTCGCCTTCGCCGGCTCGGCGAAGGCGAGTCCCAACACCATGGTCACCATGCCACCCAGCGCCACTGCGGCCAGTCGCCTCATTCGTCGGACCATGCCGCCTCCTCGCCCCGTCGATGGGTGGCTGTGCTGCACAGGTCACGCGACGGAAGATCGGCGGTGGTGACCGTGCCCACAGGACGGGTACCTACCTCAAAGACTCCGCGTAACGTCGATCGGTTGCAGCTGATGGAACACTAATCGGAACTATCTGCGATCGCGACTCGACCAACGAGCGGTCGTGGACCAGCGGCCGGATCGTACCTTGCGGAGGCAACACCGGGGGACGCGATGTGCGGCCCCCCGGCCGGCCCTCGGCACCCGCAGTCCCGGCCTCAAAAGAGACGGACGCGGGCCGCGCGCAGCCGGGTGAGGGTGCGCTCGGCTCCGAGCACCTCCAGCGACTCGAACAGCGGCAACCCCACGGTACGGCCGGTGACCGCGACCCGCACCGGAGCCTGCGCCTTGCCGAGCTTGAGGCCGCGTCGGGCGCCGACCGCCTCCAGGGTGGCCTTCAGCGTCTCCGCGTCCCAGGACGACACCGCCTCGAAGGCGGCGATGGCGTCGTCCAGCAGCTCCGCCGAGCCCTCCTTCATCGCCTTGACCCAGGCCGCCTCGTCGATCAACGGCGAGGCGACGAAGAGGAAGTCGACGTTGGGCACGATCTCGCTGAGCACGGTGATCCGGGTCTGGGCCAGCGGAGCCACCGCGGCGAACGCCGCCGGGTCGAACTCCTCCGGCTGCCACGGCGGCGGCGCGATCGTGCCGGTGCCGGTCAGCCACGGCTGGCAGGCCTCGACGAACTCCTCGACCGGCAGCGCCCGGATGTACTCCCCGTTGAACGCGCGCAGCTTCTTCTCGTCGAAGAAGGCCGGGGACGGGTTCACCTCCTCCAGCCGGAACTCGTCCTCGATCACCGACCAGGGCACGATCTCCCGGTCACCCGAGGGGGCCCAGCCGAGCAGCATCAGGTAGTTGCGCATCGCCTCGGCGAGGTAGCCCTCGTCCCGGTAGGCCTCAAGGGCGACCTTGTCGCGTCGCTTGGAGAGCTTCTGCCGCTTCTCGTTCACCACCACCGGCACGTGTGCCCAGATCGGTGGCTTCACGCCGAGGGCGTCCCAGAGCAACTGCTGCTTCGGGGTGTTGGGCAGGTGCTCCTCGGCCCGGATCACGTGGGTGATTCCCATGCTCATGTCGTCCACGACGTTGGCCAGCAGGAAAACCGGGGAGCCGTCGCCCCGGGCGATGACGAAGTCCTCGATGAGCTTGTTCTCGAAGCTCGGCTCGCCCCGGATCAGGTCGGTGACCACCGTCGTACCCTCGTCGGGGGTGCGGAACCGCAGCGCCCGCCCTTCGCCGGGCGGCAACCCCCGGTCGCGGCAGTACCCGTCGTAGCCGGTGTACTGGTTTCCGGTCCGGGCCTGCACCGCCTCTCGGGTGCAGTCGCAGTAGTACGCCCGGCCCGACTCGTGCAGCCGGCGGGCAGCGGCCCGATGCTCACCGGCGTACGAGGACTGGAAGTACGGCCCCTCGTAGCTGCCCCGCTCGATGCCGATCCAGTCCAGCGCCGCCAGGATGCCCTCGGTCCACTCCGGCTTGTTGCGCGCCGCGTCGGTGTCCTCGATGCGCAGCACGAACACCCCGCCCTGCTGCTTGGCGTAGATCCAGTTCTGCAGCGCCGAGCGGGCGCCGCCGACGTGGAACATACCGGTCGGGGAGGGGGCGAAGCGCACACGTACCGTCACGGCCCCCAGCCTACGACCGCCGCCGCTGATGCAAGGAGGGGCCCCTTCTTATCGCCTCGTGTATTAAAAGGGCCCCCTCCTAACACCTCCTGACACCGCGGCGAGCGCCCTGATCGTCACGGCACGGAGCGGATCTTCAGCACCAGCACGCTGCCGAGGAGGGTCACCACGGCTGTGATCGCGTACAACGTCGGGTAGCCGCCGAGATGCACCACGATCGGGGCGGCGATGGCCGGGCCGAGCACCTGGGGTGCCGAATTCGCGATGTTGATCACGCCGAGGTCCTTGGCCCGGTCGGTGGCTCTGGGCAGCACCTGGGTGATCAGGGCGGCGTCGACCGACAGGTACACCCCGTAGCCGGCCCCGAGCACCAGCGCGGCGGACACCGCCATCGGCCAGGTGGGCGCGGCGGCCAGCAGCAGCGCCGCCACCGCCATCACCACGCCCGCGGCGATCACGAAGACCTTCCGCCTGCCGGAGCGGTCGGAGAGCCGGCCGGCGAGCACCGCGGTGGCCATCAACCCGACGGTGTAGAGCACGATCAACACCAGCAGCCCGCTCTCGGGGTCGGCCACCCGCACCCCGTCGGTGAGGAAGTAGAGTAGGTAGAGGGTGCCGAAGGCGTTGCCGAGCTGGACCAGGAAGCGGGTGATCCAGGCCCAGCCGAAGTCGGGGTGGCGGCGCGGGGACACCCACATCCCGGCGAGCAGACCGCGCAGCGCCGGCCGGTGCGGGCGCGGCAGCGGGTCGTCTCGCGTACGCAGGGCGAACGGGAGCGCGAGCAGCGCCACGGCTGCGGCGACCGCGAGGTAGCCGGCGGCGTTGCCGGTGACCACGACTGTGACCAGCACCACCCCGAGCACCAGCCCCAGCGTCTGCGGGATGCCCACCCAACCGGAGACCGCGCCGCGTTGCGCCACCGGCACCCGGTCCGGCACGGCGGCGGTCAGGCTGGCCAGCATCGCGTTGAAGCAGACCTGCGCGGCGACCCAGCCGACCGTGACCCCGAGCACGGTACGCGCCTGCGCGAGCAGCACCAGGGCCAGCGCGCCGAGCAGCGCGCCCCCGAGGGTCCAGACGTGGCGACGGCCGAAGGCCCACCGGCCCAGCCGCAGGCAGGTCCGGTCGGACAGCGCCCCGGCGAGCGGGTTGGCGATCACCGCGGCCAGCGCGCCGAATCCGGTGACCACCGCCAGCATGTTCTCCTTGTGCGTCGGCGCGATCTGCCCGATCTGCTGGGGCAGCAGCACCTGGATCGGGGTGAAGAACGCCATCCAGACGCCGAGGTTCGCGGCGAACAGCAGCGCGATCCAGCCCCGCCGCACCGGCACCGTCGGCTCGGCCAGCGCCGCCGGCAGCGAGGCAGGGGCCGGGTCGACGGTGGTCACCGGGGAGTTTCCCGCCGCGCCGTCGCGATGACGTCACGCAGCCAGGCGTACGACGACTTGGGCGTCCGCCGCCCGGTGGGGTAGTCGACGTGCACCAGACCGAAGCGCTTGGTGAAGCCCTCGGCCCACTCCCAGTTGTCCAGCAGTGACCAGACGAAGTAGCCGGTCACGTCGACTCCGTCGGCGATGGCGGCATGCACCGCCCGGAGGTGACCGTCGAGGTAGACGATCCGGTCCGGGTCGTGCACCCGGCCCTGCGCGTCGGGCTGGTCGTCGTAGGCGCAGCCGCTCTCGGTGATCTGGACGGGCGGCAGGTCCGTGCCGTACCGGTGGCGCAGCCAGCCGAGCAGATCGCGCAGCCCGTCCGGGGCCACCGGCCAGTCGAAGGCGGTACGCGGGTAGCCGTCGAGCGGCACCAGCTCGAACGGCAGCGGAGAGCCTTCCTCGGGTGCCCGTACGCCGGTCGGGTTGTAGTAGTTGACCCCCAGCACGTCGATCGGGGCGGCGATCACGTCGAGGTCGCCGTCGCGTACCACGGCGTCGTCGAAGCCCAGTTCCGCCGGGTACCCGTGGCCGAGCAGCGGGTCGGTGAACAGCCGGTTGTGCAGCGCCTCGTAGGCCGCCGCGGCGGCGAGGTCGGCCGGATCGTCGCCGACCCGCCGTACCGGCGAGTAGTTGTTGGCGATGGCGACCGGGCTGCCGCTGCGGGCGCGCAGCGCGGCGACCGCGAGGCCGTGAGCCAGCAACTGGTGGTGGGCGACCGGGAAGGCGTCGAAGAGCAGCGCCCGGCCCGGAGCGTGTACGCCCATGCCGTGACCGAGGCTCATGTGGATGAACGGCTCGTTGAGCGTGATCCACATCTTGACCCGGTCGCCGAGGCGGGCGGCGACCAGGTCGGCGTACTCGGCGAAGCGGTACGCGGTGTCCCGGTTCAACCAGCCGCCGTCGTCCTCCAGTGACTGCGGAAGATCCCAGTGGAACAGGGTGGCGACCGGATCGATGCCGTGCGCGAGCACTGCGTCGACCAGCCGTTCGTAAAAGTCCAGCCCGCTCGTGTTGACCGTGCCGGCTCCGGTGGGAAGCACCCGGGGCCAGGACACCGAGAACCGGTACGCGGTGATGCCCAGCCCGGCCATCAGGGCGATGTCCTCGGCGTACCGGTGGTAGTGGTCGCAGGCCACGTCGCCGCTGCTGCCATCGGCGATCCGGCCGGGTGTGCGGGCGAAGGTGTCCCAGATGGACACTCCGCGCCCGTCGGTGTGGGCGGCGCCCTCGATCTGGTACGCCGACGTGGAGACGCCCCAGCGGAATCCGGTGGGGAACCTGGGCATCGGTGCGTGCGGCATACGCCCTCCCAACGAAACGCGAAACGTGCTCGGGACTCTAGGGGGCGCAGGGCATCCGGTCCATAGGCCGAACTGCAGCCAGAATCAATACCTTTCGGCGTGTCTTTGCTAACCCGTCCACATAAGTCCGTTTTTGTGCATACAGTGCCGATATCGTGGGATGTCCTCACTGGAGGAAGACGGAAATGATCCTCGTGGAACGCAGCGCGCACGTGGCGGCGCCAGTCGAAGCGGTCTGGGATGTGGTGCAGCGGGCCGAGCAGTTGCCGGCCTGGCTGGCCGGGGTCCGTGCGGCCGAGGTCCTCTCGGGGGAGGGCTTTGGTCGGCGGCAGCTGGTCCAGGCCGGACGCGGGGCCGCGCATGAGGCCGAGGTGATCGCCTACCAGGAGCCGACCCTGATCGGCTGGCGCGAACGCGCCAAGGGCGCCGGTGCCCGAGCGGAGGCGCGCACCGAGATATATGTCCAGCTCACCCCGGACGAAGAGGCGGACGGGACCGTCGTGCGGCTCATCGTCGTACGCTGGCCGGCTGGACCGGTCAAGGCCGCCCTGCTCCGCCTCGGCCTGCGTCGGGTCGGCGCCGACCTGGAGGACTCGCTGGCCCGGCTGACCGACCTGGCCGCCGTCGGCTGACGGGTCGCGTCCTGGCGCCACCCGCGAACGGTGGTGGCCCGGGTGCCCCTACCAGGTGCACCCGGGCCGTCATCGCTTCGGCTGCTTCGCCTGTCGGCTGCTTCGCCTGTCGGCTGCTTCGCCTGTCGGCTGCTTCGCCTGTCGGCTGCTTCGCCTGTCGGCT
>NZ_BOPC01000010.1 GCF_016863555.1 Micromonospora qiuiae | reverse complement strand
CCCCTACTGCCGGACTCACTCAGTACCGGTCGATACCGCGACAGTGTCTTCTACAGCGTCATCGACTCCGAATGGCCCACCCGTCCGCGACAAGCTGATCGCCGTCATCCAGTAACCCGGCGTACCGTGAAGCCCACCACCGGGACCCGCGTAGGCGCCGCCACCAGGGCCGGCAATGCTCGTCCGCGTCGGCCCGCCTCATCGCGTTGCCTCGCCGCGAACTGAACCTGCCGTGCCGCGCCCACCAGTACGAACGACGGCCTGGAGATCAGTTCTCCGGGCGGTGACTCACCGTGTGGTGATCAGGCGGCGGATGCCGTAGGCGGCAGCGCCGGCAGCCAGGACCGCGGCGCCGGAGACCACTGAGGAGATCGGCAGGGCGAAGGCGAGCGTCAGGCAGCCGGCCAGCCCGACGATGGGGATGATCCGGGGTGGGGGGTTCTCCGCCCGCGTGAGGGTCCAGGCCGAGGCGTTCGCGATGGCGTAGTACGCGAGGACGCCGAAGGAGGAGAAGCCGATGGCCGACTGTAGGTCAGTGGTCAGCGCCAACACCGCGACCACGGCTCCGACCAGCAGTTCGGCACGGTGGGGCACCTTGAACCGAGGGTGCACGGCCGCCAAGGCGTGGGGCAGGTGCCGGTCGCGGGCCATGGCCAGGGCGGTGCGCGACACGCCGAGGACGAGCGCCAGCAGAGAGCCCAGCGCGGCCATGGCGGCACCGGCGCGTACCAGCGGCGCAAGCCATTGCACGCCTGCGGCGTCGACGGCGTCGGACAGTGGTGCCGCCGCGGCCGCCAGCTGTTGTGGCCCGAGCACCAGCAGCGCCGCGACGGCCACGATGCCGTAGACGCCAAGGGTGATGCCCAGCGCCAGCGGGATGGCGCGAGGAATCGTGCGGGCCGGGTCACGAACCTCCTCGCCGAGCGTGGCGATGCGCGCGTACCCGGCGAAGGCGAAGAACAACAGGCCCGCCGCTTGCAGGATTCCGACGATGCTCGCGTCCGCGCCGGCATTCAGCCGAGTGATGTCCGTTTCGCCCAGGCCGAGGGTAGCGATCACCACCACGGCCAGCACCGCCAGGACAGTTGCGACGATCACCCGCGTCAGCAGGGCGGATTTCTCGATACCGACGTAGTTCACCGCTGTCAACGCCACCACGGCGGCCACCGCCACCGCATGCGCCCGGTCGGGCCAGACGTAGAGGCCGACGGTGAGCGCGATCGCCGCACAGGAGGCGATCTTGCCGACCACGAACCCCCAGCCCGCCAGATAGCCCCAGAAGTCCCCGAGCCGTTGCCGGCCGTAGACGTAGGTGCCACCCGAAGCCGGATAACGCGCGGCCAACCGTGCGGACGATGTGGCGTTGCAGTACGCGACCACCGCCGCGAGTGCGAGGCCGACCAGGAGGCCGGGACCGGCCGCCCGCGCTGCCGGAGCCAGAGCGGAGAAGATGCCCGCGCCGATCATCGCCCCGAGCCCGATCACCACCGCATCGGACATCCCCAGCCGCCGCCGCAGTTCTTCGTGATGGGGCTGCGACTCGGACATCACCGACCACCTATCAGAGTATTCAATCAAATTGGTTTGATGTATTCTGCGATCATGGCGTCGTCGAGTCAAATCCCCCCGGCGTTCGTACGCTTGGCCGCCCATCCGCTGCGGTGGCGGCTGCTGACCGAGCTCGCGGAGAGCGACTACCGGGTCCGGGAGCTCGTGACACGGGTGGGTGAGCCGCAGAGCCTGCTCTCCTACCACCTGCGGCTACTCCGAGACGGTGGACTGGTCACCGCCACCCGCAGCAGCTTCGACGGCCGCGACACCTACTACCACCTGGACCTGGACCGCTGCGCGGACGCACTGGCCGATGCCGGAGCCGCACTGCACCCGGCGCTGCGCAGGGGGCCGGCACCATGTGCACCTCCCGTTGACCCAGGGCGATCCCCTCGCGTCCGCGTGCTGTTCGTGTGCACGGGCAACAGTGCTCGTTCGCCGATCGCTGAGGCCCTGCTACGCCACCGCACCGGCGGCCGGGCCGAGTCGGTCAGCGCTGGCAGCCGCCCCAAGCCCCGCCTTCATCCCAACGCCGTCCGGGTCCTCCACGACGATTTCGGCATCGACATCGCCGGCCAACGCCCCCGGCACTTCGAGACGGTGGCCGGTCGCCGCTTCGACTACGTGATCAGCCTGTGCGACAGGGCCCGCGAGGTCGTTCCTGACTTCCCGGAGCATCCCCGGCGCGCGCACTGGAGCATTCCCGACCCCGCCGCTGCCGGCGACACCGACCAGGCCAGCTACCCCGCCTTCCACCACGCCGCAGCCGACATCGACACCCGCATCAGGCACCTGCTGCCCGTCCTCAGCGCCAACCGCTCATGAAGGAGACTCAGCCGTGACCGCATCCGAGCAGTACGCCAGCGTTCGCTATCTCGTTGATGACGTCCAAGCCGCCGTCGACTTCTACACCGCCCATCTCGGCTTCACCCTGAACACCAGCGCCGCGCCCGCCTTCGCCGACGTGGTACGCGGCCCGCTGCGACTGCTGCTGTCCGGGCCGGCCAGCTCCGGTGCTCGTGCCACCCCCACCGATGCCACCACCGTCGGCCGTAACAGAATCCACCTGACCGTCGACGACCTCGACGCCGAAATCCACCGACTGCGCGCCGCCGGGCTAGCATTCCGCAGCGGCCTGATCACCGGCCCTGGTGGGCGCCAAATCCTGCTCACCGATCCCGCCGGCAACCTCATCGAACTGTTCCAACCCGCCCACCGGCCTCAGTGAGTGCCGAGCTGAGAGCCGCTGTCGTTTTCGTCCAAGACTGCCGCCGTGGCCCTGATCTAGCGTGAACCCAACAGCCTGTCCGAGCACGAGGAGACAGCAGATGCGTAACCTGGTCTACACCGGTTTCATGTCGCTCGACGGTGTCGTGGACTCGCCCGGCGGCGGTCCGCAGGAGGAGCACCGCAGCGGCGGGTGGGTGTTCAAGGACCTTGAGTTCGTCCCGGAAGCCTGGTCGCTCAAGGGCGAGGAGCTCGCCGACACGACGGCCCTGATGTTCGGCCGCCGCAGCTACGAAGCGTTCGCGCCGGTCTGGCCCGGTTCGGAGGACCATGCCGCCTACAAGGAGTTGCCCAAGTACGTGGTGTCGACCACGCTGTCTGAGGACGCCCTCGTCGACGGGTGGGGGCCGACGACGATCCTGCGCTCGACCGAGGACGTCGCCGCCCTCAAGGAGGGCGAGGGCGGCGCGATTTTCATCCACGGGAGCGCGGAGCTGGCCCGACGGCTGTCGGATGCGGGCCTGATCGACCAGTACAACCTGCTCGTCTTTCCCGTGCTGCTCGGTGCCGGAAAGAGCCTGTTCGGTCGGGCTGACCGGGACAAGCACCTGCTGACGCTGCGGGAGTCGGAGAGCTACTCGAACGGGATCCTGAAGCTGATCTACGACGTCAAGCGCTGATCCAGGTCGAGGGCGATCGCGCCGCCGACGCCCTCGCGCAACTGCCTGACGGTGCGTCCGACGTAGCAGCGCAGCGCCCGGGCCAGGTGCGGCTCGTCGAAGTAGTCGAGCTTGGCGACGACGTCGGCGGCCGGTTCGCCGGCAGCCAGCAGCTCCGCTGCCGTGCGGGCCCGCTCGATCTGCCGGACCGCGCCCTGCGTGAGTCCGGTCGCGGCACGGAACCGGCGTTCGACGGTACGCCCCGAGACGTCCGGTCGGTGACCCCGCAGCACCTCGGTGACGAGCGGGTCACGGACCACGGTTCCGGCCCGGACGAGACTGTCGACCAGGGCTTCGGCGTCGTCGGGGCCGGGTGTCTCCCAGCGCGCGTCGTCCAGCCGGAACGTCCGACGCGTGGTGTCGGGAAGCCTGATGCCGCCGTCGACCAGCACCGGCGTGGGCACGGCCCGTAACGAGGTGCCCACGGCGAACTCGATGCCGGTAAAGGTCGCGCCTTCCGGCACCGGCACCGTGTCGGTCCGGGTCTCGGGGCCGGTGATGCCCGCGTACGCCCGGCCAGCCTGCTCCCAGAACACCAGGCCCCAATGCACCCCCGCGACGGACGTCATCGCAGTGACCTGCTCGCTCGTGCATGTCCACACGGTGTCGACCCACGGCGAGTCGGACCGACGCACCTCGAACCGCAGCCTCACCGGGTGCCGCCAACGGTCGGGGCAGCGGAGATCTCCAGGAGCGCGCCGAGGTGCTGGAACGCCTCGGGCTTCACCCTGTACCACACCCAGGTGCCGCGGCGCTCCGAGTGGACCAGGCCAGCCTCGCGCAACACCTTGAGGTGGTGGGAGATGGTCGGCCCGGACAGGTCGAACGCCGGGGTCAGGTCACAGACGCAGATCTCCGCCACCGACGCGATCATCGACATCAGCCGCAGCCGCACCGGGTCACCGAGGGCTTTGAACATCGGTGCGACCGCCGCCGCCTGATCGGCGTCCATCGGGCGGACGGCGATCGGGGAGCAGCAGGCGACCGCGTTGGAGCTCACCACCGGCGGCTCTTGTTTCGACATTTCTCTAGGTTGACAGATGTCAAAACAGGGTGCAACAGTGGGGTCGCTGCTTCGAAAGCCATCTAGGCAAGGGCGTCGAGGCTCACCAACCACATCCGTCGAACCGCCCGGAGGAGATCATGTCTCGCGTCCAACTCGCCCTGCGCGTGTCCGACCTCGAAGGCTCCGTCGCCTTCTACTCGAAGCTGTTCGGCGTCGAGCCGGCCAAGCGTCGCCCCGGGTACGCGAACTTCGCCGTCGAGAACCCACCGCTGAAACTCGTGCTCATCGAGGGTGACGCCGACCAGCCCACTGTGCTGGACCACCTGGGCGTGGAGGTGTTCAGCACCGACGACGTCGACGCCGCCACCAAGCGCCTCACCGAATCCGGCCTCATCACCCTGGAGGAGAACGACACCGAGTGCTGCTACGCCCTCCAGGACAAGGTCTGGGTGCGCGGCCCCGGCAACGAGCCCTGGGAGGTCTACACCGTCAAGGCCGACGCCGACACCCTCACCAAGACGGCTGAGGGCGCGTGCCGCTGCGGTGAACCGAACGACGCCGGGCAGGAGAAGGAACCGGCGGCCAGCGGAACCGCAGCACGCTGCTGCTGAACGCGGAAGTGCGCGCCGGGCGGCAGTGAGCGGATCGTCCGACGAAGACCGGCGGGTGTCACGGCACCTGGTCGAAGGTTTCCGGCACGGTCAGCCAGGTGGTGTGGCGCAACGGCCAGAACAGTACGAAGGCTCGCCCGACCACGGAGTCCAGCGGGATCGTGGCTGCCTCGATGTTCTGGCCGTGGCTGTTGTAGTTGGCCAGCGAGTCGCCGGAGGCCTCCCGGTGGTCGCCCATCACCCACAGCCGTCCTCTCGGGACCGTGATGTCGAACTTCTCCGGGGCCATCTTGTTGCCCGGGTACACATACGGTTCGTCCAGTGGGTGGCTGTTGACCTGGATCCGGCCCTGCGGGTCGCAGCAGACGACGCGGTCGCCGGGCACTCCGATCACCCGCTTGATGAGGTCATCTCCGTCCGGGAGGCTCGGCCAGCTCTCGGGATTCTTGAAGACGATGATCTCGCCCCGTTCGGGTGCCCGGAGGCCGTAGACGAGCTTGTTGACCAGGACCCGGTCGTCGCGCTCCAAGGTGTGCTCCATCGACCCGGAGGGGATGAAGAAGCTCTGCACCACGAACTGCCGCACCAGGATCGCCACGACGATGGCCACGGTCAGCAGGATCGGCAGCTCCCGCCAGAACGAACCCTTGCTGCTCTTGGTCTGCTCGTCAGTCACGCGCACAAGCTACCCAACGATGCTGAGTGTTCATCGATAGAAGACCTCCTCGGCCATCGTGACGCCGCCGCGAACATGGGCACACGCCCCAGCATGCGCAAGCGCATATCCGGGGAACACACATGCGGATCAGGGGGTCGGGTTCGTCAGCGGGTTCCGGCGCCGCTCGGCCATGCCGGCCCCTTCCACGTCAACAGCAAGATCGTTCGATCCGCCCAGGACAGGCAGGCCGGGGCCAGCCAGCACCGGGGTGGACGGGCGGGCGGCTCGGACGGGAGGGGAAGGTGGGCTACGCGGAGGTCAACGGTGTCCGGCTGTGGTACGAGACGCACGGTTCGGGACGGCCGCTGGTGCTGCTGCACGGCGGGTTCGGCGCCGTCGAGACGTTCGCCGCGATCCGGCCCGCGCTCGCCGAGCGGCGGCGGGTGATCGGCGTCGACCTGCAGGGCCATGGGCGCACCGCGGACGTCGACCGGCCGTTGCGGTACGAGTCGATGGCCGACGACATCGCCGCGCTGATCGCCAACCTCGGTCTGGCCGAGGCCGACGTGTTGGGCTTCTCCCTCGGCGCCGGGGTGGCCCTGCGGCTGGCGATCCAGCACCGGGAACTGCTCCGCAGGCTGGTGGTGGTCTCCGCGCCGTGCCGCCGGCAGGGCTGGTTTCCCGAGGTGCTCGCCGGGATGCCGGAGCCCGACGAGGCGGCCGGTGAGCGGATGCGAGGCATCCCGTCGCATCAGCTCTACCAGCGCCTCGCGCCCCGCCCACAGGACTGGCCGAGGCTCTGGGCCAAGACCGGCGAGCTGCTGCGCCGCGAGTACGACTGGTCGCGGGAGGTGGCCGCGATGACCACCTCCACCATGCTGGTCTACGCCGACGCCGACTCGGTGCGCCCGGCGCACATGGTGGAGTTCTTCGGCCTGCTGGGCGGCGGGCACCGGGATGCCGGCTGGGACGGCCGGGACCGCCCCGCCGCCCGGCTCGCCGTGCTGCCCGGCCTGACCCACTACGACATCGTCGACTCGCCGGCCCTCCCCGCAGCGGTCCTACCCTTCCTGACCCACTCCTCCACCCCACCCACCTGACAATCTCGCAGGTCAGCGGCACTTTGAAGATCAACCACTGCGGCTGACCCCATGACCGCCGGAGTGGGATGGGCGCGGGCGGGGGTCAGAGGGGCAGGCGTTCGGCCAGCCAATTGAGCACCGCCTCGGACTGGGCTCGCTGGAATGCCCGGACGGTGGGGATGCCCGGCGGCGATGGCCGGCGGGCCCGATCAGTGAAGAAGCCGGCCAGACCGGCGTAGAGACCGGTGATCGCGTCCGGGTCGGCGTCCGCGATGACCGGCAACCGGCGCAGCAGGGCCTCGGTGTCGTGTCCGCCATGCAGGCGTACGTCCACCAGCAGCATCGCGGTGTCCAGCCAGGCAGGCCCACGGGACGCCCACGGCCAGTCGACCACGGTGACCCGGCCGGCCGCGTCGACCAGCAGGTTGTCGGCGCGGACGTCGACGTGGCAGAGGGTGTCGCCGGCCAGCGCGGCGAGGCCGTGCTCCGCCGCCGCGACGAGATCGTCCAGGTGCGCCCGGGCCCACGGATGCAGGTCGCGCGGCGGATCCTCGGCGATCCGACGCCAGCCGGCGAAATCCCCGGCCAGGTGCTCGGCGATGGTCGGTACGTCCGGCACCGGTGCGGGGGTCAGCGCCGCGGCCATCGACTCCAGCGCCGCCAGCACGGCGGCCAACTCGTCGGCCTGCCACGGGGTGGCCGGGTGTCGCCCGTCGACATCGGTGAGCACCAGGGCCACCCAGTAACCGTCGTCGTGGCAGCCGAGCAGCCGAGGAGTCGGTGCGTACGCCGGCAGCGCGGCGGTGATGCGTGCCTCGGCGCGATGCATCACCGGGGTGTCCGGGTTCTGCGCCGGGCTGGCCGCCTTGACGAAGGCCCGCCGGCCACCGGCGGTGCGGACCCGGTCGGCGGTGCCGGGGGAGTAGCCGCCCGGCTGCGACACGGCCGCCACCACCCGGTCTCCGAGGATCTTCTCGACGGCGGACCGGACATCCCGGGGCAGTTGCCACCAGCGGAGACGATTCTTCGTACCCACCTGCACACCGTCAACGGTGCCGACACCGGTGGCCCACGGCAACCGATTCCTGCCCGGACGTCCGGTTCCGGACAGCCCTTGACACCAGCCGGGACAGCTCCGGCACGGCCGGGCGGAGGAGTGTTCGTGGCCGCAGCGGGGAAGCACCGGGGCGGACACACCTGGGGAGGTACGACGGATGACGCGTGCCGGACTGACCATCGGCGTGCTCGGCTCGTACGGTGGGCGCAACCTCGGTGACGAGGCGATCCTCACCGGACTGCTGACCGACCTGCGGCAGCAGGAGCCGACCGCCCGGATCATCGTCTTCTCCCGCAACCCGGAGCACACCCGGCAGGAACACCCGGATGTGGAGGCGGTGCCGTGGGAGGGGGTCAGTCGCAGCGACTCCGCCGCCGTACTGTCTCAGCTGGATCTGCTCATCCTCGGCGGCGGCGGCATCCTCTACGACAAGGAGGCACGCCGTTACCTGCGGGTCGTCCGCGTCGCGCAGGAGCGCGGCCTGCCGTTGCTGACGTACGCGGTCGGCGTCGGGCCGCTCAGCGAAGCGGTGGACACCGGCATGGTGCGGGAGACCCTCGGCGGGGCCACCGAGGTGACCGTACGCGACCAGGAGTCGCGGATGGTGCTGGAGGAGGCCGGCCTGCTCAATCCGATCACCGTCACCGCCGACCCGGCGTTCCTGCTGCAACCGGAGGAGTTTCCGGCGAATCTGCTGCGCGAGGAGGGCGTACCGGACGGCAAACGGCTGGTGGGGATGAGCGTACGGGAACCGGGCCGGGCCGCCGAACGGCTCGACGTGGACGGCTATCACCGGCTGCTGGCCCAGATCGGCGACTTCCTGGTGCACCGGATCGACGCCCATGTGCTGTTCGTGCCGATGGAGCGCGACGACATCCGGCACTCGCACGGCGTGCTGTCACACATGATCGCGGCGGAGCGGGGGCGGATCCTGCACGGCACCTACTCGCCACAGCAGGTGCTGGGGCTGATGAGCCACTTCGACCTGGCGGTCGGCATGCGGCTGCACTTCCTGATCTTCGCCGCGATGATGGGTACGCCGTTCCTGCCCCTGCCGTACGCCGGAAAGGTCTTCGACCTGGCCCAGCGGTTGGGGGTGCCGGCGCTGCGAGGCGTGGAGCGGGAGGTCGAGGGTCCGCTGCTGGCCGAGGTGGACCAGCTGTGGGACGAGCGCGAGCAGCGGGCCGAGTACACCGCGCAGCGGGTGGCGCAGGTGTGCGAGGAGGCCCGGAGCACCTCGCGGGTGACCGGGGCGGTGCTGGAGAGCCTCCGCGGTCGTTCCCTCGCCGAGGTCGGCGCCTGACCGGGTGCGGGAGCGTGCCAGCAGTGGCCCGCCCCGGATTCAGCCCGCCTGCCCGCGCCAGCAGTAGCGCCACCGCTGCCGTTCGGTGTCGATCGACTCCAGTTCGTAGATCTCCGCCTCCGCCAGGCCCTGCGCGCCCGGCCGATGGTGAGTCAGCGGGGGCCGGCCGTTCGGGTCCAACCCGACGGTGACGAGCTGCCCGTCCGCCGAACCACCCACCAGCGGGATCTCAACCGTTCCTGCCATGCGCTCATCCTGCCCCGCCCGCCGCCGTCGCGCAGCGGATGTGGCGGTGCGCCGGGCACTGGGCGTCAGGGCGCAGGGAGGAGCCCCGGTGGGTACTCCATGCCGTCGTGGGTGCAGGCCGCCGCGGCTACCCGGGCGGCGTACCCGGCGGCTTCCCGCCACGTCGCCCCGCGCAACCGGGCTGCGATGACCCCGGCGACGAACGCGTCCCCCGCTCCGTTGGTGTCGATCACCGGGCCGGGTGGCGTGGCCGCCGGCACCCGACTGACCTCGCCACCCAGATGCAGGTCAGCGCCGTCGGCGCCGTGGGTCACCAGCACGGGCCGCGGCGCCAGCGCGGCGGCCAGCGCGCCCGCCCGGTCGCCCAGCGCGGCGCCGCTGACCAGCACCAGCTCGGCGAGATCGGCAAAGGGGCGATGGTACGGGTTCTCTCCGTCCCAGTCGTGCAGGTCGGTGGAGGTGCCCACCCCTTCGCCCAGCACCTCACGCAGGGCGGGCAGCAGGCCCCGGACCCAACCCATGATCGACAGGTGGACGTGGGCCGAGTCGTGGGACAGCGCCGCCAGTTGCGCGGTCGGGAACGGCGCGGGCCCGCCACCGGCCCGGGGATCGTACAGCGACATCCGGCGGCCGGCGGGGTCGACCAGGTTCACCGATCGCCGGGTGCCGGCCGGGTCCTCGGCCAGCACGGGGGTGATCCCGGTGCGGGCCAGCGCCGCCCGGACCACATCACCGGCCGGGTCCGTGCCGATCGCGTCGACCACCGCCACGCGCAGCCCCAGCGCGTGCGCGGCGAGCGCCACACCGGCACCGGTGTTGCCGATCCGCAGGTCGATCGGTTCGACGGTGACGGAGTCGACCACCGGCAGCGGCAGACCGGGCACGCGTACCCGTACGTCCACCCCGAGGCCGCCGATCACCAACAGGTCGCACATGGCGCCGACCGTAGCCGGTCGCCGCCGCCTATCCTGGCCCGAGTGTTAACAGGGGGCCCTTCCTCTACCTCAGGCGTTAAAAGGGGGCCCTTCCTTACGGTTGGGGGGCGCGTGCTGGTCGTGCACGGGATGTGGTTGGCCGGGCGCGGGCTGGCCGTCTGGGCCGAGGACAGCACCCGGCCGCCGCAGGCTCCACGCCGGCCCGGCCGGGCGCCCCGGGAACGTCCGCACCCGTTCGCCGCCGAGCACGCCACGCTGGTCGCCGCGCTGGCCGGGGCCGCCGAACCGACGGACCTCGGTACGGCGTTGCTCACCCTGCCCACCCGCGCCGGCTCGCCGCTGGACTCGCCGGAACTGGTCCGCACCACCGAGGTGGCGTCGGCCCGCGGCCCGGTCACCCTGGCCGGCTGGCGGGTGCCCATCCTGGGGTACGCCCCGGACGTCGCGTTGCCGCTGCTGCGAGCCCTCGACGGGCTGACCGTCGCGTCCGGCGCGAGCCTGCGGCATTTGGCCGAACTCGGTGCTTTCGCCGTCGACCTGGCCACCCGTGGCCGGGTCCTGCCCGGCCTCGCCGACCCACCCGACCCGCCGCACCCCGCCGCCGGATCCGGACCGGCGCCCGGTGCTGTACCGGCACGCCGCGCTGTCTCGGCCGGACCGGCGCGTCGCGCTGTCTCGGCCGGACCGGCGCGCCGTGCCGCCGAGGCGGGCGGGGACGGCGTGCCGGCGAGCGCGGTGTGGCGGCCGCTGCTCACCGGGACCGACGCCGCCTGGGCCCGGGCGCTGGCGCTGGCCCTGCCACCGGCCACCCGCGCCGTGGTCGAGGCGGAACTGTCCGGGATGCCCACCGCCGATAGCGCACCGGATGCCGCCCACCCTCGCCGGAGCGGCCGGTCCCACCGTGACCGGAGCCGCCCGGCCGGAGGCGCCTCCCGCCCCGCCGACGCACCGGGGCTGCTGGTCGCCGACGCGCTCGACGCGCTCACCGACGCGGCGGTGCGGGCGGCCCTGCCGGAGGCCACCCTGGCCCGAGGGGTGCGCAACACCGGCGCGCTGGTGCCCTGGCTGGGCGCGCTGACCGGGCTCCGCCGCGAGTTCACCGCCGACCCGGCGGCGCTGCACACCCTTCGCCAGGAGTTGGACGCCTGGCAGCGCGACGCCGCCGGCGGGTCGGTACGAGCCAGTTTCCGGCTGGTCGAGCCCGCGACCGAGGAGATCGACGGCCCGTTCACCGTGCTCCCCGCCGACCTCGGCACCGCTGTGGCAACCCCGGACACCTGGCGGGTGCAGTTCGGCCTGCGCGCGGCCGACGAGCCGGGCCTGCACGTCGACGCCAGCGAGGTGTGGCGCGGCGCGGGCCTGCCCGCCGCCGGCGACAATCCACAGGAGACGCTCCTGGCCGAGCTGGGCCGGGCCAGCCGGCTCTGGCCCGAACTGGACGCGGCGCTGCGGACCGCCACGCCGGAGGCACTGGAACTGGACACCGAGGGTGCCCACCGGTTCCTGCGCGAGGGGGCGCCGATGCTGCACGCGGCGGGCTTCACCGTGCTGCTGCCGTCCTGGTGGCGACGACCCTCGGCGCGGCTCGGCGCGCGGTTGCGGGCCAGCTCCCGTCCCGCGCCCGGCACCGTCACCGGTTCCGGCGACCGGGTCGGACTGGATGCCCTGGTCGACTACCGCTGGGAGGTGGCGCTCGGGGACCAGCCCCTGACCTCGGACGAACTGGCCCGGCTGGCGGAGCTGAAGACCCCGCTGGTGCGGCTGCGCGGCCGCTGGGTCGAGCTGGACCCGAAGCGGCTCGCCGCCGGGCTGCGCCTGCTGCGTTCCAGCGGCGAGCTGACCGTCGCCGACCTGCTGCGTATGGGGCTGACCGACGGCGAACAGCCAGACGCCCTGCCGGTGCTGGAGGTGACCGCCGACGGGGCGCTGGGCGACCTGCTCGCCGGGTCCGTGGAGCGTCGGCTCGACCCGCTGGCCGAGCCGTCCTCCTTCCACGGCACGCTGCGGCCGTACCAGCGACGAGGGCTGGCCTGGCTGGCGTTCCTCCAGTCGCTCGGCCTGGGCGGGGTGCTCGCTGACGACATGGGACTCGGCAAGACGGTGCAGCTGCTGGCCCTGCTCGCCGCCGACCCGCCGGAGGCGGGGCCGACCCTGCTGGTCTGTCCGATGTCGCTGGTCGGCAACTGGCAGCGGGAGGCCGCACGGTTCACTCCGGAGTTGCGCGTACACGTGCACCACGGCGCGCAGCGGGCACGGGGCGAGGGTTTCGCGACCGCCGTGCAGACGGCCGACCTGGTCCTCACCACCTATTCGGTGGCCGCCCGGGACGCGGCCGACCTTGCCGGCGTCGACTGGCACCGGGTGGTGCTGGACGAGGCCCAGGCCATCAAGAACGCCGCCACCCGGCAGGCCGAGGCGGTCCGCGCGCTGCCGGCCCGGCACCGGATCGCGGTGACCGGTACGCCGGTGGAGAACCGGCTGGCCGACCTCTGGTCCATCATGCAGTTCGTCAACCCGGGGCTGCTCGGCCCGGCGGCGACGTTCCGCAAGCGGTTCGCCGAGCCGATCGAGCGGCACGGCGACGCCGAGACCGCGCAGCGGTTGCGCCGGATCACCGGGCCGTTCGTGTTGCGCCGACTCAAGACCGACTCGTCGATCATCTCCGATCTTCCCGAGAAGCTGGAGATGGAGGTCTTCTGCAACCTCACCGCCGAGCAGGCGGCGCTCTACCGCGCGGTGGTCGACGACATGCTGGCGCGGATCGAGGCCAGCGACGGCATCGAGCGGCGGGGACTGGTGCTGGCCACCATGACCCGGCTCAAGCAGGTCTGCAACCATCCCGCGCAGCTGCTGCGCGACGACTCCCCGCTCGACGGTCGCTCCGGCAAGCTGGCCCGGCTGGAGGAGATCCTCGACGAGGTCCTCGCTGCGGGGGAGAAGGCCCTGCTGTTCACCCAGTACGCGGAGTTCGGCGGGATGCTGCGCGGACATCTGTCGGCCCGGTTCGGCCGGGAGGTGCTGTTCCTGCATGGTGGGGTCGCCAAGGCCGACCGCGACGACCTGGTCGCGCGGTTCCAGTCCGACGACGGACCCGCCCTGTTCGTGCTCTCCCTGAAGGCCGGCGGGACCGGGTTGAACCTGACCGCCGCCAACCACGTGGTGCACGTCGACCGGTGGTGGAACCCGGCGGTGGAGGACCAGGCCACCGACCGGGCGTTCCGGATCGGACAGCGTCGCCGGGTGCAGGTCCGCAAATTCGTCTGCGCCGGCACAGTGGAGGAGAAGGTCGCTGCGATGATCGCCGACAAGCGAGGGCTGGCCGCGTCGGTCGTCGGCACCGGCGAGCAGTGGATCACCGAGCTTTCCACCGCCCAACTGCGTGAACTGTTCACCCTGGAGGCCGGGGCGGTGGCCGAATGACCCGCCCGACCGGCGCCGGGCGTACCGGCGGTGCCGCTGGCGCCGGAAGTACCGGCCGTGCCGCTGGCGCCGGGCGTACCGGCCGTGCCGCTGGCGCCGGGCGTACCGGCCGTGCCGCCCAGGACGCCAGCGCCGCCTCGGGCGACGACGCGACGCAGTGGGGGCGGTTCGCCGACTACGGTCCGCCGCGCCGGGTCGACGGCGGGTTGCGGGCCCGCAGCGCCCGGGGCGCGATCGGGGTGTCCTGGTGGTCCCGCCGGTTCCTGGAGGTGCTGGAGTCGTTCGCGCTCGGCACCCGGCTGACCCGGGGCCGGTCGTACGCCCGCGCCGGCCAGGTGCTGCAGATCGACATCGCTCCCGGTGCGGTGAGCGCGCTCGTGCAGGGCTCGCGGGCCCAGCCGTACCGGGTCCGGATCGCCCTGTCGCCGTTCCCGGCTCGGCTGTGGAGCCGCATCGAGAAGCAACTGGCCGCCCAGGCGTTCTTCAGCGCCCGGCTGCTCGCCGGTGACCTGCCGGCGGAGTTGGAGGAGCTGTTCGTGGCCGCCGGTGCGCCGCTGTTCCCCGCCACCGTGACGGAGCTGGAGCAGCACTGCTCGTGCCCGGATTTCGCGGTGCCCTGCAAGCACCTCGCGGCCACCTTCTACCTGCTCGCCGAAGCGTTCGACGCGGACCCGTTCGCTCTGCTGCACTGGCGCGGACGGAGCCGGGCCGAGCTGCTCGACCGACTCCGCGAGCTACGCGGCGCCGGTGCACCCGCGTCGGATTCCGGCGGGCCTCAGGGTCTCGGCAGCCAGCGCCGAGGCGACTGCCCCGACGAGGGCTCCGCCGACGGCGAGCCGGTCAGCGGCACGCCGGCCGGATCGCGGTCGGCGCATCAGATGGCGCGAGCCGGGACGAGGTCGGCGCAGGCCGCGCCGGCCGGTGCGGTCCGAGCCCTCGCCGACCTGCCCGACGCACCGATCGCCGGTGCCGTCGACCGGTTCTGGCTGTCGCCGGTGCCGCTGCCGGACCGCCCACCGACGTTGGCGAGTCGCCCGGACCTGCTGCTTCGGCAGCTCGGTGCGCCCGCGCCGGCGATCGGCGGTCCAGGTCTGCTGGAGCGCCTACGGCGGGCCTACCAGCAGCTCGACCGGTGACCGGACGGGCGGTTACAGCCAGCGTCGCCGGAACCGCCACATGAGCGCCGCGTTGGTCAGCAGCACCATGGCGCAGACCGCGCCGGCCAGCCGCCCGAACAGCACGGTGGTCGCCGGCAGCGACGCCCACAGCACGATGGTCAGCAACAGCAGCCATCGGCCGTGCCGGAGCCGGGCCCGCTGGTCGAGCCGGGCGAAGAACGCCGGATCGCTTTCTCGCAGGTGGCGGGTGATCTGCTCGAATCTACGCTGATCCTCTTTGCTGAGCATGTGCCTTCCCCTCACGCGTTCAGCAACGGTGCGGCGGAATACCCGCTGGGGTCGGAGCTCACGCGCTCTTCCTGGTGCTACTTGCGCCAGGGCGAGAAAACTCCGCCGCCCCAGGTCGGGTGCGGCGGTGCGGCGGGGTTCGAGTTTGCCGGTGCGGCCGTTCGGTGCCCGTGGGCGGGAAAGCCCGTCTGCTTCGCCGGTGCGGCCGGTCGACGTCCGTGGGCGGGAAAGCCCGTCTGCGACCACCGGTCGGTGCCCGTGGGCGGGCAAGCCTGTCTGCGGCCGTCGTTCGACGCCCTGGGCGGGAAGGTCGTCGGCGCGCTGCGGCGGCCGTCGAACGCCTGATAGCGCGGTCCGTACCCGGACCGGCCCTTGTCCGCCGGGGTCCGCTTCCGGCAGCCGGGTCACCTGGCCCGGGTCACCTGGCTCGACGGGGCAGCGGCAGGTGACCCGGGACCAGCGCGGGGGCCAGCGCGATCCCGGCATCGCGCAGGGCGTCGATCAGGGTGGTCTGCACCAGATAGGAATCCGGTAGTTGCCAGCGGGCCTGTTCCGGCGCCACCGCCCAGCGGACCTGCCCCTCGGGCAGTCGGGTGGGCGGCGCGGCGACCCACGAACCGGGGCCGTGCCGCACCACGTGCAGGCAGTGTTCCAGCTCGGGGCGCAGCGGGTCACCCGGACGGACCAGGAACATCCAGCGGGCCGTCGGCGTGACCAGCACCGGCCCGCGTACGCCCGGACCGACGGGATGCGTGCGCACCGCCTCCAGCACCCGCTGCCCAAGGTGGGCGGGCACCTCCAGCACGTCGAAGGAGTGGCCGGTGGGCAGCAGTACGCCGTGCGGGCGGGACCGCCACCAGGTGGCCACCCGGGCGGGATCGGCGCTGGCGGCGTGCTCCCAGTCCTCCAACGCGGGATGGCAGCCGACGGTCGGGCAGCCGGCTCGGCCGCAGACGAACCGGCTGCGTGCCAGGCAGGCACCGGGCGTCACCGGCCAGCCGTGCATCGCGTACCGCACCGCGACCCGGCGCAGCCGTACCCGCTCCAAAGGTGACAGCGGTGCTACACGCGGCCCGACGTTTGCCCACATTGGCGCCATCTCCCCTCGCCGAGCCGCCCTGGTGCGGCTCGCATGTCGAACACCGTCACTGCCCCGGTCCGCGATCGTTCATTTGGGCAAGGTGACCAATGCAACTTGCATGAAGGTATGAGCATCAGCCGTACGGCTGACGCACAACCTGTGCGACCAGTGAAAACACGAGATACGGACGGATCGACGCGCCCGCTGAACGGCCCCCATGCGCCTGGCCGAGGCGGCGGCAGGGGAGGACTGACGAGATGGACGAACTGCCCATCGGACGGCGGGTGGCCTACTGGCGGGGCCGGCGGAAGATGTCGCAGCAGGTCTTCGCCGACCGACTGGGCAAGTCGAAGAGCTGGGTTGACAAGATCGAACGAGGCGTACGGCGGCTGGACAAGTTCTCCGTGCTCTACGAGATCGCCGACATCCTCCAGGTGGACGTGCAACTGCTGCTCGGCAAAGACCCGGAGCGGCGCACCGACACGCTCAACTGCATCGACCAGTTCGAGGTCGAGGAGATCCGGGCGGCCCTGGAGACGTACGACTCCGTCAGCGCGTACTTCAGCACGGCACCGTGTCCGCCACCGCTGGCGGACACCGACAAGGCGGTCACCCACGCCTGGCTGACCTACCAGTACGGCCGCTACGGGATGCTCACCCGAGCGCTGCCCAAGCTGCTGCGCGACGCCCAGGCGGCCGACGTCGCCTACGCCGGCGGTGACCAGGCACAGCGCGCCGCCCACCTGCTCGGGCAGGTCTACCAGATCGCCTCCTCGGTGCTCCGCAAGCTCGGCGAGTGCGAGCTGGCCTGGCTCGCCGCCGACCGCTCCATCGCGGTCGCCCAGCGCGCCGACGACCAGTTGCTCGCTGGCGTCGCCACCACCCGGGTCTGCAACGCCCTGGTCGCGATGGGCCGTGCCCGGCCGGCGCTGGAGCTGAACGTAAACATCGCGAACCGGCTCGCCCCCGGTGGCGCCAACGACAGCCGTCCGGAGCGCCTCTCGGTCTACGGGATACTCCTGTTGCAGGGAGCCATGGCCGCTGCCCGCATCGGTGACACCTCCACCGTCGACGACCTGCTCGGCGAGGCCCATGCGGCGGCGGCCGAGCTCGGCAGCGACCAGAACCACTACTGGACCTCGTTCGGGCCCACCAACGTGGAATTGCACCGCGCGGCGGCGGCCGTCGAGCTGGGCGACGGTGGGCGGGCGATCGAGGTGCACCGGCAACGGATCGAGGAGGCACGGCTCGACGCGCTGCTGCCCGAGCGCCGGGCGCACCACCTGCTCGACCTGGCCCGAGGCTTCGCCCAGATCGGTGACGTGGCCAACGCCGGCGAGATGCTGCTGCGCGGCGACCGGCTGGCTCCGTCCGAGATCCGCTGTCGACCGATCGCCCACGAGGTGATGTCGGACATCCTGCGTCGCACACGTGGTGCGCCGCCTTCACTGATTGCAGAGTTAGCTGAGCACATGGGAGTAGGAGTATGACCATGGGACCGGTCTGATGACCGGTTCGCACCGCCATGACGGGCACCGCGAAGTGCTTTACATCATCGCCTGCGGCTCGCCGCTGGCCCGAGACGTCGGCCGGCTCGTCGAGCTGGCCCAGCAGGACGGTTGGGACGTCTGCGTGGTCACCACGCCCGACGGCGCCAAGTTCGTCGACCGGACCGCGGTGGCCCGCCAGACCGGCCACCCGGTGCGTACGCACTACAAGAACCCCGGTGACCCGGACGTGCTGCCACCGGCCGACGCGATGATCGTCTGCCCGGCCACCGTCAACACGATCAACAAGTGGGCGGCCGGCATCACCGACACCCTCGCCCTCGGACTGCTGGTCGAGGCACAGGGCCGAGGGGTCCCCCTGGTCGCCGTGCCGTACACCAACGAGGCGATGGCCGCCCACCCCGCCCTGCTGGCCGGCATCGCCCGCCTCACCGAATGGGGGGTGCAGGTGCTCTTCGGCGACGACGTCGTCCCGTTGCACCCGCCCGGCACCGGCGAGCGGCACCAGCACACCTTCCCCTGGGCCCTCGCCCTCACCGCCCTCGCCGGGTGCAAGGAAGGGCACCTTATTAACGCCTCGGGTATCAAAAGGGCCCCCTCCTAACACCTCGGCACGCGGATCGCGCGCTCCCCGGCAGGCTGCCGCGGAGACCCGGGTGCACCGAGGCCGGCCAGGTGACGTCCCGTGATGCCGCCAACGCCGGTAAGCTGGCCCGCCGTGAGCACAACCACGGCCGTACCGAGCGTCGCCGACGTCGTGGCCGAGCTGGAGCGGCGCTACCCGCCGGCCTGGGCCGAGGAGTGGGACCGCGTCGGGCTGGTGCTCGGCGAGCCGTGCGCCGCCGTACGCCGGGTCCTCTGTGTCGTCGACGTGGTCCCCGAGACGGTCGCGGAGGCGCTCGACGCCGACGTCGACATGATCGTCGCGCACCACCCGCTGCTGCTGCGTGGGGTCTCCTCGGTGGCGCCGACGACGTACAAGGGCCGGATCATCCACCAGCTGATCAAGGCCGACATCGCGCTGTACGTCGCGCACACCAACGCCGACGTGGCCGCGCCCGGGGTCTCCGACGCGCTCGCCAACCGGCTCGGGCTGGTCGACCTGCGCCCGCTGCAACCGTCCCGGCCGGGCACGCCCGCTGCCGGGTCGGGACGCGGCACCGGCCGCATCGGCCGGCTGCCGCAGCCGATGACCCTGGCCGAGTTGGCGCGGCACGCCGCCGCCGTGCTACCGGCCACCGCCGTCGGCGTACGCGCCGCCGGGGACCCGGACCGGGCCGTGCGTACCCTGGCGGTCTGTGGCGGTGCGGGAGACAGCTTCCTGGCCGACGCGACCGCCGCCGGAGTGGACGCCTACCTCACCTCCGACCTGCGCCATCACCCGGCCGGCGAGCACCTCGCCACCGACGGGCCGGCGCTGCTCGACGCCACCCACTGGGCCACCGAGCGGCCCTGGCTGGACGACCTGGCCACGGTGCTGCGGGCCGCACCGGGCGTCGAGACACTGGTGTCCGACCTGGACACCGGTCCGTGGACCGTGCACGCCACCGCACCCTCAGCGAGCGAACCCCATAGCGGACGACAAAGGAGCCCTGACCGTGAAGGCTGACCCCCAGGTCCAGCGTCGCCTGCTCGACCTCCAGGCGATCGACACCGCCCTCGCCCAGCTCGCTCACCGCCGGCGGACACTGCCCGAACGGGCCCAGCTGGAGGCCCTGGCACGGGAGCTGTCCGCCCTGGAGGACGAGCGGGTCCGTGCTCAGGTGGCCGTCGACGACCTGGACCGGGACATCGCCCGCATGGAGAAGGACGTCGACCAGGTGCGGGCGCGCAAGGCCAAGAACGAAGCCCGGCTGACCGCCGGCACCGGCCCGGCCCGCGAGCTGGAGGCGCTCCAGCACGAGCTGGTCTCGCTCAACCGCCGGCAGAACGACCTGGAGGATGCCGAGCTGGAGCTGATGGAGCAGCGGGAGACCGCCCAGTCCGTGCTGGAGGGGGTGGAACAGCGGCTTGCCGAGGCGCGCGAGCGGCGGGCCGCCACCGAGCAACGCCGCGACGAGAGCCTTGCCGAGATCGGCCGCGAGGAGGAGTTCAAGCGCTCCGCCCGGCAGCCCCTCGCCAACGACCTCCCCGCCGACCTGGTGCAGCTCTACGAACGGATCCGCACCGACACCGGCCTCGGCGCGGCCCTGCTGGCCGCCGGTCGCTGCGGTGGATGCCGGCTGGACCTCTCCGGCGCCGACCTGGGCCGGATCCGCAAGGCCGACCCGGACGAGGTGATCCGCTGCGAGGAGTGCCGCCGGATCCTGGTCCGCACCAACGAGTCCGGACTGTAGCCGATGGCACCGCGTACGCTCCTGGTCGAGGCCGACGGCGGCGCCCGGGGCAACCCGGGCCCGGCCGGCTACGGGGCGGTGATCCGCGACCCGGCCACCGGCGCGGTGCTGGCCGAGCGCAGCGAAGCCATCGGCACCGCCACCAACAACGTCGCCGAATACCGGGGACTGATCGCCGGCCTGACCGCCGCCGCCGAACTCGCCGCCGACGAGGTGGAGGTCCGGATGGACTCCAAGCTGGTGGTCGAGCAGATGAGCGGCCGCTGGCAGATCAAGCACCCGGGGCTGCGTCCCTTGGCGGCCGAGGCCGCCCGGCTGGTCGGCCGGTTCACCGCCGTCCGGTTCGAGTGGATCCCCCGGGACCGCAACACCCACGCCGACGCTCTCGCCAACGCCGCCATGGACGCCGCCGCGGCAGCCGGCACCACCGCACCCGCCGTCGAACCGCCACGCATGGTCGAGCCACCGCGTACGCTGAGCGGCCCACAACCGGCCGGCGGCGGCGCGGCAGAGATCGCCGCCCGGGCCGAGGCGCCGGGCGCCGATCTGACCACCGCCCCGGTCTCCTGGGAGCCGCGACCCAGCTTCACCGCGACCCGGCTGATCCTGGTCCGGCACGGCGAGACCGAGTACACCGAGCAGGGCCGCTACTCCGGCCGCGGCGACGTCGCGCTCTCACCGAAAGGCCAGGCCCAGGTGCGGGCCACGGCCGCCCGAGTGGCCGCGCTCGCCCCGGACGCCGCGGCCGTGGTCAGTTCACCGCTGTCGAGGTGTACGGCCACCGCGGAGGCGATCGCCGCCGCCATCGGCGAGGTGCCGGTACGCCGCGACGACGACCTGATCGAGTGCGACTTCGGCGCATGGGAGGGGCGCACCTTCGCTGAGGTACGCGAACAATGGGCCGGCGAACTCGACGCCTGGCTCGCCTCCACCCGGGTCGCCCCACCCGACGGCGAGTCGTTCGCCGAGGTTGCCGTGCGGTGCGCGCGGGTGACCGAACGGCTCTGTGCGGCGTACCCCGGTCAGACCGTCGTGCTGGTCTCCCACGTCTCGCCGATCAAGCTGATGCTGCGCGACGCGCTCGCCGCCAGTGACGCCTTCCTGCACCGCCTCTACCTCGACGCGGCCGGCATCTCGATCTTCGACCGTTGGCCCGACGGCGGCCTCGCCGTCCGCTCCGTCAACGACACCGCCCACCTCGCCGAGGTGTAAGGAAGGGCACCTTATTAACGCCTCGTGTAGAGGAAGGGCCCCTTCTTAACACCCGCACACCCCGCACACCCCGCACACTCCCGCACGGCGGCGGCTCAGGCGAAGGCGTGCCAGAGCAGGTAACCACCGATGACGGTGCCGAAGACCACGATGACGGTCTTGAGCACCACCGGCGGCAGCCGGCGGACCAGCCGGGCTCCGGCGTACCCACCGACCAGCGCCGCCGGCGCGACCAGCGCGACCCCCGCCCAGTTCACCGGGCCGGCGAGGCTGAAGACGAGCACCGTGGTCATGCCGACGAGGACGGAGAGCAGATTCTTGATCGCGCTCACCCGGGCCAGCGTCGCGTCCAGCACCAAGGCCAGGCCGGCGACCAGCATCACCCCGACCGCCGCGCCGAAGTACCCGCCGTAGAACGCCGCCAGCGCCACCACGACCTGGACGGTCACCGCCCGCCGGCGCGGCGTCAGGTCGCGCGGGTGGCCGACCAGCCGGCGCAGCGGATCCTGGAAGGCCAGCATCGCGGTCGCGGCGAGCACCAGGAAGGGTACGACCACCTCGAACGCCCGAGCCGGCGTGACCAGCAGCAGCGACGCCCCGGCGAGCGCACCGACGACCGCAGTGGGCACCAGGCTGACCAGCAGCCGCCCGCGCGGCAGGTCCATCCAGCTGCCCGCCACGGCGGCACCGTAACCGGGGGCGACCGCCACCGAGTTGGTGACGTTCGCCGGCACCGGCGGCAGCCCGACCGCGAGCAGCGCCGGAAACGTGATGAGCGAGCCACCCCCGGCCACCGCGTTGACGGTGCCAGCGACCAGCCCGGCCGCGAGCAGCAACGCGGCGTCGGCAAGATCCATGACCCCATGAGGCTAACCCAGCCGCCCTGCTCCGGTGTCTCCTGCCCAGGCCGCTGGCGCTCCGGGTGCCTGCCGCGCAACTTCGGGGAGCTGTCGCGCAACTTCGGGGAGCTGCCGCGCAACTTCGGGGAAAGTGCTGGATCCCCGCGCGTTGGAGGCCGCAACAGCCTGAAGTTGCGCACGCCCGGCGGTGCGGGGCGGAAATCAGGGGGGCTGGCGCGTCGTTAGGATGGGTACGCGACGGACGAGTCGGCCGGGCGGTCGCGTCGGTGGGCAGCAAACCCGCCGCCGAGGAACGTCCGGACTCCACAGGGCAGGGTGGTTGCTAACGGCAACCCGGGGTGACCCGCGGGACAGTGCCACAGAAAACAGACCGCCGCCCCAAGCTGGGACGGTAAGGGTGAAACGGTGGGGTAAGAGCCCACCAGCACCCCGGGTGACCGGGGTGGCTCGGTAAACCCCACCCGGAGCAAGGCCAAGAAAGGGCCGTCACCGCAAGCTGACGACCCGCGCAGACGCTTGAGGGCTGCCCGCCCGATGTCTGCGGGTAGGCCGCATGAGCCTGCCGGCAACGGTAGGCCGAGATGGATGGCCGCCGCCGGCGCCAAGACCTCTTCTGAGGTACGCGCCGCGCACAGAATCCGGCGTACAGGTCGACTCGTCCGTCGCCCACCAGCTCAGAGCCGTCATCAAGGCTCTGAGCTGGTTCTATGCCCGGGTGTCGATGGTCGCTCAGGGTCAACATTGGCCGACGTTTGACGGCCCACCGACGGCCCAGACGGCCCAGGGACGGCCCGGGAACGCCTGACTCGTCGATCAGCTGAATCTCGCCTGCGGCGGCGGTTGATGGTTCGGTGGCGGCCTGGTCGTCGTCGACGGCGGGCGACTGTGGGGGAGTGGGTCGGGCACGTCCTGGCGGTCGAGCTGGTGCCGCGACCCGGTGACACGGTGGCAAGCCAGTCCCGGGGTTGGACTGGCGCGGCAGCCGGAAGCCCTGACCACGTAACCAGGTCGAGCCGCTGGCTTCCGTCACGGCCTCGCTGGGCCTCGCTCCTGACGTGCTGGGGGCGGTGTCCCGGCGGCTGTCGGTGGCTGACCGCCCCGGCGCCGTAGGCGGCCGGGGCGGCTTGCCGCCGGCCGGGCTTGCCGCCCCGCACCGCGCGGAGCGCGGTGCCTTGATCTAGAACAGAGTAAATCGGCAGTTCCGCCGGGGGCTCCGGGGGCTCCGGGGCGGGTTCATTCTCGGGCAGCGTCCTGCGTCTCTTCTTCTCAGCCTGATATATCGAGGGCTGGGCGAAAAGCTGGATGGACGACGAATCCGGTAACTTTTCGGATGTTCCCAAGGAGATCGGGGAAGGTTGCGTCGTCGTAGCTGTAGACTGCCGGACTATCGGAACCGTCATGGCTTGTTGTGATGCAGCCGATGAAGCCGATATTGTGTAGCAGGCGAATGAGGGGTTGATAACTTACTGCAAATTCGTCTGCGCTTGATCCAGACCAGAGGGGTTCGCTCAGCTCTGTCATCCATACCGCACCCGGAAAGTCGGCTTCCGCAGCAAGTAAGGCACAGTCATCCAACCGCTTGCGCATTTCTTCAGGGGTGAGGGTGTTGCGGGCTCCAGTGAATACCCTGAAGATTCTTTCGATCCCTGGAAAGGTTGGCTTCCATTCGTCCCGCAGCGCCAGCAGCCGATTTACCGAGTATGCGGCTTCTCCGGCATGAATGTTCACCCATGTGAGCCGCTCGCGTCCGCCAATCAAGGAAAAGCATTCATTGAAGAAGTTAATGGCGTCTCGTGGGCGCATGAGCGTGCGATTCAAGATGTAGTCGAGGGCGGAGCCGCGAGTGCGGTTGGTTTGAGGTAGAACATCTGAGATCGAGGTTACATCCCCAAATCCAGCCTTCCGGGCGGCTAGCGAAACTCTCGAACTTAGAAGCTCTTTCAGGTCACTCTTGGTCCAGGACATTCGTACTATTAAGGAGCGAAATTTCTCTTCTTGGCCACCCGTTCGTCCAAAATCGAGCGATTCGAAAATGTTCGTACGGAGCGCGACAAGAATCTTGAGGTGCTGAACCTTATTAAGGTCGTGAACGGCCCTAAAAAGGCATCTAATCAGATCATTGGTGATCTTCTGATCCGCCCAATCCCGATCTAGGTCGTCGATTACGACATAAGTAAAGTTCTGATCGTCCAGGATATCATCCTTGAGAACAGTGATCATTTTATTCAGGCGGGGCAGCTGTGTCTCATTGACGATACGCTGAAACCGACTGACTAGCTCGGTTCTTTCGGCATTTGAGCTGGCCTTAGAGCTGCCGACGCTCAACGAAAAATCGGGAATGCTGGTTGGAATACTGGCCTCGGCGGTGATCTGGCGCTCGAAATTTCGTGTAATTTCTTTCAGTCTTTCGTTGGTCTCAATCCAGAACTTGCCTTCAAACTCCTCTAAGTAATCGAGCGCCGCCCTTTTGCTCCTGTCGCGCTTGACTTTTTCTTTGAGCATGTCCATAACGCTTTGTTTCTTGGCTTGAGAGTCAACCTTGTAACGATGTTTGATGACCTCAATCAAGAGCACGTGCTTCCAGAGTGCTATAAAGAATGGGTCAAGGTGGACCTCTAGCGACGATAGGTATCGAACGACTCCAAGGTCGGTAATGTAGGGAAGTGAAAGGTCTTCTGGGTCTATGCGGATCACATGTTCCGCGTACTGTTGTTCAAGAGTCTGAAGGCACGCAGATTTCCCGCTGCCAGTTCGGCCAACTAAGAAGTTCTTTTTCTGCAAACGGGATGTCATGACCTGATAAATGGCGGTCTCGTAGAATGCCTCGTTCAGCAACCAGTCCGCTTCGGCTTGCTCACCACCCAAGCTGAAATCGCTGCGAAGCTTGCGCTTAGAATGGCTCGCCATAGGGCGACCTCCTCCGGGCGGGCGGCTCTAGGTCCGCAACCCTAGCGAGCGCGGATGGGCGAGGCTAGACCATCAGGGGATCGGGTCAAGGGGTGCCGTCCTCGTTCCGGCGAAATGACAGCGTTGTTCGATGTGATATGTACGATTCACTCGGATTAGCTCGCCGCCTTTGTCGCATGGCCGACACCGCTGGTCGTCATCTGGTCTGCCGTCGATTCGCCCGGGGCCTGTCCGCTTGGCCCATATGTCAAACCGATTTGATGGGAATTTGGTGCCTTGCTTCGACATTCACCAGGGGTGATGCAGGTGGAGCGCTTGCTGCGACCGGCTTATGGTCTGTGCCGGCCGATTAGTCTAGGACCTATCCTGGGGAAGTGTGGTAAGTGAGCTATTGGTGGCGAAGAGGCGCGTTGTGTAGATGATAACTCCTGATCACCTTATCGACTTGCTCTTCCCGTCGAATGACAGTCTCTCGCTCGATTATTGCTGTTCCGACCTCAACCTTGAACAGGGTCGCTAGGTGCGCATCTGCGGGTATTTCCCGCTGCCTGATTCCTGAATCATCTGTCGGCTTCGGTGTTTGTCGAGTCGCGTACGTGCCTCTGCCGTGCTCGGTGGCGACATGACCTTCCTCCCGTAGCGCGGCTAGCGCCTTGCGGATCGTGCCGCGTGCTACCCGAAACTCGGCGGTGAGGACGCTTTCGGCTGGCAGCAGGGCGCCCGGCGGGATAGTGCCGCTCTCGATCCGCTTTCGCAACTCGTCGGCGATGACCCGGTAGCGCGGCTGTCCGTAGTGCGGGGTGGGCACCTGCTCACCGTACCTGGCACTTGTCTTACCAAGTGCCAAGCGGAAGTGTCGTTTTGCTGTGTAGACAAGTCGTCCACTCGTAGGTACGTTTCCGAGTGTGCGGCTGAGGTGACGGCGTGTATCAGGGGTGGTGCTGCGTCGGCCTGGTCGCGCGTGAGGCGCGGCGTCCTGGTGGGCCGGTTGCGGTGGCCGCGCGTACAAGGTGGCTCGGCGATACCCGACCCGTCCGGTGTCGGACGGTGCGCCGTGCCTTCTGTCGGGTCGGCGGCCGATTGGTCCCCCTGGTCGGTCGCCGGCTCCCTACGTGTGGAGGTGCGATGCCTGGCTCTCATCGTCGACGTTCCTGATTCTCGTTTTGGCGCTCACGTCGACGGGCAGATCGAATCATTCCTGCGGCAGGCAGCCGTCCTATCGAGGCCAATCCCGCCGGCTACCGGACTTCGTCGCGCTGGTCGCCAGAGTGGACCCGAGAGCTCCCGGCGCTGCGTCCGCCGCTCTTCATGACCCTGAGGCAGGCGTACCGGGGTAACGGTGGGAGGTGGCTGCAGTGAGTACGCCACGCCGGCCGGCGAGGCCGCCTGTGCATCCGGACTGGTGCGCGTCGGATCGGTGCGGGCATTTGATCCCGCCGGTGATGTCGTACATGCAGCGTCGTCACCGGGGCGCGTCGCTAAAGGTCGGTGACGCCTGGGCGTCCGGATCGGTCGTGTCCTACCTGGTCGGCTCCGATGGCCAGGCTCCGCGAGTCATGGTGCACGTTTCCTGCCGGGTAGGCGCTCCCTGGGCGGAACTCCCTCTGTCCCAGGTCAGGCAGTTGGTAGAGCAGTTGCGGTCGTTACTGGCCCAGGCCGGACCCGAAGGGGGCGAGCATGACGACTGACGAGCCCACCGGCGCGCGGCCGGCTAGGGCAGCGAAGGACGCCGAGTGTCCCGACTGGTGTCGGGGCTGTGGGCCGAACGACCCGATGCATCGGGGGCTGCTCGCCACGATCGGCAGCGAGCGTAGCGGCTGGGTGAGCGTGCAACTGCTCCTCGACCGGTTCCGCCGCCGGGAGCCGGTCGTCAAGGTCGACGCGACCCGCTCCGGCGGGACGGAATCCGTGCTGCTCTCGCGCGTGCAGCTCGACCGGCTGATCTACGAACTGACCTACGTCCGGTGGCGAGTGATGACCAAGGGACGACCGTTGGAGGGCAACGATGACCGCGACTGATCGCCGCAGCACCCGCCGTGCTCCTGCCGCTGCGCATCGTCCGCGTTTGCCGGCCGTGGCGGTGGATCCGGTGCCGGAGCGGCCGGCGGGTGGGACCACCTGGCAGTCGTTGGAACGTCTAGGGGGTACGGTGACCGGTGTGCATGGCCGGGACTGGCGCCCTCGTTACCTGCAACTCGCTGAAGAGTTGCGGGTCAAGATCACGAGCGGGGAACTCGCCCCCGGCACCCTGATGCCGTCCGAAACCGAGTTGGCCGACACGTCGGGCCTGTCACGCACCAGCGTCCGCAACGCCATCCGCCAGCTCCGCGAGTGGGGCCTGGTCCGCGCGGAGCAGGGGCGCGGAACCTACGTACGGGCACCCCGCCAGCGGGTACGGCGTCGTAACGCGGAGCGGTACCAGTGGGAGAAGGACCGGGTCCTGCTCGACGAGGAGGAGCGGGTCAAGACCGGCGCGACCGAGCATGACACCGGCCTGACCGTCGATGATCTCAAGTTTCACGCCGAGTTCACCCGCGTGAAAGCGGACGCGGACATGGCGGCGGCGTTGCAAGTGGAGCCGGGTGCGCCGCTGCTGCGCCGGGTGTACTGGACCTCGTCGCGGCATGAGAACGCGCCGCTGACCATGTCGTACTCATACCTGCCCTATGACCTGGTGGCCGCGAACCCGGACCTGCTTGACGCCAGCAAGGAGCCGTGGCCCGGCGGCTCACAGCACCAGCTCTACACGGTCGGCGTCGAGCTGGACCGCATTGACGAGGAGGTTCGGGCGCGTCCGCCGTCGCCGGATGAGGCCGAACTCCTCGACATCGACCCCGGCGTCTCCGTTCTGACCGTGCGCAAGACCTCCATCGACACCACCGGTCGCGTCGTCGAGGTGGCCGATGTGGTGATGCCGGGCGACCGGACGGAACTGGTCTACTCCCACAAACTGCAACGGTGGAAAACTTGACGCACCTCGTCTCGGTCATCACCCCGGTCCACGCGCCCAGCGTCGAGTACCTGGCCGGGGCGTATGACTCGTTGGTCAAGCAGGACATGCCCGACGGGTGGGGCTGGCAGTGGCTCGTCCAGGAGGACGGGCAGACCGGAACAGTGGCTCAGGTGCTGCCGGACGACCCTCGCATCAGCATCGGCGGCGGTCGTCCCGGCGGGCCCGGGGTTGCCCGTACCCTCGCTCTGTCCCGCGTCGCTGGCGACCTGGTCAAGGTGCTCGACGCCGATGACCAACTCACGGCCGGCGCCCTCGCCCGCGACATCGCCGCCTTCGACGCTCATCCGCAGATCGGTTGGACGACTTCCCGCGTCCTGGACCTGATGCCCGACGGGTCAACCGTCGGATGGGACCAGGACCCCGACGGCGGACCCATCAGCCGCGGTGCCGTCCTCGCCTTCTGGCAAGCCAACGGCTACCGCGCTCAGGTTCACCCCGCGACACTGTGCATCCGCCGGGATCTGCTCCTGGCGCTCGGCGGCTGGATGGCGCTGCCGGCCTCCGAGGACACCGGCCTACTCCTCGCGGCGAGCGCGGTCAGCGAGGGCTACTTCACCCGCGAACACGGCCTGCTCTACCGCAAGTGGCCCGGTCAGGTCACCAGCCAGGCCGCCCACCGCGAACCCATCGAGTACGAAGGCCGGATGAAAATTATCGAGGCCAGAGCCGTAGCCCTGGCCTCGATGCTCCCGAACGGACTGCCCGTCACTCCTGCGGCGTAGCCTCATGCCCCGGGATCCCATGGGTACGCCGACGCTCCTTCATCTCTGCCTCATAGATGTACCGCCGACCGCCGGCTAGGGTCTCTCGGGCGTAACGCTCGACCTCCTGAGACGCCGCGTAGTAAGCGTCGTCGGACTTCTCCATGATCTGCGGCCAGGTAGGACGTTGTACCTATACCCGCCTGTTGCAGTCGGAAGCTAGCGCGAGGGCCCACGCCACCACCATGGGCACCTATAGAGAGGGCGAGTGCTTGTCAAGTGACCGTCGGGGCGTGTCGCCAATCTTGCGAAGATCCAATTGAGATGCGCCGAAATTGGGAGGCGTGACTTGCAATTTCTCCCGCGTTGAGCGCTAGGATTCATTCTGGGTCAACTCGACCAGCCACGCGATGCACGACACAGGACGTCGCTAGAGGGTTAGCGGCGAATTCTTCGCGTCGTGAGAGGTGGAGTGTTGACCAAGTATCACCGGCGGGCCAAGCTTCGGTTGCGCGGCATGGCCCGCATGAACTGTCCTCGTCTACTCCGCTGGATGAGGCCTGTGGGGGGCTGGTTCGTCAGGCTCGTCTCGGCCATCGTAGCGGCGCTGATCGTGGCAATGTTCAAAGATTGGGTAGGGCTCGGCTCACGTCAAGAGTGAGCCGAGCCCCGTGGACGGGCTCCCGCCTTCGCTTTGGCCGGCACGGCGGGGGCTCGTTCGTCGTTGGCGGCCTGCATGGATGTGGCTTGTCCAGTCGAGGCCACGTGCGCTAAGCGCCTAGCGCGCACTTCAACTACTGAGGTTTCGTAGCAAGTTGTCATAGCAAGTTCTTGTACCAAGTTCTTGTACCAAGTTCTCGTACCAAGTTCTCGTACCAAGTTCTCGTACCAAGTTCTCGTACCAAGTTCTCGTACCAAGTTCTCGTACCAAGTTGTCTGCACTCTACACGTCGGATCTCGAGTGCAGTATCTACTGCGTTACTGAATTCTGCGATCGGAACCGACTCGAGAAACCGCTGAGTGGTTCGCACGTCCGTAGCGGCCCTGGCTCGCGTCACCCTGGTGGGCGCGCCTGCCAGTCGGTCAGTCGGCGGCCTGACCTCGACTGAACCCCGAGCTTTGAGTGCTTCCCTGCGCTGACTTCCAACCACTTGTTGACTTGTCTGCCAAGTGCCGTCTACCTTGGACCGCAACTTGGCAGACAAGTTAACAACCTGGAGGGTGAGCGATGGCTCTGCGTGGCGGGACGAGGTTCGCCGTGCGGTTCGAGGACGTGTTCCCGGCGGGGTGCGCGTTGGTGCCCGAGTCGCTGGGTGAGGTCGAGGACTACGACGAGAAGACCGGCCGGCGGTCCCCGGCTAAGGACAAGGTGACCGGTCAGCGGGTGTGGCAGGTCCGGGTGATGGACCTTGACCCTGAGCTGGGGAAGCGGTCGCGGGAGACGACGGTGAAGATCTCGGCTGACTACCAGCCGGTGCCGCCTACGGGTGCGCCGTTCGAGGCGGTGGAGTTCGACGGGATGACGGTGACGCCGTACGTGGCGAACAACGGTCGGATGGCGTACTCGCTGCGGGCGACCGGGCTGCGGGCTCCGGTGGTCGGCGGCAAGAAGGCGGCGGCGTAGCCGCATCTGGTGGGGGCGGGGCTGTCTGGTCTTGGCGGACGGCAGCCCCGCCCCTGGTGTCTCTTCCCCTGCTCTGTCGAGAGAGGTCGTGACGTGTCCAAGGGTAGGCGTCGGGCTGGCCGTGGCTGGCCCAGGTGTGGCGTGTGTCGGGTTCGGTCTTTGCGGGGTGCCTGGTGATCGGGCGGCCTCGCGGTGAAGTGGTGATGACCTCGGCCGGGGATCTGATGGTGATCCGGCCGAAGCGCTTCGAGTTGCCGCTCTGGGCGGTGCTGCTCGGCCTGGTGCTGCGCTGGTCCGGGCGGGCGGTGTGGTGGTGCCTGCGGCATCCGGTGGCCACCGGCTCGGCGCTGCTGGCGCTGTGGCTGTACGTCGAGTTCGGCTGGTCCGGGCTGGTGGTGCCGCTGGTGCTCGGATCGGCGGCCTCGGCGGTGTGGCGTTGGCGGGATGAGTCGTCCTGGTGGACCTGGTTAGCCGGTCCGCTGCTCGGCTCGTTCCGGCGGGTGTTCGTCTACCGGCGGGTGTGGCGGGAGGCCATGACGCTGTGCCGGCTCGCCGACACGTACGACCATCGGCCGGTCCTGCCGCAACTGCTGCGGGTGCGTTCGGATCAGGCGCTCGATGTGCTGACTGTCCGCATGGTCCGGGGCCAGACACCGGAACAGTTCCAGGCGGTCAGCGCCAACCTTGCATACGCCTTCGGCCGGCGATACGTCCGGGTCTACTCGGAACGCCCCGGCGACCCGCCGACCCGCACCGGACACGCGGCGTGGCTGCTGCGGCTGGTCGACCGGGTGCGGTACCGAGATCGGCCGACGCTGGTCTACCTGGCGGTGGTGCGTACCGATGCGCTGCGCACGATGGTGAAGCCGTTCGACGTGCCGGCGGTGCCGGACTTCACCGCGCTGCCCCTGGCCCGGCGAGAAGACCTGCGTACCTGGTCGCTGCACCTCCTCGCCACGCATGTTCTCGTCGGTGGGGCGACCCGCTCCGGCAAGGGGTCGGTGTTGTGGTCGCTGGTGCGGGTGCTCGGCGGCGGGATCGCCTCCGGCCTCGTCCGGCTCTGGGTGATCGACCCCAAGGGCGGGATGGAATTCGCGCTCGGCCGTCCGATGTTCGCCCGCTTCGCCTGCAAGTCGTTCGAGGCCATGGCCGATCTCCTTGACGAGGCCGTCACCGTGCTGCGGGAACGGCAGACCCGGCTTGCCGGCACGGTACGGGTGCACACGCCGACCGAGGCTGACCCCCTGGTCGTGGTCGTCGTCGACGAGATGGCCGCACTGACCGCCTACCTGCAAGATGTCGAGCTGCGCAAGCGCATCGCGTCGTCGCTGGGCCTGCTGCTGTCCCAAGGGGCCGGCGTCGGCGTCCTCGTGGTGGCCGCGTTGCAGGACCCGCGCAAGGACGTGCTGCCGTTCCGGGACCTGTTCCCGACCCGCATCGCGCTCGGCCTCACCGAGGCGTCACAGGTCGACATGGTCCTCGGCGACGGCGCCCGCAACCGGGGCGCACTGGCTGACCAAATGCCCCGGTGGGCCAAGGGCGTCGGGTACGTGATCCTCGACGGCACTCCCGATCCGATGCGGGTCCGCTTTTCGTACGTCTCCGACGACGACATCCGCGACATGGCGCGGCAGTACCCGGCGCCGGTCGACGCGGCGGACATCCTCGCCCAGGTCGGCCGGGAAACCGCCACCGAACCGGCCCGGCCACCGCTGCCGCGCAAACCGTCCGGCCCGCTGCTGCCCGAATCGCTGCGCAACCTCCTCGACCGCGACACCGGCGGTGACGGCCGATGACCGCGACCGGTCGCCGTTTCTACCGGCTGCGTACCCCCGACCCGGTCACCGCCGTGTCCGTCCGCGTCGACCCGGATCGGCCCGACCCGTACCCGGTCTATCTCGCGGTCGGCGCGGGCCGGCGACGCATGTCCCTGACCCCCGACGAGGCGTGGGCGCTGTGGCGCTGCCTCTCCGAAGCGGTCGCCTCCCTCGGCGCCCCTCCCGACTACATCCGCACCGACATTCGACCGGCCCGGAGGTAACCGCCGTGAACCCCCTCACCCGCATCGTCAACCGGCTCCGGCGTCCGCTGCGCATCCGGCTCGTCGGCCCCTCCCACCAGACCGCCGCCGCACTGCACGGCCTGGCGCACATGGTCAACCGCCGCGACGACATGAACGGCCGGCGCATCCGCATCGACCTGACCATCCGCGAGAAGCCGTTGGAGGAGTGGCGATGAACGCGCGCACGGAATCCGCGGTACGCCTGGTGATCCTGCTCGCCATCGGCACCATGGCCGGCGCTGCCGCCTTCACTCACGTTCACGACCTGTCCGTTGCCCACGGTCAGCCGCACTGGATCGGCTGGGCCAACGCCGTAGCCGTCGAGCTGATGGCGATATACCTCGGCCTGGACCTACGCGCCCGCCGTCGCGCCGGTCGTCCCGTCGGCCTGGTCGCCTTGCTCCTGGTGGCGTTCGCGCTGCTGTCCCTCGCCGCCCAGGTCGCGGAAGCCGAACCGTCGGTATGGGGCTGGACCGTGGCGGCGGTGCCGTCGCTGGCCTTCCTCGCCCTGGTCAAAGTCGTCCTCTCGAACGCCCCGATCACCCCGCCGGCCGTCAAGCCGCAGCAACCGGCCGCGTCCCGGACAGAGGAACCCGCCCCGGCCACCGATGTCGAACCGGTCCGCCCGGCCGCGCCCGCTCCGCCGGCTGTCCCGGCTGCGTTGACCGTGCTGCCTCCACGTGTCCAGCCCAACCGGCCGCACGTCGTCGGGATCATCCGATGACCGCTGCCACCCTGCCCGGCCTCGAACCCGCCCCGACCCCGGCTGCACCACCTCGGCCGGGGTCGCGGGCGGCCCGCATGGCCCTACCCCGCTCGGTCGACGTGCTCAAGGAAATCGCCGCCGAATACGGCGTCTGCGTCCGCCCTCTCGCGATGCGTCGCACCGACCTGAACACCGGCCTGACCGAGGTCATCGACCTGCCCTGCGGCGCCACCCGCGAAGACAAGTGCGCGCCCTGCGCGAAGAAAAACCGCCGGCTGCGGCAGGCCCAGATCCGGGAAGGCTGGCACCGCGACGACGAGCCGCTACCGCCACCGGACCCGGCGACCGAGGAACAGAAGGCGCTGATCCTGCTACGCGGGCACCTGGAGTTCTCCCGTGACGAGGCATCCCGGGCAAGCCAGTGGGACCAGGTCGAAGACCTCGACGAGGCAATCCGCGAAGTGGAAGAGGCAATCGCGGCCGAAGGGCTCCGGGGCCGGATCGCTCCGCCGCGCTCGACCGGCGATGACGACCAGGCCGACGACGACACCGGCCGGCGCCGCAAGCGTTCCACCCGCCGTCGCCAGGATGCCCCCGACCTGCCTCGGCGCAAGGTCGAGCGCCGCACCGTCGGCAAGACCTACACCGCCCCGGACGGCACCACCTACCGGCCGTCGATGTGGCTCACGCTCACCCTCGACTCCTACGGCCCGGTTCGCCCCGACGGCACTCCGCTCAACCCCGACCGGTACGACTACCGCCGCGCCGCTTGGGACGCCGTGCACTTCCCTCGGTTGTTGGACCGCTTCTGGCAGAACCTGCGCCGCTGTGAGGGCTGGAATGTCCAGTACGCCGGTTGCGTCGAGCCGCAACGCCGTCTCGCTCCACACGCGCACTTCGCCATCCGGGGCACCATTCCTCGCGACGTGTTGCGCACCGTGGCGGCGGCCACCTATCACCAGGTGTGGTGGCCGGCGGTGGATGTGCAGCGGTACACCCTCGACCGGCTACCCGTTTGGGACGAACAGACCTCGGCATGGGTCGACCCGACACCCGCGCGCCGCTGACCACCTGGACGGAAGCCCTCGACGCCATCGACGACGACCCGGACGCCGAACCGGTGCACGTCGTGCGCTTCGGCTCCCAAGTCGACGCACGGGGCGTCATGCCCGGCACCGAAGACGCCGAACGGACGATCCGCTACATCACGAAATACATCACCAAACACACCGGCGACGCCCACAAGATCACCACCGACCGGCAACGGGCGCACCTCGACCGGCTCTGGCAGGCACTCCAGATCACCCCGTGCACCGACCGTTGCGCGAACTGGCTGCTCTACGGCATCCAACCGAAGCGGGCACACGCAAAGCTCAAGCCGGGCCGCTGCAAGGGCAAAGTGCACCAACGGGACACCCTCGGCATCGGCGGCCGGCGCATCCTCATCTCCCGCGACTGGTCCGGCAAGACGCTGAGCGACCACAAGCACGACGTACGGGCCTGGGTACGGGCGCTGCTCGGCGTCAGCGTCGGCCTGGATGGCGTCGACGACCAGGGCGCCACCGTCGAACCGGTCCGGCACGCCTGGGAACTCGCCCGTCCCGACGATCCCGACGTGGGACCCATGTCCCATCGGCTGCTACGGGCGATCGGGGAACGTGCCCGCTGGCGCCGCGAACTCCTCGCCGCCAAGGACCGCGCCGCCCAGCTCCGCGACACCGCACCGACAGGAACGGACGGCACGACGGGGGAGGGGCTGTGACGGTGGCGAACGATGGGCTCTGGACGATTCGGGACGTGGCGGCGTACCTGCGGGTACCAACCGAAACGCTGTACCGCTGGCGCAAGGTCAAGTACGGTCCGCCGGCGGCCCGGGTCGGCCGACACCTGCGGTACGAGCCAGAAGCGGTCCGGTCCTGGGTACGTGAGCAGGCGGCGGCCTGATGGGACACGTAGAGGATCGCTGGTACAAGACGCTGCGCCACCCCGGTGGGCAGCGGGAGCGGGTCAAGACGGAACTGTTCGGCAAGGGCCTGCGCTACCGAGTGCGGTACATCGGCCCGGACGGCAAGGAGCGCAAGAAGTCGTTCCCGGACCGGGCCAAGCGTGAGGCTGAGGCATTCCTCGTCTCGACCGAGTCGGACAAGCTACGCGGCTCGTACGTCGACCCGGTCGCCGGTCGAATGACCTTCGCGGAGTACGCGGAGACCTGGCTACGGACGCGTTCGTTCGATGAGTCGACCCGGGAGAGCACGGAGTTCCGGGTACGCAAGCATTTGCTGCCGTTCTTCGGTACCAAGAAGCTGGCCGAAATTAAGCCGGGCCATATCCGGGAGTGGGACGCGAGCATGGTCGGCAAGCTGGCTCCGGCGACTCGGGCCGTTGTCTTCGCTCACCTGCGGACCATCCTCGGCGCGGCGGTCGATGACGAGCGGATTGCCAAGAATCCGTGTTCGGCAAAGTCGGTCAAGCCACCGCGACCGGTGCAACGCCGGGTGGTGCCGTGGCGGTATGAACAAGTTTCGGCAATCCGCGGTGGCCTCGCCCAGCGATACCGCCCCATGGTCGACCTCGGGGCCGGCTGCGGTCTGCGGCAGGGGGAGATCCTTGGCCTCGGGGTCGACGACATCGACCTTGACGCGGGGTGGGTGCACGTCTGCCGTCAGGTCAAGCTTGTCCGCTCCCGGCTCGTCTTCGGGTTGCCCAAGAATGACCGGGACCGCCGGATACCGTTGCCCGACTCCGTCGCCCAGGTGCTGCGGCAGCACATCGACGACTTCGCCCCGGTGTCGCTCACCCTGCCGTGGGAGGACCCGGCCACCGACGAGCGGGTCACTCCCGCTGCTGTTCACCACCACCCGACGTGGTGCGATCAACCGGCGCACCTTCGACAACAAGAGTTGGCGTCCCGCTGTCGTGGCGGCCGGCATCACGCCGACCCGCGCCACCGGGATGCACGCGCTACGCCACTTCTACGCCTCGTCGCTGCTCGACGCGGGGGAGAGCATCAAGGCCCTGGCGTCGTACCTCGGCCACGCCGACCCCGGCTTCACCCTCCGCGTCTACACGCACCTGATGCCGGCCAGCGAGGAACGCACCCGCAACGCGATCGACAACCTGTTCAGCCCCGACGAAAAGCCCTGACGCCCTGGCGACGCCCTGAGCGGGTGCATGACGAACAGAACGCCTGCTCAGGGCGCGTCTCGCGTTCATAATCCGGCGTACAGGTCGACTCGTCCGTCGCCCACCAGCTCAAGCTTGCCTTGGGCCGGGTGGGCTGCGCCGTCCTGGGGACCTTTTCGGATCGGCGCTGGGTGGTTCCAGAGTGGGGCCGGCGACTGTGTGAAGGGCTGAGCTGTCCTGGATGTGGAGCGGGTGCCGCGATTCGGTGACTCGTTGGTAAGCCAGTCCCGGGCTTGGACTGGCGCGGCAGCTGAAACCCTGACCACACGACCAGGCCGACCGCCGGTCTTACCTTGGACGCGGTCGTCGCCACACGGCTGTTACCGCCCCGGTCTGGCGAACTCCCGCTACTCCTGAAGCTGAAGCCTTTGCCTTCTTGCTTTGAAGTGCGTTCAACTCGTCTTGTAGATCTCGAAGCCAGGTCTTCGTATCCTGGAAGTCATACTTCTCTAGGCCAAGCAGATCGAGGTCATGGCGCAGGGATTGGAGAGATAGGTTGCGAAACGCATACAGCTCCTCTGGCCTCCGGCCTTGGGCATGCCATTTGTTGCACAGGATTCGTAGGCCCAATATGGCTCCTCTGGTGGTAGAACTGGCACACATTCCACCCGCAGAATAGATCCATTTGTTCAGATTTGTGGCGACACTCAAGGCTCCATTTGCCGTAATCGGCTCGGCTGCGCCGTGGGAAAGTGGGGCCATCGCATCGAATGCGGCTGGATAACAGTCCAAGCGCAGCTTATACAACTCAAGGCTCCACGCCATCTTTGTCTCGAAGAGCCACTTGCTCTTTTCCCGCCGAAACTGGAGCCACGCTAACAAGCTGCTGACAATTCCTATTGTTAGCGCAACCACGCCAGAGATCGCGGCGGCGGTGACAGAGACCTGCATGACTCGACAAGAGCCCATAACATGCTGCCCCGTCAACTTGTATGTCAGGTTCCCGCCGCAATGACCGCTCATTGTGCTCGACCCGAGTAAGGAACGGCAGACCAACGCGATGAGCAACCAGCCGGGCACCGCTTCGCGTAACAGGCGCCATGCCCGAAACCGAGCCGCGTGACGAGCGCCGACGTGGTGATGCCGGGGCGAGTCTGTCTCCTCCCACAAACTGCAACGGTGAAGGACGCGACGCACCTCGTCTCGGTCATCACTCCGGTTCACGCGCCGAGAGGCGAGTACCTGGCCGGGGCGTATGACTCGTTGGTCAAGCAGGAACTGCCCGACGGTTGGGGCTGGCAGTGGCTTGTCCAGGAGGACGGGCAGACCGGCGTGTTGACCGGGGTGCTGCCGGACGACTCTCGCATCAGCATCGGCGGTGGTCGTCCCGGCGGGCCGGGTGTGGCTCGTACTCTCGCTCTGTCCCGCGTGGCCGGCGACCTGGTCAAGGTGCTCGACGCGGACGACCAACTCACGGCTGGCGCCCTCGCTCGGGACATCGCCGCCTTCGACGCTCACCCGCAGATCGGATGGACGACGTCCCGTGTGCTGGACCTGTTGCCCGACGGGTCAACGGTGGGATGGGACAGGGACCCGGACGGCGGACTGATCGGCCGTGGTGCCGTGCTGGCCTTCTGGCAGGCCAACGGCTACCGCGCCCAGGTCCACCCCGCCACCCTCTGCATCCGCCGGGACCTGCTCCTGGCCCTCGGTGGCTGGATGGCCCTGCCGGCTTCCGAGGACACCGGGCTGCTTCTGGCCGCCAGCGCGGTCAGCGAGGGCTACTTCACCCGCGAACACGGCCTGCTCTACCGCAAATGGCCCGGCCAGGTCACCAGCCAAGCAGCCCACCGCGAACCCGTCGAGTACGAAGGCCGCATGAAGATCATCGAGGCCAGAGCCCTGGCTCTGGCCTCGATGCTTCCGAACGGGTTGCCGCTCGCCGTCCGCCCCTGGTGGTCGACGATTGCTGCTGGCTCCTACCCTTCGGACCATGTCCGATGATCCGCTCAGTTCGCGCCCGCCACTCGGACGAGCGTCACGGACGTTGATCGTCGCGCTGCTGGTGTTCGGGGTGGTGGTGCCGTCCATCATCATCCGTGAGCTGATCGAGGGCAGGATGGGAGCTGGCCCGCTCGCGGATTTAGGCTGGATCGTGGTTCCGATGGTGGCCACGGCCTGGCTTGCGCCGCACGTTTCCTACCGCCGTCGCGACGCACTGTGGTGGTTCATTGGCCCTTTCGGCCTCTACCTCTACCTGGTGATCGCGTGGCGGCTGGCCTTTCTGCCCTACCGTGACTGGCCGCCCCGACCCGATGAGACACCACGGGTTCGCTGGCTGCGAGACCGTGAACAGGCCGGGTTGTGGTTCCTGTCCCGGGTGATGACGAAGTAGGGCCGGCCGAGTCCGTCGCCCGGCACCTACCTTGCCTGGGCTGTGGTGAGCGCGCGCACCTCGTCCAGGTATGACGTGGCCGCTGGCTCCTTCGGGTAGCGCTCGCGTAGCAGCGTTGCCAGTTCCCGGGAACACATCAGCATCGACGGCAGCGACTTGCGCTCCCCGTGCAGCGCCCGCCGGCCATGGGTGACCGCAGCTTCGAGGTCGCCCGCTCGGGCCGCCACGACGCCGAGGGTGAGTCGTGCTTCGGCGATCCGCATCGGCTTGCGTTCGGTCCCGTCGGGGGCGGTCGACGAGCGGATGACCTGTCCGGCGTACATCTTGGCGAGCCGGTCCTCGCCGGCGAGCCGGTAGCAGTCCATGGCGTAGAAGTCGAACTTCGCCGGATCCACTACGAAGTGATGGTCGGTGTTTTCCGGGTACGGTAACGATTCCAGCAGGGTCCGGCCCCGGTCCAGAGTTTTCTCCACCTGCCGCCGGTCGCCGAGCCGGGCCCACGCCTTGGCCTTCTGTCCGGCGAGTTGCACGGCGGCGCTGCTGCCGGTCGTGATCGCTTCGCCGGCCTCCGCCGCCGCGACCACGCCCAGGTAGTCGCCCTGGGTGAGCGCGTACCAGGCGCGCAGCTCGTAGGCCCAGCCCGTGACGGCGGCGTCACCCGCCTCTTCGCCGAGGGTCAGCGCCGCCTTGCGGGTGCCCTCGGCGATGCGGCGTAGCCCAAGGTCGTACTCGACGCAGCCGATGAGCAACGCGACCCAGCCCGCGAGGCTCAGCACTTCTCGATGTTGGGCGAGCGTGAGCCGGCGCTCCAGCAGCGTGGTGATACGACGCAGCCAGGAACGGCCCTCGATCCGGAGTTGTTCGGCAGACATGTACGGGTATTCGCAGCAGAGACGGTCTGCCGTGATTCGAAGCGCTTGCAGGGTGGCGTCGGAGACATCAGAACTTCTCAGCCGGGCGAGGATCTCCACGGTTTCCATCCCCGTGGCGGCGATGACTTCCGCCTCGGCGTCGCGCGGTGCCGCCGGTGGAAAGAAGGCCGCCGTCACGGTGCCGAAGGTCTTGGCGATCAACGCTTTGTAAAAGCCGTCAGGCTTGGAACTGCCGGCTTCCCACCTTTTCCAGTTCCGCAGCAGCGTGCTGTCGGCGGGCAGTCGCTCAGCGGCGTGCGCCCGCATCGCCTGGACAGCCTTGCCCTGAGACCAGCCTCGAGCAGAGCGCTCGGCCCTGAGCCTTCGTGCCCAGACGGGTAGATCGAAATCGCTGGCCTCCTCAGCCATGTCATCAGTATCGGTCCTTGGCTGGGGACATGGCGAGGGGACTTCGGCCTGTCACCAGGGTGACACCTGGTGCGGGCAGGCGGCCCGAGGCGATCGTTGCGGATGTCGGCCGAGACCGGAAGCCCGCCGGCCTGTCCAGGAGGTACGCATGCGTCAACGTCACGCGCCGCTGCGCCCGATCTGGATCTGTACCGGCTGCGCCCACCCGTGGCCCTGCGGCCCGGCTCGGGTGGAACTGCTCGCCGATTACGCCGGCCAGCGTCGGAACTTGGCCGTCGACCTGGCCGGCCTGCTTCGGGAGGCGACGGCCGACCTGACCCGAATCTGCCCCGAGCCTCCCGACCCAGTGGCCGCGTACGCCAGGTTCCTGGGATGGCTGCGTCGCGTGCCGCGCGTTTGATCGAGCACAGCCCTGGTGTCCGCTTCACCCGGCCTGGTCGCCTTATTATCATACAATCTGTTTGTCTATTTTTAGCGTTGTGAGTGGACTTCAAGTGGGCGAGGGGATGCATGGACCTGCTGAAGTCGCTGCTCGGCGTCGGCGCGGAGGAACTCAACCTCGGCCAGATGGCACTTCGCGCGGTGTTGACCTTCGTGGTGGCGGTGGCGATCGTCCGGCTGGGGCACAAACGCCTGTTCGGCAAGGCGACGGCGTTCGACCTGGTTGTGGCGATCATGTTCGGCTCGGTCATGAGCCGCGCCATCACCAACACCCTGGGGCTGGTCGCGGTCTGGTTCGCCGGCTTCGTGCTCATCATGCTGCACCGGCTGGTAGCGGCGCTGTCCTATCACTTCGACTGGTTCGGTCCCATCGTCAAGGACCGGCCGGTCCTGCTGGTGGCGGACGGGCATGCCGACCGCGCCGCGATGCGGAAGAGCCACGTCTCGTGGCGGGACCTCGACGAGGCTCTTCGTGGCGCGGGAATCGAAGCGGATCTGTCGCGCGTACGCCTCGCCCATCTCGAGCGTGATGGCAGCATCAGCGTGGTCACCCGCAGCGAGGGGCCTCGAATTCTGGAGGTCGCTGTGGCCGAGAATGTGCAGACCGTACGAATCGCGGTGGAGTAGCAGCGGACGGCTCCCGTTCAGAGAGCATCGACAGGACTGCCCGGACCGCCACCTCAACCGGTTTGCGCCGCGGGGTTGGGCTTCCGTCGGCGCAGTAGGGCCGCGACGGGAAAGAGCAGTGCGAAGCCCACCAGCGAGGTCACGATCACCATCACCACTGCGGCGTTGTCCACGAAGCCCTGCGTCGCCATCACGGTCGCCGCCGCGATGTTCCGCTGCGAGGTGGCGAGCCCCAGTACCTCGCGGGCGTTGCGGTCTCTTCCGCCGAGCAGATAGCCGATCACGAACGCGCCTGCGACCACCAGGGCGGCCGGCACGATCGCCCACTCCACGAACAGGGCGACGATCGTCCGGAGGTTCGCCAGTGCGGTGGCCAGGACGATCACCACCAGAGCGAGGGTCGAGGCGCGGCGAGCGACCGGCCCCCACCGCCGGGCCGGGGCCGGCCAGCGGGAGCTGACCAGCAGACCGGCGGCGAGAGGAAGAAGCATGGTCAGGAACAGCGGTACGGCGAGGGCACCGGCGGAGACGTCCGCTTCGGGAAGCACCCGGGGCACGGCGATCGGCGCGTACACGACGGTGACGGGCAGCAGGAGCACCAGCAGGGTGGCGCTGAGAGCGACCTCGGCCTGTGCCACCTCGGCCAGCTTGATCAGGAATGGTGCGCCGGCGGACATCGCGACCAGGATCAGTCCGGCCTGCAGGGGTCGGTCGAGTGGCCAGACCCAGATGATGCCGAGTGCGAGGAGGGGAACCAGTACGAAGTTGGCCAGCAGTGCCCGGGCCAGGGCCCACAGGTTGCGCAGCGGGCCGAGGATCTCCTTGGCGGAGTGGGCGAACCCGACCGAGAGCATCGACGTCACGGCGAACACCAGGACCGCGAGGTCCGCGACGGTGGCGAGGAGACCGCGCATCGTTACCGCACCGCCTTCACTAGTCCGGCTCACTGGTGGCGGGTTTCGCCGTTGACGGTTTCGGTGCGCCCGGATGACTCGGCGGATAGGGCAGCAGCTCGGCCTCGATCCGTGCCCAGGTCGCTTTCATTTCCGCCATCAGTTGGGGATGGTGGTCGGCGATGTTCGCCTGCTCCCGGCCATCGACGGTCACGTCGTACAGAAGATGGAAGGGGCCGTGCCGGCGCGGCCAGTTGCCCAGCACCGACCGGTCGCGGCGGTCGTACAGGTACTTGAACCGGCCGCGACGCAACGCCCCCTGATTCGACGTGCGCCAGAACAGGTCGTGCTCGGGGAAGTCGGCGCCTTCGATCAGCCACGGCAGCAGGTTCACCCCGTCCAGTGGGCTGCCCTCGTCCGGGGCCGTCCCGCCTGCGTCGATCAGTGTCGCGGTCAGGTCCAGGGTGTTGATCGGGTGGTCGGTGACCTGACCGGCGGCCATGGCGGCGGGCCAGCGCAGGATCAGTGGGACCCGGATGCCGCCCTCGGTCAGATCGCCCTTCTCGCCCACCAACGGCCAGTTATCCGACCATCGCTCACCGCCGTTGTCGGAGGTGAAGACGACGATGGTGTGGTCTGTGCGGCCAGCCGCGGACAGCGCGGCGAGCACCTTCCCGATGCTGGCGTCCATCTCCTCGACCAGTTCGGCGTACTTCTCCAGCGAGCCCCCGTCAGGGTGGATCAACGGGGTGGGCACCGGCTCCTGGCTGAACCTGCGCCGGATTTCCGCACCGACCTCCCGGTCGCCCGGCCCCTCCCAGGGCCAGTGCGGCGCGGTGTAGTTGAGCTGCACGTAGAAGGGATTGTCGCGGTCCGCGGCGACGAACTCGGCCGCGCGCTCGGTGATCAGCGACGTGTAGTAGCCAACCTCCTCCACCGGCGTTTCCCCCTCGTACAGATCGGCTTCGCCCACCGTGTCGACGTGTTCGAAGTAGTCGATCGCCCCGTCGAGGTTGCCGAAGAAGGTCTGGAAGCCGCTGCGTAGCGGGCTGTACCAGGGCAGCCACCCGCAGTGCCACTTGCCGAACATCGCCGTCTCGTAACCGGCGCTCAGGAGCAACGACGACAGGGTCGGATGGTCGGCGGGGATCCCGTTGCCCTCGGCATGGGTGGTCAACGGCTCCTCCAGGCCCGCCGGCAACCGGGTCGGATAGCGCCCGGTGTACAACCCGATGCGGGTCGGCGAGCACCACGGCGTGCACGCGTAGCCGTGGCGGAACAGCATCCCCTCTCCGGCCAGCCGATCGAGATTCGGCGTGCGAATCGTCGACGAGCCGTAACAGCCCAGATCCGCCCAGCCCAGATCGTCGGCGAGGATGAACAGGATGTTGGGTCGCCTACCCGGCCGGCCGCCACCTGGTTGTCCTGCCCGCGCCGGCACCCCTCCGGCTGAATCTGTCGTAGCCACGCACCGCCCTACCCGCTCGTCGGGGGGCCTAACCTCGCCGGCTTCGTGGACTGGGGGGACCTCAGACCGGCGGCTGGGCGGTGAGGTCGGCGAGGACCCGGCGCTGGAACGCGCGGGCCTGCGAACCGATCGGCGGGGTGCCGCCGGTACGGGCCGCGATCGACTGCTCGACCAGGTCGATGGCGGCGGCGTCGACCAGGGGTCCGCCGTCAGCCAGCAGCCGCCGGCCGGCGGCCATCTTGGGCAGCCACACCCCGCGGTGCAGGCGTACCCAGGAACGGCAGGCGCCGAGCACGGCATCCTCCGCGCCGGGCGCCGGTACGTCGCCGGGTGGGACCGGCCGATCGAGCCACCAGCGCAGCGCGGCCACGATCAGGCGGCGCAAATCGTCCCGGGCCAGGTCGGCGAAGACGTCGGCGGCGGGCGGGCCGAGCAGAGCCTGCCCGCTCTGATGCAGGATGCTGCGGTCCAGGCCGTACCAGAACAGGCCGTCGGCGGCGGGGCGTTCCTCCGGGCCGTACGAGACCCGGAAGTCCATCCCCGCGCCGGTGTTCAGCTCGACCTCGAACCCCGGCTCGGGGAGCCGGAGGCGGCCACCTCCCGTTGATACACGACCAGCTCCAGACCGCGCGCCGGGCAGGGCAGCGCCTCGTGCCGCAGCCGCGCCACCAGCTCCCGCGCCACCGCCCGGTCCAGCGCGCCGGCGCAGACCAGCGCCACGTCCACGTCGCTGCGTCCGGGCTGGTACGCCGCCAGCCCCACCGAACCCGCCGCGTACGCCCCGCACAGCTTCTCGCCGAGCACCTCACCGGCGGCCGCGACCAGGTCGGTCAGGTACCGCCGCAGCGGCTCACTCATCCCCGAACTCCCCGCTCACCACAACCCATCGCCGGTGACCCTAGCCGGCCACCGGTCGCCGCCGGCACAACCGTCTCAGCGGAGGCTGATCTGGCGACGCACCCGCTCGTACTCCCTGGCCAGCTCGGCGTCGATGCGTTCCGCGCGAGCCTCGGTGAGGACCACCAACGGGTCGTGCCAGTCCCGGCTGGCCAGCATCTGCCGCCGCAGTCCGGTCGGCGGATGTGAGGCGAACAAGGACGCCTCCTCGCGTACGGAGAGTTGCCGGAGCTGCGGCAGCCGATCTGCGGCGGCGGCGAGCGACTCGGCCACTGCGGCCCGCCACCGGTCGGGGCCGTGCCCGGCCAGCGACTCCCGGCGTACGGCGAGCGCCATCGACTCCAGGCGCAGCGTGCTGTCCAGCAGGCGGGCCGTCCCGTCGGAGCCGGCGACCTTCGCGGACATCTCGTCGGCGAGGTACTCGGCGCGTTGGCTCTCCCGCAGGGCCAGGCAGACGAGGACCAGGTGACCGGCGGCGAACAGCCGGGACAGGGTGCCGAGCAGGACCCTCCCCAGTGCGGCGCCGAGCCGCTCCAGGAGGCTGCCAGAGAACAGCATGCCAAGTACCGGCTTGACGCCCGGCCGGACGAGGTGCCCGGTGTCCATCGGGCGGAGCAGGTCGGCGGCGTCGCCCAGCGTCCGGAACGCGGGCTGGGTGAGCACCATCCGCCGCGGGTCGCCGTTGACGAAGTGGCCCAACTCGTGGCCGAGCAACGCCACCCGCTCCTGCGGGCCGAGCGAGCCCCAGTACGGCAGCCCGAGACAGAGCACCCGCCGCTGCCGTAGGCCGATCTGACCCGCGTACGCGTTGAGTTCGCCGTCCACACCGATCACCTGCGGCGCCGGCGCGCCCAGTGCCGTGGCGACCTCGTCGACCAGCGCGAACAGCTCAGGAGCCCGCTGCCGGGACAGTACCTCCAGCTCCGGGTCGAGCCGGCCGAACCGTGGCCGCAACACGTAGGCGACGCCGAGCAGGGCAAGCCCGGGCAGCAGGGTCAGGCTCGGGAACGACCGCACGGCCAACCAGGCGCCGGTGACCGCGAGCGCGGCCACCCCGCTGAGCAGCAGCACGGAGGCCGCGATGGTCAGCGCCCTCGCCGCCCCGGCTCCGGTCGCGCCGATCGGCCGCTTCACCAGCCGGTCGAAGTGCTCCCGCGTCATCCGGTACGCCAGCCGGTGCGCCCGGCGGTCGACCCAGCCCCAACCGAACACCGGCCGGCTCCGGCCGGCGTCGTACGCCTCCAGGTTCCATTCGCACGACGGGCACCAGGCCGTCGCGTCGAGCTGGGAGACGGTCGGTGTGCCGCAGCGCGGGCACTCGGTGGCGGCCGAGATGGTGGTCACGGGCGTCAATTTTGGCGGGCACCTGATGCCGTCCGACAGCGGCCTTTCGGGTGACGAGCCGTCGTCGACGGCGGCCTGGTGGTGATCGGGTCGGCCGCCGCGCCAGCCGACGGAGGCCGCAATCTCCGGATCTCACCGTTTCGCACCTGCCGGGCGACCTGCACGTCTACTGTGGAAGAGCCTGGTGACTTGCGGTGTTCCGGTGGCGGGCGGTCGGTTCCCGGTGCACAGTGAAACGCATGAGCGACAGCGGACGTGGACGCTACTACTGGTGTACGCGACACCACCGGGTCGAGAGCGACGCCGACGTGTGCCCCGCGCGGCACGTTCTCGGGCCGTACGCCTCGGTCGCCGACGCGGAGAACGCCCTGCAACAGGTGCAGGAGCGCAACGAAGCGTGGGAGGCCGAGGACGCCCGTTGGGCCGGGGAGGAGAGATAGACGACGCGGGGATGCTTCCGCGTCGAGAGCGTGTGCTCCCGCGAGGGCGGTGGCACATTCCCAAGGAGGGAATCGAGATGGCCGAAGCACAGCAGGCCACCCCCCGCCCGGCCGCGAAGCGTACGCCCGCGAGGAAGACCGCCGCGACGGAACGCAGCGCAGGCGTCACCCGTACCCCGTCCACCCGCCGGGCCACCGGCACCGCGCCGGCGGCCCGAAGCACGCCTGCTGCCGGCCGGACCTCGCCGGCGAAGCGCACCACGCCCGCGAAAAAGACCGCGCCTGCGAAGTCGGCAGCGGCGAAGAAGTCCGCGCCTGCGAAGAAGACCGCGCCTGCGAAGAAGACCGCGCCTGCGAAGAAGGCGGCGCCTGCGAAGAAGACGCCGACCGCTCGCCCGGCGGCTGCGGCGCGCAAGATCGCTCCCGCCAAGAAGGCCACGGCCGCGACGACGACCGCCCGCAAGACCACTGCTACCAAGGCACCCGCGAAGAGAGCCGCCGCCGCGAAGAAGGCGACGCCGACGCGGCCCTCGGTCGGCGCTCGGAAGACGACGGCGCCGGCCCGCAAGGCCACGACCCGGGCAGGTACCACCGCGAAGAAGACGCCGGCCAAGAAGACGCCGGCCAAGAAGACGGCGGCCAAGAAGACGGCGGCCAAGAAGACGCCGGCCAAGAAGACGGCGGCCAAGAAGACGCCGGCCAAGAGAACAACTGCCGCGAAGACAGCCGCGAGAACGACGGCGGCCAGGAAGGCCACCACCGAGGCGACCGCCCGGAAGAGCGGGCCCGCGGCGAAGGCGCCGGCGCGGAGAACGACCTCGGCGGCGAGCCGGACACCGACCCGCAGGACCGCGGCGTAGCGGACGCCGGTGAACAAGAGACACCGGCAGTGCCCGGTGGCGGCGAGGCGGGTCCTGACCCGTGCGGTGACCAACCGGTGACATCGCGGACCAGGTGCCGCTTGCACCCAGCACCGTCGCACAGGATGCTGCTCGTCGCGGTCTGCCGCATGGGATGCTGCTCGTCGCGGTCTGCCGCACGGGATGCCGCAACTCGCGGCTTCTGCGGGTCCGGATACCCCGACATGCCGCAACTCGTGCCGCTCACCGGACGGGATGCCGCGACATGCCGCAACCTGCGCACACCCGATCGGCCCGGACACCCCGACATGCCGCATCCCGCGCCGCCCACCATTGGCACAGCATGACCAGGCCTGGATTCCCTCGCCGCCACCACCCTGTTGCCGGATTCGAGGCACCGGGCAGCCTTCCCCGCCATCGTCGCGCCCGACTGGGCGAAGCTCTCCCCGGGACCGTGCCGGGCGGCCAGGTAACGGCAGGCCACTCGCGCGGGCCGGCCGTCCGGTGATCTCGCCGGAGTTCACGCCTTGCGGCGCAGGCGGCCAGCGTGCGGAAGACCGCTCCCGGCAGGGAGGCACGGCAACGGTGATTCCGACCGGACGCCCCGGTGCCGCGCGTCGGCTGGCCCGGCGTACGCCCGGCGGTCTATGGCCGGCACGACCGCGGTGGGTACCGGGCGGACGGCGCGTTGCCCGGGTTGACCCCGCGGCCCGAACGGCAGCGGGGTTTGTCACAGCGCGGGTCGCTGCTGCCCGGCGGGTGGATTTGCGAGGATGGCGAGCATGGCATACGACGCGAGCGACCTTCCCGACGTCTCCGGGCTCACGGTCGGCATCATCGGCGGCACCGGCGACCAGGGCCGAGGGCTTGCTTACAGGTTCGCCCGCGCCGGTCAGCGGGTGCTGATCGGTTCCCGCTCGGCGGAGCGGGCCGCCCAGTCGGCCGAGGAGATCGCCGCGCTGCCCGGCGTGCCGGCCGGCGGCGTGACCGGGGCGGACAACGACGAGGTGGCCCGGCGCAGCGATGTGGTGATCGTTGCGGTGCCCTGGGACGGGCACGCCGCCACCGTCGGGGCGCTTGCCGAGCCGCTCGCCGGAAAGATAGTCATCGACTGCGTCAACCCGCTCGGCTTCGACAAGCAGGGCCCGTACGCACTGCCCGTGCCCGAGGGCAGCGCCGTCCAGCAGGCCGCCGCGCTGCTGCCGGACTCCCGGGTCTGCGCGGCGTTCAATCACGTCAGCGCGCCGCTGTTGGCCGACCCCGAGATCGACCGGATCGACCTCGACGTGCTGATCTGCACCGAGGAGCGGGAATTGGTCGGCATCGTCGGCGCGCTCGCCGCGCGTATTCCCGGCATGCGGGGCATCTACGCCGGACGGCTGCGCAATGCCCACCAGATCGAAGCGTTCACCGCCAACCTGATCGCCATCAACCGGCGCTACAAGGCCCACGCCGGCATCCGCGTCACCGACGTCTGACGCCGCTGACGGGCCGCGCTTCGGTGGGCCGTCGGCGAGGAGTGGCAGATTGTCGTACGTATGTTCTAGCGTGGCGGTGTGCTGGAAGAGCTGGAGCGGGCCGAGGCAGCGACGCGGCCGTGCGTCGACGTCGCAGCCTGGGCCATGCCCGAGGGGCACCTCGTCGATGCCCTCGACATGGTGCACCGGCTGGAGCAGCGGCTCGCCGCAGTGAAGTTGGTCCTCGTTCGTGAGCTGGATGGCCGTGCGCTGGCGGCGGCGCAGGGGGCCTCGTCCACCGCGGTCTGGCTCCGCGACCGGCTATGGCTCGGTGTGCCGGCCGCTCGCCGTCTGGTCGAACTCGCCGGTGCGCTGGACGCCGGGCCCGACCAGGTCCGACTCGCCCTCGGCGGTGGCCAACTCGACGAGGAGCAGGCGCGGGTGATCATCGACATTGTGGCGCAGGTGTCGCGGGAGGCAGGCACCGAGGCGGCTGAGCAGGCCGCCGGTCTCCTGGTGGAGTGGGCCGGGCAGTTCGATCCGACGGTGCTGCGTCGCCTTGGCGCGCGCATCCTCGACCACGTGGCCCCACAGGTCGCCGAGGCAGCCGCCGCCAAAGCCCTCGAAGCCGAGGCCGCCCGCGCCGCCCGGGAGCGACAGCTCACTCTCTCCGATCTGCGCGACGGCCGGACCCGACTGGCCGGCAGCCTCGACGCTGAAACCGCCGCGCTGCTGCGGGCCGCCATCGAGCCGCTGACCGCGCCCAGCGGGCCGGACGACTCGCGCTCGCCCGGGCAGCGCCGGCACGACGCGCTCGGTGACGTCTGTCGACTCGCCCTGCGCGCCGATGAGCTGCCCGAGCATGGCGGCGACGCCGCTCAGGTCGTCGTCACCGCCGCGTACGACGTCCTCGCCGGGCGCCTCGGACCGGGCACGTTGGACAGCGGCCAAACCCTGACGCCCGCGGCGGTGCGCCGACTGGCCTGCGACGCGGCGGTGCTGCCGGCCGTGCTCGGCGGCGCGAGCCAGGTGCTCGACGTGGGCCGGCAGCGTCGACTCTTCACCGGACCACTGCGCCGGGCACTGGTGCTTCGCGACGGCGGCTGCGCCTTCCCCGGCTGCGACCGCCCACCCCGCTGGTGCGAGGGCCACCATGTGCGCCACTGGTCCGATGGTGGCCCCACCAGCCTCGCCAATGCAGTGCTGCTCTGCCGCCACCACCACCGCCAGGTGCACCACCACGGCTGGCAGGTCCGCCTCGCCCGCGGCGACGGGCATCCGGAGTTCGTTCCGCCCCGCTGGCTCGATCCCGAGCATCGTCCTCGTCGTAACCACCTGCACCGGGTTCCGGTGACGCCCTCCGGCAGGGGGCCGAGCCTCCCCGATCCCCGCGCACCAGGCCGCATCGGCTCTCCGACTACTGAGCAACGACGAGCCGC
>NZ_BOPC01000009.1 GCF_016863555.1 Micromonospora qiuiae | reverse complement strand
AACGACGAGCCGCGGGTCGCAGCAGGCGTGCCCAGCCCGGCGCGGCGGCGAGCAGGGCCAGCGGGTCGCGGCCGTCAGCCACGCGAATCCGCAAGGCCGGGTCCACCGGCGGCGGGCCGGCAACCCGCCCTCGGCCGCCCTGACCCTCGGCCGCCCTGACCCTCGCCGCTTACGTCGCCGTGCACGGAGCCCGCTGTGGCGCTGCGCGGTGCCGTTCTCGCCTCACTCGACAGGTGGATCGCGGTGGACAATCGGATCCCGCAAGCAGGTGGCGGGGCTAGGCTCAGCTCATGCCGCCGAAGCTGACCGTCACGGCGATAAATTTTGATTGTCCGGATCCGACGGCGCTGGTCGAGTTCTACCGGCAGGCCACCGGATCCGAGATCTCGTCCGACTTCACCGACGATTTCGTGGGCCTCCGTGGGCAGAACGGTCTCTTCATCGGTTTCCAGCGCGTCGATGGTTACCAACCGCCGAGTTGGCCCGCGCAGCGAAGCCCGCAGCAGCTGCACCTCGATTTCGCCGTCGATGATGTCGACGAGGCCGAGGCGATGGTGCTTGCGCTGGGCGCCACCAAGGCCGACTTTCAGCCGGGCGGTGACCGGTGGCGGGTCTACCTCGACCCCGCCGGGCACCCGTTCTGCCTGCTCAAGGCTTGATATCGCGGAGGGGCCGACGGAAGCAACAGCCGGGCCCGTTGGGCCCGCCGACAGGGCGACGAAGCCCTGCGCGGGCGGGGCGGGGCGGGGCGGAGCGAGGGCGTGGGCGGGGCGGCGGTCCGTCGTGTGGCGGGCGCCGCCGGGGCGTACTCAGAAAGTGTGTTCGGTGGTGGGGAACTGGCCGTCGCGGACCTCGTCGGCGAAGCGTCGGGTGGCCTCGCTCAGCGTGCCGGCCAGGTCGGCGTAGCGTTTCACGAAGCGCGGCGTTTTGCCGGCGCGTAGACCAGCCATGTCCTGCCAGACCAGCACCTGGGCGTCGGTCTCCGGGCCGGCGCCGATGCCCACCGTGGGGATCGTGAGCTCGGCCGTGATCCGCTTGGCGACCTCGCCGGGCACCATCTCCAGCACCACCGCGAACGCGCCCGCCTCGGCCACGGCGCGGGCGTCGGCGATCACCTCCTCGGCGGTGTCGCCACGGCCCTGCACCCGGTAGCCGCCGAGGGTGTGCTCGCTCTGCGGCGTGAAGCCGATGTGCGCCATCACCGGGATGCCGGCGCCGACGATGGCGGCGACCTGGTCGGCGCAACGGCGGCCGCCCTCCAGCTTCACCGCGTGGCAGCCGCCCTCCTTCATGAACCGGACGGCGGTGCGCAGCGCCTGGGTCGGCCCCTCCTCGTACGAGCCGAACGGCAGGTCACCGACGACCAGCGTGTGCCGGGTGGCCCGTACCACCGCCCGGACCAGGGGCAGCAGCTCCTCGGCGGTCACCGGCAGGGTCGTCTCGTAGCCGAAGACGTTGTTCGCCGCCGAGTCGCCGACCAGCAGCGCCGGGATGCCGGCGGCGTCGAAGATCGCGGCCGTGTACTGGTCGTACGAGGTGAGCATCGCCCACTTCTCGCCGCGCTCCTTGGCGGCGATCAGATCGCGGGTACGGACCCGACGGGTGACCGGGCCGCCGTAGAGGGCGGTCACCTCGGCCGGGGTGGATTCCACCATGACTTTCTCCTTCCTCGAGGCCGCGTACGCGGTCCCCGGGCTCCACCGCGATCGTCGCACCGCTCCGGCGACCGGCGGCAGGGCGGAGTGGAGGATTTCACTCGCGGATCCTCAGCCGTCCTCCCGCCAGCGGTTGGTGATCGGCAGGCGCCGGTCCCGGCCGAACGCCTTCATGGAGATCTTCGTGCCGGGTGCGGACTGGCGGCGCTTGTACTCCGCGGTATCCACCATCCGCAGCACCTTGTCCACCACCGCCGGATCGTGGCCGGAGGCCACCAGACCCTCGCGGCCCAGGTCGCCGTCGATGTAGCCGATCAGGATCGGATCGAGCACGTCGTAGTCGGGCAGTGTGTCGCTGTCGAGCTGGCCCGGGCTCAGCTCGGCGCTGGGCGGCTTGCCGATCGAGTTCTCCGGGATCGGCGGCGTCTCGCCCGACCGGGCCGCCTCGGCGTTGCGCCACTTGGCCAGCCGCCAGACCAGCGTCTTCCAGACATCCTTGATCGGGTTGAAGCCGCCGACCGAGTCGCCGTAGAGGGTCGAGTAGCCGACCGCCAGCTCACTCTTGTTGCCGGTGGTGAGCACCAGTGGCCCTTCCTGGTTCGAGAGGGCCATCAGGATCACGCCGCGTACCCGGGCCTGAAGGTTCTCCACCGCCACCCCGGACAGTGACATGTTCGCCAGGAAGGTGTCCACCATCGGCTGGATCGGCTCGACCCGGTAGTCCAGCCCGGTGCGCTTGGCCAGTTCCGCCGCGTCGGACCGGCTGTGCTCTGAGGAGTGCTGGCTGGGCATGGAGACCCCGATCACCCGGTCGGCGCCGATCGCGTCCACCGAGATGGCCGCGGCGACCGCCGAGTCGATGCCGCCGGAGAGCCCGAGCACCACCGACGGGAAGCGGTTCTTGTTGACGTAGTCGCGCAGCCCGAGCACCAACGCCTGCCACACCTCCGCCTCGTCGGCGACCGGCTCGATGATTCCGCCGACGGCCGCCGGGCTGGACGGCGCCGACGGGATGCCCTCGACCGTACGGCGAACCAGCCGCAGCCCGTCGGCGACCTGCACGCCGTCCGCGTCGCCGCCGTCGCCCGCCGCCGGCAGCTCCAGGTCGTGTACGAGCAGGTGCTCGACGAACTGCGGCGCCCGGGTCAGCAGCGCCCCGTCCGGCGCGACGATCATCGAGTCGCCCTCGAAGACCAGCTCGTCCTGGCCGCCGACCATGTTGACGTACGCGATGGTGGCTCCGGCCTCGGCGGCGCGGCGGCGGACCACCGGCAGCCGCAGGTCGTCCTTGTTCAGCTCGTACGGCGAGCCGTTGATGTTGACGACCAGCCCGACGCCGGCCTGCCGGGCCGCGGCGAACGGACCGCCGGCCTGCCACAGGTCCTCGCAGATGGTCAGCGCCACGTCCACCCCGCCGAGGCGGACCACGGTGAGCATGTCACCGGGCACGAAGTAGCGATCCTCGTCGAAGACGCCGTAGTTGGGCAGGTGATGCTTGAAGTAGGTGGCCACGATCCCGCCCCGGTGCAGCAGCGCGGCCGCGTTGCGGGCCCCTCGACCGGGCTCGGCGTCCGGGCTGACCTGCGGCGGTCCGTCGGCGTCGAGGTAACCGACCACGACCGGCAACTCGCCCAGCCCGTCGGCGTCGAGGTCGGCGGCGAGCCGGTCGAGCGCCGCCTTCGACGCGGCGACGAAGGACCGCCGGAAGACCAGGTCCTCCACCGGGTAGCCGGTCAGTGCCATCTCCGGGAAGAGCACCAGTTGGGCGCCGGCGTCGGCGGCCCGGCGGGCCCAGGCATGGACCAGTTCGGCGTTGCCGCTGAGGTCACCGACGCTGGGGTTGACCTGGCACAGGGCGAGACGCAGGGTGGGCATGTCCTCATCTTGCCCCAGCGGGGTGAGGTCGACACGTGGGCGCCGGCACACCTTCCGCCGCGCTACCGCCGTGCGACTGCGCGGGGCGCGACGGCGGCGATTCGCGTAACGTCTGCGTAACCGCACCGGTGGAGACTGGTCGGTCAGGCCGGGCAAGGCCCGGTCGAAGGCGGACATTGAGTCGCGGAAGGTTGGGACAGTGGACCGTCAGCAGGAGTTCGTCCTCCGTACGCTGGAAGAGCGGGACATCCGCTTCGTGCGGCTCTGGTTCACCGACGTGCTCGGCACGCTCAAGAGCGTGTCCGTCGCCCCCGCCGAGCTGGAGTCCGCCTTCGACGAGGGCATCGGGTTCGACGGGTCGGCGATCGAGGGCTTCGCCCGGGTCTTCGAGTCGGACATGGTGGCCATGCCCGACCCCACCACCTTCCAGGTCTTCCCCTTCGAGGGCGGGGTCAGCGGCGAGAGCGCCCGAATGTTCTGCGACATCCTGCTCCCCGACGGTGGCCCGGCCTGGGCCGACCCGCGGCACGTGCTGCGCCGGGCGCTGTCGAAGGCGGCCGAGAAGGGCTTCACCTTCTACACCCACCCCGAGATCGAGTTCTTCCTGCTTGAGGACGGGCCGGCGGACGGCACGGTGCCGGTCCCGGTGGACACCGGCGGCTACTTCGAGCACACCACCCACGCGGTGGCCCGCGACTTCCGCCGGCAGGCGGTGCTCGCGCTGGAGCGGATCGGGATCTCGGTCGAGTACAGCCACCACGAGGTCGCCCCCGGCCAGCAGGAGATCGACCTGCGCTACGCCGACGCGCTGACCACCGCCGACAACATCATGACCTTCCGGCACGTGGTCAAGGAGGTGGCTCTCTCCACCGGTGTGCAGGCCAGCTTCATGCCCAAGCCCTTCACCGACCAGCCGGGCAGCGGGATGCACACCCACCTGTCGCTGTTCGAGGGGGAGCGCAACGCGTTCCACGACGCCGGTGACCCGATGAAGCTGTCCAAGGTGGCCCGCGCCTTCATCGCCGGTCTGCTCACCCATGCCCGCGAGTACACCGCGGTCACCAACCAGTGGGTGAACTCCTACAAGCGGCTCTTCCCGCAGGCGCTGCCGGACCGGGTCACCGAGAGTCCCGCGTACGTCTGCTGGGGTCACCTGAACCGCTCCGCGCTGGTCCGCGTCCCGGCGTACGGCAAGCCGAACTCGGCCCGGGTGGAGATCCGCTCGCCCGACTCGGCCGCCAACCCCTACCTGGCTTTCGCGGTGCTGCTCGGCGCCGGGCTGAAGGGCATCGAGGAGGGGTACGAGCTGCCGCCCGGCGCCGAGGACGACGTGTGGTCGCTGACCAGCGCCGAACGGCGGGCGATGGGGTACGAGCCGCTGCCGGAGAACCTCGCCGAGGCGATCGACGTGATGGCCGGTTCCGAGCTGGTCGCCGAGGTGCTCGGCGAGCACGTCTTCGACTTCTTCCTGCGCAACAAGCGCGCCGAGTGGGAGCAGTACCGCCGCCAGGTCACCCCGTACGAGCGCCAGCACTACCTGTCGCTGTAGCCCGCGCCGCTCGGCCCGGCGTTGCGTCTCCCCGCTATCGTCTCGATCACCGTGCCGGCGTCCCGCCGGCCGGAGACGGTCGGGGAGGCAGTCGGTGCTGGAGGACCTGCTCAGCGGTGCCTGGCAGAGCGTGGTGTTCGGAGTCGTCGGGGTCGGCCTGATGGCCGCCGGGTTCGTGCTGGTCGACCTGCTCACGCCCGGTAAGCTGCGCGAGCTGATCTGGGTACGCCGCAACACCAACGCGGGCCTGCTGCTCGCCGCGAACCAACTCGGCGTCGCCGCGATCGTGTTCACCGCGATCCTGACCAGCTACCACGACTTCGCCAAGGGCCTTGCCTCGACGGTGCTGTTCGGGTTGATCGGCCTGGGCATCATGGCGTTGGCCTTCCTCGTTCTGGACCTGCTCACCCCGGGTCGGCTCGGCGAGGTCTTCGGCTCCGACGAGCCGCATCCGGTGGCCCGGGTCAGCGCCGCCAGCCACTTCGGCGCCGCCCTCATCGTCTGCGCCTGCATCGCCTGACCGCCGTGCCCGGCCTGGCCGCCGTGCCCGGCCTGGCTTGATCCACTCCGTTTCGTCGGTATGGCGGTATCCGGGCCACGGCGATACCGCCATACCGACGGTATGGAGCCGATCTTGATCAGGCGGTCAGCGCACGGCGGGGGCGACGGTCAGCGTGCCGGCGTTGGCGTCGAGGGTGGCCAGGGTGCCCACCGGGACGGTGAGTTGGCCGGGGCCGTGGCCGATCGGCAGGCCGCCCAGCACCGGCACGCCCAGGTCGCCGAGCCGCTCGGTCAGCACGTCGGCGACCCGCACCGGCCAGCCGTCCGAGCAGTCGCTGAACTGGCCCACCGCCACCCCGGCCAGCCCGGTCAGCGCGCCGGCGCGGCGCAGCTGGGTCAGCATCCGATCGACCTTGTACGGCGGCTCCTGCACGTCCTCCAGCAGCAGCACCGCTCCGGTCAAATCGGGCATGTCCGGGGTGCCGAGCGAGGCCACGACCAGGCAGAGGTTGCCGCCGAGCAGCCGGCCGACGGCCCGCCCCGGCACGCGTACGTCGAAGGTCTCCTCGGCCGGCACGGCGGCGACGGTGATCGGCTCGGTGGTGGTCAGCGCCGCGTGCAGCGACTCCGCCGAGGCCAGTGGGGTCCGTTCGTCTCGCCAGGCCGCTCCGGGTCCGTGCACTCCGGCGAGCCGGGCGCCCCGCCACAGCGCCAGTTGCAGCGCGGTGATGTCGGAGAAACCGGCCACCACCTTCGGGTCGCGGCGGACCGCGGCCATGTCGATGGCGTCCACCACCCGCTGTGCGCCGTAACCGCCGCGGGTGCAGATCACCCCGCGCACCTCGGGATCGGCGAAGGCGGTGTTCAGGTCGGCCGCCCGTAGCGCGTCGGGGCCGGCCAGGTAGCCGTGCCGGGCGTACACGTTCGGTGCCAGCACCGGTCGTAGCCCCCAGCCGGTGAGCAGCTCGATGCCCCGCGCCACCCGTTCGGGGCGGGTCGGCCCCGAGGGCGAGACCAGCATCACCGTGTCGCCCGGACACAGCGCCGGTGGGCGCAGCACGTCATCGAGGGCGGTGTGGTCGGACACAGCGCAAGAGCCTAGTCCCGCGCACAGCCGCTGTCGGCCCGACCGGATAGCCTCGACGACGTGGCAACCGCGTTGGTGATCGAGAACGACCCGGGCGACGACGTACGCCGATTGGGCGAGTGGCTGACCGAGGCCGGCCTCGACCTGTCGGTGACCCGTCCGCACGCGGGCGACGAACTCCCCGCCGACCTCGACGGGTACGCCGCGCTGGTGGTGCTCGGCGGCGACCGGCAGGCGTACCCGCACCCCGACGGATCGCCCGGGGCGCCGTGGTTCCCGGCCGTGGAGGGGCTGCTGCGCAAGGCGGTCCGGCACCGTACGCCGACGCTGGGCATCTGCCTCGGGGCGCAACTGCTCGCCACCGCGCACGCTGGCACGGTCGAGCGCAGTCCGTCCGGGCCGGAGGTCGGGCCCGCGGTGGTCGGTCGGCGTGACGCCGCCGAGAACGACCCGCTCTTCCGGTACGTGCCGCTGATCCCGGACGTTCTCCAGTGGCACGTCGACGAGATCACCGAACTGCCCGTCGGGGCCACCCTGCTGGCCGCCTCCACCCGCTACCCGCACCAGGCGTTCCGCCTCGGTGACCGGGCCTGGGGCCTCCAGTTCCACATCGAGTGCGACCCCGCGATGATCGCCGACTGGGCCACCGACTCGGCACTGCTGGCCGAGCTGGGCTACGACCCGCAGCTGGTGATCGACGCCTGCCAGGCGGTGCTGGCCGACATCGAGGACGTGTGGCAGCCGTTCGCCGCCCGGTTCGCCGCACTCGCTCTGGGTGAGCTGGACGACGCCGCGTCGCGCCGCAACCTGCCGCTGCTCGGGCAGTGATGGGCCGGCCGACCAGCGGCCGGCTGGCCCGTTACGGCTTCGGCATCGCCGCCGACGACGGTGGCGCCCGGGCCGCCGACCTGCTCGGCCCCGACGGGCTCGGCCTGTGGCGACCACAGCCGCAGGAACCCACCGACGAGCGGGCCCGGGAGCTGCTCACCGCGCTGTCCCGGGCCGCCGATCCGGATCTGGCGCTGCGCCAGTTGCACCGGCTCGTCGAGGCCGAGCGCCGGGCCGAGGCCGGCACGAACGGTGGCGCCGGCACGAACGGCGCAGCCGGGGCGGGCGGCGTTGCCGGCGCAGCCGTCGCGGGCAGGGATGGCGGGCCTGCCGGGGCGGGCGGCGCTGCCGGGGCGGGCGGGGATGGCGGGGCGGGCGGGGCTGGCGGTGGTGCCGGCACTGGCGGTTCGGCGGCTACGGGCGGCATGGCGACCGGTGGCTCCGCCGGAATCGGCGCGGGTTCCGCGCTGCTCGCTGCCCTGGCCGACGATCCGGGGCTGCGCCGCCGGCTGATCGCTGTGCTGGGCGCCTCCTCCGCGCTGGGGGACCATCTCGTCGCCAACCCCGACCAGTGGCCGATGCTGCGCACCGGGCCGGACGGGCTCGCCCCGGTCGCCGACGGGCGGCTCGACCCGGGGTGGGCGTCTGCGACACCGCCGGACCGCGCTGCGGCTTCCGGGCCGGGTCGGGCTGCGGCTTCCGGGCGGGGTCGGGCTGGTGCCGGCAGTCCCATCGCCGCGCTGCGTCGCGCGTACCGGCTGGCGCTGCTGCGCATCGCGGCGGCGGACCTGACCGGCGGGCGCAGCCTGGAAGAGACGATGGCCGCGCTCTCCACGTTGGCCGACGCCACTCTCTCGGCCGCGTACGCGATCGCCGTCGGCGAACTGCCCGAGGGCACCCGGCACCCTCGGCTCGCGGTGGTGGCGATGGGCAAGTGCGGCGGCGGCGAGCTGAACTACGTCTCCGACGTCGACGTGATTTTCGTGGCCGCCGAGGATGACGACCTGACCACCGCCACCACCCTGGCCACCCGGCTGATCCACATCTGTGGCCTGGTCGCCTGGCCGGTCGACGCGGCACTGCGTCCCGAGGGCAACCGGGGACCGCTGGTGCGTACGCTCGCCAGCCACCTGGCGTACTACCGGCGGTGGGCGCGTACCTGGGAGTTCCAGGCCCTGCTCAAGGCCCGCCCGGCCGCCGGTGACCTGGCGCTGGGCCGGGAGTGGATCGACACCCTGGCACCCCTGCTCTGGCAGGCGGCCGAGCGCCCGGAGGCGGTCGAGGACGTCCGGGCCATGCGGCGAAAGATCATCGACAACATCCCGCCGAAGGAGCTGGAACGCGAGATCAAGCGAGGCCCGGGCGGGCTGCGCGACATCGAGTTCGCGGTGCAACTGCTGCAACTGGTGCACGGGCGCGGAGACGAGTCGCTTCGCGCCCCCGGCACCATCCCCGCCCTGCGGGCGCTGGTCACCGGCGGCTACGTCGGCCGGGCCGACGGGGAGGCGCTGCTGAACGGCTACCGCTTCCTGCGCGGCGTCGAGCACCGCCTGCAACTACAGGGCCTGCGACGCACCCACACCGTGCCGATCGAACCGAGGGCGCTGCGCTGGCTCGCCGCCGCGCTCGGCTACACCGCCACCCCGGGGCGCAGCGCCGTCGAGGAGTTCCGCGCCGAGTGGGTCACTCACGCCACCAAGGTACGCCGACTGCACGCCAAACTGCTCTACCGGCCGCTGCTGGAGTCGGTGGCCCGGGTGCCGGCCGACGGGTTGCGGCTGACCCCGGAGGCAGCTCGCAACCGGCTGGAGATCCTCGGCTTCGCCGACCCGGCCGGCGCGCTGCGTCACCTCCAGGCCCTCACCGGCGGGGTGAGCCGCACCGCGGCGATCCAGCGCACCCTGCTGCCGGTCCTGCTCAGCGAGTTCGCCGACGCCCCCGAACCGGACCGTGGCCTGCTCAGCTACCGCCAGGTCTCCGACTCCCTCGGCAGCACCCCCTGGTATCTCCGCCTGCTGCGCGACTCCGGGCCGGTGGCCCGCCGGCTGGCCCGGGTGCTCTCCTCCTCCCGCTACGTCGCCGACCTGCTGGCCCGCGAGCCGGAGGCGCTGCGCATGCTGGCCGAGGAGAGCGAGCTGAGGCCCCGGCCGCGAGAGGTGCTCTGCGAGGGTTTCGTCGCAGCCGCGGCCCGGCACGCCGACGGCCCGGTCGAGGCCATCCGGGCGGTACGCGCGCTGCGTCGGCGGGAACTGCTCCGCCTCGCCTGCGCCGACGTGCTCAGCCGCGCCGGGTCGCTGGCCCCGTCGCGTCCGGACGGTGACCGCGCCGCGCCCGGCCTGGCCGACATCACGGCAGTCGGCTCCGCGCTCGCCAGCGTCACCGACGCCACCCTGGCCGCCGCGCTGCGCGCTGCCCGGGCCGCCCAGCCGGCCATGCCGGAACTGGCGTTCGCGGTCATCGGGATGGGCCGGCTCGGCGGCTACGAGTCCAACTACCTCTCCGACGCCGACGTGCTCTTCGTCTACGAGCCGTCGGAGGGTGTCAGCGAGAGCGCGGCCAGTGCTGCCGCCCAGGCCATCGCCGAGGAACTGCGCCGGCTGCTCGGCATGCCCGCCCCCGATCCGGCGCTCGGCGTCGACGCCGACCTGCGTCCGGAGGGCCGAGAAGGTCCACTGGTGCGTAGCCTCGCCGCGTACCGGCAGTACTACGCCCGCTGGTCCCGTGTGTGGGAGGCGCAGGCCCTGCTGCGGGCCCGCCGCGTCTGCGGTGACGCCGAGCTGGGCACCCGCTTCGAGCAGCTGGTCGATCCGGTCCGGTACCCGGCCGACGGGCTGACCCGCGAGCAACTCGTCGAGATCCGCCGGATCAAGGCGCGGGTGGAGACCGAGCGGCTGCCCCGGGGGGCCGATCCGGCCACCCACACCAAGCTGGGCCGGGGTGGCCTGGCCGACGTGGAGTGGGCGGTGCAGCTGCTCCAGTTGCGGCACGCGGGGGCGTATCCGCAGCTGCGCGGTACGCGTACCCTCGACGCGCTTGACGCCGCCCGCGACGCGGGCCTGGTGGACCCGGCGGACGCCGAGGCGATGGCGGCCGGCTGGACCCTGGCCGCGCAGGTCCGCAACGCACTGATGCTGGTCCGTGGCCGCGCCGGCGACCAACTGCCCCGGCACGGCGTGGAACTGGCCGGCGTGGTCCGGCTGCTCGGCGGCGACGACCCTGGCGAGTTCCTCGACGAGTACCTGCGCACCGGCCGCCGATCCCGCGCCGCCACCCAACGCCTGCTCGAGATGTTGTAGGAAGGGCCGGCTCAGCTGCCGAGCGTGTACGTCCCGGCGCGGGGGACAGTCACCACGGTCCAATCGCCGCCAGGGGCCACGGTCGCGCCACCGGAGGCGATCAACCATCGGCTGTGCCGGATGCGGACCGGTACCGGGCCGGAGCGGGAGGCGTGGAAGGTGATCGAAGCGCCGTCGACGCGGTGCAGTTCGCCGGGAGGACCGACCAGTGGTCTCGGCTCGGCCACCGCGTACAGCCGCCAGCGTCGCTCCGACCAGACCTCGGTCAGGTACGGCAGACCCGCCACGACCAGCTCGGCCTCGGCCCGGCCGACCCAGGACAGCGGCGCGTCGGGCACCGCGACGTACTGCACCGCGTTCTCGTCGAGCCAGGCCCGGTAGCTCTCTGCGGTCAGCGGCACGCCGGTGCCGGCGGCACCGGGCACGGTGGTGAAGAACAGCGGGTTGCGGTCGATGTCCGCCTGCCGCAGCCAGCCCCGGGCCAGCGGTACGTCACCGAGCCGGGCGGACTCCCAGTAGTTGCGGGTCGGCGGCACCTCCAGCCGGCCATTGAGCCCGCGCCGGTCCAGCTCGGCGCGCAGCGGCGCGAAGTAGCCGGGATCGCTGGTCGGATCGCCGATGCTGCGCAGGTCGGCGGGGACCACCGGCGGCTGCCACCAGCAGACCGCCACCAGCAGTACGGCAAGCGCGACCGCCGCCATTCCGCGCCGCGCCGGCCGTTGCGCCGGACCGGGTCGCCGGGCCGGCTGCGAGGGAAGGCGGGCCGGCCAGGAGGGGCGGCGGGCGGCGGCGGCCAGGAGCGGCAGCGCGAACATGGCCGCCAGCCGGGTGGCGTTCAGCCCGACCGGGGTGTGCACCAGCGCCGCCGCGACCACCCCGCCGGCCGCCAGCAGCGCGCCGATCCGCACCGGGCGGTAGCCGACCAGCGCGGCCACCAGCAGGGCGGTCACCGTGGCCCGGATCGTGTCGGTACGGCTGATGTTCATCCAGCCACCGTCACCGAACAGCACCGCCGTGGCGCCCAGCGGCAGGGCCGCCGCCACCGCGAGGACCAGCCCGTCTGCGTAGCGGCGGGACAGCAGCAGCGCCACCCCCGCCAGACCGACGAAGAGGCCGGCCACCGGGCTGATCGCCGAGGCGAGCAGCGCTCCGGCCCCGGCCAGCGCCAGCCGCGTCCAGCCACCGGCCCCGGCCTGCGCCAGCCGCGTCCAGCCACCGGCCCCGGCCAGCGCCAGCCGTGCCCAGCCACCGGCCCCGTCGGCGGGCTCGGCGACCGGGAAGAGCGCGACCCGAGGCTGGTCGCGGCCGGATCGGGTGTCGGCGCCGCCGGGTCGGATCGCAGCACGCGCTCCGTGCGGGCCGGCAGCCGGTGCCGGGCGCCAGGTGAGGGCGAGCAGGGCGGCGAGTCCGAAGGCCACCCCGAGGCCGTACGTCACCCGGCCGGAGACCAGGTTGCCGGCGATGGTGGCCACCCCGACCAGGCTGCCGAGCAGCGGCCGGGGCATCCGGGTACGCACCAGCAGCGCGGCGAACGCGGTCGCCGCCGCGACCAGGGCCAGCGCACCGGTGAGGCGTACCCCGAGCAGGGCCATCACCGGCTGGGCGAGCAGGCTGTAGCCGAACTGCTGGACCCCGCCGTACCAGCGCAGGTCGATCGGGGTCGGGCCGTGCGCGGCGAAGAAGTCGGCCCGCGCGACCTGCGCCGCCAGGTCCGAACCCATCGCCGGCAGGATGAGGTACGCCATACCGAGCGCCCCGGCGAACGCGGCGGCCAGCGCCACCGTCCGACTGCCCCGCATGCCCACCTCCGTACCGCGATCACGGTACTGGCAGCATGTCGGGCGTGCCCCATCACCTCGTGCGCTGGATCGGACTTGCCGGCTCGATCATGCTCGCCGTGGCGGCGTTCCTCGGTGGCGCGCTGCCCGGCGGAGATCTGCGACCCACCCCGTTGAAGATCTGGCAGGGCCCGAACGGGCCGCTGATCATCGGGTTGTGGCTGTTCGGTACCGCGGCCATGGCGGTCGCCTGGTGGGTGCTGCGCGACCGGGTGCCGTCGGCCCGGTGGGCCCTGACCACCGCCGGCCTGTGGCTGCTGCCGTTCCTGGTCACGCCGCCGTTGGGCAGCCGGGACGCCTACGCGTACGCCTGCCAGGGCGCCAGCTACTCCAACGGCATCAACCCGTACGAGCACGGGGTCTCCACCCTGCCGTGCCCCTGGCTGGACACCATGTCGTACATCTGGCGGGACACCCCGGCACCGTACGGACCGCTGTTCGTGGTGATCTCCGGTGCGGTGGTCGCCGCGACCGGCTCGCTGCTCGGCAGCATCGCCCTGTTCCGGGCGCTCGCGGTGGCCGGCGTGGTGCTGACCGCGGCCTGCCTGCCGGTGCTGGCCCGGCGCTGCGGCGTACCGGTCGAGCGGGCGCTCTGGCTGGCCCTGGCCAGCCCGATCGTGGGGGTGCACCTGATCTCCGGGGTGCACAACGACGCGCTGATGGTCGGGCTTCTGGTGGCCGGGCTGGCCGTGGTGGTGAGTTGGCCGGGCCGTCGCTGGCCGCTGCTGGCCGGCGGGGTGGTGCTGGGCCTGGCCGCCGGGATCAAGGTGACCGCCCTGGTGGTGGTCCCGTTCGCGGCGCTCGCCGCGATCACCGGCGGGTTCTCCCTGCGCGCGCTGCTGCGCGACGGTACGCCGGTGGTCGGCGGGGCGGTGGCCACGCTGCTCGGGGTGACCGCCGCCGCCGGGCTGGACTTCGGCTGGATCACCGGGCTGTCCCACGGCAACGAGGTGATCGCCTGGACCTCGCCGCCGACCGCCGTCGGGCAGACCATCGGCTACCTGGCGCTGCCGTTCGGCCTGCACGTCGACGCGCTGCCGGTGACCCGCGGGATCGCCGTGGTGGTGCTGGCGGTGCTGTTGGTGTGGCTGTGGTTCCGGGCCCGCCACCGCGAGCCGCTGTGGCACGCCGGGCTGGCGCTGACCGCGACGGTGGCGCTGGCCCCGCTCTTCCACCCCTGGTACTGGTTCTGGCCGCTGGCCGTGCTCGCCGCCACCGCCCACCGCACCTGGTGGTTCAGCGCGGTGGCGGTGTTCTCCGCGTTCCACGTGCTGGCCGACGGCACCGGGCTGCCCCGGTACACCAAGACGGTTGGTGCGCCGCTGATGACGCTGTTCGTGATCGTGGTGGCCGTTCGCTTGGTACGGTCGGCTCGGGTGGCCCGCCGCCCGGTTCCCGCCGACTGACGAGAGGTGCGCCGGTGACCGATCCCGGCGCCCCCCGCTCCGACCCGGCCTCCGCCATCGGCCCCGATGCCCGGTCGGCCACCGGCCGTGAAGCCCGACCTGCGGCCCGTCCCGATGCCCGACCTGCGGCCCGCCGTGATCGGGTCGTCCGCTGGCTCGGGCTGGCCGGAGCGCTGTTGCTGGCCGCCGCCGGCTTTTTGGGCGGTGCGCTACCGGGCGAGACGACCACCCGAGTCTGGGACTCCGGCGACGGCCCACTGATCGTGGTGCTCTGGCTGGCGGGCACCGCCGCCATGGTCGGTGCCTGGTGGGCGCTGCGCGACGGCGCCCCGTCGGCCCGGTGGGCGTACGTCACCGCCGGGCTGTGGGCGTTTCCGCTGCTGTTCAGCGCTCCGCTGGGCAGCCGGGACGTGTACTCGTACGCCTGTCAGGGCTGGGTGTACGCCGACGGCGGTGATCCGTACACCACCGGGGTGGGTGCGGCCGGCTGCCCCTGGTTGGACGCGGTCGCGCCGGTCTGGCGGGACACTCCGGCGCCGTACGGCCCGTTCTTCGTGCTGCTCGCCGCGTTGGCCGTGATGCTCGGCGGCGGCCTGGTCGGCACGGTGGCGCTGCTGCGACTGTTCGCGGTGGCCGGGCTGTTGGCGGCGGCGTCCTGCCTGCCCGGCCTGGCCGGGGCGGCCGGCGTGCCGGCCCGGCGGGCGTCCTGGCTGCTGCTGGCCTGTCCGTTGGTCGGCGTGCATCTGGTGGCCGGGGCGCACAACGACGCGGTGATGCTCGGCCTGCTCCTGCCCGCACTGCTGATCCTGGTCCGGCGACCGAGCCAGCCGGCCACCGCGCAGGAGCCGCAGCCGGACCGGCTGGGCACGGAGACGGACCGGCTGGGGGCCGTGCCGGGCCGCGCGGACTCGCGGGTGGCTGGCGGACTGCCGGCGGTGGGGTGGCTGCTGGTCGCGGGGGTGCTGCTCGGGTTGGCGGTGTCGGTGAAGGCCACGGCCGTGGTGGTGCTGCCGTTCGCGGCGCTGGCCGCCGTGCGTGACCGGTACACCTGGCCGGCGTTGCTGCGCGACGGAGGTCTGCTCGCCGTCGGGGTGCTCGGTGGGCTGTTGGTGCCGTCGCTGCTGTCCGGTCTCGGGCCGGGTTGGCTCGTCGGGCTGGGCCGCAGCGGGGACACCGTTCAGTGGACGTCGCCGCCCACCGCCGTCGGCATGGTCGTCGACTACGCCGGTGAGCTGGTCGGCCGCCATCCCGACGCGGTGCCCGTGACCCGCGCCGCCGGCCTGGTGCTGCTCACCGCGCTGCTGGTGCTTCTCTGGTGGCGGACCTGGTCCGCGCTACGCACCCGAAACCCGCCCAAAGGGCCAACCGTCACCCCGGCTGAGTCGATCGTGAAGCTATCGTCTCCGGCACGCGCCTTCTCGCCCGGTGTGGTCGCGGCCGGACGGACGCGAGGGCGGGTGGTGCTGCTCGGTGCCGGGGTGGCGCTGGTGTCCACAGTGGTGCTGGCGCCGGTGTTCCACCCCTGGTACGCGACCTGGCCGCTGGCCGTGCTCGCCGTGGCGGCGACCCGGACCGCCTGGTTCGTGCTCCCCTGCGCAGCGGCGGCCTTCCTCGCCCTGCCGGACGGCACCAACCTGGCCCGGCTGGTGAAGGCGCCCGGCGCGGTGGCGATGACCGTGCTGGTGATCGTCACCGCGCTCTGGACCCTGTCCCGGCTCCGCCGCCAGCCCCCCATGTCGGCCTCCGATCGTTGACGGCTCAGCTGCTGCAGCCCCGGCGTGTCGCGCAGCTCAACTGCCAACGATCCAGGTACCGGTTCAACGCGCCAGACGTCTGGTCAGCGGCGTGCGCCGCAGGTCGGGCAGGGCTCGATCGGTCGGGCGCGACCGGTGTCGTACCGGCCGCGCAGGGCGACGGCGGCCGGCAGCAGGGCCGGCCCGATCAGGGCGACGGCGACGGCGGTGACGAGCAGAGTCGGGTAGGTGGGGCGCGGGGCGCCGCTGGTGAGACCGTTCACAGCGCCGGCCAGCAGGTGCACGTTGAGCAGACCGACCGGAGTGAGCAGGGCCAGCACGCTCCAGGCGCCCCGCCCGTCCCGCCGCATGCCCAGCCCTATCGCGAGCAGGAGGGCAATAACCAGTAGCACCGTGCCGGTGACCGGCAGGACTTGCTCGGCCGTCCAGCCGTACCAGCCCCAGTAGGTGCCCTGCCCGATCACGAGGAGGGAGGTGCCGATGCCGGTGAGCGCCGCCACGCTCGGCAGGGCCCGAGCCGGCAGTGGCAGGCGGTCGACCACTGCGAGCGCCAGCACCCCGAGAGCGAACTGCGGGGCCAGGGCGTAGAGCGGCGGGCGGGGTGACCCGGCGAGCCCGCTCACCACCGGAAGTGCCGCGGTCGCCAGCAGCGCCACGGCGATCGCCGCCCGGGTGGGTCGACCTGGCGCGAAGAGCATGAGCAGCGCCGGAGCCAGCCAGGCGAACCAGGCGATCACGCCGACCGAGACGAACGGGCCAAAGCTCGGAACGTTCCACTCGGGGTTCGGGCCGTTCGGCTCGACGCCAGCCCAGAAGCCGGCCAGGAAGGCGGCGGTGGTCAGGGCGAGCAGCCCGGCGAGGCGTACCCCGGGGATCAGGTCGGTGGCGCCGGCCGCCCGCAGCCGCTGGCGGAGGCCGCCGCGCAGGAGGTCGGCGGCGTCCGCGAGGGAGGGCCAGCGTCGCTCAGCGATCGCAAGGTCGAGGTACGTCCCGACGATCTCGTCGCCGCGATCGCGCCGGTAGTCCGCCGGGTACGCCCGCAGCAGACGCCGGTAGCGGCGCTCCAGCTCGGTCATGCCAACCCCCCGACGGTACGCGGGGCCAGCGGCTGGATCCGGCGGGCGCGTAGCCGGGCGGTGGCCGCCTCGACGTTGTGCCGTAGCCGTTCGGTCTCGGCGGCGAGGGTGGCGTCCCCGCTGGGGGAGAGGCGGTAGTAGCGGCGCAGTCGCCCGTCGACGGTCTCCTCGCGGTCGAGTTCGACCAGGCCGGCGTCGGTGAGCCGGTCCAGCGCGCCGTAGAGGGTGCCGGGGCGCAGCGAGAGCCGTCCGGCGGAGAGGGCGGCGACCTCGCCGATGATCGCGTAGCCGTGCATCGGTTCGCGGGCCAGCGCGGTGAGGATGAGGAATGTGGGTTCGCGTAACGGGGTCTCCATGCGCTCAATATATCGGACGCGAAGGTATGCGGCGGCCCCAACAAGCTCGGGCCGGTCCCGCGAATGCGGAGCCGGCCCGAGATGCGCTGATCGTGATCAGCAGTCGAAGTACATGGCGAACTCTCCTCGCGTGTTTGCTCGCGTTGACTGCCGTTGATAAGTCCCGCTTGACCTGGGCAATCAGTCAATCCGTCCGTTGATCACCGTTAACCGTCTGCGGACTTTCTGCGGACTGATCGCGGACCGCGAACCCGCCAAGTAGGCGGGCCCGGACTCGGAGATACCAGCTCCGGCCGGGCCCTTGATCGCCCCGGGAGGCGACCCATGAGCACCCTACCGACCCTGCCTGTCTGCGGGCGTCCCGCCACCATCCGCATCGAGGCGTACTCCCCGCTCGACGGCCAGCCGTACGGCACGCTCGACGCGTCCGTGTACGTCTGCCCCAGCCACGCCGACCAGACCGCCACCGCCCTGCAGGAGGCCGGATTCGCGGTCCACCGCCTGGCCGGCGGCGACGGCACCACCAAGCGCTGCGGCGACGGCCTGGACGCCACCGACCCCGCCGACATCCGGACCCTGACCGCGCCGGCCGCGCCGGCCGAACTGCCGTTCACCCTGCCCGCCTGCGAGCAGCCGGCGACCATCCGGATCGAGGCGTACTCGACGGCACCCGGCGAACCGACCGGATCCCTCGACGCCTCGATCTACGCCTGCGGCCCGCACGTCGACGACATCCTGGCCACGATCCGGGCCGCGGACATGAACCCGTACCGGGTCCTGCTGGCACCGGACTCGGCCCCTCGCGTCTGCGGGTACGTGCACGTGTTCGCCACCGGCCGACTGTCCGGGCACCCGGCGTGGTGCGACCTGAGCAACTGCGAGCGGCGGCGGGAGCACTGCTCGCCGGTGGTCGAGGTCGACGGCGTCCACCGTGAGCCGCTGATCATCCACGTGATGCTGATCCAGTCGGTTCGGCCCGGCGCGGTGCCGATGCTGTCGATGACGGTGGTCGACGGCGGTGGTCGGGCGCCGGTGCCGGTCAGCGAGCACATGATGATGCCGCTGGACCAGGCCGCGGTGCTGGCGGACAAGATCCGTTCGCTGATCGACGCGGCGATCGGTGGTGCCCGGTGAGCCAGCACGTCAAAGCGGCCCTGCTCGCGACCAAGGGCCTCGGGAAGAACGAACGCGCCGTCGCCGTGGCCATCGCCGCGCACATGAACACCGCCGGCGACGCCTGGCCCAGCGTGGCCACCATCGCGGAGTACGCGGACTGTTCCGAGCGCACCGTTCAGCGGGCGATCGCCAAGCTGATCAACCTCGGTCGGCTCGTGTGGCGGCACGTCGCCGGGATCGCCACGCGGGTGTACCGGCTCGTCGTCGACGCCGCCCAGGGGGTGTCACCGGCGGGCCAGGGGGGTGCCAAATCGCGGCCAGGGGAGGTGACAGAACCGGCCGGCGGGGGTGACACCCAGGGTGACACCCGAAGGGGTGAAGATCATTCGAAGGAGAAGCCGCGCGCGAGCGCGCGGGACTGGCGTCGCTGGATCCCGAAAAACAAGACCACCCGGCCGCCGTACCCCGAGAAGCGCGGCGCGGCGTTGCCGCCGCCGCCTGGCGGGGACCGATGCACGAAGCCGGGCCACGTCGGGCAACTCGTCGGCCAGTGCACGGCGTGCCGCAGCGAAGCCCTCGCCGGAGGTGTGCGGTGAGCCGGCCCGAACGGTGGTGGCGGCCGTCGACGAACCGGCGGCCCGCTAGCCGGCGCGTACGGCGGCAGGCGTTCACCGGCCGCGACGTCGATGACGCCTTCGACGTCGGCTACCGCGCCGGGCAGGCAGACGCGGCGCAACGCCGCCAGGACCGCGACGAGCAGCTACGGCGGGCCGCCGACGCGCTGCGCGCCGCCGACGCCGGCGACCCGTCGCTGATGGACCAGATGGCCCGCGAGTACGGCATGACCCCACCGGATCGGACCGGCGACGCCGTCGACGGCGATCAGATGATCAACGAGCTCGAGACCTGGCTCCGCCAGCAGAACGGAGAGACGCTGTGACCGCCCCGACGATCAACGGCACCCGCTACCCGCAGCCCGTCGACGCGCTGTTGCCCGCCGCCCGCGAGCTGCCGCTGCTGCCCGGCGAGGAGGTGCCGGGCCGGAACCGGCTGATGCGGGAGTTCCGCATCGGTGCGCCGAAGGCGGGAGAGCTGCGGAGCATGCTGATCGAGGAGAAGGCCCGCGAGATCGCCGCTCGGGAGTTCGCGGCCGAGCCCCCGAACGCCTGGTCTGCTGACGTTCAGGACGTCGACGAGCCGCCGGCGGACCCGTGGCAGTACGCCGAGCCGCTCGGCCCGGACCCGGCACCGGCCGAGCCGGACCCGGTCGCGGACCCGGTCGACATCCCACTCGACGGTGGGTCTGCACCGGCCGACGAGCCGGACCGGGCGGCGACGCTGCGCGCCGCGATGGCCGTCCGGGGTGCGCTCCTGGAGCCCCGACCGGACCCGGCGGACACCCAGGTACGCCCGGCCGTCGAGGCGGACCCGGCAGCCGACACCGCGCCGGCCGGCGTCGAGACGGACGCGCAGCCCACGCCGGTCGGTCACCCGGACACGACCAGCCCCGCCAAGCGGGTTCGGCCGGTCGCCGTGTGGCCGATCATCATCCTCGCTCTGCCCGCCTTCGTAGCCGTCTGGTCGGGGTGGGTCGGACTCGGCGGACTCACCGGGTTCGGCGTCGTGCACCCGCTCCCCGGCATCTGGGACAGCCTGGCCATCAACACCGCCATCACCCTGCCCATCGGCGTCGAGACGTACGGCGCTTACGCGTTGTTCGTGTGGCTGTCCGGGCGGATGCCGGACCGGGCACGCCGGTTCGCCAAGTGGTCGGCCATCGGGTCGCTGCTCGTCGGCGCGCTCGGCCAGGTCGCCTATCACCTCCTGGTCGCCGCGGGCATCGACTCGGCCCCGTGGTGGATCACTACGGCCGTGTCGGTGCTGCCCGTCGCCGTGCTCGGCATGGGCGCCGCCCTGGCCCACCTCGTACGAGAGGGTCACTGACCCACCCCGGAACGGCAGTAGCCCGCCAGAATCAGCCCCTGGCGGGCTACTGCTCCCGGCAGATGCACCGCGTCCACGCCAGAAACCGCGTCGTCAACTCGCCGGGGTCAACGTCGGGCAGGTCGGCCAGCGCCGCGGTGAGCAACGCGCCCATGTACATCGACAGACTGATGCGGTCTCGGCCGTGGTACTCGGTGAGTTGCACCTGTGCCGGCGGGCACGGCCAGGGCGCGTCGCACGTCGCGCAGGTCCAGACCGCTAGGAGTGGCATGTGCTGGTCGGCGAGACGGACCGGAAGATTGCCGACGGCCCGGGTAGCCCGTGCGGTCTGCTGGGTCATGGCTTCCCGGTAGGTGATCGGTCGCTCCATCGGGCCGGCGCTCCGTCCGTTCGGGGGCGTAGTCGCCCCCTGCCCGACTGGGCCGGAGGTACCAGCCGGGCAGGGGTCGAATTCCGCCATGCCGGCAGCGAGGACCCCTCGACCACCGGCACGGCGGGTAATCCCACCCTCACGCACCCCCCGTACGGTTGTCAACCCTGTCAACTTGACGGCCCTGCTGTGTGTCAGGTCCGTACGGTCGGGTTCATGCGGCTCGCAGGCATGGCAGAGATCCAACAACTCCTCGGAGGAGTCAGCCGCCAGCGCGCCTCGGAGATCGTCGCCCGGCCTACCTTCCCGGCGCCCCTGGACACCCTGGCAACCGGGCGGATCTGGGCCCGTGACGACGTGCTCGCGTGGATCGCCGAGCACCGCCCCACCCAGCGCGGCGACGAACGCTAACGACTCGGCCGCGGACCGGCCGGACCGGACGGCGACGGCGGACCACCCGGCCGCGGACCCGCCGGGCCACCACGGGGAACCGGCCCCCACCCGTCGACGCATTCAAGATCGTTCACTGCCACGAAAGCGAACAGTACCGATCGGCCGCCGAATGCTCCCGCCAGGCCAGCACCCACCGCCACCGCCCCGACCCGTCACGGACGTGACGAAACGTCAACCGCGCTGGCCGGCGTCCACGTGACGTAACAGCGCCTCAGCGACTCCACTCGATCGGCGCTCATCGCGTAACGCGCGACCGGGAGCCACCAGGGGGAGGGGGTCCCCACGGATCATGACCAGGCCCTGACCCGCCCTCGCCTCAGGCGTCTGTCCGTCCGTGACGCTGAAGATTCCACGTGACGGCGGATGTAACGGTGGCGCTCGCCGGCACGGCCGCAAGCAGGGAGAACACGGGGGCGTTACGTCCCTGGCCAGCCCGCGTTTCCAGCCCCCGTAACGGTGCGTTATCACCGGGCGTGACCGGCCATGATCAGCGTTACGGGGGGGTACGCGCCTGAGGCGGGGGCGGGTCAGGGGGCCGCCGTTGCCCGTGCCGGACCCTCCCCCCTGGGTCACCCTCCGTAGTCGCCGCTCGGTTCGGTTCTGGTGCTTGCTCGTTGGTTCGTCGGTGCGCTGCGCGGCGCCGTCGCCTCGCCTCGCTCGGTCTGCTGGTCGATCGGCGTGGCGGCGGTGGCCGGTCGGGGTGTGGGTCGGTGTCGATGCGTTGACGTCGAAGCCGATTCGTTCGATGCTTCGTTCGGATGATCGGACAAGAGCAGGGGTGCCACCCACCGGGTACCCACCACCGGTGGCCTGTCGGGTCTACTGTCGACCGGGTTGACCAGGGCGTGGGAGGTGGTCGGGGTGAAGGTGCGTAGTGCGGCCCTGATGGTGGGAGCGTTCGTGTTCTCGGTGGCGACCGGGATGGCGATCGGGTCGGTGGTGGGGGACCGGCGGGCACCGGAGGTGGTGATGGTGCCCCTGGATGCTGAGCCGGCGGTCTCCGCTAGCCCGGCGGTGTCGCCGTTGCCGGTGGCCACCACGGCGGCGGTGGAGGTACCGCCGGCGGCGGCCGTGACGACGTCGACGCCGCCAGCGAAGTCGAAGAGCAGCAGGAAGCAGGAAGGTAAGACGGTGACCGAGCAGCCGCAGCAGGACCAGGAGCAGGAGCAGACGGGTACCGGGACGGTGGATGTGGAGAAGCCGGCGCCGCAGCCGCCGCCGCCGACGCGGCCGGGAGGCTGACGCGGGGTCTGCGTGGTCTATTCGCCGGCGTTCGCCCAGGCCGATTCGAGGCCGTGCATCGACATGACGCGTACGCCGATCTCGCCGCTGCCTGCGGTGCGGCGGGCTTGGACACGCACCCGGTGCAGGTGGCCGTACTCGTAGACGGCGTCCACGGTGGCGGGCCCGAGGTACATGTGGACGAAGGCGCCGGCGTCCACGGTGGCGGGTTCACCTACCTGCTCGCCGTTGAGGGTCATGCGGACTTCGCCGGCGGTGGTCCCGTCGGATGCGCGGGCCAGTACGTGAGCGAATAGCACGGGGTGCTGTACGGGCATGGTGCCGGCGGCCATGTCGGTGAAGGTGCCCGAGGTGGTGGTGGTGGTGGGGATGGTCACTTCGCCGAGCTGGACCGGGATGTAGGGGCGGGCGAGGCCGCGGCCGGATGCGATGTCGTCGCTGACGACGTACTGCTCGGCCAGGTCGTAGAGGGCCGCGAACCCGCTGTCGCCGACCGCCCCGGTGCCGAAAGCGGCGAACGCAACGGCGCCACCCGCGCGGCGCAGCACCGTGCCCCGCAGCCCGCTCTGCGGGTCCAGCCCCATCCACGCCAGGTCAACGCCGTCGATGTCCTTGACGCGGAAGGTGCCGCCGTCCTTGACGGTGACCCCACCCCGGCCGATGGACGCCGCCTCCAGCCGCCGGCCGGCGATCAACTCCCTGACCAGCTGCTCCAGGTCGTAAAGCCTGCGGCCGAGGTCGCCCTTCGAGATCGCGTTGTCGCCGATCACACCCATCGTCTGTTCCTCATCTCTGTGCTGCTCACGGTATGTGCATCGCGATTTCGTCTTGGACCTGGCGCCAGCTGAATCGGTCGGTCCACGCCTGGACGTTCACGTTGATGTTCTCGGCGGCGAGGCCCCGACCGGCGCCGCCGTAGTCCCCGCGAGTCGCCGACGAACCGACCACCGCGAGCTTCGCGCCGGCGTTCGCGGCCGCCAACGCCGCGGCGTTGCGGCGGGTGGCGTCCACGGTGCTGACCCACTCGCCGCGGGTCAGCCACGCCGGCACCGCGTCGTAGCCGTACGGCCCGTCCACGGCACCGCCGCCGGCGTACCGCGACCCGACCGGCCCACCCAATGCGTTGAACTCCCGGCGGCCACCACGGGCCGTCGCCTGCTCGACGATCAGCCGGGTCCGCACATCAGGCGGGATCCGGTCCAACCATTCGAGGTGGGTGCGGATCTGCCGCTGCGCCGCGTCCAGGCCGAGGGTCTTGAGGATCGTCTCGACCTCCGGCGGCACCTTGTCGTACGCCCGCGCGTACTTGATGATCTCCGACTCGGTGAGTCCCGCCTGCCGGGCCTGCTCGATGAACTTGGCCTTGAGTTCTTCGGTTTTCGCGGTCACCTCTTCGGTGCTGCTGGCGGTCTTCGCGTACTCGACGATCAGCTCACCGTGCGACTTGATCAAGTCACGTACGTTGGACCGGTTGGCCATCGCCGCCTTGCTGTTGCCCTCCAGCTGGCCGCCGTTTTTTTTGGCCTCTTCGGTCATCCGCTTCATCGCCGCGGTGGCCTTGTCTTCGGCCTCCTCCAGCCCGAACACCTGGTCGAAAAGGGCTTTGAGTGCCTTGTCGAGCTCGTCGACCTCACTGGTCAGGTCACTCGCGGCGTCGGCGGTGAGGCCGAGGCCGGCGGCCAGTTGGCGGGTGGCCGGGTCGAGGTCGCCAACGCTCTTGCCCTGTCCGGCCATGGCGTCGGCGACCTGGTCGTGAAGCTCGCGGGCGTTGTCGAGGTCGACGCCGAGTTCCCGCATGGCTTCGCGGAGCTTGGTTGCCTGCCCGGTCTGCTTGTTACCCAGGTCGAGCACAACGGACCCGGTGACCTTGTTCTGGTCGAGGACGGCGTTGACGCGGGCGATCGCGTCGGCTTCGCCGAGGATCGCGCCGGTAAGGTCGGCGGCGGAGATGCCGAGGCCGTTGGCGGCGTCGATCGCACCCCGCTTGGACAGTTCGTTTGCGACCCACAGTCGGGTGTCGCGGGTGACGGCCCCTGACTGTTCGTCGAGAGTGTCGGACAGTTCCCGCGCCCGGCCGCGGGCTTCGGCCTGCGACATGGCGAACGTGGTCATGAGGGTGACCGCGCCGGCGATGACGAGCCCCCACGGCCCGGCGAGGAACGAGCCGACTTTGCCGAGGGCGCCGGTAGCGGCGACGGTGGCGGCGGCGAGTCGGCCTTGCGCCATGGCCAGCTGGTCGAGGGCGGCTTTCGTTTGTGCGATGCGTGGTACGACGATCAGCGCGGTCCCGCCGAACAGCAGTAGCCCGGCGGCGGCCAGCCCGAGGACCGCCAGGATCGTTTTGACCGGACCGGGTAGGTCACCGAGGACACCGGCGAGGTCACCGACCAGGTCAGCGGCCGCGCCGACGGCCGGCAGGAAGGTGTTGCCGATGTCGATCGCGAAGTCGTTGAGCTGATTCCTCGCGATCTGCATACGTGCTTCGGTGGTCTCGTATCGGCGCGCCGCCTCCTCCACCAGCGCGGTGTTGTCTTCCCAGCCCCGGTTCGCCGTGTCGAGCGACCGGGTGACCAGGTCGCCGGCACCAGCGAGACGCAGCAGCGCATCCCGCAGCAGGATCTCGCTCATCCCGAGGTCGGACAAGGTCTTGAAGACGTCACCACCGGACTGTTGCATCCTGCCCAGGCCCTGAATGAAGGCGGCGGTGGCGCCTGCGGCGTCGGTTTGGAACGCCTGCGCGTACTGGTCGGCAGACATGCCGGCGACCTTGGCGAACAGCTCCAGCCTGGTGCCGCCGGACCTGACGGCTTGCTCGATGTTGATGAACGCCCGCGAGATGGCGCTACCGCCGGCTTCGGCCTGGACGCCGACGGACGACAACGCTCCGGCGAAGCCGATCACGTCGGCCTCCGACATGCGCACCGTCTTACCGGCACCGGCGATGCGGAGCGACATCTCCACGATCTCCGCCTCCGTCGTCGCGGAGTTGTTGCCCAGCTCCACGATGCTCGCGCCCAGGCGGCCGACGTCGCCGGGCGCGGTCTGCATGATGTTCATCATTCGAGACAGCGCGAATGCAGCCTCTTCCGAGGACAGGTTGGTGGCCACGCCCAGGTCAACCATGACCCTCGTGAACTGGACGATGTTCTCCCGCGCCACACCAAGCTGGCCGGCGGCCGCGGCGACGCCGGCGATCTCCTCATGCGTCTGCGGCAGAGTGCGGGCCAGCTGCCGCAGTTCGCCCTCGAGTTCGGCCAGCTGCTCCGGCGACCCGTCGATCACCTTCGCGACGCCGGTCCAGGCGGACTCCCAGCTGATCGCGGCGCGGGTGGCCATGACCAGACCGGCGCCGATCGCCGCGCCGGCCGCGAGGAACGTCGCGCCGACCTGGTCCATGGCAGCATCGACGCGGGCCTGCTCCGCGTCGAGCCTCGCCAGTTCCCGCTCGAACGCCCGCGCGGACCGCTCGGCGGACTTGAGACCCGTCTCAAACTTACGAGGGTCCGCCGACAAACGATACGATAGATCTTTATCCATGGGCTACAGCGCCCAACGCGGCGTAATGGCCCGCGGATCAACCTGCTTGCCGGGCTCGACGAGCGACACATGCCGCAGCTGCCAGTCGCGTACCCACCCGCCCATGTACTCCGCCGGCGAGTTCCGGAGGAACGAGATCGACGCCGCCAGGTTCTCGCCCCGCTGGTGGCGATCCCACTGCTGGCGGCCCTGCTCGGTGGCCAGGTCGAGGCGGATTCGGGCTTGCAGGCTGAGATCGGCGTAGTCGCGGCTCCACCTGGCTTCGCTCAGCTGGTCGACGCGGCCGATCACCTCCCGACTGCGGCCAAGCTGGCCGTCGCGGTGACGCCAGTACAGTTCGGTGGTGCACTCGCGTGTGTCCATGCCGGACAGGTCCAGCCGGTACCCGTCGATGCACAGGCCCTGCGTGGCGGCCCGAATGTTGATCGGGGCGCTCCACCGCTGTAGCTCGCGGAGCCGCGGCGACTGTGACCGGCGTGGCCGCGAGGCGGGTGCCGGCCGGCGGACCTCCCGCGCTTTCCGCGCTGCCAGCGCACGTTGATACGACGGCGACCCGGCAAGCGGATCGCCGATGAAAGGTGCCGCCGCCCTGAACGTCCGCCCCACGGCGGCACACGCAGCCCTACCGCAACCGCAGTCCATGTGATCGCTCTCCTGTCGGCTAGTCGGGGCTGAGATCGGCGAGCAACTCGGCCCGCCACGCGTTCTCCGTATCCCGCTCGATACGGGCCGCTTCCTGCTCGGCGCGGGTGGCTTCCCGGCGCCGCCGCTCCGCTTCCTCGCGCTCTGCCTTCCGGTCCAGCTCATCGACAACGGGCCGTAGCCGATCGAGCCGGTCGACCAGGGCCCGCCGCACCCGCGGGCTCTCCGGCGCATTCGCAGGGCCCGGCCGGCCGGCGTTGCCCCAGTACCGGCGAGTCAGCCGGTGATCGTTGGTGCCGTACCACCAGCTGTAGAGAACTTCGGCGTCGACCAGGGCGGCACGCGGGTCGTCGGGGGTGCTGTCGCGGGCAAGGTCGCGGATGGCGCGCTGGATCTGGCGCTCACGCGTGGCCTTGCACTCCGCCGAGCAGTAGAGGGCATACGACCGGCCGCTCTTGGCTGCGTGGAACCATCGCCGATCGACCGGGCACCGCCGCCACATCGACGGAGCACCCGGGGCCGCCTCGAACGCCTCAAGGGTCTGGCATTCCGACGCGTCAAGAGCCTGACAGCCAACGCACACCGCTCTACCACCCACCCGTCGTGACCGGCGCCGTAGCCGGGCCGGGGCCTGCCGGAGAGCCCCGGACCGGGCTACGGCGTAGGGGTGATGCCGCACCGCAGGCGAGTGGCGCAAGGCCGGGTCGCCTGCGGGCTGCCCCTGAGTGCCATACCTCGGCGGCTCGTGGGCTCCACCGGATCAGCCGCCGAGCTCGGCGTCGTCCAGCGGAACCGGGATGACCAGGCGGCGGCCGGTAGCGCGCAGAAGGCCGGCCGCCCGGTGCCGCCGCAGCGTCCGGGTGGAGACACCCAGGTACTGCGCGGCTTCCCGGTACGACATCACGACATGACGATGGCCTGGCGGCGGCCCTTGATCACGTTCGCGGACAGTTTCGCGGCCAGATCGCCCGTTCCCGGCCACCGTGATGGCCATGGCCACCAGGTCGGGTGGCGGCGTGACGCCGCTGCGGTGGCACCAGTCGAGGTGAGTGCGCAGGGCCCGCCGCAGGTGCGCCATGCCCTGCTCGTCCAGCGTGACCGGTTGGCCGTGCTGGTCGATGGCCACGACGCGTGGTGGCCCGTCAAGCGGCATCCGCCACCACCTGCGGCCGGCACCCCCGGCAGACGGGCACCAGGTAGAGCAGCAGGCCGGCCTGAACGGTGGCCACCTGCACCCCGGCGGCGCCGCACCACGAGCAGACCTGCCACGGTTCGCCGAGCAGCGGCGCGCAGTCGACGCACACGACCAGGCGGGGCCGCCAGGTGGCGGCGGTGACTGGTGCCGGACGGTCGGGGTGCGGGGCGTGCTGGCATGTCCGGCCGGGCAGGGCCCGCGCGTACACGCCGAATGCTTCGACGAGTTCGCGGCGTAGCCAGTTGGGAAGAGCCGTGAGGGTGCTCGTCGACGAGCTGCCGCCGCCGGCGGCGGCCAGCCGGGCGGCGTGCGCGGCCGCGGCGTCGGCCTGGTCGACCTGGTGCACGGGCGCGGCGGCGCGCAGCTCGTCGACGAGCTCAGCGAAGCGGGGGTGTCCGGCGAGGCGGGCCATCGCGGCGGCGGGGTCGGTCATCGGGGGTCACCTCCGGTCCGCCGGCGGCGGGTGCGGATCTGTTCGGCCTGGCGGGCGAGCGCGGCCAGCACCACGGCGATGGGTTCGGCGACGGTCCGCCAGCCGGCGACGCGGGCGAGGCTGCCGGCGAGGTCCCGCAGTTCACCATCGCGTAGCCCGCTCACCTCGACGGTGAGCCGCTGATCGTCGGGGTTGGTCATGCTGTCGGCCTTTCGGTGGGTGAGCCGGTCGCGGTGCCGGTGGCGGAGGCCTGCGGCGCGGGCGGCGGCGTGCTGGTCGCGTTCGCGGCGGGTGCGTTCGCGGCGGCGGACGGTGGCGGCGACGGCGGCCGCCAGGCGCTGTTCCCACTCGGCGCGCTCCTGCTCGGTCATGCGGCTTCCACCGGCAGCAGGGCGAGGCAGGTAGAGCAGCAGGGTTCGGGGTTCGTCCCACCTCGTCCCTCCCTATAAGGAGAGGGACGAGGGGACGAGGTCTCAGAGGTTCGTCCGGGACGAACCGGGACGAGGTTGGGACGAGGGGACGAGGTAGCGGCCTGACCTGCGGATATCGACATCGGGCAGGGGGACGAGTCTGCGGAAGGCCGATCAGGGCCCTGTCCGTTTTGATAGGGGACGAGGTGGGACGAACCCAATTGACTACCCACGGGGCTCCTCCAACGCCTCGATGGTGAAGGGCCGAATGTGCGTGTGGATCATCGACACGCCCTGCCTCCGCTGAAGGACAAAACCCTCATTGACCAGCAGTTCAAGCGCTGCCCGGACAACGCCGGCCTTCCCGCCGGCCAACTGCTCAATGGCGTTCTTCGACAACCCGCCCGGATTCTCCGACAGGATCCGCGACACCTTCGTCATGACCGTGGTGGGCCGTAGCCCGGTGTCCGGGCTGGACGTCGGCGGCGTCAGCGACGGCTCCACGAACTCCTGTTCGTGGGAGGTCACGACCAGGTCCCCGAACCAAAACAGACCCTCACGGCCGGGCAGAGCATGTCGACGTAGCTGCGCGGGCCGATCCTTGGTGATGTAGACCGTCGACCGACCCGTCAGGCCCACACCGAACGGCCGCCGGTTCTCCAACACGTACCCGGCGCCGTTGAGCCCGTTGAGCTTGTGCACGCCGCCGATGGCGTACCGGCCGCGGCCCTCCGCGTTCTTCGTGACGTGGTCGAGCGCGACGGTTGCCGGGCCCTGGTCGGCGATCCACCGCGGCAGCAGCTTCCCGAACGCGGCTACGTCGGTGTTGTCTTTCATCTCCAGGCCGTGCAGGCTCATCGCCTCCGTCACGCCGTCGAGAACCGCCAGCGTCGGCCGTAGCTCACCGAGGACATCACCGAGGTCCTGCCGGTTGCCCAGGGCGCCGATCGCGTCGTCCGGCTTGACGTAGGCGAACCGGTCGCGGATGTGCTCCGGCTTGGTCTGCATGGCCAGCAGCCGGCCGACGATGCCGCCCTCGTCGTCTTCGAAGTCGAGGTACAGCACCCCGTTGCCGGCCTCAAGTTCGGCGCGCACCGCCAGGAGAGCGAGCCACGTCTTACCGGCTTCGCTCTCGCTGGCGATGGTGTGCATCCGGCCCGGGTAGAACAGGCCGATCCCGTCGTCTCGGCGGCCGACCGTGGCCCGGGGCGGTTGGTAGGTGCCTTCCAGCACCGCTGTGAGGTCGACGGGCCGCCAGCTGCGCCGTGCCTGCGGCTCGTCGACGGGCCGCTCGTCGCGGGCCTGGAGCACTTCGGCTTTGCCTGCGTTGCGGCCGGCGAGGTACGCGCGCAGCTGGTCGACGTCGACCCCGCACCGGTCGGCGGCATCCTGCTCGGTCCATCCGTCGTCGGCGTACACCGCGGCGGATCGGAGGGACGCCGTCATCAGGCTGCCACCGCCTGCCAGGGGTGCTGGCCGGCGGCGGCGTCGCGTTCGGGCGTGGTGAGCGCCATGCCGGTGCACGTTGACCACCAGTCACATGGCCCGGTGTGGACACCGCCGCATCGTGGCGCGTTGTCGGCGGCCGCCGGTGGGGTGGCGGCCAGGGCGAGCACGTCGGCGGCGGTCAGGGTGTAGCCGGCGGCGGGGTCGTCGGCCAGGTGCTCATCGAGGGCGCGTACGTCTCGGCGGTGCGTGACGACCGGGTCGCCGGCGCGCGGTGGGGGCGTGGTGATCGTGACGGGCGTGACGGCGGTTGGCAGTCGGGTTACGCTCGCGATGGGTCCGCCGACCTGCTCACCGCCCGCTCCCCGGTCGCCATCGCGGGGGCGGGCGTTCTCGTTGTCGGTCATGCGGCCTCGGCTTCGGCCTTGCACTCGGCGACGTACGCCAGCACCTCGGCCCGGTCGTACAGCACGCGCCGGCCGCCGGCCTTGAAGCTCTTCGGCCCCTTGCCGACGTGACGCCAGTACCGCACGGTTTCCGGCGAGGTGCGGAATAGCTCGGCGACCTCTTCGGTGGTCATGTACTCCGGCATGGTCATTCCTTCCCGGTGGTGCCCGTTGGCCGTGTTGGAATGATGGTGGGTTGCCGTTGACTGCGCAAGTCCAAACGGCTAACCTTCATTCTGCTTAGGAATGGAGGTCCGAATGCCCCGCCCGAACCGCCCGCGCAGCCTCGCCAGCGAGGCGAACCTCGCACAGCGCATCGCGCACGAGCGGGAACAGCGCGGCCTCAGCTACGAGGCGTTGGCCAGGCTGATGACCGAGGCGGGCTGCTCCATCCAGGGATCGGCGATCTACAAGATCGAGAAGGCCAACCCGCCCCGCCGGGTCACCGTTGACGAACTGGTCGCACTTTCCAAGGTGCTCGGCCTGTCGGTCGACGAGCTACTGATGCCGATGGAGATGGTCGAGCAGCGGCAGGCGCAGTCGATCCTCCAAGAGTTGAGCCAGGTGGAAACCCTGCTCGCGGATGCCACCGAGCGGGCCGTGGCTCTCTTCGTCCAGTACTTCGAGCTCACCGCCACGAATCCCGAACTGCGCGAGTACATCGAACACCACTGGTTCGCGCCGCTCTCTCCCGGCGGCCAGGCGTTCACCTTCGCTGTGCGCGGCGAGAGCGTCACCGACGAGCAAGTCCGGGACCAGGTCCGGGAGTTCCTGTGGTCAGCCTTCGACACCGCCCTGAAGCGCGCCACGCCAGCGGCGCGCGGACAGTGGGAGTCCTCCTGATGGCCAGCATCAAGAAGCGTCCGGACGGGAAGTACCGGGCCCGGTACCGCGACGAGGCCGGCAAAGAGCACGCGAAGCACTTTGTCCGCAAGGTCGACGCTCAGAACTGGCTCGATGAGCAGACTGCCGCGATGGTCACCGGTACGCACGTCGAGCCGAAGAAGGCCAAGACGACGGTCGCGCAGTGGTGCGAGACCTGGCTTGACGGGTACGGCACCCGTCGTGCGTCGACGGTCCGGCAGGCCCGGGTGCACGTCGCGCAGATCGTCGCCGAGTTCGGCAAGATGCGCTTGGGTGCCGTCCGGCCGTCGCACGTGAAGGCGTGGACCACGAAGCTGCGTGAGGACGGCCTGGCGGCCTCGTACGTCTACGCGCTGCACAACCGGTTGGCGCAGATCTTCTCCGACGCTGTGCACGACGGGATCGTGCCCCGGTCGCCGTGCTCCCGGCGTACCTCGCCCGGCCGGGCCAAGCAGCGGGCGTACGTGGCCACCACCGACCAAATCTGGGGCCTGTACGAGCAGATGCCGGAGCGGATCCGTGCGGCGGTCCTGCTCGGCGCGTTCGCCGGCCTGCGTACCGCTGAGGCGTGCGGGTTGCGGGTGGCGGACGTGGACTTCCTGCGCGGCATCGTCACGCCGGCCGTGCAGTACCCGGCGCTGCCTCTCAAGACGGAGATCTCCAAGACGCCGATCCCGGTGCCGCGCACGCTCACCGAGGAACTGGCGGCGCACGTCGCCCGGTGGCGGGCGGAGACGATCCTTACCGGCGACGACGGCGCGCAGCTCGGCCCGTGGGCGTTGGAGCGGGCGGTACGCGCCGCCCGGACGCACGTCGACGGCCTGGCGGAGGGCTTCCGGTTCCACGATCTCCGGCACTACTTCGCGTCGCTGCTGATCGACTCGGGCGCCAACGTCAAAGTCGTTCAGGCGCGGCTACGGCACGCCTCGGCGTCGACGACGCTCGACACGTACGGCCACCTGTTCCCCGATACCGACGAGGCCACCAGGTCCGCGGTTGACGCGGTTCTGGTGGCTCGTGCGGACTCCCTGCGGACTAGGGAGGTGATCGCCTAGCTTGCACCGCAGGTCAGCGGCATGATCGTGATCAGCAGTCGAAGTACATGGCGAACTCGTGCGGGGTCGGGCGCAGGCGTACCGGGTCGACCTCGTTGGTCCGCTTCCAATCCACCCAGGTGGAGATCAGGTCGGGAGTGAAGACGCCGCCGTCGAGCAGGTAGTCGTGGTCGGCCTCCAGCGCGTCCAGCACCTCGGGCAGCGTTCCCGGCACCTGCTTGACGTTGCCCCACTCCTCCGGCGGGAGGTCGTAGAGGTCCTTGTCGATGGGGGCCGGGGGCTCGGTCTTGTTCTTGATGCCGTCGATGCCAGCCATGAGCATGGCGGAGAAGGCGAGGTAGACGTTGGCCGAGGGGTCGGGTACCCGGAACTCGACACGCTTGGCCTTGGGGTTGCTGCCGGTGACCGGGATGCGGGTGCAGGCAGAGCGGTTGCGCTGGGAATAGACGAGGTTGACCGGCGCCTCGAAGCCGGGCACGAGACGGCGGTAGGAGTTGATTGTCGGGTTGGTGAAGGCCAGCAGGGAGGGGGCGTGGTGCAGCAGGCCGCCGATGTACCAGCGGGCGGTGTCGGACAGGCCGGCGTAGCCGGTCTCGTCGTAGAACAGCGGCTCGCCGCCCAGCCAGAGGCTCTGGTGGGTGTGCATGCCGGAGCCGTTGTCGCCGAAGAGCGGCTTCGGCATGAAGGTGGCGGTCTTGCCGTTGGCCCAGACCTCGTTCTTCACGATGTACTTGAAGAGCTGAAGCTGGTCGGCCGCGTGCAGCAGAGTGGAGAACCTGTAGTTGATCTCCGACTGGCCGGCGGTGCCGACCTCGTGGTGTGAGCGCTCGACGGTGAAGCCGCTGTCGACCAGCCTGCGTACGATGCTGTCGCGCAGGTCGGCGTAGTGGTCGACGGGCGGTACCGGGAAGTAGCCGCCCTTGTAGGCGGTCTTGTAGCCGCGGTTGCCGCCGTCTTCCTCGCGGCCGGTGTTCCAGGCGCCCTCGATCGAGTCGATGTAGTAGTACGACTGGTGCGCCGAGGTTTCGTGGCGCATCGAGTCGAAGATGTAGAACTCCGCCTCGGCGCCGAAGTACGCCGTGTCTGCGATGCCGCTGGCGACCAGGTACGCCTCGGCCTTCTTCGCCACGTTCCGCGGGTCCCGGCTGTACGCCTCCCGGGTGAACGGGTCGTGGATGAAGAAGTTCAGCGCGAGGGTCTTCTGCGCGCGGAAGGGGTCGATGAAGGCGGTCGCGACGTCCGGGAGCAGGAGCATGTCCGACTCGTGGATCGCCTGGAAGCCCCGGATCGACGAGCCGTCGAAGGCGAGACCGTCGGTGAAGAAGTCTTCGTCGATGGACTCCACCGGCATGTTGAAGTGCTGCATCACGCCGGGAAGGTCACAGAAACGTACGTCGACGAACTTCACGTCCTCGTTCTTGAGGTAACGCAGGAGTTCCTCGGGATTGGCGAACACTCGTCCTCCTGGCACGTCCACGGGATAGCTGGGCTCCTGGCGACGCTATGACCGCCCGGTTGCCCGGCCATGTCTCCAGTGTTTCTGCCGTGTAACGTCCCTCGCGCTGCGTCACCCCCGCCAACCAGGCCGGACCCGGGGCCGAGGGACGAGTCCGACCTGCGCCAGTGTAACGATAATTGGTGCCATTGGTCCGTTTCGGCATTCCGCGTCGGGCCTGGGTCCCGGAGTCGTACCCCCGCCTGGCTAGGCTTGTCCGCTGTGACCACCGAGCCCCACCGCCTGACGCCCCCCGCCGCGGACCCTGACTTCACCCCGGCCGACCTGGGCCGCCGATTCGGGGCGCTGGTCATCGACTGGGTGCTCTGCCTGCTCGCGGCGGGTCTGTTCGCCAGCCCCGCCCGGGACGCCTGGGCGCCGGTCGCCGTGCTGATCGTGGAGTACGCCGTCTTCCTCGGGTTGTTCGCGCAGACCCCGGGCATGTACCTGACCCGGATCCGCTGTGTCGACTGGACCGACGGCGGCCGGATCGGCCTGCTCCGGGCACTGCTGCGCGGCGTACTCCTGGCCCTGGTCGTGCCCGCCCTGTTGATGGACCAGCACCGTCGCGGGCTGCACGACCGCCTCGCCGGCTCGGTCGTCGTCCCCTTTCGCTAGCTCGCCGAGGAGCCGACCGCGCAGCCGAGCCGGGCCAGCGGCCGGGCAACTGGCGGAGTCAGCGACCGCGCATCTGGCGGAAGGCGCCGCGCGGCGGGCGCAGGTTCTTGGGGACGGCACCCTTGGGCATCTGCGGGCGGGCGGTCAGCGCCTTGAGCCGCTTGTCGAGGGCGTTGACGTCCTTGCCGCTGAGGTTGCGCGGCAACCGCATCAGCGTCATCCGCAGCTTGCGGATCGGCAGCTCGCCCTCGTCCTGGCCGATCACGTAGTCGTAGAGCGGGGCGTTGCCGATCACCTTGGCCAGCCGGCGCTTCTCCTGGCCGAGCAGGCCGCGGACCCGCTGCGGGTTTCCCTCCGCCAGCAGGATCACGCCCGGCCGGCCGACGACCAGGTGCACCATGTCCATCTGGGTGGTCGAGCTGACCGCGGGCTTGACCCGCCAGTCGCCGCGCATGCTCTCCATGATCTGCGCGGCCGCGCCCGGCTGGCCCTCGGCCGCGTTCATCATCGCCCGGTTGGACCGGAGGTTGAGCACGATAAGCAGGCAGAGCAGGGCGAACAGGATGCCCAGTGGCAACCACAGCCAGCCCCAACGGAGGACCGCGACCACGGTCAGCGCGAGCGGGATCAGGACCGCGCCGGCGGCCAGTGGCGCGAACCACTTGTCCTGCTTGGCGGTGAACCGGAACACCAACCCGATCTGCTTCAGCCGCTGGCCGAACGAGACCTTCTCCTGGGGCTTTGCCATGGCATCGAGTCTAGTGGGCGACCGCGCGTCGTTGATCCGCGCCTGGTGTTCGGCCCGCTGAGTACCTTACGGCCGCTCGGCGTGACCGCTCGCCGAAGGTAAGGAGGGGTGGCGGGCGCAGATCAGGCAACGCACCGACGCTCCGGTGCCACCTTCGCGAGCAGAGTCGGAGTCAGACAGTTGACCATGACCGAAGGAGCCCGACATGTTCGTCACCGACTCGGAGTTCTTCCTCACCCTGCACCGTACGCACGCCACCGACCTGCGCGCCGAGGCGGCCCGCGAGCGGCTGGCCCGTACGCTGCCCCGCCGCTCGGCGCGCGGCTGGCTCACGCGCCGACGCGTACGGGGGTAAGGAAGGGCCCCTTCTTAACGCCTGGTGTAGAGGAGGGGCCCCTTCTTAACAGACGGTGCAGGAGGTGCGGGTGGGAACGGAGGGCATGGCATGCTCGGTGCTGTGACCGCTCGCGCCACCAGCACCGTCCTCGTCGGCCGTCAGCGCGAGATGACGCGGCTGAACGAGGCGCTCGCCCGTGCCCGTGCCGGCGAGCCGGTCACCGTCCTGGTCGGCGGTGAGGCCGGGGTCGGCAAGACCCGGCTGCTGGAGGAGTTCGGCCGGTCGGTCGGCGAGGAGGCCCGCCTGCTGCTGGGCCAGTGCCTCGAACTCGGCGAGGCCGGTCTGCCCTTCGCCCCGTTCGCCGCGGCGCTGCGCACGGTGCTGCGCCGCGACGGTGCCGCCGTTTTCGACGGGTACGAGGTCGAATTCGCTCGCCTGCTGCCGGAACTGGCCCGGGTACCGGCCGGTGTGGTGCTGCCGGCGGCCGTTATGCCTTCGGACGCACCCCGCGGTTACCTCTTCGACCTGGTCGCCGAACTGTTCGGCCGCCTAGCCGCCAACCAACCGCTGGTGTTGGTGGTCGAGGATCTGCACTGGGCCGACCGGTCGACCCGCGACCTGATCGGCTTCCTGGTGCGGGCCGCGCGCACCGAACGGATGCTGCTGGTCTGCACCTACCGCACCGACGAGTTGCACCGGGGCCACCCGCTCCGGCCGTTCCTGGCCGAGCTGGACCGGGTCCGGGGCGTCGACCGGATCGAGCTGGGGCGTCTGGACCGGGGCGGCACCGGGGCGATCCTCGCCGGGCTGCTGGACGCGGAGCCGGCCGCCCGTGCGGTCGACGACATCCACGACCGGACCCAGGGCAATCCGCTCTTCATCGAGGAGTTGGCCGCCGCCGGCAGCCCGATCGGCTGTGCCGCCCTGCCGGACACCCTGCGCGACCTGCTGCTGGCCCGGGTGGACCGGTTGCCCGAGCCGGCCCAGCGGGTGCTGCGGATCGCCGCGGCCGGCGGTATCCGCCTGGCCCACCAGCTGCTCGCCGAGGTGGCCGGGCTGCCCGAGCCGGAACTGGACGACGCGTTGCGGGCCGCCGTCGCCGCCCAGTTGCTGGTGGCCGACCCCGACGGCGATTACGAGTTCCGGCACGCGCTGGTCCGCGAGGCGGTGCACGACGAGTTGCTTCCCGGCGAACATGCCCGGCTGCACGCCCGGTTCGCCGCCGCCGTCGAGGCCCAGCCCCATCTCGTCGCCGCCGGCCGCGCGCCGGCCGAGATCGCCCATCACTGGTACGCCGCACACGACCACCCACGCGCCCTGGTCGCCGCCCGTGCGGCCGCCTGCGCCGCCGCCGAACGATACGCGTACGCCGAGCAGGCGCGGCTGCTGGAACGGGTGCTGGAGCTGTGGGAGCTGGTGCCCGACGCGGCCGAACGGCTCGGCATCGACCACCTGGCGCTGCTGGAGGAGACTCTGGGGGCCGCCAGCACCGCCGGCGACTACCAGCGGGCGTTGACCCTGACCCGGGCGGCGCTGGCCGAGGTGGACACCGAGGCTCAGCCGTTGCGCGCGGCGCGGCTGCTGGACCAGCGCGGCCGGATGCTGGCCATGCTCGGCAAGAGCGACGGCGCCACCGAGCTGCGCGAGGCGTACCGGCTGGCGTCCACGGTGCCGCACAGCCCGGAACGGTTGTGGCTGCTCGCCGACCTCGCCAACCACCTGGCCCGCATCGATTACGACGACGGGGCCCGGATCGCCGCCGAGGTGATGGCGGCCGCGGCGGCTGCCGGGGTGAACGACGCCCTGCTGCCGGTGCAGCTCGCGGTGCTGCGGTGCCGCGACGGCGCGCCGGATCTCGGGCTGACCGAGCTGCGCCGGTGCGAGGCCGTGGCACGTGCCGCCGGGGAATCGTCGACCCTGGTCACTGCCCTGGTGCACATCTCCGACGTGCTTTTCGAGTTGGGCCGGTACGAGGAGTCGGCCCGCGCCGCCGCCGACGGGGTGAGCGAGGCGCGTCGGGTCGGGATCAGCCGCTCCACCGGCGCGTACCTGCTCTCCAACCGGGCCGAGGCGCTGCTGGCGCTGGGCCGGTGGGCGGAGGCCGACCAGGTCTGCGCCGAGGCGGCCCGGCTCGACCCGCCCGGGGTGTCCGGGCTGCACTGGCTGCAACTGCGAGCCGGATTGCGGCTGGCCCAGGGGCATCCCGGGGCCGACGAGACGGTGGGCCGGGCGCTCGCCTTCCTCACCAAGCCGTACCTGCACCCGCACCACCGGCTGCCCCTGCTGGAGCTGCGGCTCGCGGCGGCGCTCGCCGCCGACGACCGGGCCGAGGCGCTACGCGCCGTGGTGGCGAGCCTGGCCGATCCGGCGATCGTCGCGTATCCCCGCTACGGCTGGCCGGTGCTCGCCGCCCAGGCCCGGGTCGTCCGGCACATCTCCGACGACGAGCTCATCGCACGGGTGGCCGCGCTGGCCGCCACCGTCCCGGTCCGGTTCCCCGCCGAACGGGCGTACGCCGCCGAGGTCGCCGCCACGGTGGCTCCCGGTGGCGGTCCGCTCGCCGCCTGGCGGGTCGCGGTCGTGGCATGGCGGAGCGTCGGTCAGCCCGCGGCGCTGGCCCGGGTGCTGCTGCTGTTCGCCGAGGCGGCGGCCGGGACCGGGGAGCGGGAGGAGGTGGTGGCGGCGGTACGCGAGGCCGTCGCGCTCGCCGACGGGCTCGGCGCGACGCTGCTCGCGGAGCAGGCCGCCACCCTGGCCCGGCGGATCGGTCTGCGGGGTGCGGGCCAGGCCGGGCCCGGTGCCGACCTGCTCACCGAGCGGGAGCGGGAGGTGCTGCGCCTGGTGGCCGAAGGACTCAGCAACAGCCGGATCGCCGAGCAACTGTTCATCTCACCGAAGACGGCCAGCGTGCACGTCTCCCGGATCATCGCCAAGCTCGACGTGACCAACCGAATGGAGGCCGCCGCCGTCGCCCACCGCCTCAACCTCCTGGCCAACTCCTCCTGACCCCGGCCGCACCGCCCCAGCCACCAACCTCCGCGTCCGCGATCTTGCACTTTCTGTCGCCGCATGAGCGACGAAAGCCGCAGAGCGGCGACCACAAGTGCATGATCGCCGGGCACGTCGGGGCGGGGCGAGGGCGGGGCGGGGCGAGGGCGGCGGAGGTCAGGAGACAGCGGGTTTGCGGGCGGCCAGGGCCTGCTGGTAGAGGCGGCCGGCACGGTACGACGAGCGCACCAGCGGCCCGCTCAGCACCCCGGCGAAGCCGATCTCCTCGGCCTCGGCACTCAGCTCGACGAACTCCTCCGGCTTGACCCAGCGCTCGACGGGGTGGTGCCGGGGGGAGGGGCGAAGGTACTGCGTGATCGTGATCAGTTCACAGCCGGCCGCGTGCAGGTCGCGCAGCGCCTGGGAGATCTCGGCGCGCTCCTCGCCCAAGCCCAGGATCAGGTTGCTCTTGGTGACCAGGCCGGCGTCGCGGGCCTGCCGGATGACGTCCAGCGAACGCTCGTAGCGGAACGCCGGCCGGATCCGCTTGAAGATCCGCGGCACCGTCTCGACGTTGTGCGCCAGCACCTCCGGGCGGGCGCCGAAGACCTCGGCGAGCTGCTCGGGCACGGCGTTGAAGTCGGGAATCAGCAGCTCGACACCGCAGCCGGGGTGCAGGGTGTGGATCTGCCGGACGGTCTCGGCGTAGAGCCAGGCGCCGCCGTCGGGCAGATCATCGCGGGCGACCCCGGTGATGGTGGCGTACCGCAGGCCCATCGACACCACCGACTCGGCGACGCGGCGCGGCTCGTCGGCGTCGAACTCGGCCGGCTTGCCGGTGTCGATCTGGCAGAAGTCGCAGCGACGGGTGCACTGGTCTCCGCCGATGAGGAAGGTGGCCTCGCGGTCCTCCCAGCACTCGTAGATGTTGGGGCAGCCGGCCTCCTGGCACACGGTGTGCAACCCTTCGCGGGCGACCAGCCCGCGCAGCTGGGTGTACTCCGGGCCCATCTTGGCCTTGACCTTGATCCACGGCGGCTTGCGCTCGATCGGCGTCTCGGCGTTGCGCGCCTCGATCCGCAGCAGCCGCCGCCCCTCGGGGGCGGGCGTCGCGGTACGCGCGGCCGGGCCGGTCGTCAGCGCGGAGTGCTCGATCGTCACAAAACGAGCCTACGTCGCACGGCCACGGTCGATGAACTGCGGGCGACCGCCGTCACCCGAAAAACCCTGTGACACCGGACACCAGGGGCGGCGAAAATGCGTAACGCAGCGGCGGTGAGCGGCGGGAAGAACAGCGTTTCGGTGAAAGGAAGGGCCCCCTTTTAACGCCTGCAGTAGAGCAGGGGCCCCTTCTTAACACTGCGCGCCCAGTAGAGCCCGCCCGGCTGGCCCCGGTGAAAAGGCGACGAACGAGGCTCCCGCCCAGGCGGGGGCGAAGGTGTGGTGGCACCGCGAGGTTCCCGCTCGCCCACACCTCCCCGGGGCTGAGGCGACGCTTCACCACCCGAGGGTGGCGAAGGCGTTGCGATCGACCGAGGAGCAGCCTGCTGTGCAACGCATCCTGTCCGACCAGCTCACCCCGCACATCGGTGACCCCGTCCGCATCGCGGGCTGGGTGCACCGCCGCCGACTGCTCAAGTCGGTGGCCTTCCTGATCGTCCGGGACGCCGCCGGCCTTGCCCAGGTCGTGGTCACCGACCCGGCGGTACGCGCCACCGTCGAGGCGCTGTCCGAAGAGACCGTCGTCGAGGTCGTCGGCACGGTGGTTGCCAACGCCACCGCGCCCGCCGGGGTCGAGCTGACCGACCCGGCGGTACGTCCGCTCGGCCCGCCCGCCGTACCGCCCCCGTTCGACCTGTACCGGCCGGCACTGACCGCCACCCTGCCCACTCAGCTCGACAACGCGCCCGTCGCGCTGCGACACCCGACCCGGTCGGCCGCGTTGCGGATCTCGGCGGCGGCGGTGGCCGGCTTCCGGGCCGCGCTCGACGCCCGGCGGTTCGTCGAGATCCACACGCCGAAGGTGGTCGCCTCGTCCACGGAGAGCGGGGCGAACGTGTTCGCGCTGGACTGGTTCGGCCGGCCGGCGTACCTGGCTCAGTCGCCGCAGTTCTACAAGCAGCTCATGGTCGGCGTCTTCGAGCGGGTCTACGAGGTCGGGCCGGTGTTCCGGGCCGAGCCGCACGACACCGTACGGCACCTGGCGCAGTACACCTCGCTCGATGCCGAACTGGGCTTCGTCACCGACCACCGGGACGTGATGGCGGTGCTGCGGGACACCATCGCCGGGATGCTCGACACCGTCGGCGAGCGGGCCGCCGCCGCGCTGGCCACCCTCGGCGTGGAGCTGCCGGCGATGCCCGCGCAGATCCCGGCCGTGCACTTCACCGAGGCGCTGCGGATCGCCGGCGCTCCTGCCGAGGAAGTGGACCTGGCCCCGGCGCACGAACGCGCGCTGGGGGAGTGGGCCCGGCGCGAACACGGGTCGGAGTTCGTCTTCGTCACCGGGTACCCGATGGCGAAGCGACCCTTCTACACCCACCCCGACCCGGCCCGGCCGGGCCACTCGAACGGATTCGACCTGCTGTTCCGGGGACTGGAACTGGTGACCGGCGGGCAGCGGCTGCACCGGCACAGCGACTACCTGGCTGCCCTCGCCGCTCGCGGCGAGCCGGTCGAGCCGTACGCCGGTTATGTCGACGCCTTCCGGCACGGCCTGCCCCCGCACGGCGGCTTCGCCATCGGCCTGGAACGTTTCGTGGCCCGACTGGTCGGCGCCGCCAACATCCGCGAGGTCACCGCCTTCCCCCGCGACCTGCACCGCCTGACCCCCTAGACCTTGCGGAGTTTCGCCTGTACGGCGCGGCGGGCGAGGGGGCCGAGGTCGTCGAGCACCTCGACCAGGATGGCGAGGCGTTCCAGCGCGTCGAAGGCGGACCGCGCGCCGGCCGGGTCGACGCCGTCGTAGAGTTCCAAGCCGACGAAGGCGGCGGAGACGGCCCGGGCCAGCCCGGCCGGGTCGGCGACCGGGGCGACCGGTGAGCCGTCGAGCAGCCGGTGCAGCACGGCCTCGATCTCCACCGTCCAGAGCCGCAGCGCCGCCGCGGTGGACTCGGCGAGCTTGGGATCGCTCTGTGCGCCGGCCAGCAACTGGGCCAGCACCGCGAGATTGCCCTCGGCCCGTTCCTGCTGGTGCAGGGCACGCCCGAGGTCGAGCAGTTCCCGCAGGGACCGGACCTCGGCGAAGCGCGCGCGGTACACCGCCACCCGGGCGACCGTCGCGCTCCGGCAGGCCTCGGCCAGCAGGTCGTCCACGCTGCCGAAGTGGTAGAAGACCAGGGCCTGGTTGACTCCCGCCGCGGCGGCGATGGTACGCGCCGACACGCCGGCGATGCCGTGCTCACGGATCGCGGCGAGGGCGCCGTCGATCAGCTTCTCCCGGGTGGCCATGGAATCCCCTCGTCTACTCCCGGGGATTCTCCCGCAGCGGCCGGACGGCGGCCGGCACCGGTGCCCGGTCCGGCTCGACGTAGCGGGTCATGAAGCTGCCCGTGTAGCCGAACAGCGGGCCGAACCGGCGGTTGACCACCCGGACCTCGATGCGGAACCGGTCGGCCCGCTGGTCGTACCACTCTCGTAGCCGCGCCTCGCCGGTGAGCAGACCGGGACAGGGCAGCCCGTTCGGGAAGCGCTGGAGGCCGCTGCGGATGGTCAGCGCACCGGCGGAGTCGACGGCCACGTGCAGGTCGACCGCCAGGTGTTGGTGGGTGCCGAGATAGTCGACCAGGACGCCCCGGCGGGCGCTCCACACCATCGTGGCATCGAAGCGCCGTCGTCGGTGCGGGGCGACCTGGAAGGTGCGTACGAAGGTCAGCGTCGGGCGGCCGTACGAGTCGGTGTAGGCGTAGTTCTCGATGGTGAAGGGGATCTGCCGGCCGGTCTCCGGAAACAGGATGTGCCGCAGGACGCCGAGGCGCAGGAACGGGCCGGTGAAGGCGGCGCCCCGCCAGACCCGGTCCATCACCCCGGTGCCGACGCAGCCGAGGTCGGACTCGCCGTCGACCGCGAAGCGACGGCGCAGTTGCGGGTGCAGGCGGTCGAAGTCGGCGCCGAGGGCGTGCTGGAAGACGGAGGTCACAGGCGCTCCAGAAGGGTGGGTGGCCGGGCGGCGAGCCGGTCCGGCGGGCGGCGTCGGCACCGCCGGGCGGCCGGGGTGTGCGGGTGTGGGGGCAGTAGCCAGGCGGCCAGCGCGACGACGACCAGCGCGACCGTGGCCGCTGCCCGGTTCACGGCGGCGGCCGCCAGGGTGGCGGTGGCCACCGCGGTCAGCCGGAGGAGAACCTCCCGGACGGCGTTGGCCCGGGCGCGCTCCGGCGACACGCCTCGGGTCAGCCAGATCCGCAGCCGGTCGAACGACCACGCGGTGGCCCAACCGAAGAGGGGTCGGAAGCCGAGGTCCGCGAGCCGGCCCAGTCGACCCCAGCGAAGGGTGTACGAGTATCCGGTCAGGAATCGGACGCCGTGCGGCCCCGGCCGGTAGCGCCAGTACCCCGAGCCGACGGCGATCAGCGAACGCCGATCGTCCGAGCCGAACCGCAGCGCCGAGGTGCGGGTGCCGTCGGGGCGGTGGCGTTCCCCGGCGTGTACGCCCCAGCCGGCCACCGTGAGCCCGGGAAACACCCTGGTGGCGTACCGGAACCGGGCGGGCGCGCTGCCCGGCACCGGGTCGATCCGGCTGAAGCGCACATCCCACCGGCGGTGCTCCCCGGGCTGCTGGGTCGCCCACCAGACCTGCTCGATCGGTGCGTCGATGAGTGTCTCGACATAGATCGGCCGCACGTCAACCCCCGTTGTTTGAGCGACTGCTCAACCGTACCCACGTTTAAGCGATCGCTCAAGACCCCGCGTGCGGCGGCGGGTCGCGGTTGGTCGCCCGGTCAGGGCGCGAGAAGGGTGGAGAGGTGGCGATCGACGACCGGGAGAACGTCGGCGACGGTGATCGGGCGGCCCAGCTCGGCGGTGAGCGAGGTGACTCCGGCGTCGCGGATGCCGCAGGGCACGATCCGGTCGAAGTACGTCAGGTCGCAGTCGCAGTTGATGGAGAAACCGTGCAGAGTGACCTCGCGGGCGACCCGGATGCCGATGGCGGCCACCTTGCGGGCCGGCCCCCGGTCGTCGGCCGGGACCCAGACCCCGCTGCGTCCCTCGATCCGGCCCGCTGCCAGGCCGAACTCGGCGCACACGTCGATCAGCAGCTGCTCGACCCGCCGCACATATGCGACCACGTCGACCGGGTCGGGCAGACGCAGGATCGGGTACCCGACCAACTGCCCCGGACCATGCCAGGTGATCTTGCCGCCGCGGTCGACGTCGATCACCGGGGTGCCGTCGACCGGTCGGTCCCACGGCTCGGTGCGCTTGCCGGCGGTGTAGACACTCGGGTGCTCCAGCAACAGCACGGTGTCGCCGCGCTCGCCGGAAACCACCGCCTCATGCAGGCGGCGCTGCTCGTCCCAGGCAGCGCTGTAGTCGAGGACACCGGCGTGCACGGCCGTCAGGCCGGAAGTCGTCGCGGTCACGCGATCCAGCCTAGACCCGTACCCGCCGGTCACCGGCGGTGAGTCGGCTCACGGACGCACGTTTCCCGGCCCGTCGACTCAGTCCTGTCGGACCCGCCAGAGCCAGACGTCCTCGACCCGCTGCGGTTCGCCGAGCAGCATGGTCAACGTCCGCCGGACGGCCTCCTCGTCGACCGGCCATTTGGCGCCGTGCATCTCGTCGGCGAGCACCACCGTCTCGATCCGCCAGTGCGCCAGGTCGGCCTGGACCTCCTCGTGGGTGCCTTCGGTGACGATCGGCGGCAGGCCGGTGCGGGCGGCCTGGTCCAGCAGCGCGCCGAAGGGACGCGGTACCGGTCCGATCCGTCCCCGCCCCTCCGGGCCGCCGGGGCCGAGGAAGAAGCCGGACGGGATGGCGAACTCACCCTGCCGGTTCGCCAGCGCGTACGCCTGCCAGCGCTGCCCGTCGGGGTAGACGTCCAGGGCCAGCGGCGCCGGGGTCAGCGTGCCGCCCGGGGAGACGTACTGCCGCCACACGCCGGAGGTGATGAAGCGCGGGATCGGCTCGCGTTGAATGGTCAGCAGCGGCGTCGGGAACAGCGGCACCAGCGCCACGGCGAAGCCGACCGCCCAGGCCACCACCGCCGCCCGGCGCGGTGGTCGCCGGCGAAGCTGGTCCACGGCGTACGCGAGCAGCAGGCCGATCACCGGGGTCACCACCAGCGCGAGCCGGGCGGGCAGCGCGGCGTTCACCACCGGCAGGTGCCCGAGCAGGTCGAACGGCATCGGCAGGTCGGTCCGCCGGCCGTCGACCTTGGCCACCGGCCCGAAGGAGAGCGCGGTGAAGGCCACCCCGAGGACGCCCAGCGCCCACAGGGTGGACCGGCGGCGCGGGTCGCCACCCCGCCACAGCAGGACGAAACAGCCCACGGCGAGCACCAGCAGCGGCAGCCCGAAGAAGGAATTCTCCTCAGTGGGGTTCGGGGCCAGCGAGGTGCCGAACCCCGCCTCGCCGGCCAGCGAGCGGCGAGGGTACGCGGCGTAGGCCGCGACGTCCTCGGAGTGGATCACGGCGTCGAATCCGGTGCCGTGAAACCGCTGCGGACCGGCGAAGTGCAGCCAGAGCGGGTACGCCAGGAGCGCTCCGGCGACCACCGCGGTCACCGCGAGCCCGCGCAGGAACGACGGCAGCACGGCTCGGGCCTCGGCGCGGTTGGCCGGGTGCAGCGCCCAGACGGCGACGAAGACGCCGAGCGCCAGCGCGGTGAAGAACAGGCCCTCGGCGGCGATCGAGAAGGCGACCGCGACGAGCAGACCGAGCAGCACCCCGTCGCGTAGCCAGTGACCCGGCCGGCGCAGCGCGAAGAGCCGCCAGATCAGCAGTGGCACCAGCCAGCCCGCGGTCCAGTTCAGGTGGGCGTTGGCGTGCGAGACCATGCCGGGGGAGAAGCCGATGAACAGGCCACCGAGCGCTGCGGCGAGCCGGCTGCGGACCAGGTACCGGGAGAGCAGCCAGTACCAGGCGACGGCGGTCGCGGCCAGGTTCAGGGTGAGGACCACCAGGAAGGTGGCCGGCGGCCCGATCAGGTACGTCAGCGGGGCGAAGGCCACCGCGTACACGGTGATCGAGGTGTTGACCGCGAGGTTGACCCCGTCCGGGACGTTGATCAGGTACGTGAAGAACGGGTTCTGCGCGTGGCTCACCGTGTGGCCGCCGAAGGCCAGCAGCCACTCGAACAGGGCCTGATCGCTGGAGTTGACCGTGATCGCGCGGCCGTTCGGGTCCCGCCACAACCCGCTGGTCACCCAGACGGCGAGCGCCAGGGCGACCAACGTCACGATCAGATCGGCGCGCCGGTCGCGGCGCGGCGACGAGGTGGGCGCGGACGGCGAGGTGGGCACCTAGCGGACGTTACCAACCGCACCCGGACAGCCCGGTCAGACCCGGTGTAAGGAAGGGCCCCCTATTAACGCCTGGTGTAGGTAAAGGGTCCCCTCCTAACACCAGAACCGCGACGGGCACGACAGCCGGGACGGGCACGACAACCCGGGACGGTGGCGCACATCTGGGCATCGATGAATGTGTGAACCATCGACATGTCACAGGCGTGACGTTCCTGCGTAACGTCACGGCAATTATCGGTGACCCAGTTCACACTTCCAGGAGGTCCCGTGCGCCGACGTCCTCGTACCCTGACCGGCCGACTCGCCGGCATGCTGGCCGGCCTGGTCCTGGCCGCCGCCGCGCTGGTGGCGGTCGCCGCCCCGGCCCAGGCCGCGTCCCTGATCCAGGTCACCGGCTTCGGCTCCAACCCCGGCAACCTAGCCATGTACGCCTACCGGCCGGACAACCTCCCGTCCGGCGCTCCCGCGGTCGTGCTGCTGCACGGCTGCGCCCAGAACGCGACCGGCTACCTCGCCAACTCCGGCTGGCAGAAGTACGCCGACCAGTGGAAGTTCGCGCTGATCGTGCCCGAGCAGCGGTCGGCCAACAACTCCAGCTCCTGCTTCAACTGGTTCGAGACCGGCGACACCAGCCGGGGGCAGGGCGAGGCGCTCTCCATCAAGCAGATGGTCGACCACGCCCGGTCCAGCTACGGCACGGCCGCCGACCGGGTGTACGTCAGCGGGCTGTCGGCCGGCGGAGCGATGGGCGCGGCCATGCTCGCCACCTATCCGGACGTCTTCGCGGCGGGCTCGATCATCGCCGGCGTTCCCTACCGGTGCGCCACCGGGATGGTCAACGCGTTCACCTGCATGAGCCCGGGCGTGGACAGGACCCCGGCGCAGTGGGGCGATCTGGTGCGCAACGCCCACCCCGGCTACTCCGGACCGCGGCCGAAGGTGGCCATCTGGCACGGCACCGCCGACTACACCGTGGCGACGGCGAACGCCACCGAGTCCCGCGACCAGTGGACCAATGTGCTCGGCGTGGCACAGACCCCGACCAGCACCGCGCAGCTGCCGGGCGGCACCAACCTGGAGGTGTACGGCAACGACGCGGTCCGCGTCTACCGGGTCTCCGGCATGGGGCACGGCACTCCGGTGGATCCGGGCACCGGTGCGGATCAGTGCGGCACCGCCGCCGCGTACTTCCTGGACACCATCTGCTCGGCGTACCGTGACGCGCTCTTCTTCGGCCTGAACGGCGGCGGCCCGACGCCGAGCCCCACCGCGACCGCCGGCCCCACCGCGAACCCCAGCCCGACCGGTGCCCCCTCCTGCGTCACCGCCAGCAACTACGCCCACGTGGTCGCCGGCCGCGCCTACCACTCCGGCGGCTACGCCTACGCCAACGGCTCCCACCAGCGGATGGGCCTCTACAACACCTTCCACACCACCGCTCTGCGCCAGACCGCCCCCAACCACTGGGTCATCGGCTGCTGAGGGCGGCCTGCAAGGCGGTGGGCAGGTCGGGGTGGCGGAAGGTGAAGGCGGCGCGGGCCAGCACTCCGGGCAGGACGCGGGTGCTGGTCAGCGCCTCCTGGGCGAAGCCGCCGAGGGCCACCTTGAGGGCCAGGGCGGGGATCGGGATGACGGCGGGGCGGTGCAGCTGCCGGGCCAGTTCCCGGGTGAACTCGGCATTGGTGACCGGTGCCGGGCCGACCACGTTCACCGGCCCGGCCAGGTCGGCGCGAGCGAGCAGATACGCGGTCGCGTTCAGCCAGTCGGCCATCGAGATCCACGGGATCCACTGCCGCCCGCTGCCCAGCCGCCCCGCGATGCCCAGCTTGAACGGCAGCAGCATCGGCTTGAGCAGCCCACCGTCGCGGTGCAGGGGCAACCCGGTGCGCAGCCGCACCACCCGTACCCCGGCGTCCTCGGCCGGCCGGGTCGCCGCCTCCCACACGCGCGCCACGTCGGCGAGGAAGCCCTCGCCGGCCGGCGCGTCCTCCTCCACCACCCGGTCGCCGGTGTTGCCGTACCAACCGATCGCCGAGGCGTTCAACAGCACCTCGGGCCGGTCGGCCGCCGGCAACCCGGCGATGGTGATGGCCAGCGTGGTGGTGGTGTCCACCCGGCTGGACCGGATCAGCTGCTTGTACCGGTCGTTCCAGCGCCGGTCGCCCACCCCGGCGCCGGCCAGGTTGACCACCGCGTCCGCCTCGGCCACCACCGCCGGGTCGAGCTGCGCCGCCGACGGCTGCCACTGCCGCTCGTCCGGCGTGCGCGGCGGCCGGCGCACCAGCCGGGTCACCTGATGCCCGTCGGCGACGAGCTGGCCGACCAGTCGGGTGCCGAGGAAGCCGGACGCGCCGGCCATGAGGATCCGCATGCTCACATCTTCGGGTACGCGTGGCAGCCCGGCGGCGTGGACCCGGTTACACCTTCGCGCCCGCGTCGGCCGAACGCAGATCCGCCAGGAGGCGCTCCACTTCGGCGTACGCGTCATCCGGCAGCGGACCGAGGGCGAGGGTGGCGAGGTTCTCCTCGACCTGGGCCACCGTCCGGAAGCCGGGAATCGGCACGGTACGCGGGCTGCGGGCCAGCAGCCAGCCGAGGGCACCCTGGGCGAGGGTACGGCCGTCGGCGGTGAGCGCTGCGCGGACCCGGCCGACCCGTTCGGCCCACTCCGGCGCCGGCCGGCCGTCGACGAACCAGTGCAGCCACTCCGGCGCCCGCCCCCGCACGTCGTCGGTGCCCAGCGACCGGGTCGCGCCGGTCAGCAGTCCCATCGCCAGCGGCCCCCGGTTGATGCTGGCCAGGTCGTGCGCCGCGCACACCGCCAGCATCTCGGCGTTGTCCCGCAGCACGGACTGGTCGTGCTGGATCGCGGTGCAGTGCGGGGCGGCCGCCGCGAAGGCCGCCGCCGAGGCGGGATCGTCGGTGCTCCACCCGTACGCCCGGATCGTGCCCTTGGTGACCTCGGCCTCCAGCGTGTCGACCAGGTCGAGCGCGGCGGCGGGTGGCAGATCGTTCAGGTGCAGTTGGAAGAGGTCGACGTGATCGGTGCCGAGCCGGCGCAGCGACTCCTGGAGGCTGGCCACCGCGTACGCCGGGCGGTGGTCGGTGCCGGTGGCCAGGCGGGTCGCTTCCTGAAAGGTGTGGCCGAACTTGGTGGCGATGACCACCCGGTCGCGGCGGCCCGCGAGGGCCCGGCCGAGCACCCGCTCGCTGTGTCCGGCCCCGTAGTTGCTGGCCGTGTCGAAGAAAGCCACTCCACCGTCGAGCGCCGCGTGGATGGCACGCACCGACTCGTCGTCGTCGACCTCGCCCCAACCGTACGGCTGCCCGTCCTCGCCCCACAGCGGCCCACCGATGGCCCAGCACCCCAGGCCGATCGCGCTGACCTCGATTCCGCTGCGTCCCAGAACCCGTGTGATCGTCATGCCGCCCAGCGTTCCGCTTAGAGCACACTCGAAGTCAAGCCCAGCCGTCAGGCGGCCTCGTGGGTCGGCGCGGCGGTGGCGCGTACGGGCTTGAGGATCTCGTCGATACGGTCCACGTCGTCGGCGGCGAAGAGCGCTTCCGGGCCGTGCGGGGCGATCTCGGTGAGCGGGGATTCGTAGAGCCGGCCGATCTCCATCGCCCCGTTCTGCGTCAGGTGGCCGATTCGGATTTCGGCATTCTCGCTCCAGATCTTGGACAGTTTCCGTTCCGCCGAGCTGACGGAAACTGTCCAAGATCTCGTCTTGGGGGTCCGGGGGCGGTGTCAGAAGGTGACGGTGTCGTCCCGGGTTGCCGCTGGGCTGGTCAGGACGGTGTCGAAGGCTTGTCGTACGTCAGTCTCCACTGCCGCGCTCTGCGTCCGGATGCTGGTCAGTGGCGACTCTGCCGCCCGTACGTCGGTGAGCGTGATCTCTCCGGTGAAGCCCGCGTCGAGTATTGCCTGTTCCACACTGCCGGGTACCGGAGCGGGCACGTCGACCTCCTCGACGGTGAAGCCGACCGGTGATCCGTCGGCGGGAAAGGCCATCTCGGGCACTCGATCGCCAGTGTGTGTCAGCGCGACGGCGCGATATTCGCGGCCGAGATTGTGGGCCAGATAGTGGCCCATCGGAAGGGCGGTGAGTTTGCCGTCGAAGCGTACCGGGGTCTTTTGAATGTGGTTGTTGTGGGCGACCACGGCCATCCGGGCGTGCGGACCCGCTGCCGAGAGATGCCACTGCACGGTGGCCGCCATGAAATGGTCACGGATCGAGGTGTCGCCGGGTAGGTCCTCGCCGCTGAACAGGTCGCTCATGGCGCGCAGCATGTATGCGGTGTGGCAGGCGGCATCGAGACGGCGGCGCGCGTTGGCGTAGCGGTCCGGATCGCTTCGGGAGAGGTAAACCGGGTGGAGGGCCTGCATCCGCAGCGACAGCCGGGCGAGTCCGGCCGTGAGGGCGTCCTGCCGGGCCGGGTCCAGGGCGCTCCACTGCGGCGCCGACACCGCGGCCGAGCCGCCGGTGATCTCGTCAGCCACCGGGAACATGCGGTCCAGCAGCTCGGCGGCCTCCGGGTCGACGACCCGGAGGTAATCCGCTACCGGCTGTAGGTCGGGGCGCAGGGTCAAGGTGTTCGGTAGGTCGATGCCGACGATCCCCAGGGGATGTGGCTGGCTGCGGTTGTAGCGACGCAGCCAACCCAGTAGCTCCCCGAAGAGTCCGGCGGTCAACGGCCCGGCGAGCCGGGGCAGGTCGGCGTCGTCGCCGTCGCCAGCAAGCCACGGGTTCAGGGCAGCGGCCTCGCTCGCGCCCAACTCGAACGCCAGGATGGTGAAACCGCACTCTTCGACGAGGTAACGCAGGAGGCGGGCACGGGCGAGGGTGAACTCGCGGACGAAGTGGGAGCCTTCGCCGACGCCAACGACCCGCGCCTCGGCGAGGACGGCACGCAGGGGTGCGAGGTCGGTCAGGCCCGGCTCGGCCGGATCCAGGGTACGCAGGACAGCAATTCGATCACGCAATGCCATGATGGTGCGCTCATTTCTCTGTGGAGGGACACACGGCGTTGAGGACGCACGACCGATGTCGCGCGTCCGGCAGGCATTTGCGCCGCGTCAGAGAAAGAGGCTGCCGGTGGGCATGCGTCGACCCTACTCCGAGCACCTGTCGTATGCGTCGCACCTGTCGTATGCGTCGCTGGACGCCCGCTGTGGCGACCGCAGGGGGTGCGTGGGATGTCAGTGGTGTCGGATTCGGCCGCTGTCGAGCTGAGCCGCACACGCTATCGGGGCCGGTCGACCGACCGGCAGGCCGGTCAGTGGCGCGAGGCATCGCAGACGGCCCGTCACTGCGATCCGTAGACGCATTCAGCTCGACAGGGCCCACATCCGACATGACGACCCCGGACCCCCACCCGGGGAGGCAGGGCTGGGCTGACCGTTGGAAGCCTGCGCTGTGCTACGCCCGACCGCCTGCGCAGCACAGCAGCTACCCGTTGACTAGACCATCGGGGTGGGTGCGAGCGATATCGATTGTCAACGCGATGCTCGATCCGGGTACCGCCTGCCTGTACGTACTGCGAGGTTTTACGAGTCAGGGTTGTCGGGTGAGGTCGATGTGGGTGGCGAGGCGGGTGAGATCGGCGGGAGTGGGGCCGGCGCGCAGGACGGCGGTCAACGCGGCGCGGGCGGCGGGGCGGATCCGGGTTTCGGCGGGGGCGATGTGGTCGGCGGTGACGAGGGCGCGTGCGGCGGCGTGGTGGTCGCCAATCGCCAGGTACGCGCGGCTCATGTCGATGAGGTGGGCGGCGCGGTGTTCGGCGGGGAGTCGGTGCCAATCGTCGCTGCGGGTGGCAGTCAGGTGGATGGCGACGGCGAGAGCGTGGTCGCCGAGGGTGGTCGCGGCCAGGGCACGAGCGAGGTCCACCGTGGTCGGCCCGAACCCGTCGCTGTCGTGGCACTGCTTGGCGAGGCGGGCGGCCTGGTCGGCGAGATTGCCGTTGGTGTTGGCACCGCCGTAGCTGGCGGCGGCGAGGGCGGCTTCGACCATCAACGTTCCGGCGAGGGCAACGTGCACCGGTGGGGCGTCGGGGGAAGGTGCCGGGTCGAGGTGACGCAGCGCGGTCGTGGTGACGGTCAACGCCAGGCGGCCCCGGCGCTGGGCGCGTAGGGCCTGCGCGAGAGGGACCACTGCGATGGCGGTGCGTTGCGGGTCGCCGCCAGCAATGGTCATGGCGCGGTCGGCGGCAAGCCACGCCAGGTCGGGTTCGCCGAGCTTGACCATGATCTGAGCGGCGAGCCGGTACACCCGTACCAGTAGGTCTGCGGGGGATGTTGGTCCGTCGGCCGCTTCGGTGTGGCGGGCGGCAGCGAGCAGGTCGGGCAGCATCCGCAGCACTTGAGGATGCTGGGCGTGCTGATAGGCGGTGTACGCGTAGGCGACCTGCCGGCCAAGGTCCGCGCCGCAGGTAGCGGGGGTGTCGTAGCGGACCAGGGCTTCGCGTACCCGTTCCACGGCGGCGGCGATCTCAGTGACGGTCGCCTGCCGGGTCCGGCGACCGACCAGGAGATCGGGGGCAACCCCGAGGACCCCGGCGATCGTGTTGATCACGGAGAGCCGGTCGAGGTTGCGGACGCCGCGTTCGACCTTGTCTACCCAGCTTTTCGACTTGCCGATCCGGTCGGCGAAGACCTGCTGGCTCATGCCCCGGCGAACCCGCAGTTGCGCAACCCGCCGACCGATCGGCAACTCACGGCGCTCCAGCCGGTCGAGCGCACTCATCGCCGCACCTCCGGGGGCACGGCATCGGTGGACGCCCCGCACCGCGGACACCACCGCGACTTGACCTTGAACGCGAAAAGCCCGGCCAGGAACCCGAGCATCACGGCACCGAGCAACATCATCACCGTCTCGACATCCACGGCGGGCAACGGGTCGACGCTCACCAGCGGCCCCCGTTCGCTCGGAACCGCTGCCCTGGGGCCAGTGTCCGGGCGCGGCCGAGTTGGACTGTGGGGATCGGCCGGGCCGGCGCGAACAGGGCGGCCGGCAGGTTCCCACCCCGGATGCGCCGGGGCAGCGGGGCCGGAGCGGGCTTGCAACGCCAGAACCGAAGACGCATGGGTGGGACCTCCTTCGAAGTCTGGAAGGGGCCGCCCCGGTTGCTCGCCCAGAGGGCGGCCCCGACAGCACGGTCGGCGGGTTGGGGGTCTCCACCGGCTCACGCCGTCTGGTTCCACTCTGCGCAGTAACCGCCTAGTGTCGGAAGGTGTTCGGCCACGTTGGAGAAACCCTGACGTTCTCTGTTTTCCCTGGTGGGGAGCTATGGGGATACGCGGGTCCGAGTTGGGGGAGGTTTGGGGAGATGGGCATGACGGGGGCCGAAATCCTGCTGGACGAGATTCGTCAGGCACGCACCTCGCACGGGCTGAGTCAAGATGACTTTGGCAAGCTCATCAGTTATTCGGGTACGCACGTCAGCGCCGTGGAGACCGGCACGCGCCCGCCAACGGGCGACTACGTCGCGGCGATCGATCGCGCCCTGAAGACCGGCGGCCTGTTTACCCGCCTGCTTGAACGGCTCTCAGAACTCGACGCCGCGCCACTCTGGCTGCGGGAGTGGATCACCTTGGAGCAGCAGGCGCGGGCAATGCGTTGGTATGAGATGGCGTGGGTGCCGGGTTTACTCCAGACCGAGGAGTACGCCCGCGCTGTCTTCGACACTGATGGGCGGCTCACTGCCGAGGAGGTGGAGACGCGAGTAGCGGCGCGGCTTACCCGGCAACAGATTCTTGCCGGCGACGATCCACCACAGCTCGTCGCGGTCGTGGATGATGCGGTTCTTCGTCGGCCGATCGGCGGCGCAGCCGTGATGCGGGAACAGCTCTTTCGTCTGGTGAAGCTCAATCAGGACAGTCGGCGGGTGAGAATCCACGTCGTGCCGCAGGGAGTCGGCGCGTACGCTGGCCTTGACGGGCCGTTCATCATCGCGACCCTGCCGGGCCAGGTCGACGTGGGCTACCTCGACAACAGGCTTCAAGGGCAGGTGGTAGAGCGGGCCGTCGATCTTGCGGCGCTGCGAGAGCAGTGGGAAGCCACACTCGCCGAGGCGCTGACCTTGCACCAGTCCACCGAGTTGATGTTGGAAGTGGCAAAGTCATGGATCTGACGGGCGCACGCTGGCACAAGAGCACTCGCAGCGGCACGAACCAGGGAGCCTGTGTGGAGGTCGCCGACAACCTTGAGGCGGCGGTCTACGTACGCGACACGAAAGACCACGGCACCGGGCCGGTCCTGGCGTTCTCCCGTGATTCCTGGCGGGCGTTCGTCGTTGGGATCGCCGAGAACGGCTGACGGACCGCAGACACCGCGCTCGCCCCTATGGGGCGAGCGCTTCTAACTGCGCCCAACCAAAGGGCACCCTGAAAAGCTCGATCCTGCAACGACGCGCACAGTGCGTCGAGTTCGGCTAGATTCTTGCGGTGTGTTTCCTTGACATGCCTTCAGCTCGCCGAGTCGAGCTGCGAAAGTGAAGTTCATCGACTTCATATCATCGAGCAGCAGGCCGTCCCAGCCGACATTCGCTGCCCGGACGTACGGCCGCATCTGATCCCCTGTGTGATTTTTGGGGGTCCTTTGTCTCCGAGCCTCACCTCTGCGATCGAATCGAGTGAAACGACTTTCCAACTAGGGGGAAAGTGTTCATCCGAGCATCGCCCTCAGGTCGGCCGGAGGCGGGATGTTGGGCACAGCGCGTCGGCCCGAGTCGTCCGCCGTCTTCTCCGGCAGCAGCCTCAGCCGCCCGGACCGGCACGGCCAGGCGCGGCGCAGCAGGCGCGTGTGGGGCCATCAGCATCCGAGCCGCGACGGCGGCTGCGACAGGTGCCGATTATTACGAGAGGGTTACACGGCTGGGTATTTGCTGATCTTCATTGCCCGGGCGTCGAGGCGGGTGGTACCCATCTCGGAGGAGCTGATCACTAGATGGTTCGAGAGGTCCGAGCGGTGACGCCGAGGCGCATTCGTCCAATGTAGACCGACGCGGGGGCCGGGATCGGTGACCCGTAACGGTGGCAAGGGATCGGAATGTGGCGCCACCGATCTCGCGTGCAGCGGGCGCGATCTCTTGTTCCGGAAAGGCGCAACAACGCATGGACCACACGCAGAACAACGGGCTGAGCCGCCGGCGCATCCTGGGCGGAGCGGCCGGAGTGGCCGCCGGGGCGGTCGTATCCGCAGCGGGGCTGCCAGCCGGCGCCGCGTCCGCCGCTCCGCCGGAGCACGCCCGCTGGAACCAGCAGGCGGCGCACGTGAGCATCACCCGCGATGACTGGGGGATCGCGCACGTGGTGGGGAAGACCGATGCCCACGCGGTGTTCGGGATGATCTACGCCCAGGCCGAGGACGACTTCAACCGCATCGAGCGGAACTATCTGGTCAGCCTGGGTCGCCTCGCCGAGGCCGAGGGCGAGACCGCGATCTGGCAGGACCTGCGCCAGCGGCTGTTCATCGACCCCGAGGTGCTGAAGGTTCTCTACGCCCGGAGCCCGGGCTGGTTGCGCAAGCTGATGGACGCCTGGGCGGACGGGTTGAACTACTTCCTCGCGACGCACCCCGAGGTGCGCCCGCGGGTGATCACCCGATTCGAGCCGTGGATGGCGCTGAGCTTCAGCGAAGGCAGCATCGGCGGCGACATCGAGCGGGTGTCGCTCGCCCAGCTTCGGGCCTTCTACGACGACAGTGCGCTGGCGATGACCAGCGAGGAGCCGGAAGCACCGCTGCGCGAGCCGTCAGGCTCGAACGGCATCGCGATCGCGCCGAGTCACACGCGAGACGGCCGGGCGCTGCTGCTGATCAACCCGCACACCAGCTTCTATTTCCGTTCCGAACTGCACATGACCAGTGATGAAGGGCTCAACGCCTATGGTGCGAGCACCTGGGGGCAGTTCTTCATCTATCAGGGATTCAACGAGAACGTCGGCTGGATGCACACCTCGGCTCCCGTCGACAATATCGACGAGTTCGCCGAGACCATCGTGACCGGGGCGGACGGCAGCCTCCACTACCGGTACGGCAACGAGTTGCGGCCGGTGACGACGAAGACCATCACGCTGTCCTACCGTACGGACGACGGGGAGCAGGCCCAGCGCACGTTCACCACGTACGCCACGCATCACGGCCCGATCGTGCGTCAGGCGTCCGACCAGTGGATCGCCTGCGCGTTGATGAACAAGCCCGTCGAGGCGCTGCAGCAGAGTTTCCTGCGCACCAAGGCGCGGGACTATGCGGAGTACATGGAGGTGGCGAGCCTCAAGGCCAACAGCTCGAACAGCACGCTGTTCGCGGACTCGAAGGGCAACATCGCCTTCCTGCTGCCCCAGTTCATGCCGGTGCGGGACAACCGTTTCAACTACCGGCAGGCCGTCGACGGCAGCGATCCGGCGACCGACTGGCAAGGGCTGCACAGCCTCGAGAGCATTCCGCAGGCGGTGAATCCGCAGAACGGTTGGGCGTACAACACGAACAACTGGCCGTGGACCGCCGCGGGCGCGGACAGCCCGAACCCCGCTGACTATCCCGCCTACTGGAACACCGGCAGCGAGAACGAGCGCGGGCGGCACGTCATCAAGCTGATGACCGGGCGGGACGACTTCACCCCGCAGGCGCTGCGCGACGTGGCCTTCAGCCCTTACCTCGGTGCCTTCGCCGAGCTCATCCCGCAGCTCGTCGCCGCCTGGGAGAAACTCCCTGCGGGCGACCAGCAGAAGGCCAGGCTCGCCGGCCCGATCACCCTGTTGCGCGGCTGGGACTATCGCTGGGCCGCGGATTCGACCGCGACCTCGCTCGCCATCTTCTGGGCCGCGGGGTCGCGTTCCACGGATGCCCAGCGACTCGCGTCGCTGGACGACGCGGTGAACCGGCTGACTGAGGATTTCGGCAGCTGGCGAGTGCCGTGGGGCGAGATCAACCGCTTCCAGCGCAACGACGGCGAGATCACCCAGACGTTCGACGATGCGAAGCCGAGCATCCCGGTGCCGTTCACCTCCGGAACGTGGGGTTCCCTCGCCACGTACCCGGGATCGCGCCGGCCGGGAACGAAGCGCTTCTACGCCACCAGCGGCAACACCTTTGTGGCGGTCGTGGAGTTCGGGCCGAGGCTGCGCGCGTGGGCGGTGCGGGAGGGCGGCAACAGCGGCAACCCCGACTCGCCGCACTTCAAGGACCAGGCCGAACGGTACGCGAGCGGCAATCTCCGGCCGGTCTACTTCTACCCGGATGACCTCAAGGGCCACATCGAGCGGCGCTACAAGCCCGGCAAGTAACCAGTTCGTCGATGCCAGGCGCGTCGGGCCGGTCAACCGGTCCGACGCGCCACGGCGACGTGCCGTGCACGAGTGCGATCGACCCACGGTGGTTTTGAGCACCCGACATGAAAGCGTGCGTGAGGTCAGGGACGCCGAACAGGCCGGAGGCTGATGAGATCCTCCAGCCCTGTGAAGTCGCCTGGGTTGGTCGTGTAAAGCGGCAGGCGGTTGGCGTGGGCCACCGAGGCGATCATCAGGTCGGCGAGCCTGCGCCGGGTGGTGCGGCCGGTGGCGAGCACCGCGCTGGTGATCAAGCCGAAGGCGCGTGCCGCTTCGGCGTCGAAGGGTAGCGGATCGAAGGTGGCCTCGGTGTGTTGGAGGACGCTGGTCCGTCGGGCTCGTTCTGCACGGTCGTCGGCGTGGTGTGGAGCGGCGGACAGCTCCGCGAGCGTCACGGCGCTGATCACCATCTCCTCGGGCAGCTCGTCGGGGTCCAGCCCGCCGAGATGGATGACGATGTTGGTATCGATCAGACCTCGGGTAGGGGAGTCACCACTCACGGCCGAACGCGTCCTGGTCGACCGTCGAGTCGATGTCACGACGGAATCTTTCGGCGTCGAGCATGGGAGCGGTGGCAAAGGCCGCCATCACCTCGGCGCGCGGTACGAAAGTGCGCCGCCGAAGGGGGATCAGCTTCCCGATCGGCGTGCCGTTTCGCGTGATGACGAAGGATTCGCCGCGCTCCACGCCGCGCATGATGGCTCCTGAGTCGTTGCGCAGCTCGCGCTGCGTGATCTCCCGATGAGCGTGCTCCGCCATGGGGCAATCCTAGCCGCACGTGCTACAAGGTGCTACGACCTCCGTCGGGTGAGAGGTTGGCACCGACCGGTCCGGTGCCTTCGGTTCCGGTGCGGGGTGCCGGTGCGCCGAGGATGATGATCGGGCGGGCGCCCAGGCACTGCGGGGAGAGGTGCGCCACCACGTAGTCCCAGGTCGCCTTCGCCCCGAGGACCAGGCCGAGTCCGATCCGGAGCAGGCCGTCGAGGATCCGCCGCCAGTCGAGCGTGACGATGCCCACGACCACGTCCCAGAGCCCGGCCACGATCTCGACGACCGCCTCGACGACGACGGTGACGATCTTGCAGACCGTACGCACCACCCACTTGCCGACGGTGACGACCACCCAGCGGACGACCTTGACCAGGATGGTGACCAGCCAGCAGAGCCAGCGCCGTGGGTCGTACCAGGGCCGCTTCTTGCAGCGCTGCTCCTGCCGTTCCTCCCACTCCTCGACGGGCTTGGAGACCTTCTCCTCGATCCATTCGGTGATTTCGGTACAGACGAGTGCCATGACATCCCCCTTCCGGGAGTCAAGCGGCGGAGCGAAGGGCGCGCAGCAGCGCGAGCAGGCGCCGACGACTCGACGCCAGGCCGAGGAGCTTGCCGGCGACAGCCGCCCCGAGACAGCCGAGTACGGCACCGGCGAGGGACCGGCCGCTGCCCGGCCAGATCAGGACGGAAGCGACCACGGCGGCGGTGAGCGCCGCGAGCCCCCAGGCGCAGCCGCAGTCGTTGAACAGGCGACGAAGCTTGGCTGCTGCTCGCTCACGTTCGGTAAGGGATAGCCCGGGCAGCGTGATGGTCGCCCGGTCGAGATGGGGGCGCTAGAGCAGGTCAGGTGGTGCCGGGTGGGTTGTCGTGCCAGCGGGCGCGGTAGGCGACCTCGTTGGCCTCATGGGCGGTCCGCTCCTCGAAGACCGCCGCGCGCAGCGCGTGCCGGGCCTCGGACATCAGCACCACCTCGGCGCTGACCATCCCGACACAGATCGCGGTCAGCAGGCCGAGGGCGGCCAGCCCGGGCAGCAGCATGGCCGGCGGAATGGCGACCGCGAGCACGCCCAGCGTGCCGAGCCGCAGCCAGGACAGCGTGTGCAGGGTACGCAGTTGGAACAGCATGTTCCCGGCCAGGAAGCAGATCACCCCGCCGAACAGCAGCGGCACGTCCGGCCCGTGCGCCGGTCGCGCGATCGGTACGCCCGGCTCGGCGATGCCGTGCACGATGCCCTCGGCGCCCAGGGCGAACAGCATGATCCCGGCGATCATCGGCAGGTAGAGGTAGGCGTACGCGTCCCGGGCCATCAGCACCCGGGGGCGGCCCAGGCTGGCATGCAGGGCGATCCGGGCGGCCGGGCCGATCACGTCGTAGTGCGCCCACCACAGTGCGGCGGTGAAGACGATCCCGAACACGGCCGCAGCCATTCCCGGCAAGGTCGGCGGCTGTTTGATGAGGTTGCTGCCGAGACCGACCGAGATCACCGACTCGCCCAGCGCGATGATCAGGATCAGGTCGTACCGTTCGGTCCAGTGCTCCGCCGAGGTCACCTGCCAGCCCCAGGTCTTGGCGAGCAGCCCGGTGGAGTACTGGAAGATCACCACGGTCACCCAGAGCGCGTCCCGGATCAGCATGTCCGTGCTGGTGCCGGGCAGGTACGCGGGCAGCAGCGCGGCGGCGAGCAGCAGGACGGTGCTCAGCGTCAGCTCCGGGGCGTACCGGAGCAGTTGCCGCCGTTCCACCGGGTCGTCGCGGACGGCGTGCAGGAACAGGATCAGGTGCACCGCCCGGATGACCAGGTAGCTCACCGCCACCACGACCGGCCCCGCGACGCCGCCCTGCGGGTCCCCGAAGGCGCGCGGCAGGGCGAGCGCGAAGCAGAACAGCGCGGCCATCCCGACGACCATCAGCACCGGTACGAAGCCCTCGCCGATCCGGACCCGGGTGGCGATGACCGTGTGCACCACCCAGCACCACCAGAGCACGGCGAGCACGAGCAGGGCGTGCAGCAGCCCCCGGCCGCTGAGGTCGGTCGCGGTGGCGCGGGCGATGTTGAAGAACGAGAAGACGAAGACCAGATCGAAGAAGATTTCGAACTTCTCGACTCGGGCGCCCGGCGCCACCCCGACGGCCGGCCCCAGCCGCCCTCGCCAGCCCCTGTCGCCCACCGCCTGAGTTTCCCAAGGCAGATCGGCATCGGGCCCCTTTTCGCCGCACCGCCCAAGCGCCAGCCCGCAGCCCACCCTCCACCGTGCCGCCCCCCACCAGGATCGTCGCCGCTCACATGGATCTTGGACGCGGGAGGCCCCTCTGGGGGCAGAAAGTGTCCAAGATTGCCTGCCGGGAGTCAGTGGGACGGGCGGCCGCGGGCCACTGCGCCTGCGCCCGCGTCCCGAAGCGCCCGCGATCTTGCACTTTCCGTCGGGGCGAAAGCCGCATACCGGGGCAATTCAACGACCAAAAGTGCAAGATCGCGGGGCAAGATCGCGAGGGGCAAGGGGCAAGGGGCAAGGGGCGAGGGGCGAGGGGCAAGGGGCAAGGGGCAAGGGGCGAGGGGCGAGGGGCGAGGGGCGAGGGGCAAGGGGCGAGGGGCGAGGGGCGAGGGCGGGGGAGGGGGGGACAGCGCGACGGGCGCCCCGGTTACGTGGCGCCCGTCGCGTCAGGTGGGGTGGAGTGGGTTAGAGGCCCAGGTCGGCCTCGAAGTTGCCGGCCTCCAGCCGCTCCTTGACCGCGGCCAGGAAGCGGGCCGCGTCGGCGCCGTCGATCAGCCGGTGGTCGTACGACATGGCCAGGTAGACCATCTGGCGTACGGCGATCACCTCGCCCAGGTCCGGGTCGTTGACCACGACCGGGCGCTTGACCACCGCGCCCGTGCCGAGCATGGCCGACTGCGGCGACGGCACGATCGGGGTGTCGAAGAGGGCACCCCGGCTGCCGGTGTTGGTCAGCGTGAAGGTCGCGCCAGCGATCTCGTCCGGGCTGATCTTGTTGGTCCGGGTGCGTTCCGCGAGGTCGGCGACCCGCTTGGCGATGCCGGCCAGGTTCAGGTCACCGGCGTTGTGGATGACCGGCACCAGCAGCCCGCGCTCGGTGTCGACCGCGATGCCGAGGTTCTCGGCGTCCGGGTAGGTGATCGTGCCGGCGTCGAGGTCCATCCGGGCCTGGACGATCGGGTACGTCTGAAGGGCCTCGATGGCCGCGACGGCGAAGAACGGCAGGAACGACAGCTTGACGCCGTGCCGCTGCTGGAACGAGTCCTTGGCCTGCGCCCGCAGCCTGGCGACCTTGGTGACGTCCACCTCGACCACCGTGGTGAGCTGTGCCGTCTCCTGCAGCGACTGGTGCATCCGCTTGGCGATGGCGGCGCGGATCCGGGGCAGCTTCTCGGTGGTGCCGCGCTTGGCGCTCGGCTGCGGCTTGGCGGCCGGCTGGGCCGGTGCGGCCGCGGCCGGCTGGGCCGGCGCCGGGGCGGGAGCGGCCTTGGCGGCACGGGCCTTCTCCGCCGCGTCCAGCACGTCCTGCTTGCGGATCCGCCCGCCGACGCCGGTGCCGTTGAGCGAGGCCAGATCCACGCCGTGCTCACTGGCCAGCTTGCGGACCAGCGGGGTCACGTATCCGACCGCCTCGCCGTTGCGGCTCGGGGCGGCGGTGCGCTGCGGCGTCGGGGCCGGCGGCGTGGCGGCCTGCTCGGCCTTGGCCGGCTCCGGCGCGGTCTCGGCCTCCGCGACCGGCTCGTTGTACGACAGGCCCGGCGTCGGCTCGGACACCTGCGGCTCGGGCTTGGCCTGCGGCTGCGGCTCGGGCTTGGCCTGCGGTGCCGGCTGCGCCTCGGGCTTGGCCTGCGGTGCCGGCTGCGCCTCGGCCGGGGCGGCCCCGGCGACACCGATCACCGCCAGGGTGGCGCCGACGTCGGTGGTTTCGTCCTCGGCGACCTTGATCTCCAGGAGCGTGCCGGCGACCGGCGAGGGAATCTCGGTGTCGACCTTGTCGGTGGAGACCTCCAGCAGCGGCTCGTCCACCTCGACGGTCTCGCCGACCTGCTTGAGCCAGCGGGTGACCGTACCCTCGGTGACGCTCTCGCCGAGCGCCGGAAGCTGCACCGGGGTGCCCTCGCCCGACGGTGCCGGCGCGGCTTGGGCCGGCTGCTCGGCCGGCTCCTGCACGGCCGGCTGCTCCGCCTCGGCCTGCGGCTCCTCGGCCGCCTCGGCGGCCTGCTCGGCAGGGGCCTCCTGCTGCTGCGCGGCGGCTCCGCCACCGGCCGACTCACCCTCGCCGGAGATCACCGCCAGCTCGCTGCCGACCTCGGCCGTCTCGTCCTCGCCCACCACGATGCGGGTCAGCACGCCGGCCGCGGGGGACGGGATCTCCGTGTCGACCTTGTCCGTGGACACCTCGAGCAGCGGCTCGTCGACCTCGACGGTGTCACCCTCCTGCTTCAGCCAGCGCGTGACGGTGCCCTCGGTGACGCTCTCGCCGAGCCGGGGCATGGTGACCGATACCGGCATGTTCTCCAGACTCCTTCATTTCCCTGGTGGGAGGATTATCGCCCGTCGCCGGACGCCGCGGATACGTCGTGGTCAGCCGTGCGCGTGCAGCGGCTTGCCGGCGAGGGCCAGGTGCGCCTCGCCCAGGGCCTCGTTCTGCGTCGGGTGAGCGTGCACGAGCTGTGCCACCTCGCCCGGGTACGCCTCCCAGTTGTAGATCAGCTGCGCCTCGCCGACCAGTTCGCCGACCCGGGCGCCGACCATGTGCACGCCGACCACCGGTCCGTCGTCCACCCGCACGAGCTTCACAAAGCCGGCCGTCTTGAGGATCTGGCTCTTGCCGTTGCCGCCGAGGTTGTAGTTGTAGGTCTTCACCTTGTCGGCGCCGTACTGCTCCTTGGCCTTGGCCTCGGTGAGGCCGACCGAGGCCAGCTCCGGGTCGCAGTAGGTGACGCGCGGGATGCCCGCCTCGTCGATCACCGCCGGGTTCTGGCCGGCGATCTCCTCGGCGACGAAGATGCCCTGCTGGAAGCCGCGGTGGGCGAGTTGGAGGCCGGGCACGATGTCGCCGACCGCGTAGACGTTCGGCACGCTGGTGCGCAGCCGCTCGTCGGTCAGCACGTAGCCGCGGTCCATCTTGACGCCCTGCTGCTCGTACCCCAGGTCGGCGGTGTTCGGGCCCCGGCCGACCGCGACCAGCAGCAGCTCGGCCTCGACGGTCTCGCCGCCGGCGATGGTCACCTTGACCCCGTTGTCGGTCTTCTCGACCTTCTCGAACGGCTTGCCGACCTTGAAGTTGATCTTCCGCCTGCGGAACGCGCGCTCCAGCGCCTTCGAGGACTCCTCGTCCTCGGCGGCGACCAGCCGCGGCAGCGCCTCGATGATCGTCACGTCCACGCCGAAGGACTTCCACACGCTGGCGAACTCGACGCCGATCACGCCGCCGCCGAGCACGATCGCCGAGCTGGGGACGCGGTCCAGGACCAGGGCGTGGTCGCTGGTGATGACCCGCTCGCCGTCGATCTCCAGGCCGGGCAGGCTCTTGGCGTACGACCCGGAGGCCAGCACCACGTTGCGGCCGGTGTACCGCTTGCCGTCCACCTCGACCGCGTTCGGCGCGACCAGCCGGCCGTGCCCCTCGACGATGGTGATCGACTTGTTGCTCTTGAGCATGCCCTGGAGGCCCTTGTAGAGCCGGGCGACCACGCCGTCCTTGTACGAGTTGACCGCCGTGATGTCGATGCCGACCAACTCGGCCTTGACACCGAACTGCTCCGCGTCGCGGGTCTGGTCGGCGACCTCGGCGGCGTGCAGCAGCGCCTTGGTCGGGATGCAACCGTTGTGCAGGCAGGTGCCGCCGAGCTTGCCCTTCTCGATCAGCGCGACGGTCAGGCCCAACTGCACGGCGCGCAGGGCGGTGGCGTAACCGCCGCTACCACCTCCGAGGATGACGATGTCGAAGGTTGCGTCGTTCGGCTCGCTCACGTCCAACTCCCAGGTCGCTTCGCTGCATCGGGCGTCAGTCGGGGTAACTGGAAACACCCCACCTCGGCCATCTTGTCACCACCGTGCCGAACCCGCGTACCGAGGTGCCCAATGACACGTTGCCGCCACGTACCCTTGGCACCGAATCCTTTTCGACCTGAACCGCGCGCCGCGTCCGTCCTTGCGTTCTGGCGGCCGTGCGGGAAGGTTGTGAAGGGTTCGTTGCCTTCGATGACTAACGGGTGGGGAGACGGCTCAGTGGGACTGTTCCGGCGACGCAAGCGGGCACGCGTGGCTGACGCCGACCGTACGGCCAATCGCGCCGACGTGGAGCACCTTGAGAATTTTGTCCGCACCCGCAAAGGGGTCGAGGCGTACATCGAGCCCCGGACCACAGTCACCGAGACCACCGTCATCCTGATCGCCGACGACGGTGAATGGACCCGGCGCCGCATCGACGGGCCGGAAGGTGCGCGGCGCTTCGCGTACCGGCTGAGCATTCCGGTCTACGACGTGGCGCTGATGGGCTATCCGCAGCGCATGCGCGACTACAACGAGCGCCGCAAGCGCCGCCCCGAGCTGTACTGACCGACGGCGCGCTCCGGACCGAGTGTTAGAAGGGGCCCCTTTTACAACGCCAGGCGTTAAAAAGGGGCCCTTCCTTACATCTCAGCCGTTGGTGGCGATGTCGTCGATCAGGTGCAGCAGGGTACGGACCGGTACACCGGTGCCGCCCTTGGTCCAGTAGCCGGTCGCCTCGCCCGAGTGGTACGAGGGGCCGGCGATGTCGATGTGCGCCCAGGCGACCTCGTCGGTGACGAACTCGCGCAGGAAGACCCCGCCCTGCAGCATGTGACCGGCCCGGTCCATGCCGGCGTTGACCTGGGAGATGTCCGCGACCTCGGAGTCCATGCCCTTGCGTACGTCGTCCGGCAGCGGCATCGGCCAGGCCGGCTCGCCGACCGCCTCGCCGGCCTCGTGGACCCGCTCGCACAGCTCGGCGGAGCCCATCACCCCGGAGACCCGCTTGCCGAGGGCCACCACCTGCCCCCCGGTGAGGGTGGAGGTCTCGATCAGGTAGTCGCACCCGTCCTCGCAGGCCCGGGCCATCGCGTCGGCGAGGATCATCCGGCCCTCGGCGTCGGTGTTGAGCACCTCGACCCTCTTGCCGTTGTACATGGTGATCACGTCACCCGGCCGGTACGAACCGCCCGACGGCATGTTCTCCGCCATCGGCACGTACGCGGTCACCGCCACCGCCGGCTTCAGCTCGGCCACCGCCAGCATGGTGGCGGCCACCGCCGCCGCGCCGGCCATGTCCGACTTCATCTCCCACATGCCCTGCGCCGGCTTGATCGAGACGCCGCCGGTGTCGAAGGTGATGCCCTTGCCGACCAGCGCCACCCGCTTACCGGTGCCGCCACCCTCGGGCGTCCAGGTCAGCTTCACCAGCCGGGGCGGGGCCTCCGAGCCCTGCCCGACCGCGATGATGCCGCCGTAGCCTCCCTCGCGCAGCGCGACCTCGTCGAGCACCTCGACGCCGAGCCCCGAGGCCCGGGCCGCCTCGGCGACCGCGTCGGCGAAGGCCGGCGGGCGCAGCTCGTTCGGGGCGATGTTGACCCAGTCCCGGGTACGTCGCACCGCGGCGGCGACGGTCTGCGCCCGCAAGATCTCGGCCTGCGCCCCGGTGTCGGTGGCATCCGGCACGGCGACCAGCACCTCGGCCACCGGCTCGCGTCGGCTCGGCTGGGGCCGGGTCTTGTATCCGGCGAAGCGGTAACCGCCCAGCAGCGCCCCCTCGGCGACCGCCCGCAGGGCGTCGGCGGCGTCGGCGTCATCGGGCAGCGGCAGCGCGAGCGCCACCCGGGGCGCACCGGCCAGAGCCCGTACGGCGGCCCCCGCGGCCCGCCGCAGCGTCTCCGGCGCGGGCGCGGCACCGCTGGGCTCCGCGCCCAGGCCGACCGCGGCGATCACCGGGGCGGTGACGGTGCCCAGGGTCGCCAACTTGATCACCTCGCCGGGACCACCGGTGGCGCCGAGCAGCGCCAGCGTCTCGGTCAGCTTGCCGTCGAAGGCGGCGGCGATGCTCTCCGCGCCGGTGGCGAGCAGCAGGGTGCCGGCGAGGCCGTTGGTGGCGGCCTCCTCGACGGTCGTGCTGTGTACGCCGATCACGATCGCGTCGACGGCGAGTTCGGCGGGGTCGGTGTCGACCAGGCTAAGGGTGGTGCTGGGCGATGTCACGGAAGTTGCTCCCGGGCGGGCCGGGCCGGTCGCGTCGTCGCGTACCGGCGATGATTTTTCCCGGTGAATGATTTGTCCACCGGGCGTTGGTGCTGGCCCGCCGGCAGGTCCGGTGGGGCTCCGCCGATGCTAACCAGCGCCGTCCGCCCCGGTAAGTTCCACCCATGGCTGACGTGACCACCGATGCCGCCGTGACCCGGCCGCGTCGTTCTCCACTGAGCGAGCGACACACCGCGCTCGGCGCCAAGCTCGCCCCGTTCGGCGGATGGGAGATGCCGCTGGAGTACGCCGGCGGCGGGGTGCTGCGGGAACATGCCGCGGTCCGGACCGACGTCGGCGTGTTCGACGTGTCGCATCTGGGCAAGGCGCGGGTGACCGGCCCCGGTGCGGCGCGGTTCGTCAACGCCTGCCTCAGCAACGACCTGGACCGGATCGGGGCGGGTCGGGCGCAGTACACCCTCTGCTGCGACGACGCCACCGGCGGCGTGGTGGATGACCTCATCGCCTACCGGTACGCCGACGACCACGTCTTCCTCATTCCGAACGCCGCGAACACCGCCGAGGTGGTGCGCCGGCTGCGCGCCGCCGCGCCGCCGCAGGTCACGGTCTCTGACGAACACGACGCGTACGCCGTCCTCGCGGTGCAGGGACCACGGTCGGCGGAGCTGCTGGGCGCGCTGGGCCTGCCCACCGAACAGGCGTACATGAGCTTCTCGCCGGCCACCCTGTACGGGGTCGAGTTGACCGTGTGCCGCACCGGCTACACCGGCGAACTCGGCTACGAACTGGTCGTGCCGACCGCCGACGCGGTCGCGGTCTGGGATGCGCTGTTCGCCGTCGAGCCGGCGCCACGGGCCTGCGGGCTGGCCGCCCGGGACACGCTGCGCACCGAGATGGGCTACCCGCTGCACGGGCAGGACCTGTCGCTTGAGATCACTCCGGTGCAGGCCCGCGTCGGCTGGGCGGTGGGCTGGGACAAGCCGGCGTTCTGGGGCCGGGACGCGCTGCTCGCGGAGAAGGCCGCCGGTCCGAGGCGTACGCTGCGCGGCCTGGAGATCGTCGGCCGGGGCATCCCGCGTCCCGGCATGGCGGTGTGCCACGGCGACACCCCGGTCGGGACCATCACGAGCGGCACTTTCAGCCCCACGAAGAAGCAGGGCATCGCCCTGGCGCTGATCGACACCGCCCCCGCCCTCCCCGACGGCGCCACCCTGCACGTCGACATCCGCACCCGCCCCACCCCCGCCCGCCTGACCCGTCCCCCCTTCATCCACCCCTCCGTCAAATAACCCACCCCCCACCCCCACCCCCACCCCGGCGGCCGTCCCCGTTGATCATGAAGTTGTTGTCGCGCCAAGCCGCGTGTCGCGACAACAACTTCATGATCACCCCGCCGGGAAGCGGGGTGGGAAGCCTGCTGGGAAGCGGGGTAGGAGCCTGCTGGGAAGCGGGGTGGGAAGCCTGCTGGGAAGCGGGGTGGGGGTCAGGGGGTGGGTGGGGTGCCGGCGTCCAGGATTGCCTGGGTCCAGCCGCCTTCGATGACGCCGGTGGGGTTCAGCAGGGCCCAGTCGATTATGTCGGCGGCTTCGATCACGACCGGGGAACCGATGCGTACGGTGGGGTCGGTGTTCGCGTCGCTGGCGCTGGCCCCGACCACGCGTTCCGGGGCGTCCCAGGAAGTCACGCCGGCCCAGATGTACTCGGGGCCGTCGTCGCCGGGCAGCCCGTACTTCACCACCAGCTGGGTCTCCGGCGGCAGCGCCCCGGCCCGGAAGCGGGCCCGGATGTCGCCCAGGCTGGCCCGGGCGGTGGCGATCGCCCGACTCATCGCGTCACCTGGGCGCGCGTAGCGCACGTCGGGCTGGATTCCGGAGAAAAGAGTGGCGCAGGCGGCGGCGAAGTAGCGCCCGGCCGGGCCGGGGTGCCCGGTGGGCGGGCGCAGGCTCAGGAACGAGTCGGCCTCCGGGTCGGTGGCCGGGTCCAGCTCCAGCCGCAGCAGCACCGGCGGGGTCGCGCCGTGCTGCTCCGGATTGCCGTACGCCACCGCGATGTCGTGCCCGGTCACCGTGGCCAGTACCGGCAGCTGCACGAAGGCCGGCACCTCGTCGCCGGCCAGCCCGTCGGTCCAGTCTCGCAGCAGCCGCCGGGCGGCACCGGTCATCACCGCGCCCCAGGCCCGGGTGAGGTGGTCCGGCACGCCCTGGGCCTGCAGCTCCAGCAGGCCGAAGCGGCGCAATCCCTTCGTGGTGAACCAGAGGCCGTCGGCGCCCGAGGAGTAGGGCACCAGGACCCAGTCGACGAGTCGGACCCGGCCCTGCACGTCGGGCAGGGAACGCAGCGCCGCGCGCGGGTCCAGGAACTGCAACCCGAAGACGTCGACCACGTCGCCGTCCACCGCCTCGGCGACCGCCGCGGCCACCGCCCGGGCCGCCCACTCGTGTGCCGGGGGCCAGCCCGGCCGGTACTCGGCCTGCACCACCACCAGGTGGCTGGCCGCGGCCAGCCGATCCAGCTGCGGCTCGCTGGCGCCGAACGCGGTGAGCAGATCGGGCGGCAGCTCCGGAAACTCGCCGATCGGGCGGACGTCGACGCTCATCAGCGGGCTGTCCAGCATCTGCCGGGCCAGCCCGTGCACCGGCTCGGCCAGCCGGCCGGCCAGCCCGCGTACCGCCGACCGGGCGCTGACCGCCGGCAGCCCCGCCGCCGGCACCAGGTAGGTCGCGCTGAGCGACTCCGGGACCGGAACGGGCAGGAAGTCGTCGGTGATGAGCATGTCGTCCCCTGGGTGCCGCGGGCGGTGCTGTCGTGGGAGAACGCTACCCGCCGCAGACCCCCTGGCTCAGCCGGACAGCACCAGTCCCAGGTAGACGAGCGTGGTGACCACCTCGACGACGGCACCGAGCACGTCACCGGTGATCCCGCCGAATCGGCGTACCACATGTTGCAGCAGCCCGGCCGCGACGGCGAGCGCGACCAGCACGGCCAGCGGCCCCTGCCAGGGACGGCCCGGCACCGCCGCGACCGCCAGCACCGCCACGGCGATCGTCCCGGTGGCCAGCGCGACCGGCCCGACGGTGCCGGCCACCAGCGCACCGAGCCCCTCCGGTCGAGCCGGCGGGACGCCCCGCCAGCAGGCCAGCGTCACCCCGAGCCGACCGGCCGCGACGGCCGTGACGACCGCCGCGAGCGCCGCCGGCCGGGACCGGTCGGCCAGTTCGGCCAGCGCCGCGGCCTGCACCAGCAGGACGAGCACCAGCGCGACCACACCGAACGGCCCGACGTCCGGCCTCTTCATGATCTCCAACGCGGCCGGGCCCCGCCGGTACGAGCCGAGCGCGTCCACGGTGTCGGCCAGCCCGTCGAGGTGCAGCCCGCGGGTGAGCAGGGCACCCACGGCAACGGTGAGCCCGGCGGCGACGAGCGGCGTGCTGAGCGTGTCGACCAGCAGCAGCACACCGGCCAGCGGCAGCCCGAGCAGCGCGCCCACCACCGGGGCGAGCGCCATCGCGACACCGGCCGTGGCCCGGTCGATCCGACCGACGCGGAGCGGCGCCACGGTGAGGGTGGTCAGCGCGAGTCGCGCCCCGGCACCGAGCCGTCGCTCAGCCGGCACGCGAGCCGGTGGGATCCGCCGACCGGGGCGCTTCGGTGCTGGTCGGTCCCGGCCCCTCGGGCTCGGGCTCGCGGAAGTCGGGCTCGTCGGCGTCCTCGACGGGCTCGTCCGGCCCCGCGTCCTCCTCGACCGGCCCGGCGTCGTCGTCCCGTCCGGGGGCGTCGTCGTCTCGTCCGGGGGTGTTGTCGTCTCGTCCGGGGGTGTTGTCGTCCGGCCCGGTGTCGTCGGCGGGCCGCTCGGGGCGGGTCGGCAGCGCGGCGGCCAACGCCAGCACCGAGCGCAGCAGCGGCAGCACGGCCAGGGCGTTCGCCCCCTCGCCGAGGTCGAGCCGCAGCTCGGTCAGGGGGGTCAGGCCCAGCACGTCGGCGGCCAGCCGGACCGCGGGATGCCCGCCGTGGTCGGCCAGCAGGCACCAGTGCCGGGCCTGGCCGGCCAAGTCTCGGCTGACCAGCGCGGCGGCCACGCCGACCGGCCCGTCCAGCAGAACCGGCGTCCGGCGGGCGGTCGCGCCGAGCAGGATGCCGGTGGCGACGGCGATGTCTCCACCACCGAACTGGGCCAGGACCTCCTTGGCGTCGCGCGACGAGTGGCGGGCGCGGTGCAGCCCGTCCCGGACCGCGGCGCAGCGCGCCATCCAGGCCGCGTCGTCGATCTCGCCGCTCGCGGCGACCACCCGGGCGAGCACCGCGGGCGGCTCGGCCCCGGCGGTCGCCGCGAGCACGGCAGCCGCCGCGGCCTCGGTGCCGGCGCCGCACGCCGCCAGGACCAGCAGCTGTACGCCAGCGTCCGCGGCCTCCTCGGCCAGCCGCCAGCCGTAGCGCAGCGCCGACTCGACCTGCTCGGCGGTGAGCGCGGGAGCGTCCTCGACGGGTGCGGCGGCCGGGGCGTCGACCACCTGCAGGTCGGCACCATTTTCGGCAGCCAGCCGGGCCAGCACACCCTCACCGACGCGGGCCTGGCGAGCCCGGCGGGCCGACTCGCCGGGCAGGCTGCCGGCGGCGGCGCCACCGGCGTGGTCGCCGTGCAGCAGGAGTACGCGTACCGACTGCCAGGCCGCGGGAGTCGGGGTGCCCTGGGTGGCGGCGGCGAACGAGACCACCTGCTCCAGGACACCGAGCCCGGCGCCCGGCACGTCGAGCGTGGCCAGCCGGTCCACGGCCTGCGGCCCGGCGTACTCGTCCGGCATGGGCAGCTCCATGCCGGGCTCGATGACCGGCCCGGTGGCGGCCACCGACAGGGCCGCGGGCGCTGTCTGACCGGTGCTTCCGACGTGGGCGGCGGGGCCGCTCTGCGCGGGCACCGTGGCCCTGGGCTGGCCGGGGGCGGCCGGGAGCGCGACGGCCGGCGCGGGCTCGGCCGGCTTCAGCCGGCACGGCTGGCCGGCGACCACCAGGATCACCGCGTCGCAGGCGTCCGCCACGGCCCGGTTGACCGCGCCGAGCGCGTCGGTGAACGCCCGGCCCAGCGGCGTGGTCGGCACCAGGGAGAGCCCGACCTCGGGACTGACCAGCACCAGCCGCGCCGGACAGGCCCGGACGGCGGCGGCCAGTTCAGCGATCGTGGCGGTGTCGTCGGCCGGCTGGTGCGCCGGGTCGAGCAGCACGGTCACCCAGTTGCCGAGGTCGTCGACGAGCAGCGTCTCCTCCGGCCCGGCGGTGGCGATCACGTCGGCCAGCCGGCGCGGGTCGCCCGCGGTCTCCTCCGTGTGCCAGGACGCGGGCCGGCGGGCGCGGTGCGCCGCGAGCCGCGCCGACCACTCCGCGTCGTCGTCGCCCGCCTCGGCTGCGGTGGCCACGTACCGGACCGAGGTCGCGTCGGCGATCAGGGACTCGGCGAACTCCGACTTGCCGGAGCGGATGCCGCCCAGCACCAGGACCCGGTTCCACCCGTCTAGGGACATGCCCGTACCTTACGGCCAGTCCGGCGCCGGGGGCAGCGCAGGTACGCCGCTGGCGCCGCAGCAGTCCCGGCACCGCTCACCGGTCTTCGGGGGCCTCGTACATGTAGTCGTTGGGGTTGACGTCCGCCGGCTTCGGATCCTCCTGCCAGATTCCCTCACCGGGGCGGGCCTGCAGCGCGTCGATCAGTTCCTCCCGGTCCATCTCCCGGGCGCCCTCGATGCCGCCGCGTACCGCGATGTCGCGCAGCTCCGTGGTGTCCATTTTCGGGATCGGTGTCGTCATCCTCGCCTCCGGTGCCGAATCGCCGTCGGTCTCCACCGAGACATACCCCGAGGCGCGACGGTCAGTCGCAGTGCTCGAACGGGCTGCTGTAGCTGGCTCCACCGGCGGAACCGCCCCACTTGACGCAGGTCGCCGCGGCGCTGGCCCGGACCGGCCCGGCGTAGTACCGGTACGAGTCGCTGTCGGTGGACCGGGCCCGGCCCTGCACCTCCAGGAAGGCCATCACCGGGGTGGCCGTGCCGACGGCGGTCTCCTTGAGCGTCACCACACAGTTCGACCCGGTCCCGGCGTGGTAGAGCAGGTGAACCTTGCCCTGTCGGCGGCCACCTGCGGTCAGCGTCGCTGTGTTGATCACCCGGTATCCGCTGCCGCACGCCTGCGCGGCGGTGTAGGGGTTCGGTTGCTCGCCACCGCCGGCGGTTGGTGTGGCGCTCGGCCGGGGTCGGGATGGGGAGGGGGAACTCGACGCCGGAGTGGTCGCCGCGACACTGCTGCGCTCCGGCGAGGCCGAGGTCGCCGACGGCCGCGCCGTGCTGGGCGACGACGTCGGGCTCTGCTGGCCGCCGTTGCCACCCGTGCCGGCACGCCGGGAGGCGACCACCAGCGGGTCGTCGGCCAACACGGGCGTGGTGGCCGGCGCCGCGGCGTCGTCGGGCGGCGGCAGCGACACCACGGCCAGCGCCACGCCCGCCGCGACGACCGTCACGACGCCCGCCGCGACGGTCACCAGGGTCGACCGCCGCAGCCGTCGGGGTCGCTTCCGGCCGGCCGGCGGTACGCCGCCCGGCCGGGTCGCTCCGCCCCCGGCGGCGCCCGGTGCCGCGACGGCGACCTGGCTTCCCGCTTGGGCGGAGGCGGCGGCTCCGGCGGCGGCCTCGGCGAGTTCCGCCGCGCTGCGGTGCCGGTCGCCCGGCTGCTTCGCGATGGCCCGGAGGACCACCGCGGCGACCGGTGCCGGGACGTCCGGCGGCAGCGGTGGCGGTTGGTCCCGCTGGTGCCGCAGCGCCACGTCGAACGGGTTGTCACCGACGAACGGGGGACGCCCGGCGAGGCAGAGGTACGCCACGGCGCCGAGTGAGTAGATGTCGCTCGCCCCGGAGATCGGCTGGCCGGTGGCCTGCTCGGGAGACATGAACGAGGCCGTGCCGAGCACCGTGTGGGCGGCGGTGATCCCCGCCGTCGCGCCGGATCGGGCGATGCCGAAGTCGACCAGCACCGCCCGGCCGTCCGGCTTGACCAGCAGGTTGCCCGGCTTCACGTCGCGGTGCACGATGCCGGCGAGGTGCGCGGCATGCAACGCCTCGGCGGTCTGCGCCACCACGGACATGGTGGTGACCGGATCGAGCCGGCCCAACCGTCGCACCCGGGCGCTGAGCGGCTCGCCCTCCACGTACTCCATCACCAGGTAGTCGACCTGGCTGCCGTCGGCGAGCGTGGCCTGGCCGACGTCGTGCACCGCGACCACCCCGGGGTGCCGCAGCGCCGCCAGCATCCGCGCCTCGGCCCGGAACCGCGTGGTGAACTCCGGATCGGCGCTCAGCGCCGACAACAGCACCTTGACCGCGACCTCCCGGCCCAGCAGGAGATCCGTGCCCCGCCAGACCGCGCCCATGCCGCCGGTCGCCACCCGTTCGCTCAGCCGGTACCGCTCGCTGAGCACGACCCCTTGAGTCAGCACCAGGTCACGGTACCGGCCGTCGGCCGGCGTTCTCTCGCCGGCCGTGCGGCCGACTACGCTGACGGAGGTCCGTCCGATGGGACATCAGCGGCGAGGGGAGACGCGCACATGTCGTGGAGCTGGCGGTACGAGGGCGCGAACGGCGAGCCGGTCGACGGGCCGACCGAGTCGTTCGGCAGCCAGGCGGACGCCGAATCCTGGATCGGCCAGACCTGGCGGGAGCTCGCGGCATCCGGCGTCACCTCGGTAGCGCTCGTCGAGGACGATCGGGTGGAGTACCGGATGAGCCTGCTGCCCGCGGCGGAGTGATGAGCTCCCGGGAGCCGCTGGTGCTCGGGGTGCCCCGGGCGGCGTTGCGGCCCAGCCCGGTCTTTCTCGCCCTGGTCGCGCTGCTGGTCACCAGCGCCGTGCTGATCTGGCACGGGATCGGCAACGTCCGGCTCGCGGTCTTCGGGTTCGTCGTCTCCGGCTGGCTGGTCTCGCTCTGCCTGCACGAGTACGCCCACGCAGTGGTGGCCTACCGGGCCGGCGACCGGAGCGTGGCCCATCGCGGCTACCTGACCCTCAACCCGCTGAAGTACAGCCACCCGCTGCTGTCCATCGCGCTGCCGGTGGCGGTGGTGCTGCTCGGCGGCATCGGCCTGCCCGGCGGCGCGGTCTGGGTGGACCGGCACGCGATTCCCGGGCGGCTGCGGCACACCCTGGTCAGCCTCGCCGGCCCGGCCACCAACGTGCTGTTCGCCCTGGTGCTGGTGGCGGTGCTGCGGCTCGGTGCGCCCGGCGGCGGGCCGGTGGAGTTCTGGGCCGCCGTGGCACTGCTCGCATTCCTCCAGGTCACCGCCAGCGTGCTCAACCTGCTGCCGGTGCCCGGCCTCGACGGCGGCAACATGATCCAGCCGTGGCTGAACCCGCAGTGGCGCCGAATGTACGACCTGTTCGCGCCGTACGGCTTCATCCTGCTCTTCGCGTTGCTGTGGAACCCGCGCATCGGTGGCTGGTTCTTCGACGCGGTCTTCGCGATCGGCGGCTTTCTCGGCCTGCCGCCGTGGCTCTACTTCACCGGCCTGGAGCTGATCCGTTTCTGGCAGGGCTGACCCGGCGCCGCCACCGTGGCCCGGCCGGCGTGCGGAGACGTCGGCCGGACCGGCCGGTTCAGGGACGCTCGGCAGGGGACTCGGTACGCGCCGGATCCCGCTCGGTCACCGGGTCGACGATCTCGTCGATCGCCTTCAGCAGGCCGGCGTCGAGCTTGACGCCGGCCGCCTTGACGTTGTCCTGCACCTGCTGCGGGCGGGTCGCCCCGACGATGGCCGAGGAGACGTTCGGGTTCTGCAGCACCCAGGCGATGGCGAGCTGGGCCATGCTCAGCCCGGCCTGATCGGCCAGCGGCTTGAGCTGCTGGACCCGGGTCAGCACGTCGTCGGTCAGCCACTTGGCGATGAAACCCGCGCCGGACTTCTCGTCGGTGGCGCGGGAGCCGGCCGGTGGCGGCTGGCCGGGCAGGTACTTGCCGGAGAGCACGCCCTGCGCCATCGGCGACCAGACGATCTGGCCGATGCCCAGCTCCTCGCTGGTGGGGATGACCTCGCTCTCGATGACCCGCCAGAGCATCGAGTACTGCGGCTGGCTGGACACCAGCGGGATGCGCAGCTCCCGGGCGAGGGCGTGGGCCTCGCGGATCTGCGACGCCTTCCACTCCGACACGCCGATGTAGAGCGCCTTGCCGGAGCGTACGATGTCGGCGAACGCCTCCATCGTCTCCTCCAGCGGCGTGCTGTAGTCGTACCGGTGGGCCTGGTAGAGGTCCACGTAGTCGGTCCGCAGCCGGCGCAGCGAGCCGTTGATCGACTCCATGATGTGCTTACGGGACAGACCCCGGTCGTTGCGGCCCGGCCCGGTCGGCCAGTACACCTTGGTGAAGATCTCCAGGCCCTCGCGCCGTTCCTGCTCCAGCGCCCGGCCGAGCACCTCCTCGGCGCGGGTGCCGGCGTAGGCGTCCGCAGTGTCGAAGGTGGTGATACCGGCGTCCAGGGCGGCTCGGACGCAGGCGAGCGCCGCCTCCTCCTCGACCTGTGAACCGTGGGTGATCCAGTTGCCGTACGAGATCTCGCTGACGATCAGGCCGGAACGGCCAAGGTGTCGGAATTCCATACGCTGACCCTAGCCCGCCCCCGGCCTGAGCTGCCGGTCAGACCGGCCCGCAGCCGGGCGGATCCCGCTGCCGGATTCCCGGCTCAGAGCACCGGGCTGGCGTCCGTGAGCAGTGCCTCGATCTCCGCGACGACCTCGTCCGGATGGTGGAACACCGGGTCGATCAGCGGCCCTCCCCGCCGGTCGAGCGCGCCCCAGCGGCCACCGCCGTTGGTCGCCAGGAAGGCCACCGGGTGGATGAGCAGCGCCGGGTGCGCCGGTGAGACGATGACCTGGCCCTTGCGGTCCACCACGCCCTTGCGGCCGGCCAGGTCGACCACGGCCAGTCCCTCGTCGGTGAAACCGTCGACGTACCGGCCGTCGGCGAGCGCGGTGTGGAAACCGTGGTAGCGGGTGGGCACCACGATCTGACCGGTGCGGTCGACGGCACCCCAGCCCTCGCGGCGTACCGCCGCCACACCTCTGCGGAACGGCCGCACGTCGGCGAAGCCGGGTGGCACGACGACCTCTCCGCCGGTGTCGACGGCCAGCCAGCCGCTCTCGTCCCGTACCACCCAGGCCAGGCCGTCGGAGAAGGGGCGGGCCGCGAGGTAGGTCGGCTCGATGACGGTCTCGCCGGTCAGACCGATCAACGACCAGCGGTCCGTCTGCGGGCCACGCACCCAGGCCAGGCCGTCGGAGAACGGCTGTGCCTCGGCGTACCGCGCCGGCACGACCATGTCGCCCTCGCTGTCCGCGTAACCCCAGAGCCCCTGGCCGCCGTCGCGCGCCGGGACCGGGTCGCGGTCACGCTCCAACACCTCGTCCCAACTACGTGGGTACGGCCCGAAGCCACCCTCGGCGGCGCGGGCGGCGATCGCGTCCAGTCCGATCCGGACCCGGGCCAACAGTTCGGGGTCGCCCTCGCCACGCAGGTCGAGAGCCCGCTCGAAGTGGTGGCACGCCTCGATCAACCGTCTTTGGTCGTAGCAGCAGCGGGCGGCGTGTTCGTGCAGGGCGGCGCGCAGCCGATCGGGCAGCTCGGCCGAGTTCGCCTCCGCGAACAGCCGGTCGGCCTCGGCGAACTCCCCGCGCCAGCGCAGCACCTGCGCCAACCGCGCCTGAGCGAGGGCGACACGGCGCAGTTCACCGGTCGCCTCGGCGTAGGTCAACGCCATCCGGCCGTCGTCCAGCGCGTCGTCGAAGTCGCCGAGGACTCGTGAGACCACCGCCCGCAGGCTCAACAGCCGCGCCCGGGACCGGTTGTCGAGGGCCGAGGCGAGCTTGTCGGTCAGCCGTTCCCGGATCGTACGCAGTTCCTCCGGGTCGTCCGCGACCTCGCGCAGCGTCGTCGGGTCGAGCCGCCAGCGGTAGCTCGCCAACACCTGCTCGGGGTCGGGCGGCGGCTCGGGTACCACGGCCACCTCCTCCACCGCCTCGCCGTCCGCAGAGGATGGCGGTGGTGTTTGGCCGTCCGCAGAGGATGCCGGCGCTGGCTCGCCGTGCGTGGAGGATACCGGCGCTGCCTCGCTGTGCGTGGAGGATGGCGGTGGTGTTTGGCCGTCCGCGGAGGGCGCCGGTGACGCGGAGAGCGGGCGTGCCAGCGGTGCGGCGGTCGGTGGTGCGGAGACCGGTGGTGCGGAGGCCGGGGGTGCGGAGGCCGGTGGTGCGGAGACCGGGGGCGCGAGGTCGGCCGGGGGCGCGTCCGAGGCCGGGAACGTGGAGATCGGTGGCGCGGAGGCCAGCGCGTTCGGGTCCGTCGGTGCCGGCAGCGCGTTGGAGGCCGGTGGCCCGGAGGTCGGGCGTGCCGGTGGTGCGGCGGCCGGTGGTGCGGAGGTCGGGTGTGCCGGTGGCGCGGAGGTCGGTGGTGCGGAGGCCGGGCGTGCCGGTGGTGCGGAGATCGGGGGTGCGGAGGCCGGCGCAGCGGGGGGTGGCGGTGCCGGGGGTGCGGAGGCCGGGCGTGCCGGTGGTGCGGAGATCGGTGGTGCGGAGATCGGTGGTGCGGAGGTCGGGCGTGCCGGGGGTGCGGAGGCCGGTGGTGCGGAGATTGGTGGTGCGGAGGCCGGCGCAGTGGGGGGTGGCGGTGCCGGGGGTGCGGAGAACGGTGCGGCCACCGGCGGCGCGGGTGGTTCTGCGGCTGATGGCGCCGGTGGGGCGGGCGGCACGGAGACCGGCGGCGCAGGCGGAGACACTGGCGCCCACGCTGGTGGCGCGTCGGTGGCGGGCGGAGCGGAACGCGCCCAAGCGGGTGGCGCGCCGGTCTGCCCGGTGGCGGGTGGAGCGGAAGCCGGGTGGGCGGTTGACGCGAAGAGCGAACCGGCCGCGGCGGGAGAGACCGGCGTGGCCGGGGCCGCCGGCCTCGACGTGGGAGCGTCGTCGGATCGGAGCGATCGTGCGTCCGCCGGTCCGGACACGGGCTGGGCCGGGTCGGGACCGGGCGACCCGAACCATGCCTGCGGGCCGTCGGCGGGCGGCTGGATCGGCGTGGGCTCGTCCGACCTGGGTGGTGGCGGGATGTACCGGGTCGGCTTCCGGGCGGCCGGAGCAGCGGCTGCATCAGTCCCGCCGCCGGCCTGAGACGGCGACGGGGGCGGGGGCGGCGGCTGGTCGGCGGGATAGCCCAGCGGTCGGGCCGGGAGCCCAGGCCCGGGAGTCGCGGGGCTGGCAGATGTCGGGCCGGGAGTCGTCGAATGGGGACTCGTCGGGCGGGGAGTTGTCGGGCCGGGAGTCGCTGGCGCGGAAATGGGTCGGTGCGTGGGCGGTGCGGAAATGGGTGGGTGCGTGGGCGGTGCGGAAATGGGTGGGTGCGTGGGCGGTGCGGAAATGGGTCGGTGCGCGGGTGGCGCGGAAACCGGTGGGCGGGTGAGTGGCGCGGAGACGGGTCGTGCCGTGGGGGAACCGGCGGCGGGTGGCGCGGCGGCAACCGACGGTGCCACCGGCGGCGGGGTGGCCACGACCGGCTGGTCGAGCAGGGGCGCGGGACGGACCTGGTGCCCGTGCAGCGGGGCCGGGCGTACCTCGTGCTGGTGCAGGGGTGCCGGCCGTACCATGTCTCCGGCCGGTGTGGGGTCTCCGGCGGAAGTCGCCGGTCGGCGCGGGCCAATCGGATCGGGCCGATCGTGATCGGCATGTGCGGCGGGTCGTCGGTCCCGGTCCGGCCCGGGGCCGTGGCGCCATTCTCTGTCGACGGTCGGGGAACCGGGCCGATCCCGGCGGATCGCGTCCGGACGGTCGCGCTCCGGTGCCGGGGACACCGGCCGGACCCGCCCGGCGGGGGAGACCGGCGGGGCGTACTCCGGTGCGGGAGAGACCGGCAGATCGGGCACCACCGACAGGTGTGGACGGTCGGGTCGAGGTGGCTCGCGGTCGGGCGCGGGGGAGACGGGTCGGTCGAGGTCGGGCCGCTGCGCGGCCGGTTGGTCGGGCGCGAACCGTTCGGGGTCGCGCACGCCGGGCCGGAGATCGTCGTGCCGGGGACGGTCGGGCGGAGGCGTGCCCGGCCGCTGGTACTCGCGGTGGTTCCGGCCGGTGCTCGGCCGCAGCGGTGCCGGCTCTGGCCAGGGCAGGCCGCTGACCGGAGAGCCGGCGAACGCCTGTGGGTCTCGTGCTGTCGGCGCGGGGCGGACGCGTCCCGGCGACCAGTCGGGGTCTCGCCACTCGTCGCGCGGTTCGCGAACCGGCTCGTCGTCGACGTAACCGTCCGGGTACGGGGCACTGTCCGGGTCCCCGACGCTGAACTCCTCCCGGTACCCGTCCACCCGGAGGCCCTCGTCGTACGCGGGCTCGCCGGGGTGGCTGCTCCACTGGTAGCGAGGGCGCTGCTGGGTACCGTCGCCGGTGTTCCCACGGCTCGCGGTCTCGGCCGATCGCGGTGGGGCGGCGGGCCGACGCCGTTGCTCGCTCGGCTCCGGCATCCAGTCGGGCTCCGGCTGGCCGGGAGAAACCGGCGCGGTGTACCGGTACTGGTCGCGGTCGGTTGGCTCGGATCGGCGTGGCCACTGGGCGTGGCGGTCGGGCTCGCGCTGGTCCCGTCGGTCGGCGTCGCGGCGGGGGTAGCCGTCGGCGTCACGATGGCCCGGCCACTGGGCGTGGCGCTCGGGTTCGCGCCGGTCGGTGTCGCGTTGCGGGTAGCGGCCGGGTTCGCGCTGGTCGCGGCGGGGCGGTGCGCCGGTCGTCGCACCTGGGGGGCCGACGTCGGACCAGGTGACTCCGTCGCGCCCGCGGGGCGGCTCGGTCTGCGGGAAGCGCCGGCCGTCGGGGCGCTCCGGCCGCGAGACGGGATACGGCCCGTCGTGCCGGTTACCGTTCGACCCGCCGTGGCGTCGCGGTTCGGGTGCATCGTGCCGGCCCGGCCAGCCGTCCGGCTCGTCCGCCCAGGACCGGCCCACGTACGTGCCGTCGGGTCTGGTCGGCGCGAGCGGTGGCACCTCGGCCCGTCCGACGGCGTTGGCCCGGCCCCGCGCCGACGGCGGCTGATGGTGGTCGACGCCGATGTCGCCCGGGTAACGCTGGCCCGGGAACTGTGGCTGCCATTCGCTTGTCGGCTCGACCACCCAGGACGGCTCGCCGGGATCGTGCCACCGGTCGGCGTAGCCGCGGCTCATCCTGCCGACCTGTCGGTATGGTCGCAGGACCGGTGATCGGCGCGGCAGGTGGCGGTACGCCCTTCTCGGACCGACCGGAGAGAGCCGACGACGTCGGGCCACCCGGGCCCGGCCGTGGCGAGCCGGTGAAGCGGCGTCCGCCCGCTCACGGCCGCGCCCCGGTGGTCGGCTCGCGTCCGCTCGCTCACGGCGATGTCACCTCGTCGGAAATGGTCGCGCTGGGCGCCCCCGGGAACCGGTGAAGTCGCTCGTCCCGGCTCCGAATGGCTGCGGAAGGAGGGTAGCGGCGCGGGCTCGTTCACCGCCACTGTGGCGCGGCGCCGCAGTCAAACGTTATCCCACTGATCCGGATATCTAGGTCATTGCCGGAATCGAACTTCTGACAGCACTCCACCCTTTCGTCGGGCTGCGGTCGCCGGATCCGCCCCGCACCTCGGCAGTGCCGCGACTCCGGCCGCCCGCTGGCCGGGTGTCACGGGTGTTCCATGATTAGTACGGCGAAGGTGCCCGGTTCGAGGGCCTGGTAGCGGTGCGGCGCGTCACCGGGGAAGGTCGCGTAGTCGCCCGGGCCGAGTTCCACCTGCTCATGCTCGGGTCCGCATCGCAGCCGGCCGGAGCCCACCACGATGTGCTCGACGCTGCGCGGGGTGTGCGGCTCGGCGGTGCGGACCCCGTCCGGCTCCAGTTCGATCAAATAGACGTCGCGGCGTGCATGCGCGGTGCCGGCGCTCAGCAGCGTGCCGGTGAAGTCGGCGTGCTCGGACCGGATTCGCGGCCCGTTGCCGGCCCGGATCACGCGCACCCCGGTCGCCGGTGGTTCGACGAGCCGGCTGAACGGCACGTCGAGCGCCACGCCCAGCGCCCACAGCGTCTCCACGCTCGGGTTGCCTACTCCCGACTCGAGCTGGGACAGGGTGGATTTGGCGATACCGGCGCGTCGGGCGAGTTCGGTCAGTGACAGACCGACTCGTTGCCGCTCGTGGCGCAGGGCTGCGGCGATGGTGGCCAGCGGGGGAGAGGGCGGTGTGGGCATTTGTTCGCTCCGGCGTTCAGTTTGTTCGATTTGACGAACGGTAGGGGGCGTGTTCATTATGCTGAACCGTGCGTACACCAGAACGAACGCCGGGGGTACTGCGGGACGTCGCCGCCATCGGCGCGGCGATGGCGGCGGTCGGTGCCTCGTTCGGCGCCATGGCGGTCGCCGCCGGGCTGCCCGGCTGGGCGACCGTCGCCATGTCCGTGCTGGTGTACGCCGGGGGCGCGCAGTTCATGGCGATCGGGCTGATGTCCGCTGGCAATCCCGTGGCTGCTGTCCTCGCCGGGTTGCTGATCAACGCCCGGCACCTGCCGTTCGGCCTGGCCCTCGGCGACACGATCGGGCACCGGCTGCGGCACCGGCTGCTCGGCAGTCACCTGATGACCGACGAGGCGACCGCCTTCACGCTGGCCCGGCCGGCCGGTGCCGCCCGGCGGCGGGCCTTCTGGCTCGCCGGCGCCCTGCTCTTCCTGGCCTGGAACGGCGGCACCCTGCTCGGCGTACTGGTCGGTGGGGTGGCCGGCGACCCGGCCGCGTTCGGGCTGGACGCCGCGTTCCCGGCCGGGTTGATCGCCCTGCTGCTGCCCTCGCTGCGGGACCGGGACACCCGGCGGGCCGCGCTGGGCGGCGCGGCGGTGGCCGTGCTGACCACGCCACTGCTGCCGGCCGGCCTCCCGGTGCTGCTCGCCCTGGCCGGCCCGGGGCTCCTGGCCGTAAGTCGGCTCAGACGGCGGCACCCGGCACCGGCCGATGACGCCGACGTGCCGGTGGCCGCCGCGTCGGCGGAGGAAGCCGGGGCGGTGCCGGCCGGGGCAGCGCACGCTGGGACGGTGCCGGCCGGGGCAGCGCACGCTGAAGCGGTGCCGGCCGGGGCAGCGCCGACCGGACACGAGGAGGAGTCGTGCTGATCGCGGTGATCGTGGCGCTGGCCGTCGGGACGTACGCCTTCCGGGTCGCCGGGGTGTTGCTGCGGGACCGACTCGACCTGCCGACCTGGGCGCGGCAGTTGCTGCCGGTCGGTGCGGCGGCGCTGCTGGCGGCGCTGGCGGCGACTGCGGCGCTGACCGAGGTCGGCCGGTTCGCCGGCTGGGCCCGGCCGGCCGGCGTCCTGGTGGGAGTGCTGCTGGCGTGGCGGCGGGCACCGTTCGTGCTGGTGGTCGTCGCCGCCGCCGGCACCGCGGCACTGCTGCGACTGCTTGGCGTGCCCTGAGTGCTCAGGCGAGGGCGCCGATGGCGCCGGTCAGACCCGGGTCGCCGATGGCGCTGGTCAGACCTGGTCGCCGATGGCGACGCGGGGCTCCGGGGTACGCAGCTTGCGGAAGGTGATTGCCCGCATGATGGCGTAGAGGTAAAGCGACCCCATCCGCTGGGTGGTCTGCGGGAAGCGGGCCAGGACCAGCTTCTTGATCTTCCGTGAGATGAGCACCGAGTCGATCACCACGCCCAGGGCCAGCGCGCCCCACAGCAGGTTGGAGGCGAGCCGGATCACCGGGGGCATCGCCTGGTTCGAGCCGATCAGCACGACCAGGGCACCACCGAAGAACCAGGTGCCGACAGTACGCCGGGAGTCGACCACGTTGCGGGCCAGCAACCGCTCCGGACCCCGGTCGCGGGGGCCGCCCTCGCGCCGGAACTCGGCCGCCGCCTCAGCACGCCGTTGCCGCCGGAGCTCCTTTGTCTCTTCCTTGGTCAGCGGCTTCGTCGCACCCGGCGGCCGGCGGCCGGCCGCGGGCCGCTTCGGCGTCTCGCGCCCCTTGCCCGGGGTGTAGCCACGCGGACGGGTGGAGACGGCCTCGTCCTCGACCGGGGCCACCGCCTCGGTGGCGGGGTCGGCGAGGTCAGCGGACTTACGGCGAAACAGCGACAGCACGCGGCAAGGGTAGCCAACGCCGCGTGTCCGGTGCACATCGCGGTGCACCGGACACGGGCAGGTGAGTCGGTGGTACGCCCCGGATCAGGGCCGCTCGACGTGCGCACCGAGGTCGGCGAGCTTGGCCTCGAAGTCCTCGTAGCCCCGGTTGATCAGGTCGACGCCGTACACGCGGGAGGTGCCCTCGGCGGCCAGCGCGGCGATCAGGTGGCTGAATCCGGCCCGCAGGTCCGGAATGACCAGGTCGGCGGCGTGCAGTTTGCTCGGTCCGGCTATCACCGCCGAGTGCTTGAAGTTGCGCCGGCCGAAGCGGCACGGGGTGCCACCCAGGCAGTCCCGGTAGACCTGGATGTTGGCGCCCATCGAGTTGAGTGCCTCGGTGTAGCCCAGCCGCTGCTCGTAGACGGTCTCGTGGACGATCGACAGGCCGCGGGCCTGGGTCAGCGCGACGACCAGCGGCTGCTGCCAGTCGGTCATGAAGCCCGGGTGCACGTCCGTTTCCAGGGCCACCGCGTTCAGCTCGCCGCCCGGGTGCCAGAACCGGATCCCGCCCTCCTGGCCGGGGTGACCCAGCTTCGGCGGCCGGGCGTCGGTCACCTCGTACTCGCCGCCGACCGAGCGGAAGACGTTGAGGAAAGTCATCATGTCGGCCTGCTCGGCACCCAGCACCTCAACGTGACCACGGGTGGCCAGCGCCGCCGCCGCCCAGCTCGCCGCCTCGATCCGGTCCGGGATCGGCCGGTGGGTGTAGCCGTGCAGCTTCGGCACGCCCTGGATCTCGATCACCCGGTCGGTGTGCACCTTGATGATCGCGCCCATCTTCTGCAGGACGCAGATCAGGTCGATGATCTCCGGCTCCACAGCGGCGTTGCGCAGCTCGGTGACGCCCTCGGCCATCACCGCGGTGAGCAGCACCTGCTCGGTCGCGCCCACGCTGGGGTAGGGCAGCGCGAACTTGGTGCCGCGCAGGCCGTTCGGCGCGGACAGGTGCAGCCCTTCGGGCGTCTTGTCGACCGTGGCGCCGAACTCTCGCAGTGCCTGCAGGTGGAAATCGATCGGCCGCGGACCGATGTGACAGCCGCCCAGGTCGGGTATGAAGGCGTGCCCGAGACGGTGCAGCAGCGGACCGCAGAACAGGATCGGGATCCGGCTGGAGCCGGCGTGCACGTTGATCTGGTCGGTGCTGGCGCTCTCCACGTTCGCCGGGTCGAAGATCAGTTCGCCGTCGTCGTCGCCGTCGGTGACCTTGACGCCGTGCAGCCCGAGCAGGCCCCGGACCACCTCCACGTCACGGATCTTCGGTACGTCGAACAACCGGCTCGGGCTGTCGCCGAGCAGCGCGGCGACCATCGCCTTGGAGACCAGGTTCTTCGCGCCGCGCACGCGGATCCGCCCTTGCAGCGGGGTGCCTCCGTGTACGACCAGGACGTCGTCGGTCAACGCAACCTCCAGCGCGTGCGTGCTGCCGTTTCGATGTGTGGACACCACGGGTCGCTACCCGCGAACCGGTCGCGGGCAAACGTCGGCCCGGGTGTTGTCGCCCGGGCAGCATAGCCCTCCGTGACGAGTTTGGATGCGGTCACACCGTCGGGAGGACATCAATCGGTGATCCGGCACTTTTTCGCACCTTCCGCATTACGGAGGGTGAGCGTCTGTCCGTTCAGGAACCAGGCAGCGCCAGCATCTGGTCCAGCGCGACCCGGGCGTGGTGGGCGGTGTCGGCGTCGACGGTGATCTGGTTGACCACCCGGCCGGCGACCAGTTCCTCCAGCGCCCACACCAGGTGCGGCAGGTCGATGCGGTTCATCGTCGAGCAGTAGCAGACCGCTCGGTCGAGGAACATGATCTGCTTGTCGGGGTGGGCCAGCGCGAGCCGGCGGACCAGGTTCAACTCGGTGCCGACCGCCCAGGCGGAGCCGGCCGGGGCCGCGGAGATGGTGCGGATGATGAACTCGGTCGAGCCCACCAGGTCGGCGGCCTTGACCACCTCGTGCCGGCACTCCGGGTGCACCAGCACGTTGACCCCGGGCACCCGCTCACGGACGTCGTTCACGCTCTCGAGGGTGAACCGGCCGTGCACCGAGCAGTGCCCGCGCCAGAGGATCATGCGCGCGTCGCGCAGTTGCTCCGGGGTGAGCCCGCCGCCCGGCTTGTGCGGGTCGTAGAGCACACAGTCGTCCAGGGAGAAGCCCATCTCCAACACCGCCGTGTTGCGACCCAGGTGCTGGTCGGGCAGGAAGAGCACCTTCTCACCCTGCTCGTACGCCCATTCCAAGGCACGCTTGGCGTTGGAGGAGGTGCAGACCACACCGCCGTGCCGGCCGACGAAGCCCTTGATGTCCGCCGAGGAGTTCATGTAGGTGACCGGGATCGTCCGCTCGGCCACACCCACGTCGGTGAGGACGTCCCAGGCGTTCTCGACCTGTGGCAGCGCGGCCATGTCCGCCATCGAGCAGCCGGCCGCCAGGTCGGGCAGAACGACGCGCTGCGCGTCCGAGGTGAGAATGTCCGCGCTCTCGGCCATGAAGTGCACGCCGCAGAAGACGATGTACTCCGCGTCCGGCCGGGCGGCGGCCTCGCGGGCCAGCTTGAACGAGTCGCCGGTCACGTCGGCGAACTGGATCACCTCGTCGCGCTGGTAGTGGTGGCCGAGCACGAAGACCTTGTCGCCGAGCGCGGCCTTGGCCGCCGCCGCCCGGGCCACCAGGTCGGGATCGCTCGGCGCCGGCAGATCGCCCGGACACTCCACGCCACGTTCGGTGGCGGGATCGCTGCCACGGCCGAGAAGCAGCAGCGCGGTGGCGGTGTTGGAGGGTTCAACCCAGGTCGACGACGTCACGCGGTCCATGGTCCCACAGCGAAACCGCTGCGCAGCCCCCACCGGTGTGGGCTGCCACACTGCCAGACATGCGCGTACTGCTCTGCCCGGACAAGTTCGCCGGCACGCTGCCGGCCCCCCAGGTGGCCGCCGCCGTGGCCGACGGTTGGCGGGAGGTCGCCCCCGCCGACGACCTGCTGGTCAAGCCCCTGGCCGACGGCGGACCCGGTTTCCTCGACGTGCTCGCCGAGGCGCTGCCCGGTCGGCGGGTGCCGGTCTCGACGGTCGATCCACTGGGCCGCCCGGCCGCCGGTGAGATCCTGCTCACCGACGACGGGACGACCGCCTGGCTGGAAAGCGCGCAGGCGTGCGGGCTGCACCTGCTCGACGACGCCGAGCGCGATCCGTTGGCCACCACGTCGTACGGGCTGGGGCTGCTGATCGCCGCCGCGGTCGAGGCCGGCGCCCGTACGGTGATTGTCGGGTTGGGTGGTTCGGCGACCAACGACGGTGGCGCCGGGATGCTCACCGCGCTGGGCGCCGTGCCGCTGGACGACACCGGCCTGGCGCTGCCGTACGGCGGCGCCGCGCTGGCCGCCGTGGCCACGCTCGACGGCGCGCCCCGGCTGCGCTCCGCGCGGCTGATCGCCGCCACCGACGTGGACAACCCGCTGCTCGGGCTGCACGGGGCGAGCAACGTCTTCGGACCGCAGAAGGGCGCCGACCGCGCCGACGTGCTGCTGCTCGACGCCGCGCTGCAACGCTGGGCCGAGGTGCTGGAACGGAGCCTGCCAGGCTGCCCCACCGGGCTGGGCGCGCTGCCCGGCGGAGGGGCCGCCGGCGGCGTCGGCGCGGCACTGCTGGCCCTCGGTGGCCGCTGCGAGTCGGGAATCGGGCTCGTCGGGCGTGCCGTCCGGCTGGACGCCGCGCTCGACGAGGTCGATCTGGTGATCACCGGGGAGGGCAGGTTCGACCACCAGTCGCTCCGCGGCAAGGTGGTCGCCGGAGTGGCCGGCGCCGCCCGCGACCGGGGCGTACCCTGCGTCGTGCTCGCCGGGCAGGTGAGCACGGGCCGGCGCGAGGCGGCGGCGGTCGGGGTGACCGACGCGTACAGCCTGGTGGAGCATTTCGGCGGTGAGGAACGCGGCGGTCTGGCCGCGGCCCTGGAGCGCCCGGCAGAGGGCCTGCGGGCGCTCGGCGCCCGGCTGGCCCGGCAGTGGAGCCGCTGATCGTGACGACGGCTGGCGCCGCTGCCCGGGTGACCGGGCGCTGGGCGGCCTACAATCGGAGCTTGGACCACTGTGGGAATCGCTGACCGGCGGATGACGTTGGCCAGGGGAGACCACACCCGTAACGCGCGCAGGGAGAATTCCACGTGACCACGCCAGCGCAGACCGAGTCGACCGAGGCCAAGGCCCCCACGTCCGTCGTCCTCACCGACGTCGCGGCGCAGAAGGTCAAGGCCCTGATCGAGCAGGAGGGCCGCGACGACCTGCGGCTCCGAATCGCCGTGCAGCCGGGCGGCTGCTCCGGCCTGCGGTACCAGCTCTTCTTCGACGAGCGTTCGCTCGACGGTGACGTCGTCACCGATTACGACGGCGTCGAGGTCGTCGTCGACCGGATGAGCGCTCCGTACCTGACCGGCGCCACCATCGACTTCGCCGACCGGATCGACGCCCAGGGCTTCACCATCGACAACCCCAACGCGGGCAACTCCTGCGCCTGCGGCGACTCCTTCAGCTGAGTCGGTCTTCACGACCGGCGGGGCGGCCCGCGGCTGCCCCGCCGTCGTGTTCACGGGACCGGTAGGCTGACCGCGCTCTGCTTCCGACCCCGAGGGTTGCCATGAAGATCGCCGTGACCGGCTCGATCGCCACCGACCACCTGATGAGCTTCCCGGGCCGGTTCGCCGACCAGCTCATCGCCGACCAGCTACACAAGGTGTCGCTCTCCTTCCTGGTGGACGACCTGGTGCTGCGCCGGGGCGGGGTGGCAGCGAACATCGCGTTCGGCATGGGGCAACTCGGTCTGCGTCCGGTGCTGGTCGGTGCCGTCGGCGCCGACTTCGCCGACTACCGCTCCTGGCTGGAACGGCACGGAGTGGACTGCGACTCGGTGCACGTCAGCGAGGTGGCGCACACCGCACGCTTCGTCTGCACCACGGACACCGACATGTGCCAGATCGCCTCCTTCTACGCGGGCGCGATGAGCGAAGCACGCAACATCGAACTGCACCCGGTCGCCCAGCGTCTCGACGGGCTGGACCTGGTGCTGGTCGGCGCCAACGACCCGGAGGCGATGCTGCGGCATTCCGCCGAGTGCCGTGAGCGCGGCTACCCGTTCGCCGCCGATCCGTCCCAGCAGCTCGCCCGCATGCCGGGCGAGGAGGTGATGGCGCTGATCGAGGGCGCGGACTACCTGATGACCAACGACTACGAGAAGTCGCTGCTTCAGCAGAAGGCCGGGCTCAGCGACGACCAACTGCTGGACCTGGTCCGGATCCGGGTCACCACGCTCGGCAAGCACGGGGTGGAGATCGCCGGGCGGGACATCGACCCGATTCACGTACCCATCGCCCGCCAGACGCAGGCCGTCGACCCGACCGGTGTCGGCGACGGCTTCCGCGCCGGCTTCTTCACCGCGCTCTCCTGGGGCGTGGGGCTGGAGCGCGCCGCGCAGGTCGGCTCGCTGCTCGCCACGCTGGTGCTGGAGACCGTCGGCACCCAGGAGTACGACGTGCGCCGCGACCTGTTCGTCAAGCGCCTGGCCGAGTCCTACGGCGACCAGGCCGCCAACGAAATCCGCCCCCACCTCCTGCCCTGACCCCCCACCCCACCCCCCCCACCCGCACCACCTCACCCCACCCGCACCACCTCGTCGATCTTGCACTTTCGGTCGCCGTTTCGGGGTGCAACGCCCCTTTTGCGGCGACAAAAGGCGCAAATCACCCAGTCTCTTCGGGACGCCTCGCAGGCGTGAAGATCCGGCAACTGCTCTCTGTCCACCGGTCCCCCTGGCCAGATCACTTCCAGCCGGCGATCTTGGACACTTTCTGCCCCCAGAGGGGCCTCGCGCGTCCAAGATCTAGTTAGGTAGGGGTGACTTTCGGGATATATCGGGGCGAGGTGGTCGATCTACCGGTCAGATCGCGGGGGGAATAGGGGGTCAGCGGGGATTGGGGTGACCGTGGTGATGAAGGCCGACCATTGGCGGCGCGAGAAGGTGAGAACGGGGCCGGTGCGGTCCTTGCTGTCCCGCACCGCCACCACGTCGGGCAGGACCGCGCACTCGACGCAGTCGCCGTTGTTGGCGCTGCGGCTGCTGGTGAACCAGGGGGCGGCGGAGAGGTCGGGGGTGGACACACTGGCCTCCGGGGCTAGGCCGCGCCGGCCAGCTCCCTGATCAACGCGCGCGACTCGGCGGGCGAGAGAGCGACCTGGCGCAGGTTGTCGGCCACCATTCTATAGGTCCGCACGCTGTCCGGATCCTGCACGTACATCGCCCCGTCGAGGACCTCGGTGTAGGCGATCGGCTGGACGTGGGCAAAGTCCAGCAGGACGAACTTGCCCAGCGGGGTCGCGGCGTGCGGACCGTCCTCGGGGCGGAGCACCTGCACGGTCACGTTCGGCAGCTCCGACATCGCCGCCAGGTGGGCGAGTTGGGCGCGTCGGGTCTGGTCACCGTTGACCCGCAGCCGCAGCGCCGCCTCGCCGATGACCGCGTGCAGGGTCAGCGGCTCGTCGTTGGTCAACCGCTGCGCCCGGGCCTGCCGGAACGACACGAAGCGCTCGGCGTGGTCCGGCCGGACGAAGCCGGTACCGAGGGTCAGGGCCTGGGCGTAGCTCTCGGTCTGGAGCAGGCCCGGGATCACCATCGACTCGAAGACGAACGCGCCGTCGGCGAGACCTTCCAGGCCGACGTACGTCTTGAACCAGTCCGGCATCACGTTCGCCCACGGTGCCCACCAGGTCTTCGCGTCCGACCGGGTGGCGAGCGCGGTGAGTCGGTCGATCGCCCGCTGATCCGCTCCGCAGGCCCCCAGCACAGCCGCGATGTCGTCGGGAAACTGCTGGTAGCGCCCGGTCTCCATGTGGCCGAGCTTCGGCTTGCCGATGCCGGTGCGCGCGGCCAACTCGGTGAGCGTCATCGGTGCCTCGCGTCGGTAGCGGCCCAGCTCGGCACCGATCAGCCAGCGCAGCGCGGACGGATCGTTACGTGCTGCCATGGGCCCGCCTTCCTCGCGACGACACGAACATCATGGCGTAGTGGCCTTCCATTGAACAAGGCGGCGCGCTATACGTATAGCAATACCTGTCAAAGGAGGGCTCCGATGGACGACTCACCCCCACCGCTTGGCTCGCCCGAGGAGTTTCACCAGATGTTGGCCGACCTGGTTGACGAGTTCGCGCCACGACGGTTCGCGATCTGCGAGGAGTACGGCGACCGTGCTGACGGCGGCATCTTCGCTTGGGGGCTGGCCTTCACCGACGGCGTTCTGGCCTGTGGCGATGGCCATGCTTCACCGGGCGCTTCCCGAGCCCGGACACCGCCGTACGCCTATTCTCTCGCTCCGGTCGCCGGCTGCGACTGCTCTGGGTCGATGCGGCGTCGCGTTGTTAATAGGGGGCCCCGCCTATGCACGAGGCGTTAAAAGGGGGCCCTTCCTTTCACTGCGTCCGGCGGATGTCGTGGGCGGGGCCGTTGGTGCCGAGGAACTCCTGGGCGCGCATGCGGCACCAGGCGGGGATGTCGACCGCGGCGGCCGGGTCGTCGGCGAGCACCCGCAGCACCGCGCCCACCGGCAGCTCGGGAAGCCGGCGGGCCAGCGCGATCACCGGCAGCGGGCAGCGCTGACCGAGGCAGTCGATGATCTCGTCGGGCTCGCCGCCGGCCGGGCTCTCGGGGGCGGTCACAGCCCCACCACCCCGGCCTGCGCCCGTAGGTCGGCCACGATGCCGGGCAACTCGGCGAGGAAACGCTCCACGTCGGCCTCGGTCGTGTCGCGGTGCAGCGAGACGCGTACGTTGCCGTGCGAGAGCACCCCCATCGCCTCCAGCACGTGGGAGGGGCGCAGCGTGGACGAGGTGCAGGACGAGCCGGACGAGACCGCGAAGCCGCGCCGGTCCAGCGCGTGCAGCAGCGCCTCGCCGTCGACGTAGAGGCAGGAGAAGGTGACCAGATGCGGCAGCCGCCGCTCGGGATCGCCGACCACCTCCACGTCCGGAACCTCGGCCGCCACCCGGGCCCGGATGCGGTCCACCAGGGGCGCCAGCCGGGTGGCCTCCGCCGCCGCGTCGGCCGCCGCCGCGCGCAGACTCGCCGCCGCCGCCACCACCGCCGGCAGGTTCACCGTGCCCGGCGCCCGGCCCGACTCGTGCTCGTCGGCGGGCCAGGGCGACTCCCACCGGGTGCCCTTGCGGACCACCAGCAGGCCGACGCCGGGCGGCCCGCCCCACTTGCGGGCGCTGGCGCTCAGCACCGACCAGCCCGCCGGCACCGGTGTCCGAGCCACCACCTGGGCGGCGTCGACGTACAGCGGCACCCCCACGGCGGCGCAGGCCGCCGCCGCGGCCTCGACCGGCTGTACGGTGCCCACCTCGTGGCTGGCCGCGATCAACGCGGCCAGTGCCACCCCGGGCTCGGTCACCGCCCGTGACCAGGCGTCGAGATCCAACCGGCCGAGGCGGTCGACCGGCACCTCGCTCGCCGCGCCGCCGCCGGACACGTGCCGCTGGGTGGCGTGCAGCACAGCCGAGTGCTCGATCGCCGAGTGCACCAGCACCGCTCCGGCCCGCCGTCGCCCGGCCAGGCCGCCGAGCACGGCGGAATGCGCCGCGGTGGTGCCGCTGGCGGTGAAGGAGAGCTCGTCGGGGCGTACGCCGAGGGTCTCCGCCGCGGCCCCGCGGGCGGCGTCGAGCAACTGGCGGGCCCGCCGGGCCGACGCGTAGAGCCGGTCGGGGTCGGCCCAACCGTCGTCGAGCGCGGCGAGTAACGCCTGCCGCGCGACCGGATGCAGCGGCGCGGCGGTGGCGGCGTCCAGGTGGACGGGGGAAGGGATCACGTCTCAGCACGCTATCGCCTCGGCCGATGTCGGATACCCCGTCGGGTGCCGAGACTGACCCCAACCGGGTCCAGCCCGTCATGGTCGAGTAATCTGCGACCGTCGGTGACGCCTTTGCCGCTGGTGCGGTGGCTCCGCTCGGCGGAGCCGACCAGATCGAGGAAGACACCGCGGCGCGCTAGGGAGGCAGGACCAGGTGGTCGCAAGGAGTTCGGAGGTACGGCCGACGGCCGTACAGCGCAGCGCATCCCCAGGAGCCGGTGCGCGGCGGGGGCGTCGCGCCGGACGTCTCGCCGGGCTCGGCTTCGGTGGGGCGTCGCTGCTGGTCCTGCTCACGGGCTGTGACGTCGGCGCGGCGTTCGGCGGCTTCGGCTGGCCGCAGGGGGGCATCACCCCGGAGGCCCGGCGGATGTACGACCTGTGGATCGCCTCGTGCATCGCGGCGCTCGTGGTCGGTCTGCTGGTCTGGGGCCTGATCTTCTGGTGCATCGTGCGTTACCGCAAGCGCGGCAACGAGCTGCCGGTGCAGACCCGTTACAACCTGCCGATGGAGTTCCTGTACACCATCGCGCCGGTGCTGGTCGTCGCCGTGCTCTTCTACTACACCGCGGTCATTCAGACCGACGTGGTGAAGACCACCCGCAACCCCGACGTGACCGTCGAGGTGGTCGCCTTCAAGTGGAACTGGCAGTTCAACTACCGCGACGGCCAGGGCGAGGACGCCAACACCACCGCGTCGGTGCTGGGCACCAGCGAGGTCATCCCGATCCTGGTGCTGCCGACCGACCGGTCCATCCGGTTCGAGGAGACCAGCAGGGACGTCGTCCACTCGTTCTGGGTGCCGGAAATGCTGTTCAAGCGGGACGTCATGCCGGGCAACATCCGCAACGTCTTCGAGGTCTCCCGGCTGGAGGGCGAGGGAGCGTACGTGGGCCGTTGCGCCGAGCTCTGCGGCAGCTACCACGCCTTCATGAACTTCGAGCTGCGGGTGGTCACGCCGGAGAAGTTCGACCGGTTCCTCGCGGCCAAGCAGGACGGCGCCTCGACCCAGGACGCGCTGACCGCCATCGGCGAGGAGCCGTACGCGGTGACCACGCGGCCATTCGAGACGCGGCGTACCGAGCACAACTTCAACCAGGGCAGCGCTGCTGCCGGCGCGGGAAGCTGAGGCGGCGGGCATGAAGACCGAGTGGCGCGTTTTCCTGAGCATCGCCGCGTTCCTGTTCTTCGCGGCCATCCTCTACGGCCTCTGGACCTGGAACGAGTCGGGTGGTCGCCTCGAGTGGATCGGCACGACGGCCCTGCTGCTGTCGGCCACGCTCTGCTCGATGTGCGGCGGCTTCTTCTGGTTCGTGGCCCGCCGGATCGACCTGCGCCCGGAGGACCGGCCGGACGGTGAGATCGCCGACGGCGCCGGTGAGGTCGGCTTCTTCAGCCCCGGCAGCTACTGGCCGGCCGGCTTGGCGCTGTCCGCCACGGTCGCCGGCCTGGGTCTGGCGTACTGGCAGCTCTGGCTGTTCGGCCTGGGCGCGGTGGCGGTGATCATGGCCGCCTGCGGCCTGTTGTTCGAGTACTACTCCGGCACCCGCCGCACCGCCGAACACTGACCCCAGCTATGCAGGAAGCCCGCCTCCCAGGGAGGCGGGCTTCCTGCATTCATCGTTGATCAAGAAGTTTGCGTCACCGATCGCGGGCGATTCTGACGCAAACTTCTTGATCAGGTCTGGCGGGCGACGTCGAGCCAGCGGTCGAGGGTGCGGGCGGCGGCGCCGGAGTCGATCGCCTCGGCGGCGCGGTCCAGGCCGGCGCGTAGGGCGGTGGTGAGGTCGCCGTCCAGCGGGCCCTGGGTGGCCAGGGCGGCGGCGGCGTTGACCAGCACGGCGTCGCGGACCGGGCCGGTCTCGCCGGCGAGCAGGCGCCGGGCCACGTCGGCGTTGTACGCGGCGTCACCGCCGCGCAGGTCGCCGAGGGTGGACCGGGGCACCCCGAGGTCGATGGCGTCCACCACGGTCTCCCGGACGGTGCCGCCCGCGGCGATCCAGAACCGGGTCGGCGCCGCGGTGGTGAACTCGTCCAGCCCGTCCTCGCCGCGCATCACCAGCACCGAGTCACCCCGAGCGGCGAAGACGGCGGCCATCACCGGCGCCATCGTCGCGTCGAAGCAGCCCACCGCGCCGGCCGGAGGACGGGCCGGGTTGGTCAGCGGGCCGAGGAAGTTGAACGCCGTCGGCACGCCCAACTCCCGGCGGACCGGGCCGGCGTGCCGCATTCCGGGGTGGAACCGGCCGGCGAAGCAGAAGCCGATGCCGGCCTCGGTCACGCACCGGGCCACCTGATCGGGTTCGAGGTCGAGTGGTACGCCGAGGAACTCCAGCAGGTCGGCGGTGCCGCAGGAGGAGGAGGCCGCCCGGTTGCCGTGCTTGACCACGCGGACCCCGGCGCCGGCGACGACCAGCGCGGCCATCGTGGAGATGTTGACCGTGTGGGCGAGATCTCCGCCGGTGCCGACCACGTCCAGGGCGCTGGCGCGTACCTCCTCGGGCAGCTCGACCGGGACGGCCTGGCTGAGCATCGCCTCGACCAGCCCGGTCAACTCGGCCGGGGTCTCGCCCTTGGCGCGCAGGGCCGTCGCGAAGCCGGCGATGCGGGCCGGGGTCGCCGCGCCGGCCATGATCTCGCCCATCGCCCAGCCGGTGTCGGCGGCGGAGAGTTCCTCCCCGCGCAGCAGCGCGGTGAGCAGGTGCGGCCAGGTCCGTTCGCCCATGGCGGGCCTCCCGAGCGGAAGAGTGCGGGTGGGACGGGACCGGCGCCGGCTCGCCCGGCGCCGTGGCGGTGCCGCAGGCGGGACGTCAGGCGGGTGCGTGCGTCCGCAGCAGTTCGGTCACCGTGGCGGCGGTGGTCACCGGGTCGAGCGGATGCACCAGGGTGGCGTCGACCTCGGCGTAGGCGGCGAGCCATCGGTCTGCGGCGCGGGCGATCACCAGGCAGGTCAGGGGTGGCTGGTCGAAGTCGTCCTTGATCTGCCGGGCGATGCCGATGCCGCCGCCGGGGCTGGCCTCACCGTCGAGCAGCAGCAGGTCGATCTCGTAGTCGTCGACCAATCGGACGCACTCGTCGTAGCTGGACGCCTCGACGAACTCCAGGCGCAGGTCGGGTGCCGGCCGGGTACCGACGGCCAGCCGCATCCGGTCCCGTACCTGCGGGTCGTCGCTGTAGAGCAGGACGGTGCACAGACGATCGCTCATGCCGACAACTCCGCTTCGCTTCCCTGCCGTCCGGGCCGGCCATCGCGGTGAACCGGGTGACCCGGTCCGCGGCTGGCTGGCGATACGGCTATCACCTCGTAGCTGCGCCGCCGATGGTACCGGTCGGCGTGGCTCGGGTGACACGCCGCCCCGTGCCGGGCTCGGGCGGACGACCCCGCAGCGCTCGGGCGGACGACTCCGTAGCGATCAGGCGGACGACCCCGCAGCCCGTTCGCGGGCCTCCTGGCGGTCCAGTTCGCGGTCGATCCGGCGGGCCTCCCGCTCGGCCTGGCGCATCCACTGCACCACGAGCACGGCGAGCATCGTGACACTGACGAACTCGCCGCCGGCCCACAGGATGCCGCCGGCGAGCACCTGGTCCTGCCGGGGGTCGGCCCAGCTCAGCCCGAGCGACGGGTACCAGTCGCCACCGAAGAGGGTGCTGCTCTGCATGATGGTGAGCCCGAGCACGGTGTGGAACGGCACCGACAGCAGCATCAGCAGCGCCCGGCCCGGGTAGGGCCAGCGGCCGGGCAGCGGGTCCAGGCCCAGCAGCGGCCAGAAGAACAGACAGCCGGTCAGGATGAAGTGGGCGTGCACCAGCTCGTGCGCCCAGACGTGCTCCAGGGTGTAGCGGTACAGGTCGGTGAAGTAGAGCGCGAACGGGTTGACCACGAAGATGGCGAACGCCACCAGCGGGAAGGTGTAGACCCGCGCGACCCGGCTGTGCACCACCGCGAGCAGGCGCTTGCGCGGGCCGACCGGCAGGGTACGCAGGGCCAGCGTCACCGGTGCGCCCAGCGCCAGGAAGATCGGCGAGATCATGGACAGCACCATGTGCTGCACCATGTGCACCGACAGCAGGGTGGTGTCGTAGGTGCCGACCCCGGTGACCGTGACCGCGGCGATGCCGCCGAGGCCGGGCCCGAGGAAGAAGATCGTCCGGATGACCGGCCAGCGGTCACCGCGTACCCGCAGCCGGTGCACCCCGTAGAGGTAGAGACCGGCGGCGAGCACCAGGCCGACGGCGAGCCAGCTGTCCAGCCGGGCCTCGGTGGCCACGGCGGTGATCGAGAAGGGCGGCAGGGCGGCTTCGGCCGCGAGCGGTGGCCCGTCGGCGGGCGGGAGGATTGTGCTGGTCACGCCCGCAATGCGCGGTAGCGCGGCCGTGGTGGCCAGGGTCATCGGATCGACGTGCAGCACGCCAATCAGCCTAGGTCAGGCGAACCGGACGGTACCGATCGGGCCATCCGTACCCCCGGTTTGGCCCCCGGCTGATCGCCGGCCGTGGTCAGGGGCAATAATGACCGCGTGACTGCGGCCCCAGCCATTGACAAGAGCAGGATCCACTCCCTGACGCGCCCCAACATGGTCAGCGTCGGGACGATCGTGTGGCTCTCCAGTGAACTCATGTTCTTCGCGGCGCTGTTCGCGATGTACTTCTCGATCCGCGCGGCGGCACCCGACCTGTGGGCGGAGCGCACCGCGATCCTGAACGTCCCGTACGCGACGACGTTCACGACGATCCTGGTGCTCTCCTCGGTGACCTGCCAGATCGGTGTGTTCGCCGCGGAGCGGGGTGACGTGCACGCGCTGCGGCGCTGGTTCACGATCACCTTCGTGATGGGTCTGATCTTCCTGCTCGGTCAGCTCAACGAGTACCGCGAGCTGGTCGTGCACGAGGGCATCACGATCAGTTCAGACGGCTACGGGTCGATGTTCTACCTGACCACCGGCTTTCACGGTCTGCACGTGGCCGGCGGTCTGGTCGCCTTCATCATCTTCATGATCCGCACCACCATGGGCCGGTTCACACCGGCGCAGGCCACCTCGGCGATCGTCGTGTCCTACTACTGGCACTTCGTGGACGTCGTGTGGATCGGGCTCTACGCCATGATCTACTGGCTTCAGTGATCTTGGCGCGTCTCGTGCCGCGCCGCTGCACCACCCCCTGAGACAAGGTCCAACCGGTTAAGGACACAGGTCATGACTTCTGACAACGACCGCCGACGCGGTCTGCTCGCGCGACTGCGCGGGCGGCCCGTGGCGCGCAGCAGGGGCCGCCGCCGGCTGGGTGCCGCGGTCCGGCTGGTCGCCGCGCTGATGCTGGCCGGCGGTGCCTACACCATCCTCGCCCCCGGCGCGTCGGCCCAGGAGAATCCGCCGCTGAGCAGTGCCGCCGCCGACGGCAAGGCGCTGTTCGACGTGAGCTGCGTGAGCTGCCACGGCCGCAACGCGCAGGGGGTCGAGGGGCGCGGGCCGAGCCTCATCGGTGTCGGCGCGGCCTCGGTCGAGTTCCAGGTCAGCACGGGCCGGATGCCGATGGCCCGGCAGGAGGCCCAGGCGGCGCGCAAGCCCGAGGTGTTCAACCGGGACCAGGTCGACCAACTGGCCGCGTACATCCAGGAGCTGGGCGGCGGTCCGGTCGTGCCAGCGGGCGACAACCTGCACGCCGACGGCAACATCGCGATCGGCGGCGAGCTGTACCGGATCAACTGCTCGCAGTGCCACGCATTCAGCGGCGGCGGCGGTGCCCTCTCCTCCGGCAAGTACGCGCCGAGCCTGGCGCCGGCCACCGACCGGCAGATCTACGCGGCGATGCTGAGCGGCCCGCAGAACATGCCGGTCTTCGGCGACAACCAGATCACGCCGGAGCAGAAGGCGGACATCATCGCCTACATCCAGCAGACCCTGAAGGAACAGGGCGACCCGGGCGGGTTCAACCTGGGCCGGTACGGACCCTCGACCGAGGGGATCGCGATCTTCCTGGTCGGCATCGTCGCGCTCGTCTTCGCCAGCCTGTGGATTGCGGGCAAGTCGTGACCGGGGGGAGCATGAGCACGCACACTGAGCAGCCGGCCCGACCGGGTCAGGAACCGATCGACGTGAACGACCCGCGGCTGAGCCGCTTCGACATCGTCCGGGAGGGCGCCCGCCGGGACGACATCGAGATCGTGCACTACGAGGATCAGGTCGCTCCGGGCAGCCGGGCCGAGCGTCGGCTGGTCCGTACGGTGGCGGGGTTCTTCCTGGTCACCGGCCTGGCGGCGACCGCGTTCCTGGCGATCTACATCTGGTGGCCGTGGGAGTACCAGCCGGGCCGCGGCGGTGACAAGCTGTTCACCCCGTTGCTCGGGGCGACCCTCGGCATCGCGCTGCTGGGCATCGGCTTCGGCATCCTGACCTGGGGCAAGAAGCTGCTGCCCAAGGAGGTGTCGATCCAGGACCGGCACGAGGGAGCGGTGCCCGCCGAGGATCGGACCATCACCGGGCAGACCATGCTCTACATGGCCGACGAGTTGGGCGTGCGGCGCCGGCCGCTGCTCGGCATGTCGCTGCTGGCCGGTCTGGTGCCGGTCGGCGCGGTGGCCGCGGCGCCGCTGGTGGGTGGACTCATCTCCGACCCGCACAAGAACAACCAGATGATGACCACCGGGTTCGCCCCGCAGGACGGCCGGAAGATCCGGCTGGTGCGCGAGGACGGGCGGCCGATCCGCCCGGCGGACATCAGCGCGGGCGGCCAGATCACCGTCTTCCCCGGCATCGAGCACGGCGTGAGCAACCGGCACGCTGACTCGCCGACCCTGCTGATTCACCTGCGGGACGCCGACGCCGAGGTGTCGCGCCGCAACAACGAGCGCCAGGGGCACGGCGGCTACATGTGGGGCAACTTCGCCGCCTACTCGAAGATCTGCACCCACGCCGGCTGCCCGGCGAGCCTGTACGAGCAGCAGACCAACCGGCTGCTCTGCCCGTGCCACCAGTCACAGTTCCTGATCACCGACAACGCCAAGCCCATCTTCGGCCCGGCCAGCCGGCGGTTGCCGCAGCTGCCGATCGAGGTGGATGCCGAGGGCTACTTCGTGGCGAAGTCCGACTACACCGAAGCAGTCGGGCCCGACTTCTGGGAGCGGCCGTGAAGCGGCGAAAGTTTGACATGGCAGCGGTGCCGGGCAATACCGCCCGGGCGGTCGACGACCGTTTCCAGGTGGCCACCCCGCTGCGCCGGCTGCTGAACAAGGTCTTCCCCGACCACTGGTCGTTCCTGCTCGGCGAGATCGCGCTCTTCTCGTTCGTCGTCCTGCTGCTGACCGGTGTCTTCCTGACCTTCTTCTTCGAGCCGACGATGACCGAGGTCATCTACAACGGCAGCTACGCCCCGCTGCGGGGTACGCCGATGTCGGCCGCGTACGCCTCGACCCTGGACATCTCGTTCGACGTCCGGGGCGGTCTGATCATGCGGCAGATGCACCACTGGGCCGCGCTGCTGTTCATGGCCGCGATCGTGGTGCACATGCTGCGGGTCTTCTTCACCGGCGCGTTCCGCAAGCCGCGGGAGACCAACTGGATCATCGGTTCGCTGCTGTTCTGGGTCGGTTTCCTGGCCGGCTTCACCGGCTACTCGCTGCCCGACGACGGCCTCTCCGGCACCGGCCTGCGGATCGCCTCGGCGATCATCCTCTCGATCCCGGTGATCGGCACCTGGGTGAGCGCGGCGGTCTTCGACGGCGAGTTCCCCGGCACGATCATCATCAGCCGGTTCTACATCGCCCACGTGCTGCTCGTCCCGGCTCTGCTGGTCGCGCTGATCTCCGCCCACCTGGGGCTGGTCTTCAAGCAGAAGCACACCCAGTGGCCGGGACCGGGGCGGACCAACGGCAATGTGGTCGGCGAGCGGATGTTCCCGCGCTACGCGATCAAGCAGGGCGGCTTCTTCATGGTCGTCTTCGGCGTGATCGCACTGCTGGGCGGTCTGTTCCAGATCAACCCGCTCTGGCTGTTCGGCCCGTACGAGGCGTGGGTGGTCTCGGCCGCCAGCCAGCCCGACTGGTACGTGATGTTCCTGGACGGTTCGACCCGGTTGATGCCGGACTGGGAGATCTACCTGCCGATCGGCGAAGGATATGTGATCCCGCCGCTGTTCTGGCCGACGGTGGTGCTACCGGGCATCCTGGTCGGGCTCTCCACGCTCTATCCGTTCCTGGAAGCCCGCTACCTGAAGGACTACCGCAGCCACAACCTGCTCCAGCGTCCCCGCGACGTGCCGTTCCGCACCGGCCTGGGCGCCATGGCCATCACGTTCTTCGTGATCCTGACCCTCACCGGCGCGAACGACGTCATCGCCGACAAGTTCCACATCAGCCTGAACGCGATGACCTGGGCCGGCCGGATCGGTCTGCTGCTCCTGCCGCCGCTGGCGTACTACGTCACCTACCGGATCTGCCTCGGTCTGCAACAGCACGACCGGGAGGTGCTGGCCCACGGCGTGGAGACCGGCATCATCCGCCGCATGCCGGACGGCCGGTTCGTCGAGGTGCACCAGCCGCTCACCACGCCTGACGAGCACGGGCACACCGAGCTGCCGTACGCCGGCTGGGTGGTGCCGAAGAAGATGAACCGGCTCGGGGCGCTCGGCCCGGCCATCCGGGGCTTCTTCTACCCGATCGAGAAGCCGGCCGAGGCGCCGGTCTCGCCCGGGCACCCGCCGGTCGAGCCGCGACCGGAGCGGGAGGAGGTCGGCAGCGGGGAGACCCGCAGCTGAGGTAGCGCACAGCGTGACGTGGCGCCCGCCGGAGTCGTCCGGTGGGCGCCACGCCCGTTTCCGCCGTCCGGGTCATCGTCGGAGCTTCCCGCCCGTCACCGGATCGCAGGAATAACCCCGGCCAGCCGGGTATCCGTGCGGTCCAACGTCTCAACGGGGAGGAAGCATGTTGGGTATCAAACGACTCGGCCTGCTGGCCGCGCTGGTGCTGGTGGGCCTCGCACCCGCCGCGGCAGCGCAGGCGGCGGCGCAGCCGTCGGAGCAGGACACCCAGTACCTCAAGGCGATCCACCAGGTCAACCTGTACGAGATCCGGGCTGGCGAACTGGCCCAGAAGAAGGCCCAGAACGAGGAGGTCAAGGAGCTGGCGCAGATGATCGTCACCGACCATCAGGAGCTGGACAAGTCGGTGAAGGATCTGGCCGGGAAGCTGAACGTCCAACTGCCGAACGAGCCCAACGCCGATCAACGGACGGCTCTCGACCAGCTGAACAAGGCCAGCGGTGAGGAGTTCGACCGGCTCTGGGTGACCCAGGGTCTGGCCGGCCACCTGCAGGCGATCCAGGCCACCCAGACGGAGATCTCGCAGGGCTCCGAGACGCAGGTGATCCAGCTGGCGCAGACCGCGCTGCCGGTCCTGCAGGCACACTACGACGCTCTGGTGCAGCTCGCCGAGCAGCTCGGCATCCCGGTCCCGGAGGCCAGCGCGAGCGGCTCGCCCAGCCCGGGTGGCACCGCACCGGGCACCGAGCAGCCGGCCCCGGGCGGCACCGCCACCGAGCAGGCCCCGGCTCCGGGCGGCACCGCCACCGAAACTCCGGCGCCGCAGCAGAGCTGACCCGACGGTACGAGTCGAGCCGGTCCACCCCGCCCGGGGTGGACCGGCTCGCTGCTTTCGCTCAGTCGGCGTTGCCGAGGCCGATCGCGAAGGCCTCTTCCAGGTCGTGCCGGGAGTACGCGCGGAAGGCGATGTGCGACTCGGTGTTGAGCACCCCCGGGACCTTCGAGATGCTGCCCGCGATCACCTGGGCGATCTCGTCGAACTCGCGGACCCGGACCATGGCGATCAGGTCGACGTGCCCGGCAACCGAGTAGACCTCGCTGACCCCGGGCAGGTCGGCGAGGGCCGTGGCCACCTCCGGAATCGAATCGGTGGCGCAGTCGATCAGAACGATCGCGGTGATCACGGGAAGGCTCTCCGTTCGTCGGCGTCGTCGCTCATGCTAAGGCCTGCCTACCCCGGCCGCTCAGGTTGAGCCGGCTCGCCCGCCGGGACGGTGAGGTCGGCGCCGACCCGGATCACGTCGTGCAGGCGTTCGTCGGGGCCGACCGTGGCACCGGGCCAGACCACGCAGCGGGTCACCGTGCCGCGTACCGTGGCACCGGCACCGACCACCGACCGCTGGCAGTGACCGGTGACCGTGGCGTCCGCCGCGACCAGGCCACCCGCGCCGGCCGCGTGCAGGTTCGCGGCGAGGTAGTCGGCCGGGGTCCCGGTGTCGTAGAAGGCGCCCCGGTAGGGCACCACGGTCAGCCGGCCGGCGGCCTCCGCCGGCCGCCACACCGCGCGTACCAGGTCACCGAAGGTCGCGGGCAGGTCCCGGACCAGCCGCCAGGGCAACAGCGAGAAGCCGGTGAAGAGATGCCCGTCGAACGTGCCGGGCGCGGCCGGGTCGGGCGCGGGCTGACCGAGCAGGCGTACGCTCTCGCCGTCCCAGCCGGCCAGCAACGCGGCGATGTCGGGGCCGGGCGGCACCGCCGGGTCGGCGAGGTACGCGTCGGCGTTGCCGACCAGCACTCCCCGGCCGGCGATCCAGTCCCGCAACTTGCCCACGCCACCGGCGGTGCCGAGCGGGTCGCCCGGTTCCACTGAGAGGTGGGCGCGCGTCCCGACCCACTCGACGATCTGGTCGCCGAGGTAACAGGCGTTGACGGCGACCGCCTCCGGCCCGCTCAGCCCGAGACCGGCGAGCCGGGCCAGCGCCCGGTCCAGCAGCGGCACGTTGCCCACCGGGCAGAGCGCCTTGGGCAGCCGCTCGGTCAGCGGGCGCAGCCGGGTGCCCTCTCCGGCGGCGAGCACCACCGCGCAGATCCCGTCGATCGGGGCCGCCGGCCACCGGCCAGCGACGTCGAAAGGCCCGGTCACGGCAGGGTGTCCGGCAGCGGGGGCGGAAACTGCCCGGCAAGCGGACCGATGTCGTAGTAGGCGAGCAGGCGCGCGGTGGGCCAGGTCAGCTTCGGCAGGTCGTCCAGCGGGTGCCAGGCCGCCTCGAAGACCTCCGCCCCGTCGACCGTGAACTCGATGCTCGACGCCGGGACCTCGGCGGTGAAGACCACGTCCACCCAGCCCTTGGCGTGCACGACCGCATTGGGCACCGCCGGACGCAGCCCGGACGGAGGCAGCCGTACCCCGGTCTCCTCGTGCAACTCCCGGGCGGCGCCCACTGCCGGGTTCTCGCCGCGTTGCAGCAGGCCGGCGGGGAGCGTCCAGCCTCGGCCGGGCGGCTGGCGCAGCAGCAGCAGTCGGCCGGCTCCATCGGCCTCGCTGTCGCGGAGCAGGGTGACGGCGCCGACGATGTACTTCGGCACGGCCAGTCGCACCAGCCGACGCCGTACCGGCAACGGCAACCGGTAGAAGACCTGGTACGCGACGGCGCGGCCGGTGCGGCGCGAGCGGAGGATCATGGGTCAAGGCTAGTGGTCGTGAGCATCGGTCGCGGCCGGGGACCACAGTGAACCCTTCTCGACCTCCCCTGACGGTGCGACGGACCGTTGGGTAGGGCGCGCCGCGCGGTCCAGGCCGAAAAAAGTTCAGTGGATCACTGGCGGTGGTCGACCAGGTCGATGAGTTGGCGTACCACGGCGTCCGGCTCGATCACCCGGTCGAAGACCGCGACCAGCAGGGTCTCCAGGTCGGGGTAGCCGAGTTCCTCCGACAGCCGCAGCAGCGGCAGATCGCTGGCCAGGCCGCGATTGTGCTGACGCAGCGCCAGCCCGATGGTGGCCCGGCCGAGCCGGACCTTGTCGCTGATCGAGATGCCCGGTTCACTGTGTTCGGCGAACCACCGGTTGATCTGCATCTGTGCGTGCGGCGACTTGACGAAGCCCAGCCACTCCCGGCGTGGGCCGCGTGGGGCGACCTCGGCGTCGAGGCTGGTCTCCTCCTCGGTCTCGGTGAAGATCTCCACCACGTCGCCCTCGTCCAGTTCGGAGGAGAGCGGGGCCAGCCGGCCGTTGATCCGGGCGGCGAGACATCGCTCGCCCCGGTCGGTGCCCAGCTCGTACGCCAGGTCGACCGGCGTGGCCCCGGCCGGCAGGACGATCTGCCGTCCCTCGGCGACCACCTGGATCTGCGCCTCGGCCAGATCGCAGCGCAGCGACTGGAGGAACTGCGCCGGATCGGCGGCGTCCTGTTCCCAGTCCAGCACCCGCCGCAGCCAGTCGAGCTGCTCTGCGCGGTCCGCGGCGGCCCCACCCGAGCGGGGGAAGCGGAAGTCGGCGGCCACACCGTACTCGGCCGAGCGGTGCATCTCCACGGTGCGGATCAGCACCTCCACCGTCCGGTTCTTCGGGCCGCAGACGCTGGTGTGCAGGGAGCGGTAGAGGTTGTTCTTCGGCGAGGCGATGAAGTCCTTGAACCGGCCGGGAACCGGCCGCCACAGGCCGTGCACCGCGCCGAGCGCCGCGTAGCAGTCGGTGGCAGGTCCGTCCACCACCACCGTGATCCGGGGCAGGTCGAACGGGACGGTGTGACCGCCGGCCACGGTGTCCTTCCAGATCGAGTAGAGGTGCCGGGGGCGGGGGGCCACCTCGGCGTCGACCCGGCTGCGGCGCAACGCCACCTTGGTCTGCGCCACCACGTCGGCGAGGTAGGCGTCCCAACCGGGGCGGTCGTGCACGTGGCGGGCGATGCGGGCGTGCTCCTCCGGCTGCAGGTGCAGCAGCACCACGTCGTCCAGTTCCCGCTTGAGGTTCTGGATGCCCAGCCGGTCGCAGAGGGGTACCAGCACCTCCTGGGTCTTGCGGGCGATCCGCTCCCGGGAGGCAGCCGAGCGTACGCCGAGGGTGCGCATGTTGTGCAGCCGGTCGGCCAGTTTGATGATGAGCACCCGGACGTCCTTGCCGGCCGCAATGATCATCTTACGGATGGTCTCCGCCTCGGCGGCCTGGCCGTAGAACGTCTTGTCGAACTTGGTCACCCCGTCGACCAGGTGGGCCACCTCGTGGCCGAAATCCTCGGCCAGGGCCTGCAGCGTGTAGCGGGTGTCCTCCACCGTGTCGTGCAGCAGCGCCGCGACCAGGGTCGTGGTGTCCATGCCCAGGTCGGCGCAGATCTGGGCGACCGCCAGCGGGTGGGTGATGTACGGCTCCCCGCTCTTGCGGAACTGGCCCCGGTGCATGTTCTCCGCGATGGTGTACGCCCGGCGCAGCACCGCGGGATCGGCCCCCGAGTGGATGGCGCGGTGCGCACGGACCAGTTGACCGACCGGTTCGTTGTCGGCTGCGGGCCAGGTCAGCAGCGACCGGAGCCGGCGGGTCAACGGCAGCTCGCCCGGCTGTGTCGGGAGGGCGCCCCCCAGGGCGCCGCCGCGTCCGGCGTCGACGTCCACCTGGGACACCCCCTCACCCCGCCCCACGACCACCGGAACCCGGCAACCGGGAGCAGACCCTCGAAACGGGCAGGACTGCACTTCCTTAACAGACTAAGTGAGCGGAGGTAGTCCGATCGGGCAGTTGCTCATGAGCGTTCGTACCAGAGTTGGTGGGACCCGGCGCTCTCGGCCTTGGTCAACAGGTCGCGGAAGCGGGCCGCGCCGGCCACCGGGGAGGCCCAGCCGGCGGACATCTCGACCAACCTGGTCTCCGGTCGTTCCAACCAGGACAGGATTCGTTCCGACTCCTCGGGACTGGCCGCCGGGATCGGGCCGTGGCCGGGCGGCACCGTCTCGGCGGTGGCCCGGATGACGGCCAGCGTGGGTCGAGGGTGGACCCCGGGCGGAGAAACCCCCGCCCCGGCCAGCCGGCCGTACCGCACCAGCGCCAACTCCCAGCCGCCGCCGGCAGCCGGTCGGGCGGCGGCCAGCTCGGCGATCCCGGTCAGCGCGGCCAGCCGCTGCATGCGTACGGTCGCCCGCAGCACCGCGGCCAGCCGGGACCGGAGCACGGCGGCCTCCTCGTACCGCTGGTCGGCGGCCAGCGCCCCGATCCGGGCGAGCAGGGCGTCCACCACCGGTCGGGGGTCGCCCGTGACGGCGGTGGCGAACGGGGTCACCGCGCGGGCGTCGTACTCCTCGGGGGTGATCCGGTGCTCGCACGGTGCCGGGCAGCGACCCAGCTCGGCCAGCGCGCAGGCCGGCGTGACCGTGCGCAGCGACAGCCGGTGGGTGCACTGGCGCAGCGGCACCGCGTCGTGGAACCCGGCGGCCGCCAGCTCCGCGGCCCGCCGGGACGAGAAGGGGCCGAGGTAGGCGCGGTCGCTGGGGGAGATCTCCCGGACCACCGACAACCGGGGGTACGGCCCGTCGGTCAGCTTCAGCCAGACCACCCGCTCCGGGAACTTCGACCGCCGGTTGTACGGCGGCGCGTGCGCCCCGATCAGCCGCAGCTCGCGGACCTCCGCCTCGAGTGAGTGCGCGCACTCGACCGCCTCGACCCGCTCGGCGGCGGCCAGCATCTCCGAGATCCGGGCGCGCTTCTCCGCCGCCGTGAAGTAGCTGCGTACCCGGGTGGCGATGTCCCGGGAGGTGCCGACGTAGAGCGGCCGGCCGTCGGCGGCCCGGAAGATGTAGACCCCGGGGGATCTGGGCAGGCCGTCGGCCAGGTGGCGCTTGCGGCGCTGGGTCGGGGTGACCGCGCGGGCGAACTCGATGGCCTCGCCGACGGTGTCCACCCGGTGGCCGCCGAGCCGCCCGATCAGCCCGTGCAGCACGTCGACGGTGGCCCGGGCGTCGTCCAGCGCCCGGTGGGTCGGCTGCGTGGCGGCGCGGAAGTGGGCGGCGAGGGTGGCCAGCTTGCGGTTGGGCACCTCGTCGCGCAGCAGCACCCGCCGGGCCAGCGCCGCGGTGTCCAGCACCCTCGGGTTCGGCCAGCGGTAGCCGTGCCGGGCGCAGGCCGCCTTGAGGAAACCGACATCGTACGGGGCGTTGTGGGCCACCAGCACGGCGTCCGTGAGGAATTCCAGGAAACTCGGCAGCACCTGTTCGATCGGCGGCGCCGGCAGCAGCATCGCCTGGGTGATGCCGGTCAGCACGGTGATGAACGGCGGGATCGGCACCCCGGGGTTGACCAGGGTGGCCAGCACCCCCAACTCCTCGCCCCCGCGCACCTTGACCGCGCCGATCTCGGTGATGCCGCCGCCGTCCGGGGCGCCCCCGGTGGTCTCCAGATCGACCACGACGAAGGTCGTCGCGTGCAGCGGCAACGCCGGGTCGACCCCGTCGACGGCCGGGTCGAGCCCGGCCAGCGCTGGTTGGAGGTATTCCTGTCCTGCCATCGGCGGCACGCTAACCGTCCGGTGCGACACTTGCGTCCCGGCGGCCTCACCCGTCACCACGGGTCTAGGATGAGAGATCGGCTCACTCATGAGGCGGTGAGCCCGGTCGCGGTGGGAGACTTGCCACATGCCCCTCACCGAGCCGCCCGACGACAACCTCCCTCAGGAGGAGCAGGTCGTCGCCGTGCCGGCTGCCGATGAGGGCTCATCCGCGAGCGACGGCCGATCCGACCCACCGACCGATCCCCGCGACCCGGCGGCCGGTTCTGTCGGCGCGGCGGCGGGTTCTGGTGACGTGGCGGCGGGTTCCGACGACCCACCGACCGGTCCCCGCGACCCGGCGGCCGGTTCTGTCGGCGCGGCGGCGGGTTCCGGCGACCCGGCGGCCGGTTCTGGCGATGCGGCGGCCGGTTCTGGCGATGCGGCGGCGGGCTCCGGCGACCCGTCGAGTTCTGGGGGCGCGGCGGCCGGTTCTGGCGGTGCGGCGGACGCCGAGCGGGAGCCGGAGCCGAGCCTGCCCGAGCCGGTCCGGCAGCGGATCGTCTCGCTCACCGCCGCTGTGCTGCCCGGCCTGCCCGCCGACGAGTTGCCCGTGCCGCTGCGCCGGGTCGCCAAGTTCGCCCCCAACCGGCGGGCCCGGCTCGGTGCACCGGCGATCGCCGCCCAGCTCGCCGGTGACCCACTGTTCCGGCAGCGGGTCACCGCCCGGGTGCTGGCCGACGCTGGCGACCTGGGCGCCGCCGTGATCGAGGGAACGGCCCCGGCCGTCGCCGACCCGGTCGAGGTGGCGGCTCTGGCCTACCTGGCCCGGCCGCGCGGATGGCGGGATCTGATCGACGCCAGCGGCGCGGCGGTGCGCGCCGAGGCGGACAGTGCGGTGGTGGCCGAGCTGGTCCGCCAGGCCGAGCAGCGGGCCACCCGGGCCGAGCACGACCGAGCAGTGGCCCGGGTCGAGGCCGACAAGCTGCGCGACGAACTCGCCCGGGTCCGCGAGGAGCTGGGCCAGCTGCGGGAGGAGAACCGGCAGCTGACCCGTACCCTGCGGGAGACGCAGGCCCGCGAGCGCAAGACGAGCGAGCTGCTGGCCACCGAGCGGGGGCGGGCAACCCGGGCCGCCGCGGACGCGGACGCCGAACTGCGCCGGATCCGCGCACGGCTGGCCGAGGCAGAGGCGGCTGCGGCCGTTGCCCGGGCCAGCGCGAAGGAGGCCCGCTCGGTCGACGACGCGCGGCTGTGGCTGCTCCTGGAGACCATCGGCCAGGCCGCCGTCGGGCTCCGCCGCGAACTGGCGCTGGACCCGGTGGACCGCCTGCCCGCCGACTATGTCGCGGATGCCTTCGCCGACTCCACGACGGCCACCGCGGCCGGTGCCGCGACCCGGGCCCGGGACACCGACGACCCGGCCCGGCTCGACCAACTGCTCGCCCTGCCCCGGGCCCACCTGATGGTCGACGGCTACAACGTCACCAAGCGGGGTTTCGGCGAGATGTCGCTGGAACAGCAGCGCAAGCGGTTGATCACCGGCCTCGGCGGGATCGCCGCGCAGACCGGGGACGAAATCACCGTGGTCTTCGACGGCGCCGAACGCATCCACGGGCTGCCGCCCACCCCGCGCGGGGTCAGGGTGCTGTTTTCCCGCAAGGGGGAGACCGCCGACGAGCTGATCCGCCGCCTGGTCCGCGCCGAGCCGCCGGGCCGCCCGGTGGTGGTGGTCTCCTCCGACCGCGAGGTCGCCGACGGGGTACGCCGGCACGGCGCCTACCCGCTGGGCGCCGACTCGCTGCTGCGCCGGCTGTCCCGCTCCTGATCGGTCCCCCCGTTCACCGCGCTCCCCGGTCACCGCGCCCCCGCTCGATCGTTGGCAGCTGAGCGACACGACACGCCGAGGAAGACAACAGCTGAACTGCCAACGATCACGGGTTGAATCCACGGGCCGCCGGCCCGAGGTGCCGGAAGAGCCGAGGAACCCAGGTGGCGCGGGGTGGTGCGGGATGGCGTAAGGCGGTGCGGAGTGGCGCGGGGCCGGTGTGAGACATGTGCGGGGCTGTGTGAGGCGCGCGCGGGGCGGTGTGAGACATGCGCGGGGCTGTGTGAGGTGTGGGGGCGGCCCGGAGCGGCGCGGGGTGGCGCGGAGCGGCGCGGGGTGGCGCGGAGCGGCGCGGAGTGGCCCGGAGTGGCCCGGAGTGGCCCGGGGCGGACAACTAGGATGGGCGCGCGCGGGCGGGAGGAGCAGCGGCATGACGGGGCAACGGCGCGGCGAGGTGGCGGGGTGAGCCCGCGCGGCTGGGCGCTGCTCACCCTGGCCGGTCTCGGCGTCGCCGTGCTGGTGGCGGTGCTGGTGCTGATCCCGTGGAGCCGTCCGCCGGCGCCGCGGGCCGACCAACTCGCCGCGCTGCGCGAGTTGCCCGCCGACCAGGTGGAACGGGCCCGGCAGTTCCGCTCCGCGCTGCGTCCCGGCGGCTGGGCGGCGCTCGGCGTCGGGCTGCTGGTGGCGCTGGCACTGGGGTTGACCCCGCTGGGCGGCCGCCTGATCGAGCTGGCCGGGCGCCCCTTCGGCGACCACTGGATCGCGCAGGCGGTCCTCGGCGGGCTGGCCGTGGTGCTGGTCGCCGACCTGGTGACGCTGCCGTTGGCCGCCTGGCGCCATGCCGTGCTCACCCGCTACGGGCTGGCCACCAACGGCTGGAGCGGCTGGGCGCTGGACCTGCTCAAGTCGTACGCGGTCAGCGCGGTCATCGGGGCGGTGGCGCTGCTCGGCTTCTACACCGTCGTCCGGCTGGCGCCCCGCTGGTGGTGGGCGTTCGGCGCGGCCGGCGCGGCGACGCTGGTGGTGCTGCTCTCCTTCGTGCTGCCGGTGCTGGTGGAGCCGGTGTTCAACCGGTTCAGCCCGATGGAGCCGGGACCGTTGCGGACCCAGCTGATGGAGTTGGCCGCCCGCGACGGCGTGCCGGTACGCGACGTGCTGGTCGCCGACGCCTCGCGGCGCACCCGGGCGGTCAACGCGTACGTCTCCGGGCTCGGTCCGACCCGCCGCGTCGTGGTCTACGACAACCTGCTGCGCGAGGCGACACCGGCCGAGGTGACGGCGGTCGTGGCACACGAACTCGGCCACGCCAGCGATCGGGACGTACCGGTCGGCACCCTCATCGGCGCACTGGGTGCCGCCGCCGCGGTGGTCGCGCTCTACCTGGTCGGCTCCTGGCCGCCGCTGCTGCGGCTGGCCGGTCTCGACTCGGTGGCCCAACCGAAGGCGTTCCCGCTGCTGCTGGCCCTGGTCACGGTGGCGGGGCTGGTTCTCACACCGGTGCAGGCGCTGATGTCGCGGCGGGTCGAGGCGCGCGCCGACGCACACGCGCTGGCCCTGACCGGCGACCCTGCCGCCTTCGAGTCGATGCAGCGTCGGCTCGCTGCGGTCAACCTCGCCGACCCGGACCCGCCCCGCTGGGAGTACCTCTACTCCGCCTCGCACCCGTCCACCGTCGAGCGGATCGCTGCCGCCCGCGCGTACGCCAGAAAGGCCGTCCCATGAGTGAGCGTCAGCGAGCGAATCCTCAGCTCGGCGCGGTGGTGCCTCGTGGCGGCAGCGGAGCGCCGGCATGAGCCGCACCTTGCTGGTGACGAACGACTTTCCACCCCGCCCCGGCGGCATCCAGTCGTTCGTGCACAACCTCGCGGTACGCCAGCCGGCCGGCTCGGTAGTGGTCTACGCGTCGAGCTGGCACGGCGCCGACAAGTTCGACGCCGACCAGCCCTTCGAAGTGGTCCGCGAGCGTACCCGGATGCTGCTGCCCACGCCGCTGGTGGCCCGCCGCGCCGCCCGGCTGGCCCGCGCGTACGACTGCGACGCGGTCTGGTTCGGCGCGGCGGCCCCGCTCGGCCTGCTCGCCACCGGGTTGCGCCGCCGGGCCGGGATCCGGCGGGTGGTCGCCCTCACCCACGGGCACGAGGTGGGGTGGGCGGCGCTGCCGGTGGCCCGGGCCGCGCTGCAACGCATCGGTCGGGGCACGGACGTCGTCACTTACCTGGGGGAGTACACCCGCACCCGGCTGGCGCGGGCGCTGGACGGGGTGACCGAGCTACATCGCCTCGCCCCCGGCGTGGACACCGACCTCTACCACCCGGGCGTCGACGGTGCCGCCGTGCGGCGCCGGTTGGGGCTGGCCGATCGTCCGGTGGTGGTCTGCGTCTCCCGCCTGGTGCCGCGCAAGGGCCAGGACATGCTGATCCGGGCGATGCCGCTGATCCGCCGCCGGGTGCCCGACGCCGCGCTGCTGGTGGTCGGCGGCGGTCCGTACCGGGCCACCCTGGCCCGGCTGGCCCGTCAGGTCGGGGTCGAGCGGGACGTGGTGTTCACCGGATCGGTACCGTCGGCCGAGTTGCCCGCCCACTACGCGGCCGGCGACGTGTACGCGATGCCGTGCCGGACCCGCAACCGGGGCCTGGACGTCGAAGGGCTCGGCATCGTCTACCTGGAGGCGTCGTCGACCGGCCTACCGGTGGTGGCCGGCGACTCCGGCGGCGCGCCCGACGCGGTGCGGGAGGGGGAGACCGGGTACGTGGTGGATGGCCGTGACCTCGGGCAGCTCGCCGACCGGGTGGCCACCCTGCTCGCCGACCGGGACCTGGCTCGGCAGTTCGGTGCGGCTGGCCGTGCCTGGGTGGAGCGGGAGTGGCGCTGGGAGACCCAGGCGCAGCGACTGGCCGCCCTCCTGACCGGCTGAGCCACTGCCCGTCGGCGGCTCGCCGGCTCAGGTGTTAGAAGGGGGCCCCTCCTATACACCAGGCGTTAACAGGGGGCCCCTTCTTTCACCCGGGCGAGGATGTTTTCGGCGGGGGCGGGGCGGCCGAAGTGCCAGCCCTGGCCGGCGTCGCAGCCGATCGCACGCAGCCGGTCGGCCTGCCCGCCGGTCTCCACCCCCTCGGCGGTGACGGTCAGGTTCAGGGCGTGGGCCAGGGAGACCAGCGAGGCGAGGATCCGCTCGTCGGCGGCTTCCGGGGCACGCAGGCCGCGGACGAACTCGCCGGCCACCTTCAGCTCGGTCACCGGCAGGTCCCGCAGGTACGCCAGGTTGCTGTAGCCGGTGCCGAAGTCATCGATGGCGATGCGGACGCCCAGGTCGGCCAGGGTCCGCAGGGCACGCACCGGCTCCTCGGCGCCGCTCATCATGGTGCTCTCGGTGATCTCCAGCTGGAGCCGGTCCGGTGGCAGGCCGGTGCGCCGCAGCAGCGCGCGTACCTCCTGCACCAGGCCGGGCCGGCGGACCTGGCGGACCGCGAGGTTGACGCTGACGTACGGCGGGCGCGTCGTGGCGGCCGTCCAGCCGACCGCCTCCCGGCACGCTTCGGCGAGTACCCAGCCGCCCAGCGGCACGATCAGCCCGGTCTCCTCGGCCAGCCCGATGAAGGTGTCGGGACGCAGCACACCCAGCTGTGGGTGACGCCAACGCACCAGCGCCTCGACCCCGAGCAGCGAACCGTCGTGCAGCGACGCCAGCGGCTGGTAGTCGAGGAAGAACTCGCCGCGTTCCAGGCCGGTGGGGATCGCCGCGCTCAACGCCTGACGGGCCTGTTCCTGGTCGTCGCGCTCGGCGTCGTACAGGGCCCACCGGGCGCCGCCGGCGGTCTTGGCCCAGTTCAGTGTGCTGCCCGCGGCCCGCATCAGGTCGTCCGGTGAGCTGTCGGCGGCCCGGCGTTCCACGATGCCGACGCTCCCGGTGATCGTGACGTCGTGCCCGTCGACCAGCACCGGCTCGGCGAGGGCGGCCAGCGCCGCCTCGGCGACGGCGACCACGTCCCCGGTGCCGGTGGACCGCTCGACCAGGATCACGAAGGCGTCCCCACCCAGCCGGGCCACCAGGTGCGGCTCCACGGCGCGGCTCAGCCGTCGCGCCGCCGCGACCAGCGCCCGATCACCGATCTGGTGGCCGTACGAGTCGTTGATCCGCTTGAACCGGTCCAGGTCGAGGAAGCACAGCCCGACCCGGCGGCCACCGCCGGCCGCCGCGTCAACGGCCGCAGCGAGCCGTTCGGCGAAGAGCGTGCGGTTGGGTAGGTCGGTGAGCGGGTCGTGGGTGGCCTGGTGCCGGAAGCGTGCCTCGCTGGCGCGCAGTGCCAGTTCCGCCTCGGCCCTGGCGGTCATCGCGGCCCGCCGGATCGACTCCTGCTCGTCGAGCGTGCGGTCGCGCAGCGCCCGGGCGTATCCGGTGGCGACGGCCGCCAGCAGCCGGGCCATCCGGTCGGAGACGTCGTCGCCGGCCAGGTCGAGGTCGCGGATCAGCCGGAGCTGGATCACCTCCAGGGTGCGGCCGAGCGCCTCGGCGGAGGCGATGTGCGCGGCGACGAGCTCGGTGGCGACCCGGTGCCCCACCCGCAGGTCGAGCGGCTCGGTCCGCAGCGTCTGCGCCAGCAGGTCGGTGAGCCGCTGCAGCAGCCCTTCCAACTGGGCCTGGGTCATCGGCAGGTAGCTGGTGCCCCAGAGCGCCTTGGCCCAGGCCCGGGCGAACGCCCCGCCGGACGCGGCCTCCGGGGACTCACCCACCGAGCCGCCCGACGCCGCCCAGGAACACCGCCCGCTCGGCGTCCTCGGCACTCTCCGGGGTCTCCGGGCGCCACTGCGGCACCCACACCACCCCGGGTTCGATCAGCTCGAAGCCGTCGAAGAAGCCGGTCAGCTCGGCCCGGCTGCGGACCCAGAGCGGACTGTCGGTGCGCCGGTAGACCTGCTCGGCCTCGGCCCGCTCGGCCTCGTCGCGGCCGTCGTCGCTGGCCTGGGAGAGCACCAGGTAGCTGCCCGGGGCCAGCGCCGCGCGCAGGGCGCGCAGCACCTCGGCCGGCCGGTCGTCGTCGGGGACGAAGTGCAGCACCGCCACCACCAGGACGGCGACCGGCTGGTCGAAGTCGATCATTGCGCGTACGTCCGGGTGGGCGAGGATCCGCTCGGGGTGACGCAGGTCCTCCTGCACGACGGTGGCGCTGTCGTTGCCGGCCAGGATCTCCCGGCTGTGCGCCACGGCGACCGGGTCCACGTCGACGTAGACCACCCGGGAGTCGGGGGCGTGCCGCTGGGCGATCTCGTGGACGTTGCCGACCGTGGGAATGCCCGAGCCGATGTCCAGGAACTGCCGGATGCCGGCGGCGGTCAGGTACTGCACGGCCCGGCGCAGGAAAGCGCGGTTGGCCTGGGCCATCAGTGGCGCCTCCGGCACTGCGGCCACCATCGCCTGGGCTGCCGCGCGGTCCACCGCGAAGTTGTGCGAACCGCCGAGGTAGTAGTCGTACATGCGAGCGACGCTGGGCCGCTCGACGTCGATGGTCTCGGGTGCCCAGTCCGGCCGCTGCAACGCTCTCCCACCCCTTCGCATACTTCCGGGGCGTCCGTGCCCCGGCGGGTATTCTGCCCCGCTTGCGCCCGGGAGGCCATAGCGCCCAGGGCGCGATCGGGGATCTTCGACAGAAGATCCGTGCCCGCGTGGGTTCCCGGCACGGATCTTCTGTCGGCGACTACGTCAGGTGGCGTCAGAACTTCGGTGCGTCGGGGGCCTCGAGCAGGCCGAGCCGCAGCGCGGTCATCAGAGCCTGGGCCCGGTTGGCGGCACCGAGCTTCTCGTAGAGCTTGGAGATGTGGGTCTTGGCGGTCGACTCGCTGACGAACAGCTGCTTGGCGATGCCGGCGACGCTCATCCCGTCGGCGAGCAGCCGCAGCACCTGACCCTCGCGGGGGGAGAGCTGGGGTCCGGACGGGGCCAGCCGGCGCTTCATCGCCTCGGCCAGGTCGGCGGCGGTGAAGGCGCTGGGGGAGGAGGCCGCGTGCCGGGCGGCGGCGACGACCTCGTCGGCGGGGGCGGTCTTCGGCACGAACGCGCTCGCCCCGGCCTCCAGCGCGCCGAAGAGCTGGTCGTCGCCGGCGTACATGGTGAGCACCACGATGCCCATCGACGCGCTCGACTTGCGCAGGGCACGGGTGGCCTCCAGGCCACTGCCGTCGGGCAGTCGCAAGTCCATGATCACCACATCCGGCTGCAACGCGCCGGCCTGCCGTACGCCCTCCGCCGCGGTGGCCGCCTCGCCGACGACCTCGAACTGCCGGTCGCGCTCGAAGGCGTGCCGCAGGCCCTTGCGGATCAAGTCGTGATCGTCGACCAGGAGGACCTTGGTACGGGTGGCCGGTGTCGGACTTGTGGTCATCCTCGGGTTACTCCCCTTCTACAGCAGCGGCGGCACTACCACGAACGTTATCCCGCCCGGGTGAGGAACCGACCACCACCGCAACGGTCGTGCCGCTGGGTTGCCGCGGTCTGATCTCCAACCGGCCCCGGATACGTTCCGCTCTCTCGGCCATGATCGCAAGACCATAGTGCCCATCCGAGCGCTGGTCACCTATGCCGTGACCGTCATCCGACACTTCGATCTGCGCGTACGGCGGATCCACCTCGCAGGTGACCCAGAGATTGGCTGCTCCAGCGTGCTTGCGGGCGTTGGTCACCGCCTCCTGGGCGATGCGCAGCAACTCGGCTTCGGTGGCGGCGGGCAGCCGGGCCGTGGACTCGTCCAGCGACAGGTGCACCCGCAGCCCACCGGAGGCGCCGACGGTGCGGGCGTACTCGGCGATCGCGGCGGCCAGACCACCGTGGCGGTCGACCTCGCTGCGCAGCTCGAACAGGCTCAGCCGCAGCTCGGTGATGACCCGGGTGACCTCCTGGCGCAGCGTACGCAGCGCCTCGGCGGTCTCCTCGGCGTCGTCGTAGACGGTGGCCAGGGCGTTGTCGATCCCGTAGCCGACCATCACCAGTTCCTGCGCCACCCCGTCGTGGATCTCGCGGGCCAGCCGCTGCCGCTCCTCGTTGGTGGCCAGCGACCGCACCTCGTCGAAGAGCAGGGCGGCCTCCAGGCGCAGCGCCGCCGGGCCGGTCAGCCCGGTCACCTGGGCCACCACCGATGGTGGGTACGCCTGCGTGGCGTCCGCCTCCAGCACCACCAGACCGACGGTGCGCACCCCGGCGACCAGCGGCACGATCAGCGCCGACACCTCCCCGCCGGAGTGCGAGCGGGACTGCGAGCGGGCGGCGGTCTGCGGCTGCTGGCTGGCCCAGGCGTCGGCGATGGCCGAGTCGGCGTCGAGCGTGGTCTCCCAGTCCACCCGGTCCGCGCCGAGCTGGGCGAGCACCACCAGCCGTCCGCCGCCGCTGGCGGAGAGCACCGCCCCACGGTCGGTGCGGGCCACCGTGCGCAACTCCTCCAGCAGGTGCTCGGAGATCCCGCCGGGGTCGAGGGTCGCACCGGGCAGTTGCCGGGCCACCGTGCGCAGCTGGGTCAGCAGCCGGGTCGCTTCCGCGTACGGCTGCGGTTTGGCCTCGTGCCGGACGAGCATCACCCGGTGCAGGGTGCGCGCCGCGGAGAGTCCGAGCGCGGCCAGGATCAGCCACTGGGCGCAGACCGCGAGGTAGCCCGGCTGGCTCAGCTGCGGGACCCCGCCGACCTCGGTGAGCGCCCCGGCGACCAGCAGCGTGCCGGCGACGACCGCGATCAACACCGCGCCCTCGCGGAAGCGGCGCCGCAGCGCCGTGGCGGTCACCGGGATCGCGAGGTACGGCAGCACCGCGAGGGCGCCGAGCCCGCCGATGTGACCGCCGATGGTGGCGACGGCGGCGACCTGGCTCGCCGCCAGGCCGAGCACGACCACCTCGGCCATCCGGCTGAGCGGGCCGATCAGCCGGTGCTGCGGTGCCAGCGCCGCGGGCAGCCCGGCGACCGCCAGCAGGGCGATCCACCACAGCAGGGCCAGGTCGTGGGTGGCGAGCAGGGTCAGTACGGCGATCAGCGCCAGCACGACCACCCGCGCCGCCGCGGCGAGCGGGTGGGAGCGGGCCAGGGCCGAGGTCGAGGCGGACACGTGACGGATGGTAGTCAGCCGGAGTAGATATCGGCGATTTCTGCCGCGTACGTCTTCTGCACGACATGCCGTTTCACCTTCAGCGACGGAGTCAACTCGCCGGTGGCCTCGGTGAAGTCCCGGGGCAGGATCCGGAACACTTTGATCGCCTCGGCGTGGGAGACCGATGCGTTGGCCCGGTCGACGGCGGTCTGGATCTCCGCCCGCAGCCCCTCGTGCCCGCGCAGCGTCTCGATCCCGGTGTCGGCCGGCAGGCCGACCGACGCCAGCCAGGCCGGCAGGGCCTCCTCGTCCAGGGTGACCAGCGCGGCGACGAACGGCTGCCGGTCGCCGACCACGACGCACTGGCTGACCAGCCGGTGCGCCCGGACCTGGTCCTCCAGCACCGCCGGGGCGACGTTCTTGCCGGCGGCCGTCACGATGATCTCCTTCTTCCGGCCGGTGATGGTCAGGTAGCCGTCCCCGTCGAGCGAGCCGAGGTCACCGGTGCGGAACCAGCCGTCGGCGGTGATCGCCTCGGCGGTGGCCTCCTCGTTGCGCCAGTACCCCTGGAAGATGAGGTCACCGGAGATGAGGATCTCGCCGTCGTCGGCGATCCGGATGGTCACGCCGGGCAGCGGTCGGCCGACCGTGCCGATCCGGATGAATTCCGGCAGGTTCGCCGAGGCGGCCGGGGAGGTCTCGGTGAGCCCGTACCCCTCGTAGACGGTCACCCCGATACCGCGGAAGAAGTGCCCGAGCCGGGCGCCGAGCGGCGCGCCGCCGGAGATCGCGTCGCGGCACCGGCCGCCGAGCGCGGCCCGCAGCTTGCCGTAGACCAGCCGGTCGAAGAGCGCGCGCTGGGCGCGCAGGGCCAGGCCCGGCCCGGCGGAGGTCTCCAACGCCTCGCTGTACGCGATCGCGACCGCCTCGGCGCGGGCGAAGATCTTGCCCTTGCCGGTGGCCTCGGCCTTCTGTTTGGCGCCGTTGTAGACCTTTTCGAAGACCCGGGGCACCGAGAGCACGAAGGTGGGCTTGATCTCCTGCAACTCGGCGAGCAACTGCTTGGGGTCGGCGCAGTGCGTCATGGTGGCCCGAGCCTGCACCACGCCGATCTGGATGAGCCGGGCGAAGGCGTGCGCCAGCGGCAGGAACAGCAGGGTCGACGCGTTCGGCCCGAACAGGTTGGGCAGCACCGGCACCGCGTTGGCGATGTCGGCGTACATGTTGCGGTGGGTCAGCACGCAGCCTTTGGGTCGGCCGGTGGTGCCGCTGGTGTAGATGATGGTGGCGATGTCCGACGAGCGCAGGGCCGCGCGTCGCCGCTGGATCTCGGCGGGCTCCACCGCCGCGCCGGCGGCCATCACCTCGTCGACGCCGCCCAGGTCGATCTGCCACACGTGGGCCAGGTCGGGCAGTCGGTCGCGGACGCCGGCCACCAGGGTGGCGTGCCCGGTGCTCTCCACCACGGCGGCCACCGCGCCGGAGTCGGCCAGGATCCAGGCTGCCTGCTCGGCGCTGGAGGTTTCGTAGATGGGCACGGTGATCGCGCCGGCCGCCCAGATGGCGTAGTCGACCAGGGTCCACTCGTAGCGGGTCCGGCTCATCAGCGCGACCCGGTCACCGGGCCGCACGCCGGCGGCCACCAGACCGCGGGCGACCGCCACCACCTCGTCGCGGAACTGCCGGCAGGTCACGTTCACCCAGCTGCCCGCCGCGTCACGGCGGGTGAACTGCACCGCGTCCGGCGCGGCCTCGGCGTTCTCCCAGACCGGGTCGGTGAGGTTGGCCGAATCGCCGACGGTGACGATCGGTGGGACGGAGAACTCGCGCACCTGCACTCCCTCGTGCTCACTCTGGCCGGGTCGCGGCCGCCTCACCGGCGGCTTCTGCCGAAAACCTACCCGCCTCATCGGCCGAACGGCATTGCAGGTGGGCGGCGTGAAGCGCGGGCACCCGCCAGACGGGTAGCCTCCCCCACATGGCGGACTCCTCCACCCAGTCGATCATCATCGACGCGGCACCGGACCGGGTCGCGGCGGTCATCTGTGACTTCCCGAGCTACCCGCAGTGGGCCGACGCGGTCCGCGAGGCCACGGTCGTCGAGGAGTACGAGGACGGCTATGCCAGCCAGGTGCGATTCGTCCTCGACGCCGGTGTGCTGGCGGACGAGTACGTGCTCGCGTACTCCTATGCCGAGGATCTGACCCGCGTCGAGTGGCACCTGGTGGCTCCCTCGAAGATGCAGAAGTCCCAGCGTGGCTCGTACGATCTGGCGGCCAACGCCGATGGTGGCACCACCGTGACCTACACCCTTGAGGTGGAGCTCGCGGTCGGGATGCTCGGGATGTTCCGCCGCAAGGCCGAGAAAATGATCATGGATGCCGCGTTGAAGCAGCTCAAGCGTCGGGTAGAAACACCCGGTGCGGCGCAGTGACGGGTCTGGCGACCCGGTCGCCGGGGTAGAGGAGCCCAGCATGGGTGCAACGGATCCGGGCTCCGCCCGAGAAGAGGCGGAGCGGCTGGTCGCCACTCTGCTGGCCACCGTGCGACTGGCCGCCGCCGGCCGCGACGCCGGAGGGTGGGGACCGCTCGGCTCGATGGTGACCGGTGTCCTCGGTCACAGCGGTGCTCCCGGGGCGTCGACCGGCTCGTCCGGGGCCGGTTTCGCCACCGGTACGGCGGAATGCTGTGTCTGCCCGGTGTGCCGGGGGATCGCCGCCCTGCGCGACCCGAGCCCGGAATTCGCCGAGCGACTGGCCACCGGTGCCGGCGATCTGGCCGCCGGGCTCGCGAGCTTCCTGCGCGCCTTCGCCCCCGCCGAGCCCGCCGCACAGAACGCCGCCGAGGGCCCCTCGACCGGTCCCGGCGAGCCCTCAGACGACCCCGCCACGGGACCGGACAGCGACCACGTCTGGCGCGAGGCGACCCGTACCGGGCATGATTCTCAGCCGGCACCGGAGCGGGACGTCTGGTCGGCCGCGACCCGGTCGCCGGAGAACCCCGCCGCGCCCGTCGACGCCGCCGGGCCGGTCACGCCGGCCGGGCGCCAGGTGGTGCCCGCCGCGCGGGTGCCCGACGGCGAGCCCGTACCGGAGAGCGAACCCGCGCCGGACGGGCCGGTGCTGCCCGGCACCGGGCAGCAGGGCCCACCAGGCGACGGAGCCTGACCACGGACGACCCGCGGCACCGGCCGGAGCCGGTGCGCCGCGGGTGGCACAGCAGAGGGGAGTGGCAGCGGTGACGCTGACCATCGGAGTCGACGTGGGTGGCACGAAGGTGGCTGGCGGTGTCGTCGACGACACCGGCAACGTTCTCGTGCAGACCCGCCGGGACACCCCCGCCGATGACGTGGGCAAGACCCGCGACGTCATCATCGAGCTGGTCACCGATCTGGCCACCGGGCACGAGATCCGGGCGGTCGGTATCGGCGCGGCCGGCTGGATCGACGCCAGTCGCTCAACGGTGCTTTTCGCGCCGAACCTCGCCTGGCGGGACGAGCCGTTGCGGGAGTACGTCAGCGCCGCCGTCGGGCTGCCGGTCATCGTCGAGAACGACGGCAACGTGGCCGCCTGGGCGGAGTTCCGCTACGGCGCCGCCCGGCACGCCGACGACTCGATGGTCATGTTCACCATCGGCACCGGCGTCGGCGGTGGCATCGTGCTCGGCGGCGAACTGGTCCGGGGGGCCAACGGCATCGCGGCCGAACTGGGTCACATGCTCACCGTCCCGGACGGGCACCAGTGCGGCTGCGGCCGGCTCGGCTGCATCGAGCAGTACGCCAGCGGCAGCGCCCTGGTCCGCTTCGCCCGCGCCGCCGCCCGGCAGGAACCGCACCGGGCCACCGCGCTGCTGGCGCTGGCCGACGGCGAGGCCGAGGCGATCACCGGGCCCATGGTGACGGCCGCGGCCAAGGGTGGCGACCCGGTCTCCGCCGAGGCGTTCGCCCAGGTCGGGCGCTGGCTCGGCACCAGCCTGGCGGACATGGCGCAGATCCTCGACCCGCAGGTCCTGGTCGTCGGCGGTGGCGTGATCGACGCCGGCGAGTTGCTGATGGGCCCGACTCGCCGGTCGTTCACCGAGGCGCTCGCCCAGCGCTGCCGGCTGCCGGTGGCCGAGATCCGCCCGGCCGAGTTGGGCAACTCCGCCGGAGTGATCGGCGCGGCCGACCTGGCCCGGCGGTTGTAGAGGTGACCCACCCCGGCGTGTCGTTGCGGGTGCTGTCCTACAACGTGCACGGCCAGCGCGACGACACCGCCGCGCTGGCCGAGGTGGTCCGCGGGGCCTCGCCGGACGTGATGATCGTCCAGGAGGGACCGCGCCGGTTCCGGTGGCGGACGAAGTCGGCCGCGTTGGCCGCCTCCTTCGGCCTGGTGGTCGCCGCCGGTGGACTGCCGTCGCTGGGCAACCTGCTGCTGACCAGCCTGCGGGTGCGGGTGACCGGCACCCGGTGCCGGCGCTTCCCGCTCACACCGGGCCGGCACCTGCGCGGTGCCGCGTACGCCGACTGTGTGGTGGGCGGCGCGGCGCGGTTCACGGTGGCCGGCTCGCACCTGTCCACCGACCCGGCCGAGCGGCCCTGCCAGGCCGAACTGTTCAAACGCGACCTGGAAGCGGCGGCCCACCCGGTGATCGCCGCGGCCGACCTCAACGAGGAGCCGGGCACACCGGTCTGGGCTGTCGTCGCCCGAGGGCTGACCGACGCGGCGGTGGCGGCCGACCGGGCCGACCGGTTCACCTACTCCTGCGCCGATCCCCGGCGGCGCATCGACGCGTTCTTCGTCGACCCCCGGATCACGGTCGTCGACTACGACGTGCTGGACACGCCGCTGACCCGCCGGGCCAGCGACCACTTCCCGGTCCTGGTCGACCTGCTGCTGCCCACCGACGGCTGACGACCCGCCGGTCACCGGGCTGGACATCCCGCGCCGTTGTCGGAAGGATTTCGCCCGACCCGGCACTCGTGCCGAGACGAAGGAGATCCCCGGTGCCCACCCCCACCGAGCACGGACGGTCCGACCCCGAGACGACCACGCTCGCCCACAGCCGCGACGGCCGCCCGGTCTCCGACCGGGGCGACACCGTCTGCGTCATCGGCGCCGGAGCCAGTGGCCTGACCGCGATCAAGAACCTCACCGAGCACGGCTTCGGCGTCGACTGCTACGAGCGGGAGACCGGCGTCGGTGGCGCCTGGAACTGGCGGCACGACCGCAGCCCGGTGTACGCCAGCACCCACCTGATCTCGTCGCGGCCGTTCACCCAGTTCCCCGACTTCCCGATGCCCGACGACTGGCCGGACTACCCGCACCACAGCCGGCTGCTGTCCTATTTCGAGCGGTACGCCGACCACTTCGACCTGCGCCGGCACATCTGGTTCGGCACCGAGGTGGTGCGCGTCGAGCCGGTCGGAGACGACCGGTGGGACGTGACCACCCGCAGCACCGGCGGCTACGGCCCCGAACGCACCTCCCGGTACGCCGCCGTGCTGATCGCCAACGGGCACAACTGGTCGCCGAAGCTGCCCCGCTACGAGGGGCTGGAGCAGTTCCGGGGCGAGGTCATGCACGCCTCGTCCTACAAGGACCCAGCGCAGTTGCGCGGCAAGCGGGTGTTGGTGGTGGGCGCCGGCAACACCGGCTGCGACATCGCGGTGGAGGCCGCGCAGCAGGCCTCCCGCTGCTGGCACTCCACCCGCCGAGGCTACTGGTACGCCCCGAAGTACATGCTCGGCCGCCCGGCCGACCAGGTCAACGACACGCTGCTGGCGTTGCGGGTGCCGCTGCGGGTGCGGCAGTGGCTCTACCACCGGATGCTGCGGCTGGCCGTCGGCGACCTGACCCGGTTCGGCCTGCCCGAGCCCGACCACCGGGTGTACGAGACACACCCGATCGCCAACAGCCAACTCGTCTACTACCTCGGGCACGGGGCGATCACCCCGGTGCCGGACGTCGCGGGGTTCCAGCCCCACTCGGTGGAGCTGACCGACGGCCGGCGGATCGATCCGGAACTGGTCGTCTTCGCCACCGGCTACCTGCCGCGCTTCGAGTTCCTCGACGCGAAGATCCTCGGCGACGACGAGGGTGTGGGCCGGCCCCGGCTGTGGCTCAACGCCTTCGTGCCGGACCATCCCACGCTCGCGGTGGCCGGTCTGCTCCAGCCGGACTCGGGCCTGTTCCCCCTGGCGCACTGGCAGGCCGTGCTCTTCGCCCGGCTGCTGCGGTTGCGCGCCACCCGGCCGGAGCGGGCCGCCGCCTTCGCCGCCCGGGTCCGCTCCGGCGCCGGCGAGCGTTACTCGGGGCCGGTCAAGGACTCGACCCGGCACTGGTTCGAGGTCGGCCACGTCGACTACCTGCGCGCGCTGCAGCGTGCGCTGCACGACCTGGAGGGCACCAAGTGAACGGTGAGCGGGTGCGGGTGGTACGGGGCTGGGAGTGGGCCCGGCCGGTGCGCCCGGTCCGGCGCGAGGTGCTCAGCGTCCTGCCCGAGCTGGAGGAGGGACAGCCGCCGCTGCTGTTCGTACCCGGCTTCGGGCACGGCGCCTGGGCGTACGCCGAGCACTGGCTCGGGCACACGGCCGCCCGGGGCTTCCCGGCGTACGCGGTGAGCCTGCGCGGGCACGGCGGCAGCGAGCCGGCGCCGGAGGCGACGCTGCGGGCGTACGCGCACGACGTGGTCCAGGTGGCCGCGGGCCTGCCGCGCCAGGCGGTGCTGGTGGGGCACGGTGCCGGGGCTCTGGTGGTCGCGCACGCCCTGGCCCGTTACCCGGCCCGGGCAGCGGTGCTGGTCGCGCCGGTGCTCGGCGGCTGGGCGACGTTCGGTGCCGCGCTGCGCCGCAACCCGCTCGGCACCCTGCCGGCGGTGTTCGGCGGCGGGCTGCGCCTGAGCCGCCGGCAACTGTTCAGCCGCGAGACGGCCGACGCCGACGCCCGGCGGCACGCGGCCCGGCTCGGCCGGGCCGCCCGGCGGGCCCAGTGGCAGCTGCTCACCGGCGCCGACCCGGAGCCGGCGGTGGGCCGGCCGCCGGTGCTGGTGCTGGGCAGCCCGGACGACCGGGTGGTGCCCGCGTCGGCACTGACCCGCGCGGCCCGGCGCTACGGCTCGGCGCCGCTGCTCTTCCCCGGCATGGGGCACGACCTGATGCTCGACGCCCGATGGCGGGAGCCGATCGACGCCATCCTCGACTGGCTGGTCAAGGACCCGACCCGCGGCGAAGCGCCGTGACCCGGCCCGAGGCGCCCTGACCCGGCCGGTGGCGGTCAGCCGCCGAGCCGGGTGAGCAGGGAGCCGCCCTGATCCAGCGCGGACAGGTAGGAACGGGCCCAGGCGTGGATGTCGTGCTCGCGTAGCTGCTCGCGCATGGCCCGCATTCGCGCCCGCACGTCGGCCGGTTCGGCCCGCAACGCGGCGAGCAGCCCCTGCTTGAGCCCTTCCAGGTCGTGCGGGTTGACCAGGTACGCCTGCGGCAGCTCGGCGGCAGCGCCAGCGAATTCGCTGAGCAGCAGGGCGCCGTCGTCGTCCACCCGGGCGGCGACGTACTCCTTGGCGACCAGGTTCATCCCGTCGCGCAGCGGCGTCACCGCCATCACGTCGGCGACCCGGTAGAGGGCGGCCAACTCGGCGCGGTCGAAGGGCTGGGTGAGGTAGTGGATCGCCGGCTCGCCGACCCGGCCGAACTCCCCGTTGATCCGCCCGACCTCCCGCTCGACCCGGTCCCGCAGGATTTGGTACTGGCCGACCCGCTCCCGGCTGGGCACCGCCACCTGCACCAACACCGTGTCGCGGACCTTGACGTGCCCGCCTTCGAGCAGTTCGCTGTAGGCCTTGAGGCGCTGCTCGATGCCCTTGGTGTAATCCATCCGGTCGACGCTGAGGATCACCTGGTCGGGGCCGCCGAGATCGTGGCGCAGCCGGCGGGCCCGCTCGACCACGTCCGCCCGGGCGGCCAACGCGGACATCTCGGCGCTGTCGATGGAGACCGGGAACGCCCCGATGCGCACGATCCGGTCGTCGTCAACCGCGATCCGCCGGTCGGTGGCCGGCAGCCCCAGCACCTTCGTCACCAGCTGGGCGAAGTTGTGCGCGGCCTGGGCCCGCTGGAAACCGACCAGGTCCGCGCCGAGCATCCCGCGCAGCAGCTCGGCCCGGCGGGGCAGCTGCATGAACAGCTCCGGCGGTGGGAACGGCACGTGCAGGAAAAACCCGATGCGCAGGTCGGGGCGCAGGTCGCGGAGCAGCCCCGGCACCAGCTGCAGGTGGTAGTCCTGCACCCAGACGACCGCGCCGGCCTCGGCCACCTGCGCGGTCGCCTCGGCGAACCGCTGGTTGACCCGCTGGTACGCGTCCCACCAGCGCCGGTGGTGCTCCGGTTGCTCCACGGCGTCGTGGTAGATCGGCCAGAGCGTCGCGTTGGCGAAACCCTCGTAGTGGTCGCGCAGGTCGTCGCCGGTCAGTGGCACGCTGCGCATCCGGACGCCGTCGACGTCGGGCAGGTCGGGAGCCGGACCGGTCCCGCCGGCCCAGCCGACCCAGGTCGCCGGGGTGTGTCTCAGCAGGGGATGCAGGGCGCTCACCAGCCCACCAGGGGTGCGGCGCCATTCGCAGGCGCCGTCCGGCGCCACGCTGTCGTCGATGGGTAGGCGGTTCGCCACCACCACGAGGGAACTCTCTCGCATCTCGGGCATTCCGATCAGCAGGGGTGTGACCGCCGCGAGGAAGGAACAACCGGGCAGTCGACGGGGGATGTGACGTGCTGCGCTATTCCTACTGACAGTAAGTTACACCACTGTTACGTTCGCTCGTACGGGCAGGTCCCGTCCCGGTATCCGGACGGCTACGCTGTGCGGCGGCTCAGACGACCGCCCCGTCGTCGGGGTCGCGTTCCTCGTCGCCGGGGCGTAGCCGCCACACCAGCGTGACGAAGCCGGCGAGGATGCCGGTGAAGCCGAGCAGCGTCACCACGCCCCGGTCCGCGGGAAGCAGCCCGGGGAAGAGGAACAGCACGAACCCGACCAGCACGGCGAGCACACCGGCCACCGCGTACTTCGACAGCCGGGGCAGTGGCGGGGGCGGCGGTGGGACGTAGCGCTCCTGGGCGTCGGGGTCGTCGGGCAGGTCGGTGCCGAAAGTGTCCAGGCCGTCCAGCAGCGACGGCCCGTCACCGTCGCGGGGGCCGCGCCCCACCGAGACACCGGAGATGTCGGCCGCGTACGGCAGGCGGCGCACGTCGGTCGCGGTCGGCCCGGCCGGCTCGTCCCCGCCCGGGCGGGAGGCATCGGCACCGGGCCGGGGCGCGGTGGCCGTGCCGCCGCCCCGATCGGCCGGGTCGTCCACGTCCTCCGCCGCAGGCCAGGGATGTTCGCCCGGGCCGGGCGAGGCGTGGAAACCAGCGACGATGCGGGCCCACTCGGCGTCGATGTCCGGTTCCTCGCCGGTTCGCCCGGAACCAGTCTCCTCGGCCAGTTGGCTGAGGTAGTCGCGGGCGGTGCTCAGGTGCGATCGATCCACGTAGAGCCGGTCGACCGGACGGGCCGGGACCGTGGTGGTGCGGGTGACCGGGTTCAGATCCGCCGAGGGTTGCAGATAGGCGGCGATGCCGCCGGCGGCCAGCACGTCGAGCAGGTGCTCGCCGACCCGCGGGTCGACATCACCGGCGACGGCGTACTCGCTCGCGTCGAGCCCGTTGTCCCGCCGTCCCCGGCGGGCCCCACCCGCTGACACCGGACCACCCTCCTCATCGCGCCGCCGGCGCGCGCGCCCCGCGTCCAGCCCCGTCGGCGCGCCCCGCGCGCCGTGCTCTGAATCGTGACACGTCCGAGGCGGGTTCGGGGAGTGCCTTGTGGCGCGGCGTACGCAAGGCACCCGGTCGCCGCCCTTCGCGCCGGCCGCTGATCAGGTGAGCAGGTTGGCCACGGCGACGCGGACGGGGCCGGGGTTGGCCCAGCTCCAGTTGGGGTGGGCGCGGTTGGTGAGCAGGACCAGGACCAGTTTGCGGGCGGGGTCGACGAGCAGGAAGGTGCCGGTGAAGCCGGTGTGTCCGAAGGTGCTTTTGGTGGCGAGTTCGCTCGGGCACCAGAGCCGGTGCCGGGGCGGTTCCGTCAGCCGGCGAGCGGCTGGACGCCGGTGGGTGGGTGGGCCACGGCGAGCAGGCCGGGCGCGGCGTTGCGGTGCGCGAAAGCGCGGACCTCGGTCAACAGCGCGTCGGCCCGGGACGGATCGCCAGCGCAGTCCTGTTCCCGGGCCGCGAGGGTCAGCGCCAGCACCCGGTCGGTCAGGGAGGGAATCCCGGCATAGGTCTCGGCGGCGGCCAGGAACAGATCGGCGGCGTGTCGGTGATCGCCGTCGGCCCCGGCCAGCGCGCCGGTCACGGTCCGCAGCGCCGCCTCCGACCAGGGCGTACGGTGGCCGACCTGGTCGAGCATGGCGCGGACCCGGGCGGCCGGTTTACGTCCGGCGAGGGTCGCCGCCCAGCTGGCGGCGGCGATCCACTCGCCGCTGGCCAGTGCCGGCACCGCGCTCCACGCCTCGGCCAGTTCGTCGAGCAGGGCGGCGGCCTCGTCGGTACGCCCCTGCAGGGCGCGGCAGAGCGCGCCCATCGCCAGCATCGTCCAGTGCACCCGGTGGAAGCCGCTGCGCCGGGCGGTGTCCAACGCGTCGGCCACGTCGTCGCGCCCGGCAGCGGCCGACGGCACCGGCTGGCCGCGCAGCACCAGCAGAACCGCACGCAGGCCGCGTACCTGCATGTCCCAGCTGCCGGTCGGAGTGTCCACGAACGCGTCGGCGGCGGCCAGGAAGCGGCCGAAGTCCCCCGCGAACCAGGACCGCAGCGCCTCGGCCGAGTAGCTGGTGGTCAACGTCTGCCCACTCGCGGTCCGGGCCGGGGCGGCCGACAGCAGCGCGTCGGCGCGCAGCGCGTCACCCTCCTCGCAGATCGCGTACGACAGGTTCTGGGTGGCCCGGGGCAGCGCCAGCAGCTGGCGCTCCCGGGCGAACTCCACGATGCGGTACAGCTCGTCCAGGCCGGCCCGGTCGCCGGCCTGGTAGCGGGCGGTGGCCGCGGTGATCCGGGCGTTGGTCCCGGTCTCGGTCAACCCCAGCCGCTCGGCGATCTCGACGGCGGTGTCCGCCGCGGCCACCGCCGGATCCCGCTCGTAGTTGAGCATGTGCAACCGGCCCAGCTCGGCGTAGGCGTCCGCCTTCTGCGCGCTGTCCGGCAACGGCTCGAACAGCTGCACGGCCCGATCCAGGCAGGCCAGCGCGGCCTGCCGGTCAGCCCGCAGCCAGGCCGCCTGGCCGAGCAGCGTCCAGGCCCGGGCCGCGCACGCCTCGTCGCCGTAGGCCAGCAACCGGCCGGCCAGCGTCCGCAGCTGCTCCGGCCCGCCACCGGAGAGGAACGCGTTGCCGTCGCGGTAGAACGAAATCTCCGTGCTGAGCAGCTCCAACTGGAGCCGGCCCACCGGGTCGGTCTCGTCGGCCAGGCCGAGCGCCCGACCGGCGTGACCGGCCGCCGCGTCCAGCCCGTGCAGCGCGTACGCCCGCCGTGCCGCCCGGTGCAGCGCGGCCCGCGCCGGCCCGGCGTAGCGGCCGGTCGCCATGCCCAGCGACCGGGCGATCTCGTGCGCCGCCCAGCGGTGGTGGGCCAGCACCTCGGCCAGGTCGGTGTCGCGGCTCTGCGACAGCGTGTCCAGCCAGTCGGCCGTGCGCTCGTGCTGGGCCACCCGCTCGGTACGCGGCAGTCGCTGATAGCACACGTCACGCACCAGCACGTGCCGAAACCGGTACTCCGGCTGCCCGGCCATGCTGGACGCGGCCTGCTCGTGGACGAAGTCCCGTTGCTCCAACCGGCGCAGCGCGCGCTCCACGGACTCGACCGGCTGCCCGATCGCGGCGGCCACCGCGCCGGGCCAGAACTGCACCCCGACCACCGCCGCGGCCAGCAGCACCGCCCGCTCCTTGACATCGAGCAGGTCGACCCGGTTGGCGATGACCGCGTGCACGCTCTCCGGCATCGGCAGGTCCAGCTGCTTCTCCAGCGACCAGCCCCGCCTGGACTGGCGCAGCGCACCCTGCTCGATCAGCATCCGGACGTACTCGTGGGCGTAGAGCGGGTTGCCGCCGGCCACCTCGATCAGCGGGGTCAGCAGGTCGGCGGAGAAGGCGGCCTGACCGAACATGTGCGCGTAGAGGGCGGCGATGCCGGTGTCCCGCAGCGGGGGCAGCGTTATGGTCACCGAGCCGGTGATGGTGCCGGCCCAGCTCGGAACCCGATCGACCAGCTCCGGACGCGCGGTGCACAGCAGCAGCAGCGGTACGTCCCGGGCGGCCGCGCCGAGCAGCTCCACGAACCGCAGCATCGCGTCGTCGGCCCAGTGCAGGTCCTCGAAGACCAGCACGGTGGGGCGGCGGGCCGCCAGGGCCAGCAGGAACCGCCGCCACGCCGACTCCGCCTCCTCAGCGGGCAGCGATGCGCCGGGTAGGCCGACCAGCGGACGCAGCGCATCGGCCACCCGGTCCCGTTCGCCGGGGCCGACCAACTCGCCGACGGCCGTGGTGAGCCGCTGCGCGGCACTGGTGGCCGGATCGGTGTCCAGGATGCCCGCCTCGGCCTTCACGACGTCGGCCAGCGCGGCGAACGTGACGTTCTCGCCGAACGGCGGGCACCGCCCGGTGCGCCAGGTCAGCGGCTCGTCGACCAGCCGGCCGGTGTGCCGGTGCAGCTCGCGGACCAGCCGGCTCTTACCGATGCCGGCCCGGCCGAAGACGGTCACCACCTGCGGCCGGCGGTCGCGCAGGCTGCGGTGCAGGGCGTTGACCAGCATGCCCAGCTCATGCTCGCGGTCGATCAGCGGGGTGGTGTCCGGCTCCCGGTCGGTGTGCTGCTGGCGCACCGCGGACAGGGCCAGCCACACCTCGGTCGGCGCCGATCGGCCCCGCAGGGTGACCGGGGGTTGCTCGTCGTACCGGATGGTGTCCCGGGTCAGCGCGTGCGTAGCGCCGTCGACCAGCACCCCGCCGGGCGGCGCCACGGACTGCAACCGGGAGGCGGTGTTCACCACGTCGCCGGCGACGATCGCCTGCCCGCCGTCCCGCGCGGCGGCCACGTCCACCAACGCCTCACCGGTGGCCACGCCGACCCGGAAACGCAGCCCGTCGGTGCCGGTGGGGGTGAACCGGGTCAGCACCCGTTGCAGCTCCAGCCCGGCCCGTACGCAGCGCAGCGCGTCGGTCTCGGTGGCCACCGGCGCGCCGAACAGCGCCATCACCGCGTCGCCGATGTACTTCTCGACCACCCCGCCGTACTGCCCGACCACCCGCCGGGCCGCCGAGAAGAAACCGGTCTGCATGCCCCGGACCAGCTCCGGGTCGGCCCGTTCGACGTACGGGGTGAAGTCGATCAGGTCGACGAAGAGCACGCTGACCCGGCGGCGGTCCTCCTGGGGAATGGCCACCGGTCGGCCACTGCCCGGCCGGGCAGTGCCGCAGGCGGTGCAGAAGGCCACGTCCGCGGCGAGCGGCCGCAGACAGTGCGGGCAGACCGAGCCGAGCTCCGCCCCGCAGCCACCGCAAAAGCGGTCGCCGTCGGCGGCGGTGCGTCCACAGCGGTCACATCGCGCGGCGATGACACCCTCCACTGTCCGGGCCCCACGTCCACAGATGCCGAGGTGAGTATCCCTGACCAGCGCAGTGTCGGGTACCGGGCTGTTGGCTTGTGGACACTGCACCAGCCTCCACCGAACGCGCAGGAACGGCTAGATTCAGGCAGCCGATCGTCGATTACTGATCAGGGGGACAGTTTCATGGTCTACGTCATGCTGCAGAAGGAGTGGACCGACGGCAACGGCGTCACCCACCTGGCCGGTGACTCCGTGGACGTCGACGCCGCGACGCTGGCCGCGCTCCAGGCGCAGGGCATCGTCAGCGAGCAGGCCGGCTCCGGTGGTGGCGGTGGCAAGGACGGCAGCGAGTGGGTCGGGCCGGGCGGCACCGAATGGGTCGGACCGGGCAGCACCAAGCCCTGACCGCGGCATACGACACGGGGGCCGAGGCGCGTGAGCGCCGCGGCCCCCGTGCGCTACGTTCAGCGCTCGTTCATCCCGGCGCGGCGGCGCAGCGCCGGCACGTCGGTGACCACGATCCGGCGGCCCTCGGTACGCAGCCAACCCCGATTGGCGAACGATCCGATCGCCTGGTTGACGCTCTGCCGGGAACCACCGGCCATCTCCGCGAGCTGGCTCTGGTTCAACTCGATGGTGATCATCGGGGCCTGGCTCTCGCCGGCGAGCCGGACCAGCGTCTTGGCCACCCGGCCGGGTAGGTCGAGGAAGACGTGGTCGGCGTTCTGCTCGGTCAGCCGGCGGATGAGCGCGCCGAGCGAGCGCATCACCGCGTCGAGGATGCGCGGGTTCGAGTGCACCAGCTCCATGAAGGCCCCCCGGGACAGGGCGAGGGCGGTGCAGTCCTCGATCGCCTCGGCGGAGGCGGAGCGGGTGGAGGCGTCCAGCAGAGAGACCTCACCGAGCACGTCCGGCGGGCGGATCACCGACAGCACCGCCCGCTCGCCGGTCGGCGCGGTGCGGAACACCGCCACCGCGCCGCGCCGCAGCACGATCAGCGATTCGCCCGGGTCGTTCTCCACGAACAACAACTGGCCCTTGCGGTACGTCCGAGGCACCGCAGCGGCGATCACCCGCTGGCGGACCTCAGGCTCCAACCCGGCGAACATCTCGACACCCGTGAGCGCGTCGCCCGGCTCCGGCAGGCGCATTTCCACGGCCCCACCCCTCCCCGGTCAAGGACCCCAAATCGCTCACCGGGTGAGCCTGACTGGCCCCTGACGAGGTGATCTGACACCCGTGCGGCGTCCGGCAGCGTACACATCAGATCATGACGCTCCGGTCGCGTGCTGTACACCCCTCAAATCGCTTCCGTGACCTCTTCAACTGCGAATTGCCACCGGCCCGGAGCGCTGGAAGCGCTCCCGGGCTCCGCGACCCGCCGGCCCCGCCGCCACCGGCGTGGGCGAGGATGGCGGGGATGGCCTACCGCTACTTCTACGACTGCGAGTTCATCGAGGACGGCCGGACCGTCGAGCTGGTGTCGATCGGCGTCGTCGACGAGCACGGCCGCGAGTTCTACGCGGTCTCCACCGAGTTCGACGCGGCCCGGGCGGTGCCCTGGGTACGCCGGAACGTGCTGGACAAGCTGCCCTCGCCGGCCGACCGCGCCTGGCGGTCCCGGGAGCGCATCCGCGACGAGCTGTACGACTTCCTGGTCGAGCCGATCCAGGACCGGCCCGGCGAGGAGCTGGAGCTGTGGGCCTGGTACGCGGCGTACGACCACGTGGCGTTGGCGCAGTTGTGGGGCGCGATGCCGGCGCTGCCCCGGGAGATTCCCCGGTTCACCAAGGAGCTGCGTCAGCTGTGGGACGACCGGGGCCGCCCACGGCTGCCCAGCGCCGCCGCGGCCCGGCACGACGCCCTGGTCGACGCCCGACACAACCTGGCCCGCTATCGCGCCATGACCGCCACCTGATCGATGGATGAGATGAAAGAAAGGGCGTGCAAGGAGAGCGTGCAAGGAGAGCGTGCAAGGAGAGCATGCAAGGAGAGCGTGCAAGGAAGGGCCCCCTTTTAACGCCTGCGGTAGAGGAAGGGCCCCCTTTTAACAAGATCGGCGCGGCGAGCGCGGGCGGGGGCGAGCGGAGGTCGGGGCGAGCGCGGGCGGTGAGCGCGGGCCGGGGCGAATGGCGAGCGGAGGTTGGCGCGAGGGCGGGTGGCGAGCGACGGCCGGGGGTGAGGGCCTGCGGCGAGCGCGGATCGGGTGCCGCCGGGGCCAGCGATGGTGCGCCGGGAACGGGAAGCTGCGCTACTGGTGGGTAGGTGGGGGCACGGTGTCGGGCATGCGACGGCGCCGACTACAGTCGCAGTGACGGCCCGCCCCGGGCCGGCAATGGCGCCGATGGTCTGACCTGACACGTATCCTGGGGCTTGATCGGGCTTGACCAGATGCTTCCCAGGAGGATTGAGCGAATCATGCGTATCGGCGTGCTCACCGGCGGCGGCGACTGCCCGGGTCTCAACGCGGTCATCCGGGCGGTGGTCCGCAAGGGCGTCGCCAGCTACGGCCATGAGTTCGTGGGGTTCCGGGAGGGCTGGAGGGGGCCGCTGGAGGGGATCTCCCGCCCGCTGGGCATCGCGGAGGTCCGGGGAATCCTGCCGCGCGGCGGCACGATTCTCGGCTCCTCCCGGACCAATCCCTTCAAGATCGAGAATGGCGTCGAGCGGATCAAGGAGAACCTGGCCGCGCAGGGCGTCGACGCGCTCATCGCGATCGGCGGTGAGGACACCCTCGGCGTCGCCACCAAGCTGCACGAGCTGGACGTCAAGGTCGTCGGCGTGCCGAAGACCATCGACAACGACCTGGGCGCCACCGATTACACCTTCGGCTTCGACACCGCGGTCAACATCGCCATGGAGGCGATCGACCGGCTGCACACCACCGCCGAGAGCCACCACCGCACCCTGGTGGTCGAGGTGATGGGCCGGCACGCCGGCTGGATCGCTCTGCACGCCGGCCTGGCCGGTGGCGCCAACGTGATCCTGCTCCCCGAGCGGAAGTTCGACATCGACCAGGTCGCCGGCTACGTCGAGAAGCGCTTCCAGCACCAGTACGCCCCGATCGTCGTGGTCGCCGAGGGCGCCCACCCGCTCGACGGGCAGATGGTCCTGCAGAACCAGGAAGTCGACTCGTTCGGTCACGTCCGCCTCGGCGGCATCGGCCAGTGGCTGGCCGAGCAGTTGGAGGCCAAGACCGGCAAGGAGGCCCGTACGGTCGTGCTCGGGCACATCCAGCGTGGCGGCACCCCGAGCGCGTTCGACCGGGTGCTCGCGACCCGGCTCGGCCTGCAGGCGATCGACGCCGCGCACGAGGGCGACTGGGGCAAGATGGTCGCGTTGCAGAGCACCGACATCGTCCGCGTACCGCTGGCCGAGGCCACCCGCGAGCTGAAGACCGTTCCGCTGGAGCGCTACGCCGAGGCCGAGGTCTTCTTCGGCAGCTGAGCCACCGCTCCCGCTGCCGTCCGCATCACCCGCCCCGCTCCGCCGATCCAGGGAATATCGTCGCTAGTGGATGTCCGACGGCGATGACGATCCCTGGATCCGGCGTGGGCGGGAGTGGTGGTGGGGCCGTGGTGGGATGTGGAGCAGTGAGAGGAGTTGGCGGCATGGTGAGCGGTGCGCACACGGTCGCGGTGATCGGCGCCGGCAAGATCGGCGAGCTGATGCTTTCCGGGCTGTTGCGCTCGGGCTGGCCGGTGGACCGGCTGCTGGCCACCGCCCGCCGGCCGGCGCGGGCCGAGGAGTTGACCGCGCGGTACGGCGTACGGGTGGTGGACAATCTGACCGCCGTCGTCGAGGCCGAGGTGCTGGCCGTCGCGGTCAAGCCGCAGGACGCGGCGGCGCTCCTCGACGAGATCGGCCCGAAGGTGCCCGCCGACAAGCTGGTGATCTCACTCTGCGCCGGTCTGCCCGGCAACTTCTTCAGCCGCCGGCTGCCCGAGGGCACCCCGGTGGTCCGCGTCATGACCAACACCCCCGCCCTGGTGGACCAGGCGATGACCGCCATCTCCGCCGGGGCGCACGCCACCGGCGAGCACCTGACGTTGGCCGAGGAGCTGTTCAAGCCGCTGGGCGCGACGATCCGGGTGCCGGAGAGCCAGCAGGACGCGGTGACCGCGCTCTCCGGCTCCGGCCCGGCGTACTTTTATCTCCTGGTCGAGGCGATGACCGACGCGGGCATCCTGCTCGGCCTGCCCCGCCAGGTGGCGCACGACCTGATCGTGCAGACCGCGATCGGCTCGGCGGTGATGCTGCGCGACTCCGGCGAACATCCGGTGAAGCTGCGCGAGGCGGTCACCTCGCCCGCCGGTACCACCATCTCCGCCATCCGCGAGCTGGAGAATCACGGCGTACGCGCGGCGTTGCTGGCCGCCCTCGAGGCGGCCCGCGACCGGGCCCGGGAGCTGGCCGCCCAGGCGGAGTGAGTCCGGCCCGGTGCCATACTGACGCCGTGTTCACACTCGCCCAGGCCCGGCACCTGGTGGCCACCCTGCGCCCCCGCGTCGACGAGCTGATCCGGGTCCGGGCCGACCTGGCCGAGTTGCAGGCCGACCTGGCCGCCCACGGGGTCAGCGCACTCGGCGGCCGGCCCGAGGTCAAGGGGCTGGAGGCCCGGCTGTACGCGATCCTCGACGAGCTGCAGCAGCACGGCATCGAGGTGAAGGGCGTGGCGCCGGTGCTGCTCGATTTCCCCGGCGAGCGCGACGGCCGGCCGGTGCTGTGGTGCTGGCTGGAGGGGGACACCGACGTGCGGTGGTACCACCGCGCCGACTGCGGCTTCGCCGGCCGACGCCGGGTCTGATCCTCGTCACCGGGCTACCGCCTCTGACCACGGATTCTCACCCTCACACTGGGCTCCACAGTGTCCTATGCGAGGTGTACTCTCGGCGCAGTTCTGGTTACGTGGCGCCTACGGGGGTGGTTTGTGAGTCGGCAGGTGTCGCATCTGATGACCGCTGCCAATCTTGGTGCCCTGTTGTCTCCTCTGGCGCAGGCGGTGACGCTCGGCGGCATCGCGTGGACGACGAAGAACCGCGTGGTCAGAGAGGGCACCGTGCGGGTCAACACGGTCATCCCAGTGCTTGCCCCTTGCCGGCTGAGGATGACGGTCAATCCGTTGAAACCGAGCGAGCCGGCGCTTCAGTACCTCGTGGGGGACGGCCGTTCGGGCTTCTCTGCCCGCCGGCTCTGCGTCAACACCCCACACTCGCCTTTTCCGGGCACCCACAAGCATCGGGTCGAGCCAGGTGGTGGCGATGAAGGGGCGTACGAGCCAGACGATATCCCCGCTGTGCCGCTGCAACCGAGGGTCGCTCCTGGCACTTATCGTGCGATCCTGGAAGCGTTCGCTGCGGAGTGCTTCATCATGATCGGAGACGACTTCGCCTGGGTCGAGCCGTGAGGAGGGGAGCGATCATGGACGCCGCGACTGTCATCGGTGCCGTTCTCCGGGCGGTCAACGACCACACGGTTGTGCATCCGTATGGGGACGGCCTGTTGGTCGATCTTCCGCTGACCTACGGCGACGGTGACGGCGTACGGGTCCTTGTCGAGCCGATGGGTTCGGGCTATCGGGTCACCGACCGCGCCACCGCCGCAACCCTGCTGGCGATGGCCGGTGTGAACCTGACAGCTGGCCGGGCTGCCGAAGCGTTCGGCGAGATATTGCGCAATGCCGGCCTGAACGGTGTCAACGCGATACCGGGCGAGGTAGCGACTTTCGGGGCGCCCGACGATCTTGGGAGGCTCATCCTCGACGTTGCCCAGGCGTCATTGCGCGCCGATCAGCTCCGCTGGCTTGCTCCTCGCCAGGCCGGGGTGAGGTTCGTCGATCGAGTCACCGACAGAGTTGCTGCCTGGGCAGGCCGCACCCGCAAGCTTCAGCGCGATGCCCAGATCCCGCTGCAGTCAGGGCGCAGCCGCCCAGTCACGTTGCGGGTCGCCAACGACGGCACGGCTGCATATGTCCAAGCGGTAAGTCTGCGCGACCCGGATCAGGCGGCCGAGCACTGCTATCACGTGTTTGGTCTGTCGACAATTCCCAGAGAGAAGCGCGTTGCGGCGCTGGACGGCTCAGAGCAGAAGTGGTCGAAGGCGATTGTCGCTGAACTAAGAACGGTTAGCGATGTTGAGTTCTTTGACGATCCGCTCAGCCTCGAACGGCAGCTTGAGAAAATGGTTCCGCCCCCCCAGACCGCCCTTCGGTCGTAGCAGGTAAAGAATCTCATTCTGGCCGATTGGAAGCATCCTCGGTCGGCCCGAGTGGCGGTAGGCAGCAAGAGCTGGACTGGTGCCGATTCTCTGCGGACCAAGGTGTCACGAGGACAGTGGATGCGCCGACCAAGCCAGCCTCGGTGAGGAGGGCCAGCTCGATGTCGAGGGCTGCGGGGCCGAGCAGGTAGAAGGGGCGGATGTCGGCGATTTTCGGCACCGCCATGTAGAGCAGATTGCCCTCGCTGAGTGCTCGTAGCCTTACCGGCAACTGCGCCTTGTCCGGATTGGACTTTATGACGCTGGCGTTGCGCCATGCCGGATGATCCGCGAGCCGTTCGGCGGCCAGTTCGGCACCGACGAAGTTGGGGATGCGCCCGTGAACGCCCGGGGCGGTGCCTGGTTCGCCTGCTCCAATCGCGACCAGACGGCTTCACGTACGGCTTGCTTTGCCTTGTCGATGTCCACGCGGCCTCCGCAGGACGACATCCTCATCGATTATGAAATCGTGTGCTGACCTCCTCGGTGTCGAGCAGTTGGCCAGCGCCGATGAAACGACGGGCGACCAACAATCCGGCGTCATGAGCGGCTGGGCCGCCGTGGCTCGCCGAGGCATCTGTGACCAGCCACGGGGTGAAATCCCGCTCGAATGCGTCTACGGCTGACTTCAGCACGCAACTCTCGGTGGCCACACCGCAGAAGACGAGGTCCGTCCAGCCCTCGCGGGCAGCGATATCAGCACCTTCGCTAGTGAAGTACGAGTAGATGCGCTTGTCGACCATGGCTTGCGCCCGAGCAGCGTGTTGGCTCAGCTCGGGCACGATCTCCGTCTCCGGCGGATGCTGCACTGCCGACCAGTGGATCAACGTCTCGAAAGGGCTACCCGGATAGTTGTGGTAGCGGGTGAAGACGACCGGTCGGCCTGTCGCCTCCCAGCGTTCGACCAGATCGACGACCCTGGGGATGACGTGTCGGCTCCGGTTGTTGATGAAGCCGTTTTGCATGTCGATGACGATCAGGGCAGCACGCGTGCTCATACCGTGACTCTGCCACTGGCCGTCTCGGCCTCGCGAAGCGCGGCCTGCGCCTGCGTTAGCCGCTCCGGTAGGCCACTCGTCGTGACGGCCGCCTGACGCATCAAGCAGTGCTGCGCCGTCTCCTGAGCACGTGCGGTGGTGAGCCGCGAGTGCGCAGCCCTCAAGAAGCGCCAGCCGAACTCCGGCGATACCACCGGATCGCGGCCGTCCTCCACTGCTCGTTGGATGCGCCGGCAGTAGGCCCAGAGCATCTGTACGTCGGCCTCAAGTGAGACCAGTTCGTCAACGCCGAGGGCTCGCTCCGGCGAGAGCGGGTGATAGGCCAGCCCTGACCAGGTCGCGAAGCCGACGGATACGCCAGGTATCCCGAATGACTCGACACTAGGATGATCAAAGCCCTCGGATAACAACCTCCCCTCGATGTGATCGCTAACTGGCTGTGGCCGGGGCGACGCGTGGCGGTTGACCAGCACGGACGGGAGGCTCAACAAGCGAACCGCATTCTCCAGGTCTTCGCGGCGGCACCCCGGCTCACGCAGGAGGTACATCGACATCACGTACTCCGGCATTGCTGTCTGGCTGTCGGGCTGCTTCGGCAGAAGCCGTTCGATCTGCTGGGCTGCCCAGGGCAGATCACCCTCGTAGCTGGCATATCGCCATGCTGCGAACTCCGCCAGGCTCGCTGGGGCGAGGTCCTGCCGTAGGTGCAGAACCACTACCCCACAAGCGAAGACGTGAGCCATGCATAGGCCGTCCGGATGCGGCACCCTCATGACCGACACGTCCAGCCACTCGTGCGGGCGAGGTTCCATCTGCGGCAAGTCAACCAGTTCGTTGGCCACCGCCGTGCCGATGTAGGCCGGAATGAACTTGTGGGACTGGATGCGGTAGCCGCCTGTCGTCCCAGCGGGGCAGACATCCTCGTTGCCCGTCGCAGCACTGAACCGGCTCACGGCCTCGCCGCTGGCCCTCAGTAACGTGGTGTCGAGAGCGGCTTGCATCTCGGGCCGTGGCCGTACAGCATCGCGGCCTGCCTCCCACTTGGACACCGTGCGTTCGCTGACGCCGAGGTGTTCGGCGAAGTCCCGGATGCTCATGCGGAGGGCGTGCCGCAGCGCCCGGGTCTGCCGGCCGGTCCACGTCTGCACGGTCGTCATCGGCTCGCCTCCGATCGCATCGAGATCGGCCATTCAGCAGCTTAACGGCTCTACTTCAGAGGAGGTACAGCGCGGGTGCAGAGCGTAGTCGTACCGCTTGAATGCCTGCCTGACCAGGGTGGACGCATGGCCCGGGGCGGGTGCTGGGCTCCGGTGGGGCGCTACCCCCGAACGCGTCTCCGCCGTCCCCGCCCGCTCCGGTGCCGCTCCAACTCACGATCTCTGCGGAAAGGCTTTCCATGGCGGCGATGCGGGACGACGTTCCGGTGGTCGTGACCGGGCTCGGGGCGTACCCGATGAGGGGTGTGGCCGGGCCGGAGCTGGTGCGGGAGGCGGTGACGCGGTGGCTGGGGCTGGTGGTGGCGGACGCGGAGCTGGCGCCGTACCTCATCGGGGTTGATCGGGCCCGGCTCGCCGGGCACCTGGCGCTGACCCTCACGGTGGCGCTCGGCGGACCGGCCGGCGACCTGGTCCGGCCGGCGGCCGGGGCGTGGCGCGGCCTGGGCCTGACCGAGGCGCAGCACCGGCGGGTGGTCGACTACCTGGCCGGGGTGCTGCGGGAGTTGGGCGTGCCGGCCGGCACGGTGACGGCGGCCGGGCGGGCGTTCGCCGACGAGGCCGGCTCGTGACCGCCACGTTGGCCGCGTCGTGGACGCTCACCATGCGGTACGCCCGCCAGGCCGCCGGGCAGTTCTGGTGCGCGGTCGAGGAGCGCTGCCCGGGGCTGCTGCCGGAACGGACGGCGGGCCTGTTCCTCGCCGCGCTGGGGCGGCTGGCCAGTGGCGGTGACGATCCGGCGGGGCGGTCGGCGCTGCTGGCGGTGCTCGGCCGCGCGTACCGCCGCCACCGGTTGCTGCCGCATCAGCGCACCATCGAGGCGGCGCTGACCGGCACCGTCGCCCGGCACCTACTGTGGACGCCGGAGCTGGCGGCGATGTGGGACCGCGCCGCGTGGCAGGCGTCGGCGGCGGTGGCCGACGCAGCCGAGGGGGTCGGCGACGGCCCGGCGTGGTGGCCAGCCGAGGTCATCGAGCATCATCGGGCGGGCGAGGGCGTCGCCACCCTGACCGTACGCCCGTGGCGTCGGCTGCCGTTCCAGCCCGGCCAGGCGGTGCCGGTCAGCACCGAACGCTGGCCCGGCCGGTGGCGGTGGTACTCGCCGGCCAACGTCCCTCGCCCCGACGGCACCCTGGAGTTCCACGTCCGTGCCGTCGCGGCCGTCTCCCGTGCCCTGGTCCACGCGGTACGCCCCGGCGGCCTGCTCTGGCTCGGCCCGCCCCACGACGCCGGTCTGAGCCTCGACCCGACCCGCGGGGCAGATTTGCTGCTGGTCGCCGGCGGCACCGGGCTCGCGCCGCTGCGCGCCCTGGTCGAGCAGGTCGCCGCGGCACAGGCCGGGCGGCGGGTGACGCTGATCGTCGGTACGCGCACCTTCGGCGACCTCTACGACGCGATCAGCCTCGACAAGCTCCAGTGTGCCCACGACTGGCTGACCGTGGTGCCCGCGTTCTCCCACGATGCTTCGGTCCCGCCGGCCGAGCAGGGGGACGCCCTCACGCTCGCCCTCTACCACTACCGGGCTGTGCAGGAGGTCTACGTGTGCGGCCCGCCAGCCATGCTCGCTGCGGCCCGCCGCCGGCTGCCCGCGGCGGGCGTGCCCGCCGACCGGCTCCACCTGGCCTGGGAGTTCGGCCGCTGATGGGCGTCTACCACAGCCGACCGGTAGTGTCGGTTTTCCTGTCGGTTTATCCGCGTCGCTTGGTCTCGAGAGGCCATTCCAAGCTCACTGTCTCACCGCTGCCCCGCCGGTCGAAGAATGCCTGGAGTTCACGCTTCTGCTTGGCGTACCAGCCGATCTGCGCCTGATGCAGGGCGTCAGGGTGCAGCCGAGCGATCCGTTCGTGACGGGCCGCGATCGACACCGCCAGGTCGACCGCCGCGCGTGCGTCGCTTGCCGCGTCATGAGCGTTTGTCAGCTCGACTTCGTAGTACCTGCACAGGTCGCCCAGCTGCCGGCTGTCGTACCAGCGGGGCTCGACTTCCCCGTGCAGGATCGAGGGGTCGATGATGTCGGCGCGGTCCCAGTCGACGGCCGGGAGACCGTGACGTGCCAGCTCGCTGTGCAGCGTCGTGACGTCGTAGGGGGCGCAGAAGGCGACGAGCGGCATGCCGTCCGCGATCACCTTCGAGATCGCCGTTGCCAGCTCGGCCAGGGCTTCCCGGGGTGGCCTTCCGGTGCTACGCACCGTCTCGTTGGTGATCCCGTGGATCTTGCTGGCATCGGACGGAATGGGTACGCCGGGGTTGATGAGCCAGCTTGACGTAGTGCCGTCGGCATAGACCAGGGCTGCGGAGACGATGCGGCTGTCCATGGGCTCCTTTTCGGTGCCCTCGATGTCGAAGCCCACGACCGGCAGGTCGTGCCAGCCGCGGTGAGTCCCGGCGGGCGGAGCGTTCTTGATCGGTGCGCATTCATGGTGATAGGTGATCCATCGGCTGCCGATCTTCAGCGCCTGTCCGAGTTCGGCCTTCACCCGTTGTCCGCAACTACCACAGATTCCGGGGTACTTATTGATCATAGGGAGGAGGCTCCTGCTTGGGTTCGGGCGTGCGGATTCGCGGCACGCGTGCGGGAAGGTGAGGCGCGGAGATTCCGCGCATGAAGATCCTGGGTGTTTCGCCATGATCCGGGCATCGTCGACAGTGGTCGAGCAGTGACCTATGTAGACGAACTCTGGCGGCTGTTCGGTGGCTTTGTGTACCGGCATAGGCGTCGCTCGCGGCGGTAAGGCCGCATGTGTCCGAGCGGTCGGCCTACCTGCGGCCAGTGAATTCGCTGAGTTCGCGGAAGTTATCGTTTTTTTCGTTTCGACGGGTATCGTGAGAGCAGGAAACAACCTGGCTGGAGGATCTTGTGACGGTGGTGCCTGCGGGCGGGCTGGAGCCGAACGGTGAGGAGCTGAGGCGTTTCGCCCGGCGACCACTCCGGGGGCGGCGACTGCAACTCATCGTCGATGGGGCGGAGCCGGTCGACGTGCCGCCGGTGGTAGGCGAGGCTCTCGCCGAAGTCGTGTCGATCCTCGGCCGAGGGCGGCCGGTCCGGGTCATGGCGGAGAACGTCGAGCTATCAACCGGAGAAGCTGCCGCGATTCTCGGCGTGACCAGGCCGACAGTGGTCAAGCTGATGAACGACGGGGTGTTGCCCTACACCCGGCCAAACTCCAGCCGTCGAGTCGCACTGCATGACGTGCTCGCGTACAAGGAGCGGCGGTCGAGGGCGCGCCGCGAGGCGCTGGACGAGTTGACCGCAGACGCGATCGACATGGGCGTCTATGACGAAGCGATCAGGCGTGGCCGCCAGCCGTCAGACGATCAGCTCGGTGCGTGACGGACTCTGATGATCGTAGCGGTGCTGGACGCCTGCGTCCTCGTGCCCAGTGTGCTTGCCGACACCCTGCTGCGCTGCGCTGAGCAGGACCTGTATCGGCCGGTCTGGTCGCGCGCCATTCTTGACGAGGTGCGGCGGAACCTTCCGCCGTCGGCTCGCGCTGGCAAGGCCGACCGCCGGATCGAGGTCATGCGGGAACACTTTCCGAAGGCGATGGTCTCGGGATATGAGCAGCTGGTCGCCGAGATGGCCAACGATCCGAAGGATCGCCATGTCGACCACGTCCTCGACACCTTCACCGTCTTCGGGTAGCGCGAGGGAGGACCTACGGCGAGTACCGGATGAAGCGGCGCCGGTGGCGGAGCCGCATTGACTCCGCCACCGGCGCGGCTGACCGCTCAAGGGGTCGGTCAGGAGGTGGCCAGCGTGCCGGCGAAGTCCGGGTTGGCCTTGAGCCACTCCTCGACGGCCTTCTCCTCGTTGTCCTTGTGCACGTTGAACATCAGGTCCTCGAGCGAGCCGAGCTGCTGGTCGTCCATCTTGAACTTCTTCAGCATCTCGGTGACCTCGGGGAAGTCCGCGCCGAAGCCCTTACGGCCCAGGCTGTTGATCTCCTCGGCCCCGCCGAGCGTGCCCTTCGGGTCCGCCAGGTCCTTCAGCTGGTAGTTCGCGTAGGCCCAGTGCGGGTGCCACAGGGTCACCACGATCGGCTTCTTGTCCTTGATCGCGCCGTCCAGCGCGGCCAGCATGGCCGGGGTCGACGAGGTCGTCAGCTTCAGCTTGCCGGTCAGGCCGTACTCCGGGATGACCTTGTCCTGGGTGGCGGCGGTCAGGCCGGCGCCGGCCTCGATGCCGATGATCTCGCCGTTGAAGGTGCCCGCGTTCGCGGCCAGGTCTTCCAGCGAGTCGATGCCGGTCACGTAATCGGGGACGGCGATGCTCAGGCTGGCGTTGTCGTACCAGACGCCGATCTTCTCGATCTTGTCGCCGTACCGCTCCATGTAGTCGGCGTGGGTCTGCGGCAGCCAGCTGTCGAGGAAGAGGTCGATGTCGCCCGTCGACAGGCCCTGGTAGACGACCCCAGCCTCGACGTTCTTCAACTCGACCTGGTAGCCCTTCTCCTCCAGCAGGTTCTTCCAGAGGTAGGAGGTGGCGATGGCCTCGTCCCAGGCCATGTAGCCGATGCTGATCTTCTTGCTGTCACCGGCGGAGCCGCCGGACTTGCCATCGTCGCCGCAGGCGGCGACGCCGGTCAGCGCCAGGGCAGCGGCGGCCGCCACCGCGACCCGGCGCACAAATTTACTGCTCCACATGTGGAGTGTCCTTCCCTCGTTACTGTGCACCGGCGGAACTCGCGGTAGCGAGGCAGGGCGCCGGCATCGGTGACTCCCCTGCATGGGTCAGGGCAGTGGATCAGGCTTGTTGCATGGCGCGTTGCGCCTTCGCCGCCGCGGTACGCGCGCCGATCGAGTCGGTGAGGCGGTCGAGCACCACCGCCAGGATCACCACGGCAACGCCGCCCTCGAAGCCCGCGCCGACCTGAGCGCGGAAGAGTGCCGTCGTGATCACCTCACCCAGACCGCCGGCACCGACCATCCCAGCGATGACGACCATCGACAACGCCAGCATGATGACCTGGTTGACGCCGGTCATGATGGTGGGCAGGGCCAGGGGCAGTTTGGTGCGCAGCAGGATCTTCCACGGCGAGGCACCGAACGCCTCGCCGGCCTCGACGACCTCGCGGTCGACCTGACGCAGGCCCAACTCGGTCAGGCGCACCCCGGGCGGCATGCTGAACACCACGGTGGCCAACGCGCCGGGCACGACGCCGACACCGAAGAAGAAGATTGCCGGGATCAGGTAGACGAACGCGGGCATCGTCTGCATCAGGTCCAGCACCGGTCGGACGATTGCCGAGGCACGGGGATTCTCCGCGATGAAAATGCCCAGCGGTACGGCGAGCAGCAGGGCGAGCGCACTGGAGACCAGGACCAGCGCCAGCGTGCTCATGGTCTGGTCCCAGATCGGCATCCCGGCTACCATGCCGAGCCCGAGCGCGGTGCCCAGGCCGAACTTCCAGCCCCGCAGCCACCAGCCGAGGCCGGCGAAGATCAGCACCATGACGATCGCCGGGGGCGTGGTCAGCAGGCTCGCCAGCGGCTCGACCAGCGAGTCGACGGTGGCGGCGATGCCGTCGAAGACGGCGGACAGGTGCTCCCTCGACCAGTCGACGCCGGTCGTGAAGGCGTCGCCGATCCGGACGTACGGCAGCATGTCGTTGATGCGCTCGATGATGTTCATGCGGGCCCTTCCGTCAGGCGGGCCGGAGCCTGGGCACCCACCTGGACCGGGACCTCCGGTGCGGCCGTGCCGCTTGCGGCCGGTGTCGTGCCGGCCACGTCGGTGGGTTCGGGCGTGGCGGTGTTCTCGCTGACGTCGGTGCTGATGCTGCCCAGGGCGCTCAGCAGCGTGACCCGCGGAATCACGCCGGCGAGCCGCCCGGCGGCGTCGACCACGGCGACCGGGGCCGGGCTCTCCGCACAGGGCGCGAAGATGTCGGCCACCGGTGTCGTGTCGTCGACCGTGCGGGCGTACTCGGTCGACACGATCTCCTGGAGGTTCTTGCGTCCCTCCCGGACCGCCTGGGCGGCGGCGTCGGCGGTCACGGTGCCCAGGTACCGCTTGTCGCGGCCGGTGATGTAGACGGCGGACGTCTGGGTCTCGCGCAGCACGCGGGCGGCCACCCGCGGGCCGGAGTTCACGTCCACGACGCCGAGCGGCCGCTCCATGACCGCCGACGCGGTGAGGATCCTGGTCCGGTCGACGTCGGCGACGAACTGAGCGACGTAGTCGTTGGACGGGTCGGTGAGGATCTCCTCGGCGGTGCCGATCTGGACGATCCGGCCGGCACGCATGACCGCGATGCGGTCACCGAGGCGCATCGCCTCGTTCAGGTCGTGCGTGATGAACACGATCGTCTTGCCGAGCTCGGCCTGCAGTTCGAGAAGTTGGTCCTGCACCTCGCGGCGGATGAGCGGGTCGAGCGCGGAGAACGCCTCGTCCATGAGCATGATGTCGGTGCCGGCGGCGAGCGCGCGGGCCAGGCCGACCCGCTGTCGCATGCCGCCGGAGAGTTCCTGGGGCAGCTTGTCGGCCCAGCCGTCCAGGCCGACCATCCGGAGCGCCTCCAGTGCCTTCTCCCGGCGCTCGTCGCGGGGCAGGCCCGCCACTTCCAGCGCGTAGCTGGCGTTGTCGAGGACCGAGCGGTGCGGCTGGAGCGCGAAGTGCTGGAAGACCATGCTGATCTTCTCGCGGCGCAGCTTGCGCAGCGCGGCCGGCTTGAGCTTGGTGATGTCGATCCCGTCGACTTCCACGGTGCCGTGCGTGGGTGCGAGCAGGCCGTTGAGCATGCGGATCAGGGTGGACTTACCCGAGCCGGACAGGCCCATGACCACGAAGATCTCGCCACGTCTGACCTCGAAGTTCGCGTCGACGACCGCGGCCGTGACCGGTAGCCCTGCCAGCTTCTCGTCCTGGTGTGCGCCGTTCTTGAGGAGTTCCATCGCCTTGTCGGCGCGGTTCCCGTAGACCTTGTACAGCGACTTGACTCTGAGTGCGGACACGGTCTCCATTCCAAGGGGCATACGGTACGACGACCCATTTCAGGCGACGTACGCAGTCGCGTATCTACGACAATCTCTGTGTCGTCGGGCTGCCGGATTCAGGGCAGCCCCAGGTGGGTGGCCTCCGACCCTACCCGACGGCTTTCCCCGCACGACAACCCTCGTTGCTGCTCCGTAGCATGGGCCACAGTCATTGGATCGCGTCGTGAGGCCGCGTTATTTGTGGATGGCATTGGCCGACGGAAGCGCAATTCAGGTATCGAGAATCACAAAGCCAGCAGGACCTCCGATGGGGGGACTTCCAGGGCAATCCAGCCGATAGGGGGCGATCGCTTTTACGGCAGGTCGCGGCGCCATCACGCCGTGTCCTTCTGCGGAGGTGGCCGGCACGCGCCTATCTGGCCCGGTGGTGCCGGGTTTTCTGCCGGCGGGGGCTGGTGCGTCGTTTATCGGGAGAGTCCGTGGACGTTGGCCAAACCGCCTCTGCGGGGCCGGCTCGGAAATTCGACCGCCGCGGATATTTCATGGAATCTACATGGTTCCTACATGAAAATGAGACAGGATCTACATGGTGTCTATGCGGTTCCGGCGGTGCCCGAATTCCGGCGGCCGGCACCGGGGGGCGCAGACCGATAGATCCATGACCCTGATTCCTCGCAGATCTGGCGCTGGTCGATGACCGACAGTATTTATATCGGTGATGACGGATGGGTGACCGGTTTGGGGCCGGCCCAGGTGGGGTCAAGCGGCGGGTAGGTACTTCTCGATGGTGCTGCGCAGGGCGGCGTCGTCGGGGGTGGTGGTGGGGGCGAATCGGGCGGCGACCGTGCCGTCGGGGGCGACCAGGAACTTCTCGAAGTTCCACCGTACGTCGCCGGTGTGGCCCTCGGCGTCGGCAGCGCCCACCAGGGCGGAGTAGAGCGGGTGCCGGCCGGGGCCGTTCACCTCGACCTTCTCCGTGAGCGGAAACGTCACCCCGTAGTTGACCTGGCAGAACTCGCTGATCTCCGCGGCGGTGCCCGGCTCCTGGCCGGCGAACTGGTTGCACGGCACCCCGAGCACCACCAGTCCGCGCTGGGCGTACTCGTCCTGCAGGGCCTGAAGGCCGACGTACTGCGGGGTGAGCCCACACCGGGACGCGACGTTGACCACCAGCAGGGCGCGTCCGCGGTAGCGCGCCAGGTCGGCCGGGCCGCCGCCGAGCGCGCCGATCGGAATGTCGAAGACTGTCATGGCCCGAGGCTACGTCGTGCCGTGCCGTCAGGCCGGGTCGATGCGGCCAGAGCGGGCTCTTCACCGCGAAGGCGAGTCCGGAAGGCGCCGGGAGCGACCCGGCGGACGGCTCTGGTGGACCTCAGGTCCTGGCCGGCCTCGAGGAGTCGGCTGGTTGGCCTCTCGCGCCAATCGATGTATGTGCATCTTGACGAAGTGGTGACGCGTGAGTAGCGTCTCCTCATCCTTTTGGAAAGTTTCCTAACTGTTTGGAGACGCCACATGAAGAGATCGCTCCGCCGGGCCCTCTGGGTCGGCGCCGTGGTCGCCGTGACCGTCGCCACGGTCCCGGTGGCCTCGGCGTTCGGCGCCGGAAGCGTGACCACCTCCTTCACCCGTGTGCAGGACTGGGGGACCGGTCACGAGACGAGGGTCACCATCACCAACGGTTCGGACGCCAGCCTCAGCACCTGGCGCATCGAGTTCGAGCTGCCCTCGGGCACCAGCATCAGCAGCTTCTGGGACGCCGACATCACCCGCGACGGCAACCGGTACGTGGCGGTCAAGAAGAGCTGGGCCGGTGCGTTGGCCCCGGGTGCCTCCTTCAGTTGGGGCTACAACGGCACCGGCGCGTACCGGGCGCCGCTGAACTGCACCATCAACGGCGCTTCCTGCGGCGGTGGCACGCCGCCGCCGACCACCACCCCGCCGACCACCATCTCGCCCACGACCACCCCGCCGACCACAGCGCCCCCCACCACCGCGCCGCCGCCCACCACGCCGCCCAGCGGGGACCGCAAGGTCGTCGGCTACTTCGCCCAGTGGGGCGTCTACGCCCGCAACTATCACGTCAAGAACATCCACACCAGCGGCTCGGCGGCCAAGCTGACCCACATCCTGTACGCCTTCGGCAACACCACGGGCGGCCGGTGCACCATCGGTGACAGCTACGCCGACTACGAGAAGGCGTACACCGCGGCGGAGAGCGTCGACGGCGTCGCCGACACCTGGGATCAGCCGCTGCGCGGCAGCTTCAACCAGCTGCGCAAGCTCAAGCGGATGTACCCGCACATCAAGGTGATCTGGTCCTTCGGCGGCTGGACCTGGTCCGGTGGCTTCACCCAGGCCGCGCAGAACCCGACCGCCTTCGCCCAGAGTTGCTACAACCTGGTCGAGGACCCGCGCTGGGCGGACGTCTTCGACGGCATCGACATCGACTGGGAGTACCCGAACGCCTGCGGCCTGACCTGCGACGCCAGCGGCCCGAACGCGTTCAAGAACGTGGTCAGCGCGCTGCGGAGCCGGTTCGGTTCGTCGGCGCTGGTCACCGCTGCGATCACCGCGGACGGCAGCAACGGCGGCAAGATCGACGCGACCGACTACGCCGGTGCGGCGGCGAACCTCAACTGGATCATGCCGATGACGTACGACTACTTCGGCGCCTTCAACGCGCAGGGCCCGACGGCCCCGCACTCGCCCCTCTACTCGTACGCCGGAATCCCCCAGCAGGGCTTCTGGTCGGACGCGGCCATCCAGAAGCTCAAGAGCAAGGGCATCCCCGCCAACAAGCTGCTGCTCGGCGTCGGCTTCTACGGCCGTGGCTGGACCGGGGTGACCCAGACCGCACCGGGTGGCGCCGCGACCGGGCCCGCTCCGGGCACCTACGAGCAGGGGATCGAGGACTACAAGGTGCTCAAGAACACCTGCCCGGCCACCGGCACCGTCGGCGGCACGGCGTACGCCAAGTGCGGCAGCAACTGGTGGAGCTACGACACCCCGTCGACCATCAACGGCAAGATGACGTACGCGAAGAACCAGGGCCTCGGTGGCGCCTTCTTCTGGGAGCTCTCCGGTGACACCAGCAACGGCGAGCTGATCAGCGCCATCAAGGGCGGCCTCGGCTGAGGTGAAAGGAAGGGCCCCTTATTAACGCCTGCGGTAGAGGAAGGGCCCCTTGTTAACAGAACAGCACCACCCGTCGCGCGTCGTCGGCCGTGGCGGCTGCCGGGTCCGGCGGGGGTTCTGATATGAGTGTTAACAGGGGGCCCTTCCTATGCAAAAGGCGATAAGAAGGTGCCCTTCCTTGCATCCGACGGTGGTGTGACAGACTCGGCGGCTCGGACGCCTGGGAGGTAGCGATGCGGGTGAGGTACGGGCGATGGGCCGTCGGCGCCGTCCTGCTCACGACCATGCCGCTCGCGCTGGGCGGCTGCGGTCTCATCGCGGGGGAGAGCGAGGCGGAGGAGCCCGGACGGGCACCGGCCGAGGAGGCCCTGACGAAGTCCCGGGAACGGGTGCAGGCGTACCTCGACGCGATAGCGGCCAAGGATGTCGAAGCCGGGCGCAGCCAGCTGTGCGCGGTGCTGCACGAGGCGTTCGACGGGGCCGCGACCGGGCCGAACGGCGACTTCGCCGACCATTTCGAGGTGTCGGAGACCGAAATCGTCGACATCCGGCCCGGCTCGTCGGGGCAGGAGGTCAGCGCCGCGGTGACGGTTGCTGTCGGTAAGCGCAAGGCCACCCGGCCGCTGCTGTTCACGGTCACGCGGGACGGGCTCGACTGGTGCATCTCGGACGAACGTCCCGGCGGGCACAGCCCCGCCCCCGCGCCAACGCCCTGACCCGCGTCGCAGCTCACCCGCACGACTCCCGCCACCAGCCCTAGCGACAAGATCGGCGTCCATCTGCCGGAACCTGGCCCCTCGCTGGTCGGCCACCCCGCCGGTCGCCGTACGCTTTCTGTCATGCGCCATGAGTGGCATCAGTTGAGTCATCCGGCGGTGGGCAGCCCGGTGCTGCAGACCAGCCGTCCGACCGCCGACTCCGCCGAGGACGAGGCCCTCGGCCTGGACCGCTGGCGAGAGCTGCCTCGCGCCCAGACCCCACCCTGGCCGGACCAGGCCCAGGTCGCCGAGGTCTGCAAGGTGCTCGACAGGGTCCCGTCGGTGGTGGCCCCGTACGAGGTCGACCAGTTGCGCCAGCGCCTCGCGCTGGTTTGCGAGGGCAAGGCGTTCCTGTTGCAGGGCGGTGACTGTGCGGAGACCTTCGCCGACAACACCGAGAGTCACCTGCTGGCCAACGCCCGCACGCTGCTGCAGATGGCGATCGTGCTCACCTACGGCGCGTCGCTGCCGGTGGTCAAGGTGGCCCGGGTCGCCGGGCAGTACACCAAGCCCCGGTCGCTGCCGACCGACGCCCGGGGCCTGCCGGCCTACCGCGGCGACATGATCAACTCGCTGGAGGCCACGCCGGAGGCTCGGGTCGCCGACCCGCAGCGCATGATCCGGGCGTACGCCAACTCGGCCGCCGCGATGAACATGCTCCGTGCCTATCTCGCCGGCGGCCTGGCCGACCTGCACGCGGTGCACGACTGGAACAAGGGCTTCGTGCGCAACTCGCCGGCCGGCGAGCGGTACGAAGCGATCGCCCGGGAGATCGACCGGGCGATCGCGTTCATCCGGGCCTGCGGAATGACCGAGGACGAGGCCCTGCGTACGGTCACCCTCTACTGCTCCCACGAGGCCCTGGCACTGGAGTACGACCGGGCGCTGACCCGGGTCTCCGGCGGCCGGGCGTACGGGCTGTCCGGGCACTTCCTGTGGATCGGCGAGCGCACCCGGCAGCTCGACGGCGCGCACATCGACTTCATCTCCCGCATCGCCAACCCGATCGGGGTCAAGCTCGGCCCGACCACCACCCCGGACCAGGCGATCGAGCTGTGCGAGAAGCTGAACCCGGACAACATCCCCGGCCGGCTCACGTTGATCAGCCGGATGGGCAACCACAAGGTACGCGACGTGCTGCCACCGATCGTGGCCAAGGTCACGGCCGCCGGGGCGAAGGTGGTGTGGCAGTGCGACCCGATGCACGGCAACACCCACGAGTCGTCCAACGGCTACAAGACCCGCCACTTCGACCGGATCGTCGACGAGGTGCTGGGCTACTTCGAGGTGCACCGCGGCCTGGAGACCCACCCGGGTGGCCTGCACGTGGAGCTGACCGGCGAGGACGTCACCGAGTGCCTGGGCGGAGCGCAGGGCATCGCCGACCTCGACCTGCCGGACCGGTACGAGACCGCCTGCGACCCGCGACTGAACACCCAGCAGTCGCTGGAACTGGCATTCCTGGTGGCGGAGATGCTGCGTGGCTGACCCGACCAAGCGAGGCGTGCCGATCGACCTCCGCTCGGACACCGTCACCCGGCCCACCGCAGGGATGCGGGAGGCGATGGCCACCGCCGAGGTCGGCGACGACGTCTACGGCGAGGACCCGACGGTCAACGCCCTGGAGCGCGAGGTCGCGGCGCTGTTCGGGCACGAGGCGGCGCTGTTCTGCCCGACCGGGTCGATGGCCAACCAGATCGCCCTGCAGGTGCTGGTGCCGCCCGGTAGCGAGCTGCTCTGCGACGCCGACGCGCACGTGGTGACGTACGAAATGGGTGCGGCTGCCGCGTACGGCGGAATCACCTCGCGGACCTGGCCGGCGGTCGGCGCGGACATCGACCCCGACGGGGTGGCCGGCATGATCCGGCCCGACGGCTACTGGGCGGTGCCCACCCGGGCGATCGCGGTGGAGCAGACCCACAACCGCGGCGGTGGCGGGGTGATTCCCCTCGACACGCTGCGCGAACTGCGCCGGGTCGCGGACGCCGCGCAGCTGGCGCTGCACTGCGACGGCGCACGCATCTGGCACGCCCACGTCGCTGACGGGGTGCCGCTGGCCACCTACGGCGAACTGTTCGACACGCTCTCGGTCTGCCTCTCCAAGGGGCTCGGCGCGCCGGTCGGTTCACTGGTCGTCGGCGCCGCCGACCGGATCGAGCGGGCCCGGCTGATCCGCAAGCGGATGGGCGGCGGGATGCGTCAGGCCGGCATCCTGGCCGCCGCGGGACGGTACGCCCTGGCCCACCACGTCGACCGGCTCGCCGAGGACCACGCGAAGGCGGCCCGGCTGGCCGAGGCGATCGCACCGTACGGGGTGCTGGCCACGCCGGTCCGCACCAACCTGGTCCCGCTGGACCTGACCAAGGCGCCGATGGACGCGCCTTCGCTCGCGGCTGCCGCCCGCGCCGAAGGAGTGCTCATCTCGGTGCTCGGCCCCCGCACCGCCCGCCTGGTCACCCACCTCGACGTCACCGACGCCGCGGTCGACCACGCCGCCGCCGTCCTTTCGCGCATCCTCCGCGCCTGACCCCCGAGCCTCGCGGTGCGGTCCTTGAGGACCGGCATCGCCGCGCAGGCGTTCCAGAATCACAAATCTTGCACTTTTTGCCGCCACATAAGCGAGTCCGGGCAATTGGGCGGTGGCGACGAGGCGAGTCCTGCCCCGTACAGCGACCGATCGATCAGCTTTGAGGCGCTTTCATCCGGCACCGTCGCGC